>MEOL01000001.1 GCA_001769215.1 Bacteroidetes bacterium GWF2_41_31
CATCAAGTCATATAATTAAAATCCTTGTCAGGAATGGTTTTATATTTGTCTCACAAAAAGGCAGCCATTGCAAATACACCAAAAATAAACTGATCGTTATTGTCCCTCACCCAAAAAAGGAAATACCAATAGGCACCTTTAGCTCAATTGACAGGCAATCAGGATTGACGAAAAACGATTTTTAAAAGGTAAGACACTGTCTGTGCAGGATTGCAGGATTTAGTGATAGACAGGATTGATTAATACAACGATAAAAACACTAAACAACTAAACACTAAACAACTAAAACAACCTCCTCGTTCGCAATATGCTCACTAAGGTAACCCCTTCGTGGACAAAAATATCGTGGACAATCAACCCCACCCAACCCTCCCCGAGGGGGAGGGCTATAATCCGCGAATTAACATGGGGTGCCAATTAGATTATCCCGATAGCTATCGAGAGCGAAATTCGCCTCCCATGTAGCTAAGTTTACCCAATAGGGAGGAGCGACCGTATTGTGGTGTATCAGGGATGACAAAAAAAGCCTGAGCACCACAAAAGTCATTAAAAACATTCCGCCCTGCCAGTTGCATAAACAATAACAATTAACTAAATTTGCAGTAAATATTTTACTTATTACATAAAATGACCAAAGTAAAGGAGCATATTGAACACAACCAAAACTGGATCTTACCAGGGAAAACCCTGAGTGATAAGGAGTTTGTTGCAGGAATTAAAAAAGCTGAAAAAGGCCCCTTTCATAGTGTTCAGAAGTCTATGGAAAACTTCGAGTTATGGTTGACTTCAAGAGAAAAGAAGTAAAAGTATCCGCACAATTCGATCTGGATATTATTGGTCTCTATACCTATGGTGAAGAGGTGTTCGGAGCCATTGCAGCAAAGAGCCTGATTGCAGATATCTACAGCAGAATATGGAGTCTCGATCAAATGTACCTTCTCCACGTTGAATGTCGCCACCTGCCTACTAAAGACAAAAGATACCGAAATATTATTTTAGGTTCTTACCTGATTATTTATAGAATTACTTCTGATGCCATAGAAGTGTTACGAATACTGCACTCACACTCAAGCATCAAAAAAATAAGAACCACGCGCAAAATAACTTCGAAAAAGTAATAATGCAAACTTTATTCCAATGATAACCTGACGCCCAATTCGATGACAAAAAGAATCATCAAATAAGCTGAAGGGAAAGTGATCATCGAATTACGCGGATTACACGGAAACATTCCACCAACGAAAAGCAGTTAAAACTATAAAAGATCCGATTAACTAAAAACCTCAGCGCAAATGAGTTTACTATATGAGCAAGAAACTTATGCCATTATAGGAGCAGCGATGGAAGTACACAGTATACTAGGAAGTGGATTTTTAGACCCCGATAGCTATCGGGGGTTTATCAGGAAGCCTTAGCAATAGAATTTGAAAGAAGGAACATTCGATTTACGCGAGAGGAAAAACTAGAGATTAAGTACAAGGACCATACATTATCAAAATATTACGAATCAGATTTTATCTGTTATGATAAAATCATTGTTGAAACCAAAGCCCAAAAAGAAATAACAGGAATTGACGAAGCCCAAGTAATTAATTACTTAAAGGCAACAGGATTTAAAATTGGACTTGTAATAAACTTTGGTGCCGAAAGTCTTGAAAGTAAAAGATTGTACAGGCGATAAGAAATAAATCGCCTAATAAGTTGACTAAAAATGTCCTCATCGGATTAAGCGGATTAAACGGAAACTTTTCGCAGGCGAAAAGAATAATCCCAGTTATGAGTTAAATACGATGATAAAAAATGAAATCATCAGATGAGTTGCTGGGAAAATCATCATCGGATTAACCGGATTAAACGGAGGCTTTTCGCAAGCGAAAAGCATAATCCGCGAACAAAAATGCCGCCCATCCGCTCAATCAGTTAAATCCGATGATAACTTAACGCCCCATTTGCCCAATTCGATGACAAAAAATAGCCTGAAGCATAGCGAAGGCCAATCCTTTCAATCCTCGAACAGGAATGTCTCCCATCCGTTAAATCAGTTAAATCCGATGATAAAATGCCGCCCTATTCGATCAAATTAATGAATAAAATCCATATTGATAATAAGTGACCCCCAATGACCAACAAAGAAACCATCCTTGAAAAAATAAAATCCAACTCCGAAATCATCGGTATCATCGGCCTCGGCTACGTAGGCCTCCCCCTCGCCGTCAACTTCGCCGAAGCAGGCATCAAAGTAATAGGCTTCGAGAAAAGTCGGGAAAAAGCCGATATGATCAACCACGGCACCAATTACATTGGCGACATCCGTGATGCCGTCCTGCGCGAAGTGGTAGTGGATAAGTTAAAACTCGAAGCCACCACCGACGCCTCCCGCATGAAAGAATGCGACGCCCTCATCATCGCCGTGCCCACACCGTTGGATAAGTTCCGCAAACCCGACATGAGTTACATCGAATCCGCCTGCCTGGACATCGGACAGAACATGAAAGCTGGAACCTTCATCAGTCTTGAAAGCACCACCTATCCCACCACCACCGAGGATTTTATGCTGCCCATCATCGAACGAGAAAGTGGACTGAAGCAGGGAACAGATTTCTGGCTCGCTTACTCCCCCGAGCGCGTCGACCCCGGCAACAAACAATTCCACACCCGCAACACCCCTAAGGTACTGGGTGCCATGAGTGAAGATGGCGTTGAAATAGGAGAGGCCCTCTACCTCAAGGCCATCGACAGCATCTACAAGGTAAGCTCCCCACGGGTTTCCGAGATGGTTAAAATCCTGGAGAACACCTACCGCCTCATCAACATCAGCCTCATCAACGAGCTGGCCCTGCTGGCAGGCAAGATGGACATCAACATCTGGGAGGTCATCGAAGCCGCCAGGACCAAACCTTTTGGTTTCCAGGCCTTCTATCCCGGTCCCGGCATCGGCGGCCACTGCATCCCCCTCGACCCGTTTTACCTGGAGCACATCGCCAAAAAATACGACTTCGAGCTCAGCATGATCCATGCCGCCGGACATATCAATATGAGGATGCCTCAGTATATGTACATAAAGATCGCCACGGCACTCAACAGCCAGAAAAAAGCGGTGAAAGGAAGTAACATCCTGTTTTTAGGAGTAGCATATAAACCCAATATCAACGATGAACGGGAAAGCCCCGCATTGGAAATAATGGATATTACCACTCACAAGGGGGGAATGGTCACCTACCATGATCCCTACATAGCAAAGGTGAAAACCAATGAGGGAAGATTATTTAATTCTGTTGAATTAACTGAAAAGGCTTTGAAAGAAGCCGATTGCGTGGTGTTGACGACCAACCATAAGGATTTTGATGTGGAGTTTATACAAGAGCGTGCCAGGTTGGTGGTGGACCTAAGAAATATGGTGAAAGAAAAAGGAGAAAATATTTTTAAACTATAGAAATAAATAATAGATGCATTGTAAAGAGTATTTCGCCCACGAATCTGCGATTATTGATGAAGGTTGCCGAATAGGCCCCGGAACAAAAATCTGGCACTTCTCTCACATCATGTCCAACAGTATTTTAGGCGAAAACTGCAACATAGGCCAAAATGTAGTCGTAAGCCCACAGGTTGTTCTCGGCCGTAACGTAAAAGTGCAGAACAACGTCAGCATCTACACCGGTGTGATCTGCGAGGATGATGTCTTTTTAGGGCCTTCGATGGTCTTTACCAATGTGACCAACCCCCGCTCGGCCGTAAACCGCAAAAGCGAATATGCACGAACCCTGGTAAAGCATGGAGCCTCCATCGGAGCCAACGCCACCATCGTCTGCGGCCACGATATTGGCAGGTTTGCCTTCATCGGCGCCGGTGCCGTCGTCACCAAAACCGTCCCCGACTACGCCCTTGTCGTTGGCAATCCCGCCCGTCGCATCGGCTGGATGAGCGAATATGGCCAACGCCTGCATTTTGTAGAAGGCAAAGCCACCTGCTCCGAAAGTGGGGAGGAGTATGTTTTGGAGGAAGGAGTTGTAAGAAAAAATAAAGCTTAGCTTATGGTTCTGATAGTTCTGATAGTTCTGATTGTTCTGATTGTTCGAAAACTCTAAACCCTTAACAACCTGAACTCTGAACTCTTAACAACCTGAACCAAAAACCCATCAATCACGAAAAAACTCAGTGAAAATCCGCTCAATCTACGCCTGCCACTTAGCGAAGTTTACCCAGTAGGGAGTAACGACCGTACTGTGGCGTACTGTGGTAATCAGCGTTCCAAAACACTACCAGTTTCATAATGAAAGAATCTCAAAATACCGAGTTTAAACGCATCTGGAAAGATGAATATCTCCGGCATATTTGTGCTTTTGCAAATAGCCGGGGTGGTAGTTTATTTATCGGTGTGATGGACGATGGCAGTGTTGCAGGAATAAATGATTGCAAAAAGTTACTTGAGGATATCCCCAATAAAACCATACATGCGCTGGGTATATATGTGGAGGCGCTTTTGCATAAAGATGGCATCCTGGAATACCTCGAAATAAAAGCTCAGCCAAATACTGTTCCGATCTCTCTTAAAGGTATGTATTATGTGAGAAGCGGCAGTACCACACAAGAGCTGAAAGGTGCAGCGCTTCAGGAGTTTATCCTGAAAAAAATGGGACGCACATTCGATGATTTATCGGTGCAGGGAGCCAGTATTGATGATATTGACACAAAGGTAGTCAGGAAATTTCTTCGAAAAGCCATAAATGCAAACCGATTAACACCCGAATCAGATACTGATGACCTGCAAAATATCCTCTTTAACTTAAAACTCATTAACGATAAGGGTGAGCTTAAAAATGCAGCATTATTGCTTTTCGGCAAAGACCCTCTCCGATTTTTCAGTTCGGTAAGTTTCAGAATTGGCCGTTTTGGAGATAGTGATCACGATCTTAGATTTCAGGATGTAATAGAAGGCAATATTTTTGAAATGCCCGATAGAGTCATCGAAACCCTCCGTGCAAAGTACTTGATTTCACCTATCAGATATGAAGGTCTGCAACGTATTGAAGATCTTGAATATCCCGAAGATGCGTTGAGGGAGGCTATTCTTAATTCCATCATTCATAAAGATTACACTAGCGTTCACATTCAGTTGAGTGTATATGATGATGAAATTATTCTTTGGAATCCTGGAAAATTACCAGATGAATTGCCCCTTGATCGACTTAAGCACAGGCACCCATCCTATCCAAGAAATAAGATTTTGGCCGATATTTTCTTTAAAGCGGGCTATATCGAGGCATGGGGTAGAGGTATTCGCAAAATCATTGATGGCTTTTTAAATGCCGGGCATCCTGAACCACATTTTGAAGAATTGGCTGGTGGTTTACAGCTTACATTATTCAAAAGTTCGGAGAAAAGTTCGGAGAAAAGTTCGGAGAAAAGTGTGGAGAAAAGTGTGGAGAAAAGTGTGGAGAAAAGTGTGGAGAAAATAGTTACTTTAATTAAAAACGATCCGAATATTACACAAAAAGAGTTGGCAAAACAAACTGGATTATCAAGACGTGGAGTAGAAAAAAATATAAGTATTTTGAAAAAGAGCGGCAAAATCAAACGCATCGGCCCCGCAAAAGGCGGCCACTGGGAAATACTGGAAAAATAAAGTGATTATGTTAAACGAACTGTCTCCAGTGAAGAAGCTTAAGTCGTAATTAGTAAAAACATCAAACACAAAACAACAAACAAAAGAAACCAGCATAATCCACCGTGAACCAACGCTCTCTAGTGAATAAACCTGACTTCAAATTCCCAAAAATCGACACATTGCCGATATTTTCTTTAAGGCAGGTTATATTGAAGCTTGGGGAAGAGGCATTGACAAAATCAATCAAGGCTTTCTCAATGCGGGAAAACCCCTGCCGATGTTCGACGAGCTGGGTAATGGCTTAATGGTTACTTTGCATAAAACCACTCCCGCATCAGCAACCGACAGGGTCGTAGAAAAGGTCGTAGAAAAGGTCGTAGAAAAGGTCGTAGAAAAGGTCGTAGAAAAACTTACAGCTAATCAGAAAAAAATAGTCGAATTAATTGGCGCTAATCAACAAATCACTGCACGTGAACTAGCAATAGAAGTTGGAATTTCACATCGTAAAACACAAGATAATATTGCCAAACTAAAGGAATTAGGAATTATCAAACGCATCGGCCACGCCAAAGGCGGACACTGGGAAATAGCTAATTAACAAACAATAAACAGATGAAATCAAAAACCGCCTCATCAACGAAGCAACCGAACTTTTCACCGAATGAAACCCTCACGTCAATCTGACGAGGTTTCAACAAACGAAATCTCTTTATTCGATGCAAGCAGCGGAGTATGCAACTTAGAGGATATGTAAACCATTGCACTAGCGGAAGAGGATGTTGTTGTACTTACCACTAATCATAAGGATTTTGATATTGAATTTATTACGCAACACTCAAAATTGATAGTGGATATGAGAAATATGGTGGAAGAAGGTTCGGGGAAAGTGTTCAAGTTATAGATCTCAAAAAATTTCTACCACTGTCACAAAAGATGTCACAAAAAATGTCACTAAAGATGTCACAAAAAATGCCTTACCTGTCCCGTTCGTGCGGGATTCCATTTCCCCGAAGACGGAACAGTTTCAAAAAAATGTGCAACGCCAATCATTTCTCAACCAAATTTCCTAACTTTGTATAAACTATATTTTTACCATGGAAGCGCAATATAAAATGAAAGCAAATGAAATTGACATCACCTTTATTGAAGCCATAAAAAAGCTCTTTGCAGAAAAGGATATCGTCATTCGAATAAGCGAAGAATGGGATGAAACCGAGTATCTTGCCAGGTCTAAGGCAAATGAGGATCACATTCTTGAAAACATGGCGGCTGAACCTACGAAAAGTTTCAAAGGGCAGGAGTTTGAAGAGTACACCTCTAAAAGGCTGTAAATAGAATGAGGGATGTCGTTTTTGTAGGCAATTCTTTTAATGATTTCAATGAGTGGAGTCAAATTTCAAAGAAAACATACAGGAGAATTACAGAATTGATAGAAGATGCGAGAAGGAATCCTTTTGATGGGATTGGTAAACCTGAACCATTAAAACATCAATTTAAAGGATGTTGGTCCAGGAGGATAGATCATGAACATAGATTGCTATATAAAATTACAGATACTTCAATTGAAATTGTTTCATGTAAATATCATTACTTATGATAGACATAGAACATCCAACACAAAACGAACCGTCTGGAATGAATTGAAGAGTAATCGGTAACGACCCTGAATCCCAAATGTTTTCGGAATTCGGGGAATGATTAGAGTCTATTCAAAAACCTCCTCATTAACGAAGCAACCGAACTCTTCACCGAATGAAACCCTTGCTGCATTCTAACGAGGTTTCAACAAACGAAATCTCTTTATTCGATGCAAGCAGCGGAGTATGCATCTCAGAGGATCTGTAAACCATAGCACTAGCGGTAGAGGATGTTGTTGTACTTAACAACCCCCAACAGCAGACAGGGATGATTTACACCTTAACCAAAACTTAACAAAAATATTTTACAAAATCCTTGCACATTCCAAAATCATGAGTACATTTGCTACTCACTAGACAACTACATTACTCACTAAATTTCGTCACCGGATTAAACCCCAACACTGTTACCAAATGATCGAAGCCCTCATCACCTCCAAGACCCGCATAAAGCTCATGCTGAAGTTCTTCCTGAACTCCACCAGCACCGGCTACCTGCGTGGACTGGCTTCTGAATTTGGCGAAAGTACCAACTCCGTCCGTCCCGAGCTCAACCGCTTCGAGGAAGCCGGTCTGCTCACCAGCAGCACCGATGGCATGAAAAAAGTGTTCAAAGCCAATACCCGGCACCCTCTTTATAGCGACATCCACCGGCTGGTGCGTAAATATGTGGGCATGGACGAAATCGTCGATAGCGTCATCACCCACCTCGGCCACCCCAAAGAAGTATACCTCATCGGTGACCTGGCCCGGGGCATCGACAGCCCCGACCTCAATATGATCATCGTAGGCGAAGATATCGACCTCAACTACCTGGAGACCCTCGTGGCCAAGGCCCAAAAGATCATCTCCCGGAAAATAGGATACGCTGTGTTCACCACAGCCGAATTCAACCTGCAATACCCACACATCAACCAGGAAAAACTCCTGCCCGTGTGGAAAAATACCGACTGATTCCTAAAAAAGTCAGTCTGGATCACTAACCTGATCCTTAGTTCCTTACAACTTTAATATGGGACTTAGAAGGCGAAGCTGTGAAGGGAGCAAGGAGCAAAAGATACTTTAATAATTTTAGGAACTCCATGCCCCACGCCCCACGCTTCACCACATCTATACAAACATAATTACCAGTGTATCGATTAATTCGATCAATCACGCCTCAGTCGGACAGGTTCGATGACAAAAATATTCGGTGACACAAAAAACCTCAGAAAAGGGTCATCAGATGTAAAGTACAGGATATTAGTTAATATACACTT
>MEOL01000002.1 GCA_001769215.1 Bacteroidetes bacterium GWF2_41_31
GCATGATTTTTCAATTTTTTCCTGGTCCTTGGATAATTCTTTTAGCTTTGTCATTGTGTATACTTTTTATTAAACATGTTCAAATATACATAATAACCAGCTAATTACAAAGTAATTGGCTGGTTATTTTCCTTAACTAATTGACATTGACCGGCAGGCAGGCGGCAGGCAGGCATTTCCGAACTCCGGACTTCTTTCTCCGGACTTCTTTCTCCAGACTTCTGACTTCATGCTTTCCCAACTTTTCAACAATTCTATAATATTTTCCTCAATTTAACGTCTTGTACCAAGTAGTTTACTATTTTTGATTTGAAGATTAAAGACACATCAAAAGTTAACCATGATTATTAATAGCCGACAGCTCGTTTTTATATTCACTCTATTTTTTCTAACTGCTTCTGCTCAATCGGTTTCTGTTAAAACATCCGAAACCTTAGAAAGTAGAAATGGCCACAATTATTACCTGCATCAGGTGGACAAGGGCCAAACGGTTTATTCCATTGCCAAAGCGTACCATGTAACTGTTGATGAAATTTATTTTGAAAACCCATCCGCGAAAAACGGGCTCAACATCGGACAGCAATTGCTTATACCGACGGTGAACAAAGAAACACAACTGAATACCGAGGTAAAAACAACGAACTACGAATTTTTTTACCACATTGCCTCCGCCAATGAAACTTTGAAGCACATCGCTACCATCTACGTAATCCCGGTGGAATACATACGCAAAGCCAATCCAACCCTTCACGACCCTTTACGCGAAGGTGAATATGTTAAGGTGCCCGTTGAAGAATCGTTTAATGTTTTAGACGGCAAAACCAATGCGCAAAACAATGTTGTGACCACTCCTCCATACACGATTCCAATACCCGTGAAACGGCCTGAAAAAAAACAGGAGCCTGCTGTGGCCTCCAATCAACCTGTGCGGCAAAAACAAACTGAAACGCCAACGGCTAAAAATACAACACAAAAGCCTGCTCCCCCTGCCAAAAACACCGGTTCTGAATTCGTTACTTTTGACCCCGGTATTCCGGTTATTGCCGATTACCGGCATGTCACCATCGTGGGTGAGACCACACAAAGCATCGCCGATAAATACGATATCCCCATTGATGTGCTAAAAGCCGCCAACCCAGGCTTGGGAAACACCGTGATAAAGGGTGACAGACTGCGTGTGCCTGACAAAACCAAATTGGCAACACATGAACCCAACCTGGAACAACCTCAAATCGAGACACCAAATCTCACTGCCTTGCAAGAGGAGGAAAAAAAATCGCCTCCCACCGATACTGCAAAAAAGCAGGAGCCTGACATCGTTAAACATGTCGTAAAAAAGAAAGAAACTCTCTACGGAATTGGTAGAGAGTATGGTGTAACGGTCAGTGAAATACTGGCGGTAAACAAGGGACTTACCCCCAATATTTTAATAGGTCAGACTATCAACATACCAAAAAAAAAAATAAATAGGCAATTTATCGAGCACCGGGTAACTTCAAAAACCAAGTTAAAAAATATTGCCAGCTTGTATCAGGTTGACAAGAAAGAACTCGAAGAAGCAAATCCCGCATTGGACAGATGGGTTTATTCGGGCCAAATCGTGAGAATCCCCGTAGGCGAATCTGCATTGCTTTATACTTACCAACCAATTGAACCCAGACCAATACCAGATAAACAGGACGAAATCGACATACCATTTTCGCCCGAGAAATCCATTGTTTGCTTAAAAAACCAACCTCATTTCAACCACGTTTTTAAGTTAGCCTTGATGTTGCCTCTTTATTTGGAAGATATGGACAGCTTGAACGTCAACCGTTTTCTGCAAGAGCAGCAAACCAGTTTTAAGCCGTTCCGGTTTATTGGATTTTACGAAGGTGCTTTAATCGCTTTGGATTCATTAAAAAAACAAGGACTTCAGGTTGAGTTGTTCGTTTACGATGTGGATCAAAGCCTGTCGAAAGCCACAAAAGTGTTGAAACACCCCGAACTTCGCGAAATGGACTTGATTATCGGGCCCTTGTTTCCCGAGTGTTTTCAACAGGTGGCGCTATTTGCAGGAAATTTTAATATTCCTATCGTGAATCCACTGACGTTTAGGGAAGAAACAGCACAAAACTATAAAACAGCCATCAAAGTGAAGCCCGGAATAGCCTTTCAGAACGAGCAGCTGGCAAACTACCTGCACACTGCTTATCCCGGTGCCAAAGTTTTTTTCATTACACAAAATGCATACGAAGAGGCTGTTCAGGTTCAAAACATGATCAATGCACTGCGGACGTCTATCCCCGACACTTACCGGGTAAGCAACACCGATTTATACAATCTGGCCGTGCGAATAGCCCAGAACAAAGGCCATTTTTCACCCGGTCAAACACCACCTGTTTTTAAACTTGAAGGTCAAAACATTTATCCTGACTTGCTCGAACAATTGCTTTCAGACAGCACCACCTTGCAAAACAGCCTGACTCGTGTGGAATATCAAAGTGATAACCTGGCACCTTTGCTTCATAATGCTTCCATGTTGCGGCAAAATGTGGTTGTCCTGTATGGAAATAAAAAATCGTTTGTCCTGGATGTGTTGAACCAGCTGAATGAAATCCGCGATACTTTAAATATAAAACTTTTTGGTGTGCCTACATGGGAGCGACTTAGCGATTTAAATAATACTCAATTAAGTAACCTGAACCTTACTTATTTTTCGTCCGGTTACACGGATTACGAATTACCCGAAATCCAACATTTTATTTGGGAATTCCGTCAAAGGTATAGTACTGAGCCAGATACCTATGCTTACCTGGGTTTCGACCTTACATATTATTTCATGAATAACCTGTTTTTGTTTGGCGATCAATTTTATGATTGTCTCGAAAGCAACCCCATGAATATGTTACAGTCCACCTATCACTTCAAACGCCAATATCAGAACTCTTTTGAAAATACCTTCTGGAATTTATTACAATACAAGAACTTAAATCAGTATAAAGTTCAAGATTCCATCGTTACTCCTTCAAACAATTTGGAAGAATGAAAACCATCAGCCAACTTTTCCCGGTTGCGTTAATGACTCTGTTTTTTATTGGTTGTGGCCCGGAGTTAAAAAAAAACTATTGGGAAAATGGCAACACCCGTTCTATTCTCGAATACAAGGGTGAAATGCTGAATGGCACAGCAACCTGGTATTTTGAAAATGGAAACAAAGAACAGGAAGTCACCTACCTTAACAATGAACTTAATGGCCCCATGATTCGCTGGTATTCCAATGGAATGGTTGAAACAACAACTATTTATGTGCTCGGAAACCTGGAAGGAAAAGCGCTTACTTACAATGAAAAGGGACGATTGATTTCAGAAGAAAACTACCTCCGCGACACCCTGAATGGCAGCTTCGCTATTTGGTATGATGATGGCACCTATAAAATAAAAGGACAATACGACATGGGGTTGTTCAACGGCCAATGGACGTATTATGATGTATTGGGCAGCATCATTGGCGTTGGGAATTATGTTAAAGGTACCGGAATGCAAAAAGCCTGGTGGCCAAATGGAAAATTAAAAAGGGAAATTCCCTATGTGAACAACCTGAAGGAAGGAGTCGAACGCTGGTTTGATGAAAACGGAGATTTAGAAAACACCGTTTATTATCGCGATGGAACAAGAATAGAAAACCCCGAATAGTGTTTTCCATCCGGGGTTTATCAACTAATATTTTAGTTAATTAAGGCAAAAAAAATCACACTAGTGTAGTGCAAATTTTATGGGAATATTGTAGCTAACCCTAACGGCTTCACCGTTTTGCATTCCCGGTTTCCATTTGGGCATTGAGCTAATCACCCGAACGGCCTCCTCGTCACATCCACTGCCGATTCCACGCAAAACCTTCACATTTGTTACCGATCCGTCCTTTTCAATAATAAAATTGATAAACACGCGACCCGAAATGGTGTCGTTTTTAGCCTGCTGAGGATAAGTGATATTTGACGACAAGAAACTCATCATAGCATTCATTCCACCAGGATATTCAGGCATTGAATCGACCATGGTATAAACATCCTCCTTTGCGTTGTAGGCTTTTGCCGGATCAGTGTAAGTATTGCCCGTCATGCGTTTATCACCGGCAGTAAATACATAAGAGAAATAATCAAGTCCGGGGGCGATGTCCCAGGCAGTTCTGTAATTTCCGGGGCCCATTTGGGTATCAAACAACGTGGCAATTAACTCATTCTTCTTGTTGAAGATTTCGAGCTTGCAGGATTGTCCATTACCTAAACGTGCAATGAAGTCGGCTTTTCGTTCATTCATATTAAACCCGAAAATCAAATTGACGCTATCCTCCAGTAACTGAGGAGTTTCAGGAATATCAATTTTCACTACATTCTCAGGCAGAGTAACCTGGTGGGCAGCATCCGAACAGGCAACCAAAGCCAACGCAGATCCAATAAAAATCCACAGCAGCTTGGCTACCATCCTTACGGGATTTTTAACATTTTTCATCATAAATAACCTCCTTTTTAAAAGTGAATAACTAAAATTATGTGTAAGCAATTGATTTTCTACAATTGAAGAGTGGTTGATCAACAACATCCGGTAATAGCCGGCATCGGGATGCAGCGTCAACACGGCATCATCTGCCATAAACTCATGGTTCTCGCGCATGTTGCTTTTCAAAAGAAAACTAAACGGATTGAACCAGAAAACCACGGTAACCATCTCAGCGAAAAGCATATCCAGCGAATGCAATTGAAGGGCATGTTGCTGTTCGTGCTCGATGATCTGTTGGCTCGCATTGGGTGAATTGAGTACTTCACGGCTGATAAATACATAATGAAAGAAAGAAAAAATCGGGCTCTCATCAGGCATGATGACAAAGGTAAGTCCTGAATGTTGCTGCTTTTCACTCATTGTGATAACACGAGCCAGCCGGATCAGCCTCAAAGCCAGTTTTAGAAATCCAACCAGCAAGCCAAGTATATAAATGAGTGAAATCCAATTGATCCAATGTATTGAAGACAAAGCATTTATTTGATTTCCATCGGCAAAAATTGTGACTTCACCCAAAAGAATTTCATTCACGGTTTTCATCGGATAATGCACAGTGGCCATGGCCGGGATATTTCCGAATAACCTATCTATATTAATAGGTATCAGGGGTAGGCAAATTGCAGCCACAAGCGTGACAAGCAGGTATACCCGGTTAAAAGCAAAATATCCTTCCTTTTGATATACAAACCTATAAATCAGGTACCCGATGAGCATCACCACCGATGATTGAACAAAATAAGTAACCCACTGATTCATTGCTAAAATATTAACGATTTGATTTACGCTCAATTTCAGATTCAATCAATTCCTTCATTTCCTCAAGTTCGTTAAGAGACAGGTTTTGTTCACTGGTAAAAAACGAAGCCAGCGATTGGTACGAATTTTCAAAATAATTTTTTAATATTTCTTTAAAAAATGTTTTACGGTAGGTCATTTTCTCTATCAAAGGAAAATATTCATGTGCCTTGCCATAGGCAACGTATCCCACGAACCCTTTCCGTTCGAGTATGCGGACAATAGTAGAGATTGTGTTGTAGGCAGGTTTGGGGTTGGGTAGTCGTTCGATCATGTCGCGAACATAGGCTTTCTTCAAATCCCACAAGACCTGCATCACCTGTTCCTCGGCTTTTGTTAACTGTTTCATACCTTACAAATCTTTCTAATATAACTAACTTATTAGTTAATTATTGCAAAGAAAATGAAAGATTTAATACAAAATGATAAAACAACTAAATATTTAGTTATGCAATCATTGCAGGATACCGCAACCCATTGAAAATAGCCCTATTTAGACAGGTTTAAAAGAAAGACATTTTTTTAAAAATAACATGAACCAATTGAAATTAGTTCTAATTTTGCATTGTTAAAAAAATAACAACACAGTTAAAAACAACTGATTTTTAAAGTAAAATTTTTACTGCTATGGATCTTAATAAAATAATGAATGATCTGGAAAAAAAGCATCCAGGTGAAGTGGAATACCATCAGGCCGTTCGCGAAGTGCTTGAATCGATTGAAGAAGTGGTAAACGAAAATCCGCAGTTTGAAACTGCAGGGATTATTGAACGCATTATCGAACCCGACCGCATTCTTTCTTTCAAAGTTACCTGGGTTGACGACAAAGGCAAGGTAAATGTAAACCTGGGTTACAGAATCCAGTTTAACAACGCCATTGGACCTTACAAAGGTGGTTTACGTTTCCACCCCAGTGTTAATCTCAGCATCCTGAAATTCCTGGGCTTTGAGCAGATCTTCAAAAACTCACTAACAACCCTGCCCATGGGCGGTGGCAAAGGAGGTTCCGATTTCAATCCAAAAGGCAAATCAGACGGCGAAATCATGCGTTTCTGCCAGGCCTTTATGATGGAATTGTGGCAATTAATCGGACCTGAAACAGATGTTCCTGCCGGCGATATTGGCGTTGGTGGTAAAGAAATCGGTTACATGTACGGCATGTATAAAAAACTGCGCCGTGAAAATACCGGTATTTTAACCGGAAAAGGAACCAACTGGGGAGGAAGCCTCGTTCGTCCGGAAGCTACAGGTTTTGGAGCGGTTTATTTTGCTCAGGAAATGTTGGCTACCAAAGGTACCACATTTGAAGGTAAAAACGTTGCTATCTCCGGATTTGGTAATGTAGCCTGGGGTGCCGCTACCAAAGTCACCGAATTGGGTGGTAAAGTGGTAACCATTTCAGGTCCTGACGGATACATCTATGATCCAAGAGGAATCAGTGGCGATAAAATTGAGTATTTGCTTGAGTTGCGCGCTTCCAACCAGGACATCGTGGCTCCTTATGCAGTAGAATTTCCTGAAGCTACTTTCAATGAAGGAAAACGTCCATGGGAAGTTAAAGTGGATGTGGCTTTGCCATGTGCAACCCAAAATGAATTAAATGGTGAAGATGCTCAGAAACTCATCAACAACGGATGTATGTGTGTTGCCGAAGGTGCCAACATGCCTTCGACTCCTGAAGCCATGCATTTGTTTCTGAAGAATAACATACTATTTGGACCCGCAAAAGCAGTTAACGCCGGTGGTGTTGCTACTTCTGGTCTCGAAATGTCGCAAAACGCCATGAAACTGGCCTGGCCGGCAGAAGAGGTGGATGCCAAATTGCACCAGATCATGCGCAACATCCATGCAGCCTGTGTAAAACATGGCACCAAAGCCGATGGGAATGTGGATTACGTAAAAGGAGCCAACATTGCCGGTTTCTTAAAAGTAGCCAATTCGATGCTAGACCAAGGCATTATGTAGCCCTATAAGTTTAAATTGTTGAAAAAAGCCTCTTCAAAGATGAAGGGGCTTTTTTTTGTTTAAGTAATGAAGAAAACTTCATTGAGTGAAGAATATAACTTGGTACACTCGAAAATTTCCCTATTTTTGTCCGTCTTGGAAAAAAAATTGTTACACCTAATCTATTAATTATGTTTAAAGGACACCCGAAAGGACTTATTCCTGCCGCACTTGCCAACATGGGAGAGCGTTTTGGATTTTACACCATGATGGCTATTTTAGTGCTGTTTTTGCAAGCTAAATTTGGCTTGACTGGAACACACGCTGGTATAATTTATGGTACATTTTATTTCTCAATTTATATCCTTGCACTTGTTGGAGGTATTATTGCTGATAGAATACAAAACTTTAAAGGAACCATTTTAGTTGGTTTAATCATGATGGCAGCAGGATACCTGATACTGGCCATTCCAACACCAACACCAGTTTCAAGTCTACCCTTTTTCCTTACTATCACGATCGTGGGTCTGTTTGTTATCGCCTTTGGTAATGGACTTTTCAAGGGAAATTTACAAGCGTTGGTTGGTCAGATGTACGACAACGAAAAATATGACAAATTAAGAGATTCAGGCTTCTCCCTTTTTTATGCATTTATTAATGTAGGTGCTATATTTGCCCCATTGGCCGCTGTAGGTATCAGAAACTGGTGGTTGGAAAAAAACAATCTACATTACGATGCTACCTTACCAGAACAATGTCATACCTATCTCTCAGGAGCAATGTCGCCGGAAGCAGTTGGCAGATATCAGGTATATGCCGACAAAGCCGTCGGAAGTACGGTCACTGACCTCACTTCTTTTTCAAATGAATACTTAAACATATTCAATACCGGTTTCCATTATGCATTTGGTATCGCCATTATTGCCATGGCCATTTCGTTGACCATTTTTTTGAAAAACAAAAAGAACTTTCCAAATCCAAAATCGAAATCATCAGGTATAGAGATTACAGGTGAAATCAAAATGGAAGCCAAAGAAGTTGCACAACGCATGTATGCATTACTTGCCGTATTTGGTGTTGTTATTTTCTTCTGGTTCTCATTCCATCAAAATGGATTAACTCTTACTTTTTTTGCCAGAGATTATACGGTACTAAAAGTAGGGACCTATAGCTTTTCAGCGGAGATTTTCCAATCCATGAATCCATTTTTTGTGGTGTTCTTAACTCCGATTGTTGTTGGTTTATTTGGATGGTTGCGTGCCAGAAACATGGAACCTTCAACTCCAAAGAAAATTGCCATTGGTATGGGAATTGCTTCTTTAGCCTTTGTCGTAATGACCATCGGATCAATCGGGTTACCTAATTTCTCAACCATCAGCACTGCCACCGGTGGTATTCCTTTAGATGATGCACACCGCGTTTCTCCATACTTGCTGTTAGGAACCTATTTTATACTAACGGTCGCTGAATTGTTTATCAGTCCAATGGGAATTTCCTTCGTTTCAAAAGTAGCCCCACCTCAATACCAGGGAATGATGCAAGGTGGATGGCTTGGAGCAACGGCTATGGGTAATGGGTTGTTGTTTATTGGTGCCATTCTTTACGATACAATACCAATCTGGATGACATGGAGTATCTTTGTAATTGCAACTGCTATCTCCATGTTTACAATTATGTTTATGGTTAAATGGCTTGAAAGAGTAGCGAAATAACTTAAAATCTTTGGAGCAGATAACTGCTTCTTGGAAGGGGATGAATTTTATCAATTCATCCCTTTTTCAATTTAAGTACCTTTGCGCATGAAAACCGATCACCAGATATGACAGATGCAAACTTCCCCTGGAACCACCAACGCCGCTACAACGCCTACTCAGAATACTTTAAACGTACTCTGGGACAGCGGGTGCAGAAACTCACCGTGGATGCGGGTTTTACCTGTCCCAACCGCGATGGCAGCAAAGGCCGGGGCGGTTGTACCTATTGCAATAACAACGCCTTTAATCCCTCCTACTGTCAGCCTGACAAATCCATTGAGTGGCAGGTAAACGAAGGAATTGAGTTTCATCTGAAACGGTACCGGCGTGCCAATCAGTTCCTGGTGTATTTTCAACCCTATTCGAATACCTATGCGCCTCTCGACAAATTAAAGGAATTGTACGAATCAGCACTGACACAACCCGGTGTGGTGGGTTTGGTGATTGGCACCCGGCCTGATTGCGTGGATGATGAGAAGCTGGAATATTTAAGTCATCTGGCCAGAAAACATTTCATTGCCATAGAATATGGTGTTGAAAGCATCTACAATTCAACACTCGGGCGCATCAACCGACAACATACATTTGAAGAATCAGAGAAAGCCATCGGGCAAACATCCGCTTTGGGTTTACACGTGGGAGCCCATTTTATTTTCGGATTGCCGGGCGAAAGCCGACAAATGATGCGCGATTCAATCAACATCATCAACGAACTTCCACTGACAAGCATAAAATTTCATCAGTTGCAAATTGTAACAGGCACCACCATGGCCCGCGATTACAAACTGCATCCTGCTGATTATGATTTATTTTCATATGATGAATACATTCCTTTTATCGTTGATATTACCGAGCGGCTCAATCCCCACTTCATCATCGAACGATTTGCCGGTGAAGTTCCACCGCGGTTTCTGGCAGGTCCGGGTTGGGGAAATATCCGCAACGACCAGATCAATGTAGCCATCGAAAAGGAACTTGCGAAAAGGGACAGTTGGCAGGGGAAATTTTTATAAACCGCAAAGAAACGGAGAAGCGGAGAAAATTAACACCCTTTTATCCCTGAGCCACCAAAAAAATCCTAATAGGATAGTTAAAGGAAACAAGGTAAATCTTAAAGCTTTTTTTTACATAAGTTCAATCGATTAATGTTTTTACGTACATTTGGGGTTCTATTAACCCTTATAAACAAGTAAAATGAAAAAAAACGCCATTCTCATTTCCCTGATCTTTTTCTTTTCGATTTCAAATGCACAGGACGAGTGGACCCTGCTTCATCCCATCCCAACAATTAACGATTTAATAGATGTTCATTTTGTTTCGGATCAGAAAGGTTGGGCTGTCGGGACTGAGGGAACCATTTTATTCACAGAAAATGGAGGAACCGACTGGGAAACTCAACACAGCAACCCTGACGAGGCATTTTGGAGTGTCTTTTTTATCGACGAGATGGAAGGATGGACCGTGGGCTGGAGCAAGATTTATCACACAACCGATGCAGGAGCTACCTGGGAACAACAGGATCGACCCAATGTACTGGGAGATTTGAGAGATGTATTTTTTATCAATCAGGATACAGGCTGGATAGTAGGTGCTTATAAAATCATCTTGCGAACCACAGATGGCGGACAAACCTGGAATAAAATAATGAATACAATATCAGGTGACCTGAATTTTAATAGTGTACATTTTGTTGATGCACTCCACGGATGTGCGGTTGGTGACAAAATGACGGGTTCAAATAAAGGAATTGTTATGACCACCAGTGATGGCGGTCTTAACTGGGATGAAACAACCCCCGACACTGAACAAGGATACCAAAAGGTGACTTTCACCAATTCAGGAATTGGTTGGGTTTGTGGAGGCAATGGAACCTTGTACAAAACAATGGATTATGGAGTTACCTGGGTTGACGTTAGTCTTTCAAACGGGGGCTTTATTGACATTCATTTTTTTGATGACCAGAAAGGACTTCTGATTGAACCTTCGCAAACCCGACAAACCACAGATGGAGGAGAAACTTGGAGTGACCCCGTGATGTTGCCAGGTTATAAATCCATGAGGGGTTTTGGTGGTTCAAATGAAAATTTTGGTTTATTGGTGGGCTATGCAGGGCAGATGTATAAAACCAGTGACGCGGGCTTGAATTGGGATCAAATATCACCCGACAACGACTACCCGGTTAATCAGATTTGCTTTTTTAACCAGACCGATGGTTTAGCACTCAATTCCAATGCCATATTTAATTCCGGTGACTTAATCAGGACGTTTGATGGCGGCAATACCTGGGAAACAGATACGCTCATTGAAAACGGCCCCTTTTACATGGCCAGGATTTTCGGCTCCACCGGATACTTGCTGAATTCATCCGCACAGATGATGAAAACTACCAATGAAGGCAACGACTGGCAATTGCTAAGTATTCCTGAAAACATCAATCATTTTCGGGATCTGCAATTTACCGACAACAACCATGGCTTTTTATGCGGTACGGATGGAGCATTTTACAAAACCAACGATGGTGGCAACACCTGGCAGGATATGTCATTAAGTGAGAACTACAACCTCTCAGATTTGTACTTTATTTCTGAAAATGCAGGCTGGGTCATCGATGTGGCCGAAAAAACGATTTTAAAAACCACCAATGGGGGTGTTGATTGGACGAATACGACTCTGGGCGATGTTTATATTTTTCAACCGGTAAGTATCTTTTTCAAAAATGAGTTTGAGGGTTTTGTAACCTCCGAAGAAGGGGTTTTGTTTAAGTCAGATGATGGCGGTGCTACCTGGAATGAATTCTATACTTTTTCAGGTGGTTATGCCTCCCAAATATTATTTACAAGCGAGACTGAAGGCTGGTATAAAGCCGCAACAAAGGTTTATCACACGATGGATGGCGGTATTTCCTGGAGCAACCCACAATCATTCGGATATTCAATGATTTACAGTATGTTTTTTCTAAATAACAACAGAGGATGGCTGGGCGGAGCCAATGGAATGGTAGCTACCTATTCGTCAACGGTTGGTATGGATGAATTTACGACCAACGAACCTGGCCTTAATGTTTCACCCAATCCGTGTGTGAACCAGGTTGAAATTAAACTTTCTGACCTAAACAATGAAATGAGGCAAATCATCGTGTACAATGTTTTAGGAGAGCAAGTGATGCAATATAAAAATTTGCCGGGGTCTAATCAGTTTACACTCAACACCTCTGAACTTAAAAACGGTGTTTTCATCCTGCAGGTAAACACCGACAATGGTAAAAACCTGGTTAAATTTATAAAACAATAATCTATTGTCAAGTGATGAAAACAAGGATTATTTCAGGATTATTTTTATTGATGACCTGTGGTTTATGGGCACAGGATTTCGCCCCAATTGGTGCTGAATGGCATTACACAGAGGGCTTTTTCATGTCAGGAGATAAGAATTTCTTAAAAATCACTTCTGTTAAAGATACCGTTTATCAGGGAAAAGCATGCCGCAAACTCTTAAAAACCAGAATTATCTGGTGTAATATGAGAACTGAAACCGAATATGTATATTCGGAGAACAATGCTGTATTTTTCTGGCAAAGCGATTTAACCGGATTTCAAAAGCTGATCGACTTCAACGCGGAAGCCGGTGATTCCTGGGCAATACAAATGAATGACATGGTAATAGCTACCGATATCGATTCGGTGCTGATTGAGGTAGACTCCACAAGTTACATTGATATCAACAACCAATTGCTTAAAGTGTTGTATGTAACCTATCATGGCTACTATGATGATGAGTTTGAGGTGCAGCATCCGTCACAAATTGTGGAGAAAATAGGCGATAAGCATTATTTGTTTAATTTTTTCCCGGAAATCGGACTGGTGTGCGATGGAAACTATTCAGAGGGGTTGCGGTGCTACGAGGATGAAGAATTGGGATTGTATTCAACCGGTATCGCCGATTCGTGCACCTATATTTATCATTGGACTGTCATTGAGGGAGAAAGTAAGGAATCCATTTTTAGCGTTTATCCAAATCCAACCAGAGATGTTGTTGAAATAAATACGAATTCTCAGGAAAGTATGGTACTGGAGATCAGAGACCTGACAGGCAGGCTTATTTCAAAATATGATTTTCGATCAAACACAGAGATTGATTTATCAGGTTTACCGGATGGAATTTATTTGATGAAGGCGTCTGATGGCTACCATATGGAAATTAAAAAGATCATCAAGAACTAATTTTTTTAAATCAAAGGAAAAGCAGCCTTGTTTTATCAAGATTAAAAATCCTTAAAAAATGACAAATAATTTCATTTGAATAAATTATGTGTATATTTGCTTTGTATTTCAAAGTACTTTCCATGAACAACGAAACTTATATTGAAGATCTGAAAATGATCAGGGAGATAATGAACCGCTCCTCCAGGTTTATATCATTGAGCGGACTATCAGGCGTTTTTGCCGGTAGCTTCGCCTTGATTGGCGCCTATTTAGCCTACCTCACCGTATATGCAAACCAGGACTATCTGCAATACCGAAAGGCAGTGCTTACCACCGAAACCATCACCACTTTGTTGTTAATCGCTGTCGTTACGTTGTTGCTTTCCATCGCAATGGGAATATTTCTATCTAAAAGGAAAGCCAGGAAAGACAAGCAAAAAGTTTGGAACTTACAAGCAAAAAGAATGCTCATCAACCTGTTTATCCCATTGATTACCGGAGGGTTCTTATCACTTATTTTTCTCTTCAAGGGATATATTGGTATTGTGGCACCCTTAACACTGATATTTTACGGACTTGCACTCGTAAATGCCAGTAAATATACGCTTACCGAAATTCGAAGTCTGGGCATCGTTGAAATTATCCTCGGACTTTTGGCCGCACAATTTATTGGATACGGACTTATTTTCTGGGCCCTGGGATTCGGAGTGTTGCATATCATTTATGGCATTGCCATGCACCTTAAATACAGGTAATGAAAGAAATTCTAAAAGATCTTGACAAAGCATTTGAAAATAAAATCAGACTGGGGATCATGTCGGCCCTGGTGGTAAATGAATACCTTGATTTTAATACGCTTAAAGAACTACTTGAGGTAACCGATGGAAACCTGGCCAGTCATTTAAAATCGCTCGAGAACAGTGGATATATTAATTTCAGAAAAGAATTTCTCGATCGGAAACCAAACACAAAATATTCGGCCACGCATGAAGGCATTCTGGCATTCACCAAACACATCAAGGCCATAGAACAATTACTAAAATAAAAATTTTTATCATTTTACTTTGTATTTCAAAGTACTTTTAATAACCTAATACACATAACATGAACACAGAAAACAAATCGTTTGAAAAAGCCCACAACTGGGTGAGAAATTCAGTAACCCTAAAGGTGGTTACCATCGCGATCATGGTACTCCTTTTACTCATTCCCACCGAAATGGTTAAATCGATTATTGGCGAAAGGGAAACATTAAACTATGCAGCCACCAACGAAGTAGGTTCAAAATGGGCTGGCCCGCAACAACTTAACGGACCCATACTAACCATACCGGTTGTTTACGAAGTAGTTACCGCTGACCAAAAAAGCGAAGTGGTTAATTACTGGCATATCCTGCCCGAAGAATTGAAAATTGATGGCACGATTCAACCGGAAAAACTAAGAAGAGGGATCTATGAAGTGGTTGTATATAAATCAAAGTGTTCGTTCACCGGAAAGTTCGATCTTGACAAATCCATCGACCGGAACGGACTGAAAGAAATCAGATACGACCAGGCGTTCCTTACCCTTGGTATCACTGACCTTCGTGGCATAAAGGATGAAATCATTTTGAACTGGAACGATGAAAAACTCAGGGTAAAACCAGGATCAACCCTATCCGATCTGATATACTCGAGCGTAACCATTGACCTTCCCGATCTGAGCGACAACCTGCAAAATAAAGTCGACTTTGACTTCGCCCTTAACCTCCAAGGGAGCCAATCGATGTCCTTTGTTCCACTCGGGAACACCACAGAAGTCAATTTGACATCCAACTGGCCCTCTCCCCGTTTCGATGGAAATTTCCTGCCGGATTCCCGGGAGGTATCGGCAACAGGGTTTACTGCCAACTGGAAAATCCTGCAACTTAACCGAAACATTCCTCAAAGCTGGGTGTATGGCGACCAACGCGAAAATTTAGACAATGCCGCTTTTGGGGTAAATCTCATTCTCCCGTTGGATGATTATCAAAAATCCATGAGGTCAGCCAAGTACTCCGTGTTAACCATCGCACTTACCTTCTTGATTTTCTTTTTGGTAGAAATCCTGAACAGGAGAAAAATACATCCGTTTCAATATACCTTAGTTGGATTGGCTCTGATCCTTTTCTATGTGCTGCTGATTTCCATTTCAGAACACACCAATTTCAACGTGGCCTATTTTATTTCCACGGTGGCCATCGTTTCGATGGTATCGCTGTATTCAATGAGTATTTTTAAGTTGAGAAAATTCACTTTGATACTAACCACTACGCTGGCTGCTATCTATGGATTTCTATTTGTTACACTGCAATTGGAAGACTATGCATTGCTCATGGGCAGCATCGGTTTGACCATCATTCTGGGAGCAACCATGTATTTTACCAGAAAAATAAACTGGTATCAATTGAATTTTGAATCTCAGGAATAGGATTAAGATGTATCCAATCTCTTGTGGGAATCCACCAGAGATTGGATCATATATAACACAATCCGGGTAACGATTTCATACCCCATTTACACAAATATCCGTTTTCAAGGCAAATCAACAGGTACGGAGTACCGCCAATATTTATAGAAAAACAAGAACCCGTTTTTTAAGGTGCAGCGCACCGTTCTATTATCACGTTTATTTAAACCTATAAGAAACAAAATAATAGCCAATTGAATTGATCTTTTAGTGAGTGCTAATGTTACAAATACATTGGCTCTTTTCAAATCAATATTACGGTGCTCCGCACCTTGAATCTATTGATAATAAATTGGCTATAAATATTTTCGGTGCGCTGCACCTCAAAATTGATCCTTAAAACCAATTCAAAATATTCTTGCATGCAGACCCACCCATTAATTAATACAATATCATTTCACCTTTCACAACTTGACTTATATACACAAAAAAGAAAAACTGGTTTTGGTAGATACACTAAATAAAATCTGATTAAACCCAACATCGCCATAGGAGGTAACGACTTTATAGATATAATTTAAAATATCTTGTGTATTCAATCATTGATTCGTATATTTGGTGAACCTTTTAAACTCAACGAAATGAAAAAAGCTTACTTATCCTCTTTTATTGTTTTGGCGGCCATGTTGACTGTTCAAGCACAAAGCCACCAAAAGACAATAGGCAAAGCGAACATGCCATCAGAAATTGTTCAGCAAGAGCCAACTATGGCTAAAAGCGTCACCGACCTGAGTGATGGATTTGAAACCTATTCGGACTTTAGTCTCTTATTTAGTCCATGGACCTTAACCGATGTGGATGGCTCAGAAACTTACGGCATTACAGATGTTGATTTTCTTAATCAGTATTCGCCAATGGCCTATATCATTTTCAACCCATCGGCCACCACGCCGCCACAAACCGACGCAAGTATACAGCCTCATTCAGGCAGTAAATTCGCCGCCTCCTTCGCTGCGACAACCCCTCCTAACAATGACTGGCTTATTTCGCCGCCATTGGCAGCCGGAACCAACACTTCCGTTTCATTTTGGGTAAAATCGTATACCTCTCAATATGGCCTGGAGCGATATAAGGTAGGTATATCCACCACCAATACCGATCCGGGGAGTTTTACCATTATTTCAGGAACAACCTACCTTGAAGCTCCAACGACATGGCAACAAAAGACATTTGACCTAAACGCTTACAATGGGCAAACCATCTATGTGGGCATACAATGTGTTTCAAATGATGCGTTCATCTTTATGGTAGACGATTTTAACTTTACCACCACCACCTCACAAAGCAACACTTTAACAGGTCTGGTTACCGACGCATATGATGGAACCCCGATACAGGGAGCCACAGTCACCATCGCGGGCCTGAGCACCACTACCGATGCCTCCGGAAATTATACCATTACCAACATCCCTGATGGAACGCTAAATGCTGATTTTAATGCAGATATCACCCAGGGAGATGCTCCCTTATTGGTGAATTTTTCTGATCAGTCCTCCGAAGGTGCTCATACGGTGACCTGTTCAAAAACAGGTTATATCACTTATGTAAACAACCAGGTGGTGATTGATCCCGGACAAACGTTGAACCTCAACATTTCGCTATCACAAACCCTTGCTGAAGGATCCATGCGTTTTGTACTCAACTGGGGTGCCAATCCAAGGGATCTTGATTCTCATCTGAACACACCTTCCATTGAGGGGAATACCTATCATATTTATTACAGCAATACAGGAAGTGCCACTTCTGCCCCCTATGCAGCCCTCGATCATGATATTACATCAGGTTATGGACCTGAAACCATGACCATTTACCAGATGTTCGACGGAACCTACCAATATTACATTTACAAATTCGCGGGAGATGGAAATATTACAGAATCACAAGCCGTATTGCAAATTTACAATCAGAACGGTTTAATGCAGACAGTTCAAGTACCCACCTCCGGCGAAGGGCTTTACTGGTATGTTTGTGATGTGAATGGATCCAACGGACAATTGACTATTCACAATGTGATACAGCAAAGTGCTCCCGGTAAATTTGCTGATCCATTCCCGCCAAAAATTAAAGAGAATAACTTATTCAACAGTAAAAATATCACCTCCTGGCTTTGGAACTTTGGGGATGGCAGTACCAGTACAGTTCAGAATCCAATACACACTTATACGGTTGCGGGAACCTACACCGTTAGCCTGACAGTAGGAGATGGAACCATTACCAACACGGAGACTAAAACCAACTTGATCACGGTTACCGGATCAGGTGGAAATTCTACCCTCACCGGTTTGGTTACTGACGCCCTCAATGGGCAACCTGTTGCAGGGGCTTTGGTCACAGTAGCGGGACTTTCGTCAACTACCGATAGTCAGGGAAATTATGTGATTAACAACGTGCCGTCCGGAGCACTGGTAGCAAACTTTCACGCCAGTCAAACCTCGGGTAGTGCACCCTTATCGGTTGATTTTACTGACCAGTCGACGGAAAACTCAAACACCGTTATCTGTTCCAAAACAGGATACAGCACCTACAACAATAGCCAGGTGGTGATCCCCATTGGTGGATCCCTGACTCTTAACATCTCCTTATCGCCAACGCTGGCAGCCGGCAACATGCGGTTTGTCCTCAATTGGGGCGAGTCTCCATCCGACCTTGACTCACATCTCAACACACCAGATATTGAGGGTCAGTCTTATCATGTATACTATGGCGATGAAGGAAGTGAAACCTCTGCACCCTACGCGTTACTCGATTACGACATCACCAGTGGATATGGTCCCGAAACCATGACCATTTATCAGATGTTTAGTGGAACTTATCAGTACTATATAAAGAACTACTCCGAAACCCCCGACATCACTACCTCGCAGGCTGTTGTTCAAATTTATAACGAAAGCGGACTAATAAAAACCTTGCAGGTACCTATAAGTGGCACTGGTTTGTATTGGTATATATGCGATATAAATGGTAGCAATGGAGCACTCACCATTCGAAATGTCATTCAGGAAAATGCGCCCGGCACAACTAAGGATGTCTTACCAGCTAAGGAGCCCGGACCGACTATTCCCGCGAGAAACATTACCTCCTGGTTATGGAATTTTGGCGACGGCGGTACCTCTTCCATGCAACACCCTTCCCATTCTTATAATGCCAATGGGAGCTACACCGTTTCGTTAACGGTGGGCAATGGGTCGATGCAGGCAACCGAAACCAAAACAGGTTATATACAGGTTGGACCTCAGGGAATTGATGAAGATGCCTTTGCGCAACAGATTAAACTTTACCCTATACCCGCTAAATATGACATGCAAATTGAATCTCCGGAAAAAATTGAACTCCTGCGGGTTACCAATCTTTCGGGCCATGAAGTATTTCGCATGCGTGTCGAGGAATTCAGTTATCGGCTCAACGTAAGTCATCTGAACAGTGGCGTATACTTTTTGTTAATTGAAACCCAAAAAGGTAACGTCATTAAAAGGTTTACCATTAAATAGAATTATATAATTGGTATTTCAAAACCGCAGATTCGGGAAATCCGGGTTTGCGGTTTTTTTTATGAGGTTTTAGTATTTCCTCACAGCATCTTTCGTTCACCTTCAGAATTTACACTTACCCTCTAACAGGCATATTTTCCTTTTAAACTCCATCACCAAATATTTTCATTAATAATATCCGTAAATTTTCAAGTCTCTGTTCTCGCCCAAAAATTTATTTACGAAAACACAAATCTTGACAATTAAAAATTCAATCCAACCGCATCTTTGGCTACATTTGCCGGCATAAAAATTAAATTATCAAACATGTTTATTTTAATGGTTGTCATCTTTGTTCTGGGGTATTTAGCCATCGCCCTGGAGCATCCTTTAAAAATCGACAAAGCGGCTTCGGCCTTGCTGATTGGTTCATTAACCTGGGTTGCATTTATCATTGGGGCGGAGGACATTTTATTATCAGGAGTAAGTGCTACCTGGAATACCTTTCTTCATGAACAACAAATATTGGCAGCGGCAGCAGGAACTACCTTTGAGGTAACGCATGAAACTTATCTCGATTTTATCGTTCACAATCAGATTATTGAACATCTGGGTGAAATTTCTGAGATTTTGTTTTTCCTGTTGGGAGCTATGACCATTGTGGAAATTATTGACCATCACCAGGGATTTAAGCTGGTAACCGATAGCATAAAAACAACCAGCCAGGTAAAACTCTTATGGATAATCAGTTTCCTGACATTTTTTATGTCGGCCACACTCGACAACCTCACCACCACCATCGTGATGGTTACCTTGCTTAAAAAGCTCATCGCTGACAAACAAACGCGATGGTTTTTCGCGGCGATGGTTGTGCTGGCCGCCAATGCAGGAGGTGCCTGGTCGCCCATTGGCGATGTTACCACCATCATGTTGTGGATTGGAGGTCAGATTACGGCCGTAAATATCATTTTAATGGTATTTATTCCCAGTTTAATTACCATGGTCATTCCCATGATTTTGTTATCGTTTACTATGAAGGGAAACGTAACCAGGCCAAAGCTCTCCTCCAATGACAGCCTTGAATACACTACACTCTTTGAACGGAAATTGATGTTGTTCGTTGGCGTTGGAGCCCTGCTGTTTGTTCCTGTTTTTAAATCAATAACCCACCTGCCTCCCTATATGGGCATGCTTTTTGGATTAGGTGTACTTTGGGTAATGACAGATATCATGCACCGTAAAAAACCTTATGAAGATAAAGGAAGACTTACGGTAACCGGTGTAATAAAAAAAGTAGATATACCAACAGTTTTATTTTTCCTTGGCATACTATCTGCGGTTGCTTCTCTCCAAACAGCCGGTCAATTAGGACTGGTTTCCAGATGGTTAGATCAGGTGACGAATAATAATATTTATATCATTAATACGGCTATTGGTTTACTGAGTTCAGTTGTTGACAACGTTCCTTTAGTTGCTGGTGCCATGGGCATGTACCCGCTTGCCGAAGTAGGGCACTTTGCAGTGGATGGAATCTTCTGGGAATTGCTGGCATTAACAGCGGGAACAGGTGGAAGTATTCTAATTATCGGGTCTGCAGCCGGTGTTGCCGCCATGGCACTCGAAAAAATAGATTTTATCTGGTATTTGAAGAAAATCAGTTTGCTGGCTTTGCTGGGATACTTTGCCGGAATAGCGGCCTATTATTTTCAGGAACTTCTAATGGGTAATATTTAAAAACAAACCAATAAAAGAAAAAGCCACTCATCAGGGTGGCTTTTTTTATGGATTACTGATGACTCCTCCAATGCTATCGCACTTGGCCCCGGTTACCGAAGCCAGGCAATTCACTTTTTTCCGGATACACAACATGCCCATGAAAGCAAAAACCAAAGCCTCCTTAAAATCTATTAACTGTTGATCAGGAACGACAATCTCCTGTGAAGTGAGTTTTTTGATGGATTCAATTAGATAATGATTGTGTGAACCTCCTCCCGTGACTAAAACCTTGCCATGGTCCAGGTGATTAATTGAACGCGCGATATGTTGACTGATATGTGCAGTAGCCGTTGCCATCCGGTTTTCAACAGAGACTTGCTTTGATAACAAGGGGGCGATAAAATGCCTGACCACATATTCGTTGCTCAGAGATTTTGGATGTTGATGGAGAAAGTACTCATGGCTGTTCAGTTGCTCCAACAATCTCAAATCAACATGACCTGATGCCGCCAATGCTCCTCCATCGTCAAATGGCAATCCCACTTCGGTACTGAGCAGGTTAAGCAGTTGATTTGCTGCACAGATGTCGTAACCCTTGCGGTTACCTTTTTCATTAAATGAGATATTGGCAATCCCACCCAGGTTCAAACATGCCCTGTATTCATTGAAAAGCAGCTCATCACCAATGGGTACTAAGGGCGCACCCTGACCTCCGTTTTGTATATCGGCAGATCTAAAGTCACTTATCGTGATGATCCCTGTTTGCCGGGCGATGGAGGTTCCTTTACCCAACTGAAAACTATACCCATGTTCGGGTTCATGAAAAATGGTATGGCCATGGGAAGAAATGAGTTCAGGAGCAAGTTGGTGTTTATGGATAAAAGATGCCGCCAGTTCTCCTATTAACTGCCCATATTCAACATCCAGCCTGAACAACTCGTTTGAAGGCAGTAAATGAGCGTGTGCCAGTTTCTGATGCCATTGAGCCGTGTAAGATACGGTTTCTGATTTCGCGATGTGGTATTGCCATTTATTGTCGTTAAAACTAAATCTACAACAGGCCATATCGATGCCATCAAGCGAACTGCCCGACATGAGCCCCAGAACCGAATAGGAATTACTGGTCACAGCACGTTGATTAGTTGTTCGAGTTGCATGCCTCGCGATCCTTTGACCAGCACACGTGCTTGTTTAATCGGATTCCGTTTTAGAAATAGGATGACTTCACCGGTAGTTTCGAAAAACAAATACCGATCGCTTTTAAGATTGTAAAAATGCTTGCCTGCTAATATCACTTTTTTGAACCCAAGTTGACCAATCAACTCAATAATGAGCTGATGTTCCTCTTTAGAAGCTGTACCAAGTTCAAACATATCACCTAAAATCAACCACGAATGATCATCCGCATAGGATTTAAAACTATGAATCGCTTCGGACATACTTACCGGGTTGGCGTTGTAGGCATCTAAAAACAGGTGATTTTGCTCGGTTTTGAGTTCCTGTGAACGGCTGTTTTCAGGTATATATTTCTCAATGGCTTTGACAATATTTTTATTTTTAATCTTAAAATAATATCCAAAAGCTATGGCCGCCATGACATTGGGGAAATTATACCGTCCATAAAGGTGGGATGAAATGTGGAAGGCAGCCTCATGGTGATATGAAGCCGAAATTTTTATCCAGGGCATTTCAACCTGCAACGCCCCTCCTACTTCGCTTGAGCCTGATCCATAGGTTAACCGATGCATGCCTTCACTTAGTTGCATAAGTAACACATCATCTGCGTTAACAATGGCTGTTCCGTTGTTGATACGGATATAAGAAAAAAGCTCATTTTTCGCGTTAATCACTCCCTCGTAACTTCCCATACCTTCCAGGTGTGCTTTGCCAATATTGGTGATGATACCTATATTTGGCCTGGCCAGTTCACACAGTCTGGCAATTTCCCCCGGATGGTTAGCACCCATTTCAACCACCGCAACCTGTGTCTTGCCGGTCATACGCAACAAGGTAAGGGGTACACCAATGTGATTGTTCAGGTTTCCCTGGGTAGCGACGACTAACTTTTCTGTTTCAAGAACCCTGTATATCAGTTCTTTAGTTGTCGTTTTTCCATTCGACCCTGTGATTCCAATGACAGTTGCCTTTAGAGATTCCCGGTGGAAAAGGGCCAGGTTTTGCAACGCTTCCAATACATTGTCAACTAAAAAGTAACGGTTATTATCTTCGCAAAAGGCTTTATCATCCACAACAGCCAACTCGGCACCTTTATCAATGGCCTCTTTGGCAAAAAGGTTTCCATTAAATTTTTCGCCTGAAAGTGCGAAAAAAACACTTCCCTTAACATCACCTCTCGTATCGGTACTTATTTTTGGCGATGCCAAAAAAAGCTGGTGTAATTCCTGAATATTCTTCATACGAATAAAAAAACCCCACTCTGTAAGGAGTGGGGTAAAGATAATACTATTTTCTGTTAATTCCCTCCAGGGATAGCACTGCCCACGCGAATCATGGCGCATCTGAATCCAATGGTGGAAGCTGACTCATCTTCGTTTAAGAAGCGACGTGTTCCCGGGCTCAGGTAGTAAACGCCGTCATCCCACGAGCCCCCTTTCACCACGCGTGCTTTGTCGCTTATTAAAGTAGTTTGGCCATAATCGTACATGCTTTTTGAATCAGCAGCATCTTCTTCGCCATCAAGCCAATCGGCCCTGATACCTGATTGATAATCGCCGTCACGGTAGTTTACGTTATCAGCTTTGCGGTAGTTTTTACGTGAAGCTGCTTCTTCGGGGGTAATATTTTCATAAACGATACGTCCCAATGAATCTTTTGGAGCGATACCGCCATCAATGTCTTTTTTAACGTTTTGAAAGACGTTACCACGATAGGGGTTAAAATCGGAAACGAACTCAGGTGTCATGGGGCGGTAAACGTCGAGCACCCATTCGCTGACATTGCCGGCCATATTATATATACCATAATCGTTTGGCCAATAGGAACCTACTGATGCAGGAATGCTGGCACCATCATTCAGGTTACCTGCAACTCCCATGTAATCGCCGCTACCGATTTTAAAGTTGGCCACAAAACTTCCGTAGTATTTTGTTTCATCTGTACGAACACCACTTCCGTTCCAGGGATATTGTCTGCGTTCTACAACGCGGTTATACAAGGTGTTTCCGACGAGACCCAACGCGGCATATTCCCATTCAGCCTCGGTAGGAAGCCTGTAGTTGGGTAAAAGCAAACCGTCTTCGAACCTGACGTTTCTTACGCCTGTGCCCTTTGGATCAAGGTCTTTTTTGCCTTCTTTAACCAAACCTTCATATTGTCCGGCAAGGTAAGCATCGGTATTAAAATTGTTTTCATCTACCTGATCAGGATCAAAATCCAGTATGCCTGCATCAATGAGTAAGCCTTCGTTTACCCGGTCGCTTCTCCAGGATGCGAAATCGTTGGCCTGAACCCAGCTTACACCCACCACGGGGTAGTTTTGATAAGACGGGTGTCTGAAATAGGTTTGTACGAGGGGCTCATTATAAGCCAGTCTGTCGCGCCAAACTAAGGTGTCGGGAAGCGCATTTTGAACTACCAGCGGATAACTTTGACCGTAAACCCTGTTGAGCCAAAAGATATATTCCAGATAAGCGATGTTACTTACTTCCGTTTGATCGATATAAAAACTGCTCACTGTAACCTTACGAGGTGAATTGTCCCATTCGTAGAATGGAGTTTCGGAGGTGGATCCCATGGTAAATGTTCCGCCTTCGATCAACACCAACCCTGGTCCGGTAATCTGTTCGGCCGACTGGGCAACTTCAAATCCACCATTTTTTGGGTTGTTATATTCCCAACCAGTTGTGCGTGAACGTTCGCGGGACTTACATGACGTAGAAAAGATCGCCAAAAAAGCCAATCCTGCCAAGATTAAAAACGACTTATTCATTATAAACATTATTAGTTTGATTTTATTAAACTATTTCGATAATAACTAAAAAGAGGGTGATTTTATTGCCTTAATATGCATGCGCGAAGATTCTTTATACAAGCAGAAATCCCAGGCAAATGAAATTTCATGGGCTCCACCTGCTTTCCCACCAATATCCGATACGGTAAAATCGTAACTATACCCTATGCGAATGTTGTTATAGGTAACGCCAATCAAGGCTACCACGGCATCAGGGTTTTCAAAATTATGTCGAAACCACCCCCCTAAAACAAAAGGGTATTTATTAAGGTACAGCCCAACATTTAGCTGATGAAATTGACCTTGTTGCATATACAATACGTTGGGTTGTATGGCGAGGTCATCACCACTTGCATCTCCCAGCCCTCCTTTGGTGGCATTGATTAACACACCACCATGAGCGGCTATTTTCATAGGCCATTTACTGTCGGCATCGTTATAAAACGACAAATTCGGTTGGTTTAAATGGTCGACTGCGACTCCAAAAAAGAACTTGTCCAGGTAGTTCATCACCGCTCCGGCAGAGAAATCAACTACTGCAATATTGACACTGGAAGGAATTATTTCTGATGAGGTTTGACTAATGTTTCCTGTTGTCGGGTTAATCTGATCGGCAAAAATAAATTTATTCCAGTTGAGATGTTCCTGATAATAACCTGTTTTAATGCCAAAACTAACCATTACCGGATTGCTTACCTGGAGTTTGTAAGAATAAAAGGCTGAAATAGAATTGCGCACCAATGCGCCATCCCCTTGTGCATCGCTCATGGCCAAAATCCCGTATCCACTGTTGATACCAGGGATACTTTGGTCATAACTTATGTTATAGGTAACATAAGCATTTGAAAGTGAGGGGTACTGATTTCGATAGTTTAAGCCTAGCCTACCACATTCGGTACTGCCTGCAAGTGCAGGGTTTAAATATAAAGGATTGGCATAAAATTGGGAAAACTCAGGATCCTGAGCTTGAGTAACACCACACGCTACAATGAACAATGAAACTATGATTATTCGGACTACTCTGATCATTATTTCATTCAATTAATTTAATTTGGTTTTGCGAGCACAATTATACGACCTTTTTCATTACCCTTTCCTTTACCGGGTAATTTTTTAGAAAATTCACTCGGCAAATTTACATAAAATAAAACATATGAAATGCCGTTATTCAACAGAATAATAACTCGAGATACCGTTAATTGTTATTTTTAACACCTAATTAAATCACATGAAATATAGCGCACTTTCGTTTACCATTGTTATGTTACTGATTTCCACACGGCTTTTCTCCATTGACTATCGTTTTCATGAATCGCTGCGTTGGCAAAAGATTCAGAAGGTAGTGTGGCTTGAAGATGAAATCATTTTCCGTCCCGCATTCGAGAGTGCATTTTATCATGAGAATAGCAATTTGCCACACTTTAATAAAAACTACCGAATTCACACCTCTTTTGCCAAGGCAGAAGTTCACATCGACCAGGCCATTTATGCTCCGGTGACCATTGAAGAAAAAGAATCCCTCTTGACTTCAAAGGAATGGATTAAAGAAATCAAACCTTCAGCATCAATAATCAAGCTCCAGAAAGAACCCTGGCTTTCAATTGACCTGGTTCCCATCAGGTGGAACGATAGCCTGCAGAATTTTGAAAAACTGATTTCCTTTGATTTAGTAGCCGAGCTAACAGAATTCCCTGAACCAAAAACAAAGGTGGCAGGCTATGCAGACCAAAGTGTGCTGGCCTCAGGTGCCTGGTATAAAATACGTGTTACCGAATCAGGGATCTATAAGGTGACGTTTTCAGATTTACAAGCCATGGGATTTGATATGAGTGCCAACCCGGACCATATTTCCATATTCGGAAACGGCGGTGGAACACTTCCTGAGAAAAATGACGAACCTGTGTACGATGACCTGACGGAAAACCCCATTCAAATGGTGGATGGTGGCGATGGCAGCTTCGACCAGGGAGATTATTTCCTGTTTTATGCGCAAGGCCCGGTCATTTGGAAGTGGAACCCATTCGATCAGGCATTTTATCATCTGAACAACTATTATAGTGATTATGCTTATTATTTTATTACCGCTCTGAACCGTCCGGCAAAGCACATCCAAAACATGGAGGCACCATCCGGTAATCCCACATTGGAAATAAACGATTTTATCGATTATTCAGTTCACGAAATCGATACCCGCAACATTGCCGGTGTTGGGCGCATTTGGTTTGGCGAATTGTACGATTTGTCGTCGTTGAGCTATGATTTTATCTTCAACTTCCCAAATGTTGTCAAATCCAGCAATTCGGGATTTTTTAAAGGCAATTTCGCTGCCGATGCATCAGGTGCCAGTGCTTTTAAAATCGACCTCAACGGAAACAACATGAATACCATAAGCATTGACCCAACTTCAGGCAATTACGACTTTGGAAAAGAAAAATTGATCAGTTTCAGGTTTTTGCCCAAGGACGAAAATATCTTGGTCACCACTACCTATCAACGCAGTAACACCAGTTCAATTGGGTTTTTAGATTATATTGAGATCAATGTGCGCCGATCGCTTGTCATGACCGGGAATCAAATGATTTTTAGAAATGTGCATACCGAAGCAAATCAAGTGGCTAATTACCAACTGAACAATGCCTCTTCCGAAATTTCGGTTTGGGATATTTCTACCCCGGTTGAGCCAAAGAAAGTAACAGCACAAACTAATGGAAACGGGTTAACATTTAAATCGTTGACCTCTTCGGTTAATCAATTCATCGCTTTTAACCAATCGGATTACAAGACCGTTGAATTTGTTGAATTGATTGCCAACCAAAACCTGCATGCCATCAGGAACATAGACTATTTAATCGTTTGTCATCCCGACTTTCTGGAACAGGCCAACCGGCTTGCCGATTTTCACCGGACCATGGGAAACCTAAAGACAGAAGTAGTTACTGTAGGTCAGGTGTATAATGAGTTTTCGTCCGGCGCACAAGATATTACAGCCATCCGTAATTTTGCCAGGATGTTGTATAATGATAGCGATCCCGGAGCCGAGCTTAAATACCTGCTTCTTTTTGGTGACGCTTCTTACGACTATAAAGACCGCATAGCCGACAATTCCAATTTTGTACCCTGCTGGGAGTCTTCTACCTTCCCGCTCAATATCATCAATTCTATCGCCTCGGACGACTACTTTGGATTTCTGGATGATGGAGAAGGTATCGAAAGTTCGGGTTCTGACCGGGTAGATATTGGCATCGGAAGATTTGTGGTGGCCAATGAACAAGAAGCCACGGATGCCGTGGATAAAATCATTCATTATTCAACCAACAGTCCGGCGGTCATGGCTCCATGGCGCAATGTGATCACCTTCGTGGCTGATGATGGCGACAGCAATATCCACATGAGCGATGCTGAATCTCTTACCGGTTTTTTAGGAACCAACTACCCTGTTTACAATATCAACAAAATATATGTAGATGCCTATGAACAATCGAGTACTCCGGGTGGGCAAAAAGCCCCTCAGGTGAACCGGGCGATCAATCTACAGATGGAAAAAGGGACTTTGATTTTCAACTACTCAGGGCATGGGGGTGAAATTGGCCTCGGACATGAACAGTACGTCCAAATCCCGGACATCAACTCCTGGAGCAATTTTGACAAACTCACGGTTTTTATCACGGCCACCTGTGAATTTACCCGTTACGACGATCCTAACCGCGTATCAGCCGGAGAACAGGTGTTTTTAAATAGAAAAGGTGGTGCCATCGCTTTATTCACCACCACACGCGCCACTTATGCTGCTGCAAACGTTGCCTTAAATATGGACATCTATCAGGACAATATGTTCCAAAAAATAAATGGAAAATACCCCGCTTTTGGTGATATCATCCGTAAATCGAAACGCCGTGGTTCGGCTAACGACAGGAAGTTTATTCTTGTTGGCGATCCGGCTTGTAAGATGGCCTATCCTGAATATACTGTAGAAACTACTGAAGTGAACATGAATCCTGTGGGCGGAATACCCGATACCCTCAGGGCTTTGGATATGATAACGGTCAGCGGCCGCATCGTCGACCAAACAGGAACGTCAATTTCTGATTTTCAAGGTGAAATTTTCCCAATCGTGTACGACAAACTTTCAGAAGTGATCACCTATGGAGACGAAAGCTCCCCAAAAAAGTTTTATCTCCGGAAGAATATCCTGTTCAACGGAAAGGCATCCATTCAGAATGGGGCTTTTAGCTTTGAATTTATGATGCCCAAAGACATTGCCTATCATTACGGACCGGGTAAGATCAGTTACTATTTTCGTAACGAGGTTACCGATGGTAATGGATATTACGAAAACTTTATCGTGGGTAGTTTTAACCCCGATGCCTTGCAAGACACCATCGGCCCAGACATCGAAATCTACCTTTTCGACACGACATTTACCCCCGGAAGCACTGTAAACCAATACCCTGTTCTTTTTGCAAAAGTTAGCGATGAAAGCGGGATTAATACCACCGGCTCAGGAATTGGGCATGATATTGTAACCACTTTGGATGAGGATGTTAACCTGGCCTATGTGCTCAACGATTTTTATGAAGCTAACGAAAACAGTTTTAATAGCGGCACCATCAGCTATCCCTTCGACCAACTTTCGGAAGGGGAACACCAGCTCAGTCTAAAAGTATGGGATGTACACAACAACTCCTCCATCGCCTATTTGCCCTTTGTTGTGGTGACCTCTGCCAATGTTATCGTAGATAACCTGCGCAATTTCCCCAATCCTTTCAGTCAATCGACCAAATTCACCTTTTCGCACAACCAGACAGGTAACGAACTCGATGTAATTATTCATATTTACAGGGTTGATGGATCACTGGTACGGTCGCTCGAAACAAAAATTGATGCCGAAGGATATCAAATCGATCCACTTGAATGGGATGGTACCACCGATCAGGGTGGAAAAATCGGCCGTGGTTTTTACGTTTATAACGTGGTTGTAAGAAATAAAAACGGACAGATGGGCCAGGATCAGTCAAAGCTTGTATACATCAAGTAAGTGGTGTACTGACAACGAATATGTTATTATTTTTGTCACCTCAATACGGTTATAGAATACAATACTACACCAATGAAAAAATTGATACTACTATATTGCCTCTTATTTTCAGCCACCCTGACCCGGGCGCAGGATGACGTTCAAATAAAATTAAATTACACCGACCTATTATCGGTATCCACCTCCGGTGGACAAACCATCCACTATTATTCTTTCATAGGTGCCACCAACAAACCTGAATATGGATCTCTGCCCCTTCTGCTGACCGAAGTTAAACTGCCCGATGTGGTGTTCGATTGCGCGGCTCATTTAGAAGAAATAAGAGAAGAGCCCATTGCTCCAGAAGAAGCTGACCAGCTTAATGACATGGAATTGTGTAGTTCATCTTATCAGGTTATCACTGAAAAATCAGGTACCAGAGCCATGATTTACGTGCTGCCTTTCAGACGCGATACCGTCAACAACAGGTTCCTGAGGCTAACAGCTGCGAAACTCAAACTTACCTACTTCCCTGCTGAACCAATAAATCCACCCGCACGAAAATCAACCGACTATGCTGCCCGTTCTGTACTGGAAAACGGAACATGGTTTAAATTGGGAGCAGTGGACCGGGGAGTTTATCGGCTTGATTATCCATTTTTTGAATCACTCGGAATCGACCCTGCACAACTTAACCCCACGAAAATAGGTGTTTTTGGTAACTACAACGGACTGCTTCCTGAAATTAATTATTCCCCACGCATCGACGATCTGGAGGAAAATGCCATAAAACGGGTTGGGATGGAAGATGGTGTGTTTAATCAGCAGGATTATATCTTGTTTTATGGGGAGTCGCCTACCACCTATCACTACAACCAGTTCGATCGACACTATAACCACGAACAAAATTTATATGCCGACACCATCTATTATTTTCTGACGCTTGATCAGGGTTCAGGCAAGAGCATCACCAACCTGCAATCCACTTCAATAACTCCGACTCTCGTGGTCAATCAATTTTTGGATGCCCAAAGTCATGAAAAAGAAGTGAAAAACCTGTTGTCTTCAGGCAAGTTGTGGTTTGGTGAAGAATTCACCGGCGACACCACCGAACGTGTATTTACCTTCCGGTTCCCTCATCTGGTAACTAATTTTCCGGTGCATGTCAAGGTACAAATGGCAGCCCGAAGTTTCGTCTATACCTATTTTGATTTAAGTGTAAACGACAAAACAGTCATTGATTCTACCTTGTTCCTCAAAGTCACACCTTCATCTCATGCCTATGCTTTTAAGGCAAATAAATCGGCTACTTTCTTTGAAGACAATGACCTGCTCAATGTAACCATCCGTTATTATTCAGAAGATAGAAACGCCATATCCTGGCTCGATTATATTGAATTGAATGTTAAGCGGGAGTTGATATACGGAGGAGGTCAAATGATCTTCCATGAACCTGATGCCGAACAGTCGGGTCAAATTGCGCGTTTCAATATAAGGCAAGTGGACAAACCTGTGCAGATTTGGGCCATCACCAACAACCTACAACCAAAAAATATTGAATTCCAAAATACAAACGACACCCTCCATTTTACCCTCAACGATGCAGGAGAACGCGATTTCATCATTTTCGATGAGGATCACTACCTTACACCTGTTGAGACCGTGTCGGTTTCAAACCAAAATCTACATGGCTTCGACCAGCTAAACATGGTCATTGTTGCGCCTTTGATTTTTGCCGAACAAGCCAATCGCATTGCAGACCTTCATGAAAGTGTAGATGGGATACACTCCATCGTGGTAACACCCGAACAGATATACAACGAGTTTTCATCAGGATCGCAAGATGTGAGTGCCATCCGTGATTTTATGAAAATGCTGAACGATAAAGGAGCTTTCGGCAACAAACCCGGCTACCTCCTGCTGTTTGGAGATGCGTCGTTCGATTATAAACACCGCATCCCTGGAAATACCAATGTGGTTCCAACTTATGAATCACTCGAATCGTTAACTGAAACGGGTTCCTTTGTCACGGATGATTATTTTGGCTTACTCGGTGAATATGAAGGAGGAAGCGCCAGTGGTGAATTGGACCTGGGTATTGGTCGATTCCCGGTTTCAACATCAGAACAGGCATGGAATGCCGTAAACAAGGTGGGAAATTATGTACTCAACAAACAGGCTGTCACCGGCGATTGGCGCAGCATTGTGTGTTTTATTGCCGATGATCAGGACTCGAACCTGCACATGAACCAGGCTGAGGATATGGCCGCGATTGCCGACACGCTGCACAGCGGTATCAGGATCAACAAGATCTATTCAGACGCTTTTGCCATTAAAAAAACATCGGCGGGGTTCCGCTACCCCGATGTAAATGTCAACATCAACAACCAGGTGGAAAAAGGGGCTACCATCATCAATTACACCGGTCATGGTGGATTAATTGGCTGGTCAGATGAATTAATTTTGGATGTACCCGCCATTATCGGATTCAAAAACCTGAATAACCTGCCGCTATTTATTACGGCCACCTGCGAGTTTAGCCGGTTCGATAATCCGGAATTTACTTCAGCAGGTGAATATGTCTATCTGAACCCACAAGGAGGCGCGATAGCCCTATTAACCACCACCCGGTTGGCTTATGCTCATGCGAATATTGTTGTAAATACGCGGCTTTACCAAAATCTGTTTAATAAAGAAAATGGAGAATTGCCGCGCCTGGGTGATTTGATTCGTTTGGCTAAAACACCCTCGAATGCCAATTACCTGAATTTTGCCCTGCTGGGTGATCCCGCCCTGCGTCTTTCATTCCCACTGTATAATATCGTTACCGACTCTATTAACAACGTGGATGCAACCCTGTCGAGCGATACGGCAAAGGCATTAACTGTTGTTTCGGTAGCAGGTTCGGTGGTTGATGAACAGGGGATACCTCTTAATGACTTTAACGGGATTATTTATCCAACTGTTTATGATAAAAAAGTAAAATACACCACCCTTGGAAATATGGGGTCCAGCTCACCGGAGAACTTTTATCTGTACAACAGGGTATTATTTAAAGGGAAAACGACCGTCACAAATGGCGAATTTGGCTTTACTTTTATGATGCCTAAAGACATTGCTTATTCCTTTGGATATGGACAAATAAGCTACTATGCGATCGACAGCCTTACTTTTGATGATGCCTGGGGTGATTATAACCATCTTATGATAGGCGGAGTTGACCAGGATGCAGTGGTGGATTTGGAAGGCCCGCAAATAGAGGCTTATCTCAATAATTCCGATTTTAAATCAGGGGATGTGGTCACCAGTAAATCGGTGCTTATGGCGCGAATTTTCGATCCCGGCGGGATTAATTTTACCAGCAGCGGACTGGGTCGTGATTTGGTGATGACGCTGGATGGCGACTATGGCAATTCCGTGCAATTAAAAGACTATTTCGCCATCGATATGGATTCGTATCAACAGGGAATGGTTAATTATGCATTCGACAACCTTACACAAGGATTGCACTCGCTCACCATAAAAGCATGGGATCTTCAGAATAATTCATCAGAGACAAGCTTTGATTTTTATGTCAACGACCAGGCCGAAATTGCAGTCAGTCAGGTATTAAACTTTCCAAACCCATTTTCTGATCAGACCCGTTTTGAGTTTAATCACAATAAACAAGGTGTTCCACTCGAAATTAAAATTACCATTTTCGACAAGGAAGGACGTTGGATAACCGAGCTGAGCCAAAAAAGCAACAATGGAATTTCGACTATAGAACCCATTTACTGGGATGGAACAAATGCAACTGGTGCAAAGGTTGATGACGGTTTATATGTCTATCGCGTTGAAGTGACCGACCAGACTGGGAACATCACCATCAGACAACAAAAAATGATAAAATCCACAAAATAAATTCCAATTATTTTAGTTTTAGATGAACAAAAAACTTGATCATTTATATTTAATGCATGGAAAACATCTAAAATATCCACTTAAATTTATCCGTGATCTTCCTTTTGAATAATATAACTTGAATTTAATCGTTAGTTTTGCAAACCTTTATAATTATTAGTCAGATAGATGAAACATAAGATCTTACTTGTAGCTCTGCTCGCAGCTTTTACATTGGAATTAACCGCTCAAAGTTCTATCGAGAAAAACGGTCAAACCCTTAACACCATTACTACAGCTGTACCTTTATTGATGATTGGCCCCGATGCCCGCGCCGGTGGAATGGGAGACGGAGGTGTAGCGTCAACACCTGATATCAACTCCATGCATTGGAATGCAGCCAAATACTCACGCATAAAAGATGACATGGGTTTCTCGTTTAACTATACTCCCTGGCTTAGGAACCTCGTAAACGACATCAACCTGGCTTACGTATCATTTTACAAAAGAATAGACAATGTTTCCACGGTTGCAGCTACCTTAAGGTATTTTTCGCTCGGTGAAATTACCTTTACCAACGATGTAGGCGACCCGTTAGGAACTTATAAACCCAATGAATTTGCCGTCGATGCGGCCTATTCAAGGATACTCACCGATAAATTGTCGTTGGCCGTAGCCGGTAGATTTATTTATTCAAACCTGACACAGGGACAATATGTTCAGGGTGTTGAAACCAGCGCAGGAACTTCTGTAGCTGCCGACGTGAGTTTGTATTGGGAAGATGAAGTAAATTGGTTTGCCTCTACACCCGCCTCCTTCGCATGGGGTATCAACATCTCCAATATTGGAAATAAAATATCTTACTCCAAAACAAATATTGAAAGGGACTTCATCCCAACCAATTTCCGAATCGGACCTCGTCTGACCCTCGATCTGGATGATTATAACACCATTTCATTCCAAGTGGATGTAAACAAACTCCTTGTGCCTACGCCTCCAATTTACTCCGATAGTCTTTTCAATTCTGACGGGAGCCGTTTAATTGAAGAGGGAATGAACCCAAATGTTAGTGTGGTTCAGGGCATGATGCAGTCGTGGTATGATGCCCCTGGCGGGTTTTCAGAAGAAATGCGGGAATTCAGTTTTGCCGTTGGCACTGAATATTGGTACACCGATGTGTTGGCATTGCGTGGTGGTTTTTACTACGAAGACCTGACCAAAGGAAACCGCAAGTATGCTACCCTGGGCGTCGGACTCCGTTATAACGTGTTTGGGTTGGATTTTTCGTACCTCATCCCTGTAACAGCCGATCAAAACCCATTGCAAAATACCTTGCGATTCTCGTTGATCTTTAACCTGGACAAAGTAGGTAAAAGCAATACTCCCGAATAATGACGATGCCATTTCGGGTTGGTATGGGGTACGACGTGCACCAACTCGTTCCCGGAAGGAAAATGGTGCTGGGAGGCGTTACCATCCCCTCTGACTTCGGACCTGATGGTCATTCAGATGCCGACGTATTGATTCATGCCATGGCAGATGCCTTGCTCGGTTCACTTGCCTTAGGGGATATTGGTCAGTATTTCCCCCCCTCTGATCTTAGTTTTAAAGACCTGGATAGTACCACCATTCTACGTGAAGCAACCAGACTTCTTTTGGAAAGAGGTTATGTTGTTGGCAATATTGATTCGATAGTGGTACTTCAAAGCCCAAAAATCGCACCTTATATTCCGGAAATGAAAATTCTATTGGCCGATATACTGCAAGTGAATGAGGACGCTGTCTCGGTGAAGGCCACTACTACCGAGAAACTGGGCTTTGTTGGAAGAGGCGAGGGCATATCGGCTTATGCCACCGTGATGATTGTGAGAAATTCTCAACCTTAATTTGCTATTTTATCACCAATCTGACTTTTCGATTAACCCGGCGTTGAATCCCATGAGATAAAGCTTTGAAGTGGCGCGTGTAACAGCAGTATAAAGCCACCTCATGTAGGCCGTATCAATTTGTTCTTCTGGCAGATACCCCTGATCAATAAACACGTTTTCCCATTGTCCGCCTTGTGTTTTATGACAGGTAAGCGCATAACCAAATTTAACGTGAAGGGCGTTATACCAGGGATCAATCCTGATTTTGTCCAAACGGGTTCGTCTTTTAGGAAAATCGCCATACTCAGCCTCCACAGCATGGAATAGACGATCCATTTCACTTCGGGGCATATCCGGTCCTTCGGCCATCAGTGTATCGAGAATCAATTTTACCTCCAGGATATTTTCTTCGGGGTAATCAATCAGGCGGATTTCAACATCGGCGAACTTCAACCCATACCTTTCTTCGATCCTCACAATACGCTGCACCTTTACCATGTCGCCATTGGCTATAAACCCTGCTTTTGAATCGTTTCCAAGCCAGAAATAATTATTTTTCACTACCATCAACAAGTCCCCCCCTTCCAGCTCATTTTCACGCGACAATACTTTGTTTCTGATTTGCTGATTAAATAAATTGGCCCTTATATTCGATTTACAAATAACCACACAGTCATCCGAAGTTCCACTTCCAAAAGCACTGCTGAGCTCTTCTTCCATTTCAAAACCACTGTTGATCAACACCACATCCCGCACTTCCCTATCAATGACAAAAAGTGGATTTTCAATCACCTCATTTTCAAGCTTTTTTCTCAGTTGCGTGGCACTTTCAAGTATTCCTGAATCGCTCGATTGTCTCATGACCTCACGCATCAAATGCTGATAACCCGTGATATTAAATGTGGCATGGAGCAGCTTTAAGTTTAATGCCGGACTGATTTCCAGACCAACGGGCGGCAACTGGGCAGTATCACCTATCAGGATGAGTTTGTTGCCGGTATTTCGGTAAACATAGTCGAAAAGGTCGGTTAACAATGAGCGGTTAAAAACGCTTCCCGGTTCCTGATTTGTATCGCCAATCATCGAAGCTTCGTCTACAATAAATACGGCCTTATTCAATTTGTTAGGCGACAGGACAATCTTGGTTTGACCATCGGCATTGGTAATGAAAAGATAGATGTACCGATGAATGGTGTGTGCACGAAATCCTGCATAATGCGAAAATACCTTGGCCGCACGTCCCGTGGGTGCCATTAGTACAAATGGGATTTCCATTACTGCCAGGGCTTTTACATAGGCACTTATTAAACTTGTTTTTCCGGTTCCTGCATAACCCTTTAACATGTATAAAGGACTTGGTTTATTGCTTAATGTAAAGGAGGACAGGTGATTGATCGTATTTGTTTGATCGCCGGTAGGATGGTGAACAAATTGCTTTAAAATGTGGGTTTTAAGGAGATTATTTTCCATTAAAAGGGAGGCTTTCGGAGCCTTTGTATTATTTTTAAATTTTCACTTTTAGGGTTTCCTCATGTTAAATTCACCTCTGATTTCCATGTTTCTAATCTGAAAATGAATAACCTGCGCACTGATGGTTCATTTTAAAATGGATAACCAATTCCGAAATTCAAAATAAAATCTTTCATCTGCAGGTAATTAATCTTCCAACGTTTGTTCAGTGGATAGGCCGGGTCGCGCATGGGAGCTGCCACGTCGATTCTGAAAATGAAAAATTGAAAATCGAAACGAAATCCAACTCCGGCATCAATGGCCAAGTCCTTGTAAAAGTCATTAAACTCAAATTTCCCACCTGGGTAGGATGCTGAATTTTGATAAGTCCAAATATTTCCTACATCTACAAAAAAGGCTCCTTTAAAAAAACTGTAAACAGGGAATCGATATTCCATATTGCCCTCCACCTGAATATCACCCACACGTTCATAATCTGAACTGCCTGCAAAACCACCCGGGCCGAGCGATTTAAATTGCCATCCCCGCATATCGTTGGCTCCCCCGGCGTAAAAACCTTTTTCGTAAGGCAGTTCATCCGAATTTTTATATGGTATGCCAGCTCCAACCAATATCCTGAAAACAAAACTGTTGGTCTTATTAAAAAAATAAATGTAATGCCGAAAATCAAGGCTGGCTCTAATATATTGAGAATATCGAACGCCCAGAAGACTATAATAACCACTATCGCTTTTAGGAGTACCAGAAATAGAATTTATCCAATGCAAGAGGTTCCCTGAAGTTTCCAAATTGAAACGCAGATAATTAAAGTGAGTGAGAGCCAGTATGTTTTGGTTGTTGAAGATAAAGCTATAATTTAACCCGGCAATCATGTGGTCGGAGTACTGTTCGCGCAAGCGTACGTTGGTTTGTCCGTTTAGTATGGAATCGAATGCAGGGGTGGGTTGCACCCTGACATAATTCAGGTTGACCGGTGTAAGGATATGACTGATTTCCTTGCTGGCATTCCAGGAATAACCCAAATCAAGGTTGGTTATATACCTTGAATAGTTTGATCGCAACTGAAAATTATAACCAAAATTGATATTGGTATTGGGGATGTATCGTTGATTAAATTTGTCGAGATGAATTGGAAACAAAAACCTTGGAAAAAAGAGTGTGCCATCGATACCTGCCTCGTAAGTGTTGAACAAACTGTTAGAGGTGCCATCACCATTGACTACGCTTAACGTTTGAGCCTCCGTACCACCTTTCAGACGAATACGTAGTACTTCAGCCCGTTTAAATATGTTGCGATTCATAAATACCAGACTGCCCCTTACACCCAGGTCGCCACTGGAGTTGGTTCCTTCGAGTTCGGCAGAAAATGAACTCAGCTTATTGTCTTGAAGCATCATTCGGGCATTTAAAGAATGCCGGGCAGGGAAAGCAGCATCATAAGTTCCAATGGTATCGAAAGTAATGTTGGCCGACCGGATGATTTGATAGTTAAATAACTTACGGTAGGTTTGCTGAACCTGGTTTGCAGAATAGTACGTCCCGGGTTTTATTTTTATGGCTGAATTAAATGCAATAGGCTGTATATTTAGCTTGTCGCCATAAAGGAAATAATAACGATAGGTGGTGGTATCCTGCCAAAAAGGGATGGTATGCAGTACGGTGTCAAATTTTTGAGTAAGTCCGGGGCTGTACTCCGGGATCACGTACATCTTATTGATAGTGTATCGGTTGTGAGCTACTTCAACAGAAGCTCCCGGATTCGCAATATCTGGTCGTTTCATGTTGTTCAAAACCAGGGTTACACCCATCCGATGGCCTGTTGAAATGGTATCTACCACAAATTGAATGTAGTTTCTGTTGAAAAAATAGTATCCATTGTTGCGTAGGTTGTCGGTAATACGGTCACGCTCATCATCAAACGTATAAGCGTTATAGTTCTGCCCAACCTGAATCAAACTTTTTTCCAAATCATTAAAAACCAAACGTTTCACTTGAGGGTCAGCAATGTCATATTGAAAAGACTCAATTTTAAATGGGATTGAAGGAGTGATTACGAACATCACTTTAGCCATTTTATTTGTAAATTTTACCTCATAGGTAATTTTAGAGTTAAAAAAACCAATGTTGTTGAGGTATCGATCCATATTCTTCACAACCAGATCAACATCCAGGGTGTTATAATAAGCAGGCTCTTCTCCAAAGTGACTATATAACCAACTCCTGAATTTTGTCTTTCGTTGTTGATAGCGGTAGTAGTTATAAAGTTTAGTCCTGAAAAAGATCGTTTTGGTATTTGGTTTTGGTTTTAAAAACGTTTTTAGCTCCGAACGGCTGATCTCGTCATACTTTCCCTCAATATCAATTTTATAACTTTTTATCAGATGTTCATTTTTGTTTACATACTTCCTAACCGAACATCCTGAAATGAGAATGAATAGTAAAGTGAATAGAAATCCGGTTTTTATGAAGGCTTTCAGCAATTATCCGTTTTTTTTAAACCATGCAAAATTAACAAAAGAGGGATTGAAGACAGAGAATATAAAACATTTCGATTGTCAGATATTTTTTTAAAAACTATTGTACAAACAAAATAACCGTGTATCTTTGCACACGCTTTTAAACAACATTGTTCTTTACAAAAAGGGAGATTAGCTCTCCCGATAATTATCGGGAGGTTCAGAGCTCCAAAAAAGGGAGATTAGCTCAGCTGGTTCAGAGCATCTCGTTTACACCGAGAGGGTCGGGGGTTCGAATCCCTCATCTCCCACCCTAAAGCCACTTTCATTCAGAAGGTGGCTTTTTTATTTTCATAAATCAGACTGATTTCTGACGCCGAAAAAAAAACAATCCGCAAAATATCCTGGTATACTTTGTTTTACACTATCTTAGTGCCACTAACCCAACCAATAATCTATGTTTTGGTCCCAACGACCGGCTTTTCGAATTTTGATCTGGTATATTGCCGGAATATTGGTGTGGAACTACTTTGTGGTTCATTGGGACCTGGCGCCCTTCCTGATTTGGATGGGAACGGGCCTGTCGTTTCTTACCTATATCATTGTGATTATTGGCTTGAACCGGCATGCTTTCCGATGGCTGACCGGGCTTTCTTTTGGACTTTTATTTTTCTTTCTCGGAATACTGGTCTCCTCTTTACAGTTTTCTGACCAGGAAAACCCTGCACGTGAAAATGCAGTCTACCTGGCCCGGCTGGTATCCGACCCCGGTATTGGCGAAAATGTGATCACTGTAGCATTGGAAGCCTATGTCGCAGACAGCAGTATGAAAACAGAACAATCTCCTTTGCATATTCAGGGTTATTTCGAGAAATGTAGTCGTACCGCGGAACTCAGGTATGGCGACCTCATCACCATAAAGGGATCACCCGTTTCGGTTGCAAGCCCTTTAAACCCTGAAGAATTTGATTACCGCAATTTTCTGGCCATGAAGAACATCCATTTCTCCATGTACGTAGACAACAGCAGCTGGGAATCTTTGGGTGTTGACCCTCCAAACAGATGGCTCGCCTGGGCTTATCAAACCAGATGGAAATTGCTATCTCTATTAAAATCCAGCGGGCTGAACAAAGAGGAATTCGCCGTGGCAGCAGCCATTCTCTTAGGCAACGACGATTTTATGGATGCCACCCTGCGCCAGAATTTTGTGTATGCAGGAGCCATGCACATTTTGTGTGTCTCGGGCCTTCATGTGGGAATTATCTTCATTATCTTCAATTTTCTGCTCGGCTTCCTAAACAAGAATAGTCGACTCAGGATTTTAAAAGCCATCTTCCTGATCGTTCTTGTTTGGATTTATGCCTCTATTACCGGTCTTTCACCATCCGTGCTTAGGGCAGGTCTCATGGTTTCCATTTTTATTTTGAGCCAGCTCACCTCCTGGCACAAAGACAATCTGAATACCTTGATCGCCAGCGCTGTTATCATTCTGTTATTCAATCCAATACTCCTGTTTCATATTGGATTTCAGCTCTCGTACGCGGCTGTCACCGGTATTTTATTGCTTTATCAGCCTATTTACCATTGGGTGTATTTTAAAAACAAGGCAGCAGATGTCATTTGGTCTATCACCGCACTTTCTCTATCGGCTCAACTGGCAACATTTCCTTTGGCAGTGTATTATTTTCATTTTTTCCCTACCTGGTTTTGGCTCACCAATTTATTTACTTATCCGCTGTCGTTTGCCATATTAACCGGGGGCATGGCATTTATTGTCCTTAGCTGGGTTCCCTATCTCTCCCAAATATTGGGTTGGTGTATGGCGGGTTTAGTTTATTTACTCAACTATGTGGTTGAATTGGTAAAATTCTTACCCTTTCCGGGAATTACCAATTTATATCTGCCATTCTTTGAGGTTATCCTGGTTTATCTGTTCATCGCGATTCTATTTGGCTTCATTCTCCAAAACAAATGGCGATTACTCCTGCCTACTCTCCTACTGACGGCACTTCTCCTGCTAACCGAAACCATACAGCACTGGAGACACCTTCAGCAGCAGGGACTGGTCGTATATCAAATCAGGAAGCACAGCGTTATTCAGTTTGTTGAGGGAACCCAGAGCCACATTTTGGCCGACTCAGTCCTGGCCAGGGACTTGTCCGCGGTGAGTTTTACACTTCAGTCAAGTCAGGCTAAATGGGGACTGAAACCTACGGGGGTGAAGACGGATTCTTCATCCATCGGACACGAACTAACGGGCTTCTATCAGGATGGCCCGTTTATTTTGGCCGATAACCGACGCATCCTGCTATTGGATGGGAATTCGAGCTTTGTTCCCATAAGTAACCGGCTACCCGTCGACCTGGCTATTGTAACCGGAAAACCCCGTATAAAACCTGAAAACCTACTTAAAATACTTCAAACCGATACCCTTGTTACAGACGGGTCGGTTCCTCGGTACTGGAAAAAACAATTTTCAGAATTGGCTAAATATGAGGATATCAAGTACATCGACACCTCCACCGACGGAGCTTTTATGGCGGGAATCAAATAGACCGGTAAAAACAAATTTCTATGTTGACTTTGTCGGGGGGGGAGGTTGAGAATGGGTCAGGATGCATTAGAAAATAAATGACAAAAATATTTTAAATCCTTGCAGATATCAAAAATATGGGTACTTTTGCATCCTCTTTCAAGAGAAAAAGTTCATAGAATCATGGTTCGGTAGTTCAGTTGGTTAGAATACCTGCCTGTCACGCAGGGGGTCGCGGGTTCGAGTCCCGTCCGGACCGCTTTTTAAAGCACACATCAAAATAAAAACCGCTTAAGTCCATGGATTTGAGCGGTTTTCTTTTTTTATACCCCTCAATCTTTAGCAAATATTTCAGTCCTAAAAGGTCAAGTACCTATCAACCTCAGGATTACCATTAACGGAAAAAGAATTGAACTCGCCACCAACAGAATGATACACCCCGACCTTTGGGACACTCCCTCTAACTCACCTAAAGGAAAAGGTGATGAAGCACAAATACTTAAAAATTACCTCAGCTCACTTACCTCCAAAGCCCAACGTCAATATAATGTTCTCGAAAGTCTTGGCCAGGAAATAACCGCCGATGCCATTAAAAATGCCCTGAAAGGTACATCAGAAAAGAAGCTAACCTTATTGGAAGTCTTCAACTACCACAACGATCAATTTCTCAGCAGGGTTAACATATTATTTGAGCCAAAAGAAATTTTATGATTTCTGAACAGTCTAAGCATTGGCAACCGACTCGATCGAAGACCTTTTATAAAACAAAAAAATTAATTTTTCCTTGTTGATAAATAATAGTGGATAATATTATCCACTATACAATACAAATAACTACCTTTGCCTCCTAAATAAGATAATGTGTTTTCAAAATCTTGCGAATACGGAATAAGGGCTTCAATATACATTGCTGAACAATCGTTATTGGACAAAAAAGTAGGCTTAAAAGAGGTGGCCAAAGCCATCAATTCCCCGGAGGCTTACACTTCAAAGATATTGCAACAACTTGCCTTAAATAAAATTATACACACGGATAAAGGACCAACGGGTGGTTTTTCGATGGACAGAACTGTGATTGAAAAAATAAATTTAGCCGCAGTTGTATTCGCGATTGATGGTGACAAAGTGTATCATGGTTGCGGGTTGGGATTGCCCAGTTGCAATGAAAATATGCCCTGCCCTGTACACGCTCAATTTAAAGGAATAAGGGAAGATTTAAAAAATATGCTTGAAACAACAACGATGAAATCTTTAACCCTGGGCCTGATCGGGGGATTAACTTTCTTAAAAAGGTAAAAAAATTTAAATTAATAGTGGATATACTTATCCAATAATATAAACAAATTAAATCTAATAAAATGAATACATTACAGGAACAAATGATAGGTGAATTGGTAGCACAAGACTACCGCACAGCATCGGTTTTTAAAAAATACGGAATAGATTTTTGCTGCCAGGGCAACACAACCATCCATGATGCTTGTGAAAAGAAAAGCATCGATGCCGGCCTCGTGCTAAAGGACCTGGATGAGGTAGCCCGGGAAAAAGGTAGTACAATCGATTATCAAACATGGCCATTGGACTTGCTCATCGATTATATCATGAAAAAGCACCACCGGTATGTGGAAGAAAAATCCGTGGAAATAGTACCCTATCTGAATAAAATATGCGAGGTTCACGGCGAACGACATCCTGAACTTTTTGAAATCAACGTTCTTTTTAACGATTCCGTTGGGGTGCTGGCCCAGCATATGAAGAAAGAAGAATTGGATTTGTTTCCTTATATCCAAAAAATGGTGCAAGCCAAACATGAAGGCACTAAAATAGTTGTGCCTGGCTTTGGCAGCATTGAAAACCTGATAAGCATAATGGAGGAAGAACATACCATCGAAGGTGACCGTTTTAGAAAAATTGAGGAGCTAAGCAATCATTATACAACACCTGCAGATGCCTGTAATACCTACCGGGTAACAATTGCACTACTGAAAGAATTTGAAGAGGATTTGCATTTGCATATTCATTTGGAGAATAATATTTTGTTCCCCAAGTCTATTAAATTGGAGAAAGAATTAATCACTTACTAAACTTAAACCAATATAAGTGATGAAAAAAGAAAATATAATAACGTTGGATGTGAGGCCTATCCTGGCATCTGGCACCGATCCTTTTATCACCATCATGGCGGCTCTCGATAAACTCCCTGCCGGACATACCCTGGAAATTGTCAACTCGTTCGAGCCTATCCCATTACTAAATAAATTGAAAAAAGAGGGTTATGATTACGAAACTGATCGCTCGGATATTTCTGTAGTACATACCTTTATTGAAAAAATAGAAGATCAACCAGTTGAAGAAATCAAGCCGACTTCCAAGCGTGAATCCATGTCGTTTGAGGAATGTGAATCCAAATTCAAAGGGTGCATGGTGGAGCTGGATGTGCGCCACCTGGAGATGCCCATGCCGATGGTTACCATTCTCGAATCGCTTGAAACATTAAAAGAAGGGGAGGCATTGTTTATCCACCACCAAAGGTTGCCACAGTTCCTGTTGCCCGAATTAGAAAACCGACATTATATCTGGGCTTCAAAAGTAGTGGATGAAGGCAACACCAAACTGATAATCTTTAAGTAATGCAGCCAGGTTTAAGTACTAAAAACGCAACTTCCATCTGGGTGGTGGCGCCTCATTTTCTGGTGGGCACCCTGGTTTTTTTAATCGCCACCACTATGCTGGCATTCAATCAGGACGC
>MEOL01000003.1:0-159223 GCA_001769215.1 Bacteroidetes bacterium GWF2_41_31
AATAAAGAGGGTTAAGCCTGTAGAAGGACTTATTGTCACCAATAAATCAGCACTGGTTGTCCCACATAAGCCTGAAGAAGTGGCTGTGATGGTGACCTGTCCGATATAGTCGGCATCCCAGTTCATCACACCTGTAGTTGAATTGATTACCCCCGCTGTTACAGGTAAAACCGAGTAAATTATTGAAGTGCTATTCGTAGCTGTAGCAGTATAGGTTTCGTCCCCGGCATCCTGACAAATTGTGGTCATTCCAGCAATAAAGATGGTTACTCCCGTTGAAGGACTGACAGTCACTAATAAGTCTGCACTCGTTGTACCGCAAAGCCCTGTTGAAGTGGCCGTGATGGTGGCTGTTCCACTAAAGTCAGCATCCCAGTTCATTACACCGGTTATCGGATTATTATAGCCAATGCTGAAAAACCAACAGAAATATTGTTACTTTTGAGAAAAAGATTGTATGGGACAAAGTAAATCCATCGAAGAACTCCAAGGAGAGTTGGAACAATTGCGGCGTAAATATGCTGAATTAAAGGAGGCATACAAAAAACACACAGTCGAACAAAAGTTTTTTGTATTGTTCGAGAACTTTGTTTTTCCTACATCACTATCAAAATTACCCGATGGTGTAATTGTGGATGTTAACAAGGCATTTGAACGTGAATTTGGTTTTACAAAACAGGAAGCGGTAGGGAAAACCTCTTTGGAACTTGGCATTAACCCAAACGCGGAAGACCGAAAACGAATCCTTGAATCATTTAGGGAAAGTGGTTCTGTACATAATCAGGAAATGATTTTGACCTCTAAATCGGGAGAAAAGTGCTATTACGAAACGAACATCGATAAAGTAGTTATCAACGGCGAGGAATTTCTTTTAAATACAACACAAAATATAAGTGATTACAAGAGAGCAGAAAACAAACTCAAAGAAAATTACAACCTGTTACGGATTGCAGGGGAAAAAGCAAAACTTGGAGGATGGACTGTAATACTGAGTGAAAACCGCGCGTATTGGTCAGACGAGGTGGCGGCAATACACGAAATGCCGGCAGGTTATTCGCCACTGGTGGAAGAAGGGATAAATTTTTATGCCCCCGAATGGCACGATAAAATTACTGAAGTTTTTACCCTTTGCGCCACGCAGGGCGTCCCATACGACGAGGAAATGGAGATATTGACCGCTACCGGAAAACGGGTTTGGGTGCGTACCATTGGCGAAGCTGTACGCGATGCAGACGGGAAGATTTATATAGTACAGGGCGCCTTTCAGGATATTTCGTTTAGAAAACAAGTCGAAAAAGAACTAAAAAACAGCGAAGTGCGGCTGGAACTTTTCTTTGCTCAATCCTTAGACGGTTTCTTTTTTATGATGCTCGATGAACCCATCGTTTGGAACGATTCCATCGATAAAGAAATAACACTCGATTACGTTTTCAAACATCACCGGATTACTAAAGCTAATAAAGCGATCCTTGAACAGTATGGCGCCACCGAAAAACAGTTCATCGGACTTACGCCCAGCGATTTATTTGCACACGATATTAAACACGGCCGGCAGGTTTGGAAAGATTTTTTTGGAAAAGGCCAGCTCCATTTCGATACCCACGAAAAGAAATTCGATGGAACCGACATAATTATTGAAGGCGATTATATTTGTATGTACGATGCGCAGGGAAGAATTACAGGCCATTTTGGAATTCAAAGAGACGTTACTGAGATAAGGCTTAACGAAAAAATCTTACGAAAGAGCAAAACCGAACTCGAAGAATATTTTGAAAACGATATTTCGGCCGATTATGTGGTTTCGGCCGAAGGCGAAATTTTCAGTTGCAATCGTACCTTTTTGGAATTCTTTGGCTTTGAGAAAAAATCGCATACCGAAAAATTTAACATCACCCGATTATATAAAAATCCAAACGACAGGAAAGAGCTACTCCGAATAGTAAAAGAAAACGGGAAAGTCGAAAATTTCGAAGTGGATTTTGTGACAAGAGATGGCAAAGAAGTGAATGTGATTTTGAATGCCATTGGTATTTTTGATGACTCGGGCAAGCTTGTCAAAATAAGAGGGTATGTAGTTGATGTTACAAAACAAAAATTAGCTGAAAAAGAACTTCGTGAAAGTGAAAAAAAATACCACTTGCTGTTCGCCAACAACCCGCAACCCATGTGGATTTACGACCTCGAAACGCTTGTATTTCTGGAAGTAAACCAGGCAGCCATAAACCACTATGGGTATTCACAGGAAGAATTTCTTTCCATGACATTAAAAGATATCCGTCCGCTTGAAGACATTCCTGCCTTGATGGATGATATTAAAAATACACGTTTGGAATATAATACTGCCGGAGAGTGGAGGCACATTAAAAAGAACGGTGAAATCATCGACGTGGAAATTAAATCGCATTCGATAAACTTTAGCAACCGCAACGCACGGCATGTTCTGATTAACGACATTACCGAACGTAAACGAGCTCAGTTTGAATACCAAACCATGATTAAAACTTCAAAAGATGGTTTTTGGATTGCTGATACCCTTACCGGAAAATTTATTGATATAAACCAGGCCTACTGCGAAATGATTGGTTTTTCGCACGAAGAGTTGCTTCAAATGACCATCATGGATGTTGAAGTAGTTGAAAGACATGAAGAAACAAAACAACATATTGCACTAATAATAGAGAAAGGATTTGACACGTTTGAAACGAAACATAAAACCAAATCAGGAAAAATCATTGATATTGAAGCTAGTGTTACCTACATTTCATCGGGTACCGAACAATTCTTTGTATTTGTAAAAGATATATCAGAACGTAAACGTGCAGAAAATGAAATATCAAAATTATCTCACAGCGTTGAACAGAGCCCGGCATCAGTTATTGTTACCGATTTGAATGGGAATATGGAATATGTTAATCAAAAAACTTTGGAGATTACCGGTTACAAAAAAGAAGAATTAATCGGCAAAAATCCCCGGGTATTTAATTCTGGCAAAAAACCGAAAGAAGAATATCAGCAACTTTGGTCCGCAATTTTATCGGGCAAGGTGTGGTATGGCGAATTTCACAACAAAAAGAAAAACGGCGAACTGTACTGGGAATCTGCATCCATTTCGCCCATTTTTAATGATAAGCAGGAAATAATCAATTATGTGGCCGTAAAAGAAGATATTACAGAGCGGAAACGCCTGGAAGATGCGCAGAAATTAATGCTTGAAATTTCAGAGCTGGCCGCCAAAAATGTTACACTCACTTCCTTTCTTGCAGAAGTACACCAAAAAATCAAACAGATTATCCGTGCCGATAATTTTTACATGGCTTTATACAACGAAACGGACAATACATTTACTTTTCCATATCACGTTGATGAATATGATAAAGTAGAGTTAAACAAACCGTACGATTTCAGCAAGGGTTATACCGATTATGTCCTTAAATCCAATCAATCATTGATTATTACCCCCGAAAATAAGCTTGAAATTGAGATAGATGGAACGGTAAAAGGTTATGGCGATAAATTTTCGGTTTGGCTGGGGGTGCCTTTTATAATTGCAGATAGCAGTAACCCAAACGGGGTAATTGCCATACAGGATTATAATAATCTGGAATCATACACAGAAACAGACAAAACAATAATGGAAATTATTGCCCGTCACATTGGTAGTTTTATTGAACGGATAAAATACATAACTGACCTGATTCAGTCCAAGGAAAAAGCCGAAGAAAGCGACCGCCTGAAATCGGCTTTCCTTTCCAATATGAGCCACGAAATACGAACACCCATGAACGGCATACTTGGGTTTACCGAACTTCTGTTAAGCCCGAATTTAAACAGCGAAGAAAAAGAAAGCTATATAAACATCGTTCATAAAAGTGGGCAGCGTATGTTAAACACGGTGACCGATATTGTTGAAATTTCGAAAATTGAAGCCGGCTTAGTTCATATCAGTAATAAAAAAATCGATTTAAATGAAACGGTAAATCTATTGGTGCGGTTTTTCCAGCCCGAAGCGGAGAAGAAAGGGCTAAAGCTAAGCACAGAAATGTTGTTGCCGGAGGCGAAAAAGCATCTGCTGACCGACCACGGTAAACTGGATTCCATCATTACCAACCTCATTAAAAATGCGATAAAATATACCGACTCAGGAACGATTATGATTGGTTGCATGCAAAAAGGTTCTGAGTTTGAATTTTATGTGACAGATTCAGGGATAGGCATTCCTGCCCATCGGCAGGAAGCTGTCTTTAATAGGTTTGAACAAGCTGATATTGCCGACACGAGGGCGTTTCAAGGTTCCGGGTTAGGACTTGCAATCTCAAAATCGTACGTAGAAATGTTGGGCGGAAAAATCTGGGTGGTAAGCAAAGAAGGCTCAGGTTCTACATTTTATTTCACCTTGCCTGCCAACAGCAATTTGGAAGAAAAATTGATTCCTGATAAAAAAATATCAGGCCAAAGCGAAAAAACAAAACCCAAAGTAAAAGGCTTGAAAATACTAATTGCCGAAGACGATGAGCCGTCACGACAATTTCTTTCCATTTTAATTAAGGATTTTGGCAATGAAATTTTAGAGGTACAAACAGGAAATGAAGCCCTCGAACTTTGCCGTCAGCATAAAGACATCGATTTAATATTAATGGATATCCAAATGCCCGGAATGAACGGATACGAAGCAACCCGGCAAATAAGGGAATTTAACAGAGATGTAATTATTATTGCACAAACTGCTTATAGGTTATCAGGTGACAGGGAAAAAGCGCTGGCAGCAGGCTGCAACGATTATATTTCGAAACCAATAATCAATACCAAATTACAGACATTGATTCAAAAGTATTTCGGGTAATAATCCAGCGTAAACAGACAATTAAATGCCAGAAAACAAAGCACATGTGCCGGTGCAGTAGTTATGGTAACCGAAGTAGTTGCAGTTACTTCAGCGCATCCGCCAGCAGCAGCAATCGTATAGGTAACTATATAATCCCCTACAGTACTTGTATTTGGGGTAATAGCGCCGGTTGAAGCATCAATGGTCAGCCCGGCCGTAGAACTATAGGTCCCACCTGTTGTTCCCGTAAGTGTTACTGCCTGAGGGGTTGCAAGAGAAAAACAGAATGGCGAACCCTCATAAGAAATAGTTGCAGCAGGCATTGGAGCCACTGCCCAACTGGCAAGAGTAACCCAGGAGGTTCCGGTACATCCTGCACCTGAAGCGCAACCTCTTCGTTGGCCTTGTATTTCAACTGAAGTATGTCCTGCCGTATTAAGATTTGCTCCTGGAGTATAAGTTGTCCATGTGCCACCATCAAATCGGTATTCAAAAGCATCACTACATCCTACCCCGCCACTTCCTGCTATGAATGTTGCTGATACATTTGTTCCATCGCAAACACTGGCAAGATTAGGAGTTTTTACATTTAGAGTTGGCCCTGATGGTTGGGACACAACAGTAACAGAAACTGACTGTGCCGGACCATCACAACCATTTGCGCTTGTGTAAACTGAAACAGTATATGGTCCACCAGCAGTAGTCCAATCTATGGTAATACTTTCGGTGCCGGCACCCGCAGTAATTGTTCCTCCACCAGAAACTGACCAATTATAAGTTGCTCCCGGAATTGGGCTTAAATCAACATAATACGGCTGGCTGCCCACACATACCGTCTGTGTTAGGGTCTGGTTCTGTGCCCACGCCCCCAGCGTACCCACTGAGAGTATCAGAATCATGAGCAATCGTAAAAATCTAAGATGTGTTTTCATGATTTATTTATTTAATGACATGCATTTTAAGTTCTTAAATAGGTATTGTCTAGAAATGCCAAATCAATGAAGTGAATGGTAAGGGGTTGACGGTGACATAATAATTTTCAGAAACTGTTCCAGTGCCACAACCATTGCTGCCTTGCACTGTTATATTGCCACTTATCGCACTCATACCAAAACTTACTGTAATACTATTGGTATTAGCACCTGCAATTATTGTTGCCCCTGCAGGAAGTACCCAGATGTAACTTGTTGCATTGGTTATTGCAGCGACAGAGTAACTAACCCCTGTTAGCCCCTGGCATACTACAGCGGTTCCTGTTATATTTCCTGCCGCTGCCGGCAAAAAATTTACTATATTGTTATTTAAGGAAATAGCTCCGGCACGTGAAAGGCCTCTACCCAGTAGTGATGATGTGCCCAATAAGTTGATGGCTCCATCAACAATTGCAGTGCCCCTGAAAACAGAACCATCTCCCAGGTCGAATTGCCCACCTATTTGCCAATACACATTGCACAAGTCAGCCGAATCAATCAGAATAACGTTTGAAGATGCGCCTGTCGCGAAAGCGCCGCCTATTTTGATAATAAATAATGCATTGGGATCACCACCACCATCTAAGATTAAATCCCCATTTAATGTTGAAGCAGTTGTGAGGCAGTAAACGCCTGGAGCCAGGGTTTGTCCATTTCCCAATGGAGTTGTTAGCGTTGTACTGCAAGTTCTTCCGAACAAATCGCTATATGCAGCAGCCACATCTGTTGCAGCTTGTGCTGAAGTAGCATCCGCCACGTGTATTTGCCCAACCAATGTTCCCGGAGGGAATGCAGTGAACACACCTACATGCGTGCCAACATCCCCTGTTACGTGTGTTGCATTATCTGTAACGGTAAATGCTCCGGCTGAGGTAAATAAAGCAAAACCGGAAGCTGTGCCTAAATCAGGTGCCTGTCCGAAGTTTACCTTTGGGAAAAATAACAGCGTAAAAGTTGTTATAATAAATAGTGATTTACGTATTATTTTCATAAAATTATGTACATATTTTCAAGGTACTAAGGTACGTCCATTAATTCCGGGAAGGATTACACTATTGTTGTAAAAACTTACATCTTTCACACCTATTATAAAAGAGGCCGCCTCGATTATGAGGCAGCCTCTTTGTAAGCGAATGAAGCTATTGGAATCTACAACTTATTTTTTCGGAATAATATCAATGATAACCGTTCGGTTATAAAAGCGTTCCTCAGGATATTTGTTATTGAATTGTGATAAGTTTTCATCCTCACCAAATCCATGCACTTCAAATGTAACATCGCTTCTACCTGCCTTCGACAAGCCTTTTTCCATAATTTGCTTCACATCATTGGCTCTGGCCAGCGACAAATTTAGGTTATAAGCTTCTTCTCCGATCACATCGGTATACCCATGAATAATAACGGATGCATTGGCTGGAATCTTTGGCAATACGATGTCGGTGAGGTACTTATCATATATTTTAATAGCTTCCGAGTCGTTGAATTCATAGATAATACTGAACCTCAGCCCTTCTTCGTTTTCAGGAAGGTTCCAAAGTACCATACGAACCGTTGTGTCTTGTATTACCGTCTTATTGAGCTTGGTTTTACCTATCATCGTTACCTTAAAATCTCCCATTGGTCTGGTGCCCAAAATCGTTTTTCCCGGTATGCTAACCGTATCGTGGGTATAAGGCCCATAATGCTGCACTTCTCCTTTTTCGTCGCTGATTTCCATCGACCATGATGAGAACGCTTTATTTGCCCCGGTAGCATTGAAGGCAACATAACTGTCGATTGGTGCGGTTTGCGAGGCCACAAATTGTACTGGTTTCAGAGGTGCATCCGGGCCACTCAGGTACTCCATCAGTAAGGCTGGCGAACTGCTTTCAACAGAAACCCGGCGATCCCCTTCACGCAGAAGTTCAAGTTCGAGGATGCCACCCGGCTGTTCAGAAGGTAGTTTTGGTTTATAGCGGCCTTCGACACTAATCCTTGAGGCATCAATTCCAAAAATGCTTGTGAGGTAGGTTTTAACTGATTCCGACATTTTAGAGCCATCATCAGGACCTAACTCTGAGGATCCAATCAATTTAATTGATGAAGAAGCATTTTTCAACATGCGGTCGCCAAGGATATTCAACACATTGTAATAGACAATCAATTGTCGTTTTGAACGACCTGGCAAATCGATGGTTACAAACTGTTCGAGGCGATCCTCTCTAAAGTCATTCACCTGATCTTTTCTTAGCAAAATATAGCGTTCAGGGATGTCTGTGGATCCAATATTGAAGAAAATATAGTTACGAAGCGGGAATGTTTCCCTCACCATGCGTTCAGTCGCAATATTTTCAGGTGAGTAAACTGAAAACAAAACTTCTGGTTCATCCGGAGCTTTTATACCAACAGAATAAATATCGTCGCCTCCGCTGCCACCTTCTCTATTAGAAGAGAAGTAACCTTTAGTCAATTCGTTGTTTCCAATGAAAGCGTAATCATCGAATCGTGTGTTTAAAGGAAATCCGACATTGTATGCGTTTCCAAATCCAGGTTCATTTATCCAGCACTCGTAAATATCAAGGCCTCCTAAACCATAATGTCCATTTGAAGTGAAAAATAACTTTCCGTTTTTCTCTTCAAAAAATGGAAACATTTCATCTCCTGTTGAATTGACATTGATGCCCAGGTTCTCAGCTTTTCCCCACAGTCCTTTTGCATCTCTTGAGATTCTATAAATATCTGTGCCACCGTATCCTCCTGGCATATCACTCACAAAATACATGGTCAAGCCATCGGAAGTCAGGCAGGGGTGTCCAACTGAATATTTTTCGTTATTCAGAATAAATGGTTCGGGGTCGGACCAGTCACCATCCTGGAAGTTGCTAAAGTAAATTCGTAATTCTACAATTTGATCCTTGGTTTTGTCATGTGGATTGTTTTTTGTGAATGCCAAATAATTACCATCGTTGCTAAAACTTACCGGACCATCATGCAATTTGCCATTCAGGCGCCTGTCAAAAACTTCGGGGTCTTTCAACTGATTTCCATCTACTTCGGAAACATAAATATCCCAAAATGGCTTATTGGTCCAATTGTAATTTCTAACAATCATGTTGTTGATCGATCTGGTTGATGCAAACACAATTTTATCTTTATAATAACTGGTGCCAAAATCGAGTGCGTCTGTATTTACGTTCAGGTGTTCAATTGTATAAATACCTTGATCGATTAACAAATTGTTTAAGTTATTTTTATTTGCCAGGTAATTTTTAGAGCGTAAATCGTTTGGCATAAGCACAATAAACTTTTCCATCCATTTACCAGCTTCGTTATATTTACCATTTATCTTCAGAATCATTGCGTAGTTGTAAAAATCCTCCGGTATGACTTCTTTTTTTTCGCTTATTAATTTTAAGTAAACCGCCTCCGATGCGATATTTTGATCAAGGTTGTAATAACTCTCAGCCAGCCTGCGTTGTCCCTCTGTGGTCAACTCTTTTACACTGGTATAAGCATCAATGGATTTATCAAAGGAGTAATTAAAAAAGTATTTATCACCTTTTAATTCTTTGTTCGATTTTTCTTGCGCAAAAACGTTTATTCCAATACCTAAAATTATAATGATGGGTATAAATAATTTTTTCATGGTTTATGTTTTTAAATTAATTAAAAATATCTAGGAGAATGGATTTGCTTTTTGCTCGAGAATACAAAATCATATCTCAATAATATTTCATGGCTACCCTGATTATATTTAGAGGTTTTAAGCCCAAACGACCAGTCATATGAGTAACCTATATGAAGTTGATCTGTAATATCCAATCCTACAAGACCTCCAAAAGCATCCCCGGTACGGTACATGGCACCGACCAAAAATTTTTGCATAATGATAAAGGAGGCTGTCAAATCTGCCTGGATAGGAGCCGCGGCAGTTACTTTTACAAGGGTTGTAGGTTTAAATGCCAGATCATCTGTTAGGTTAATCACGGCCCCGGCAATAAAATAGTAGTGTCTTCTTTCTTTACCAATTAAAAGACTTCCATCAAGTTTCTCTTTTGAAGAATATCTGTTTTCTATTAAATAGGGCACAGAAATACCAGCATAGAAACGCTCTCTGGAATAATACACACCAAAGCCGAAATTAGGGGTGACCCGGTTGTTAACATTGTTTAGAAATGCCGGGTCAATTTCTTCATCCAACAGAAGTGTATTGAGGTTAGCCTGAAATATGCTCGCACCGGCACTTAAACCAAGTGCCAGTTTCGCATTTTCAGAGAGATTCATTCTGTAAGCATAATCAACAACCACGGTGGTATTGTTAGTTGGTCCTATTCTGTCGTTAAGAACCGAAAAACCAAGCCCGACATGTTCGTTGTTTAATGGTGAATGCATCGTTATAGTTTGAGTTAAAGGCGCACCTTTAAAGCCGACCCATTGAGAGCGATGCAACGCCGTTACAGTTAATGCTTCCCTGCTACCTGCATAGGCAGGATTCACAGCGAGTGTATTATTCATATAATGCGTAAACATGGGCTCTTGCTGAGCAATAATACTTAAACTTCCTAAAGTTAAACCCAGAACGAATGTTATCTTTTTTAGTGTTTTCATCTTACTGTTATTTCTATTGTTTACCAAGTTAATATTTTACCTATTTAGATAAATTGTTCCTTTAATAACTTCTGAACCATCATCCAAATCAAGCAGATAGAAGTATGTTCCTACTGGCAATTCATCTCCTCCCACGGATATTCCCATGGTTGTTTTGCCATCCCAGGTATTTTGGTAGGGACTTGCTTCGAACACTTTATTTCCCCAACGATTGAAGATTACCATATTATTATCAGGATAATATAAAATTCCTCTGATAACAAATAAATCGTTTGTGCCGTCACCATTTGGTGAGAAGCCTTCCGGTATAAAGAAATCTCTTGGTTCCGGTTCAATGGTTGAAACATTGTTTGCCAGGTTTCCATCGGGTTCATTGCCGCTAATTGTTGCAGTATTAACATAAGTTCCCGCTGAATTTACCACAGCCGTTATTCTTAACGTTTCAGATGCGCCACTTATCATGGTTCCGATCGTCCAAACACCGCTTGAAGCGCTGTATGTACCGACGGTTGTTGTTGATGAAACATAGGTGTATCCGTTTTCCAGTATTTCGGTTATTGCTACCCCTGTTGCATCTGATGGGCCATAGTTCGTCGCGATAATGGTAAAGACGATTGTGTGTCCAATCAACGGGAGATAATTATCTGCGGTTTTAACAACACCCAGATCAGAACCGGCACAGTTGGTTACCACGATTGTAACAGATGAAGGAACGGAACTACAACCATTAACGGAAACGGTTAACGTATAGGTACCTGCATCTGTAATAGAGGCAGAAAGAATTTCGGGATTTTGATCAGAAGATGAATACCCATTTGGACCAGTCCAGCTGTAGATGCCTCCGACAACAGTTTGTGCAGTAAGGATTATTGAACTGCCTTCACATACAGGCGAATTACCAGTGGCCGCTGCAATTGGTGTCGGGGTTACATTTACAAGCCTGTCTGCACTTGTTGTTCCGCATGGCCCTGTTGAAGTGGCCGTGATGGTAGCTATACCGCTAAAGGCTGCGTCCCAGTTCATCACGCCGGTAGATGAGTTGATTACACCGGCTGTTGGAGGTAATACGGAGTATATTATTGAAGTGCTATTTGCTGCTGTTGCAGAATAGGTTTCGTCACCGGAATCCTGACAAACACTTGTTGCACCTGCAATAAAGAGGGTTAAGCCTGTAGAAGGACTTATTGTCACCAATAAATCAGCACTGGTTGTCCCACATAAGCCTGAAGAAGTGGCTGTGATGGTGACCTGCCCGATATAGTCGGCATCCCAGTTCATCACACCTGTAGTTGAATTGATTACCCCCGCTGTTACAGGTACTACAGAATAAGTTATTGAAGTACTGTTTGCTGCTGTAGCAGTATAGGTTTCGTTCCCGGCATCCTGACAAATTGTGGTCATTCCAGCAATAAAGATGGTAGGTCCTGTAGAAGGACTGACTGTCACCAATAAGTCTGCACTCGTTGTACCGCAAAGTCCTGTTGAAGTGGCCGTGATGGTGGCTGTTCCACTAAAGTCAGCATCCCAGTTCATAACACCGGTTATCGGATTGATCACTCCCGCTGTTACAGGTAGTACAGAATAAGTTATTGAAGTACTGTTTGTTGCTGTTGCAGTATAGGTTTCATCCGGTGCATCCTGACAAACAGTAGTGGCACCAGTTGTGAAAATGGTTGGTCCGGCAGACGGACTGACAGTTACTGATAAGTCTGCACTGGTAGTTCCACATAATCCTGTGGAGGTAGCAGTGATTGTTGCCATGCCACTAAAGTCAGCATCCCAGTTCATTATACCGGTTATTGGATTGATCACTCCCGCTGTTACAGGTAGTACAGAATAAGTTGTTGAAGTACTGTTTGTTGCGGTTGCAGTATAGGTTTCATCTGAAGCATCCTGACAAACAGTATTGGCACCAGCCGTAAAAATGGTAGGACCAGTAGAAGGATTTACAGTGACCAACAAGTCTGCACTTGTTGTCCCGCATAAGCCTGTAGAAGTGGCGGTAATGGTAGCTGTTCCACTAAAGTCAGCATCCCAATTCATCACACCGGTAGTTGGATCGATCACACCCGCTGTTACTGGTAGTACAGTATAAATTATTGAATTACTGTTGGTTGCTATTGCTGTATAGGTTTCGTCAGGGGCATCCTGGCAAACAGTAGTCGCACCGGAAGTAAAGATGGTGGGTCCCGTATATGGATTAACTGTAACCACCATGTTTGCACTTGTGGTGCCGCAAAGACCTGTTGAGGTAGCGGTAATGGTTGCTGTACCAATAAAGGCAGCGTCCCAGTTCATCACACCGTTAGTTGGATTGATCACTCCCGCTGTTACAGGTAGTACAGAGTATGTAATTGAAGTACTGTTGGTTGCTATAGCTGTGTAGGTTTCATCAGGTGCATCCTGACATAGTGTTGTCGCTCCGGATGTAAAGATGGTAATCCCTGTAGAAGGATTTACTGTAACCAATAAGTCAGCACTCGAGGTACCGCAAAGACCTGTTGAAGTGGCCGTGATGGTGGCTGATCCACTGAAGTCAGCATCCCAGTTCATTACACCGGTAGTTGGATTGATTACACCTGCTGTTACAGGTAGTACAGAGTATGAAATTGAAGTACTGTTCAAAGCGGTTGCCGTATAGGTTTCATCAGGTGCATCCTGACACAGTGTTGTTGCTCCGGCTGTAAAGATGGTAGGCCCTGTAGAAGGATTTACCGTTACCAGTAAATCAGCACTTGTTGTGCCGCAAAGACCTGTTGAAGTAGCCGTAATGGTGGCTGTGCCGCTGAAGGCAGCATCCCAGTTCATTACCCCGGTAGTTGGATTGATCACACCAGCTGTTACAGGTAGTACTGAATAAGTTATTGAAGTACTGTTCAAAGCGGTTGCAGTGTAGGTTTCATCAGGTGAATTCTGACATAGCGTTGTTGCTCCGGCTGTAAACATGGTAGGCCCTGTAGAAGGATTTACTGTAACCAATAAATCAGTACTTGTTGTGCCGCATAGCCCTGTTGATGTGGCCGTGATGGTAGCTGATCCACTAAAGGCAGCATCCCAGTTCATTACACCGGTAGTTGGATTGATCACACCCGCTGTTACAGGAAGTACAGAGTATGTAATTGAAGTACTGTTCAAAGCGGTTGCAGTGTAGGTTTCATCAGGTGAATTCTGACACAGCGTTGTTGCTCCGGCTGTAAAGATGGTAGGCCCTGTAGAAGGATTTACTGTAACCAATAAATCAGTACTTGTTGTGCCGCATAGCCCTGTTGATGTGGCCGTGATGGTAGCTGTTCCACTAAAGGCAGCATCCCAGTTCATTACACCGGTAGTTGGATTGATCACTCCCGCTGTTACAGGTAGTACTGAATAAGTTATTGAAGTACTGTTTGTTGCTGTAGCAGTATAGGTTTCGTCAGGTGCATCCTGGCAAACAGTTGTTGCTCCGGCTGTAAAGATGGTAGGCCCGGTTGAAGGATTTACTGTCAGTGAAACATTTATTGAAGTAATACTATTACCGGGAGCAAGAGCATCCGAAGGTTTATTAATTAAGTTAGTACCTGATAATACTACTGCACCATTTCTGGCAAGTAATCTGCCATCTATAGTTGCAGTTGTATTCATCGTTATGGAAGTTAAAGCAAGTATGTTTCCTTTAAATGAGGTTCCGTTACCGATGGTCGCGGAACTACCAACCTGCCACGTAACATTTTTAGCCTGGGCACCTCCGCTAAGGATCACGTTTCCACCTGCTCCGCCAACGGTGGTAAAATCAGATGCTATCTGGAAAATCCATACTGCATTTATATCACCTTGTGCATCAAGGGTCAAATCGCCGGATTGTATTAAAAGTGTGGATGTTGATTTATAAATGCCCGGGGCAAGTGTTAAGCCACCCTGATCGCCAGCTACTGTGGCAGGGGCAGGTGATGTTGCTCCTTCAGCAAAAAGATAGGCATCAGTAAGATCTTGTTTGGCCTGTATAAGCATTGCAGCTACTCCCGGAGGAGCAATATCATCAGAAGCATAGATAGCTCCATCCACAACAATGGCCGGAGGAAATCCGGTAATAGAACTGCGAACACCGGGACTTAACCCAACATCCACACCTGTAATTATACTGAAGCCTGTGCTGCTGATTGCCGTACCAGCCAGAATACCAAAGTTACCAGCCGAATTAAGGTTGACGGCCAATGTATTTATGGATGAACAACCCCCGGTAACAACAACATTATAGTTGGATGCTTCATCAGAGAAGGTTGCAGGATTAATTGTAAGCGTATCATTTGTAACGCCTGAAATATTACCTCCGTCGATCAGGTTTACAATTCCCTTTCTCCACTGGTAGGTAAGACCTGATCCCGATGCAACCACAAAAAAGCTGACAGAATCTCCTTCACAAACCGTTTGACTAACAGGTTGTGTGGTAATGACAGTTTCAGTATTAACTGATAAAGAAGCATTTATTGAAGTATCGTTTGAGCATATTCCCATGACAACAACATTATAGTCTAATGCTACATCAGTCAGGGCAACAGGATCAATTGTAAGCGTATCGTTTGTTGCGCCGATTATATCATTGATTCCTTTTCTCCACTGATACGTAAGTCCGGTACCTGTGGCAGCTACCGTAAAACTGATAGAGTCTCCAATACATGCTGTTTGATCAACAGGTTGTGTGGTGATGGCCGTAACTTCATTTACTGTTAAACTAACATTTATTGAAGTATCATTTGAGCATGTTCCCATGACAACAACATTATAGTCTAATGCTGCGTCAGTTAGGGCAATAGGATTAATTGTAAGTGTATCGTTTGTTGCACCTGTAATATCAATGATTCCTTTTCTCCACTGATACGTAAGTCCGGTACCTGTGGCGGCTACTGTAAAACTGATAGAATCTCCGACACATGCTGTTTGATCAACAGGTTGTGTGGTGATGACCGTGACAGCATTTACTGTTAAACTAACATTTATTGAAGTATCGTTTGAGCATGTTCCCATGACAACAACATTATAGTCTGATGCTGCGTCAGTTAGGGCAACAGGATTAATTGTAAGTGTATCGTTTGTTGCACCTATTATATCTATGATTCCTTTTCTCCACTGATAGGTAAGTCCGGTACCTGTCGCTGCTACTGTAAAACTTACTGAATCTCCGACACATGCAATTTGACTTGCAGGCTGTGTGATAATATTTGTGATAGTATCAACCGTTAAAGAAACATTGATAGAAGTGTCTGGTGGTGGAGTAGTTCCTGAAACAACAACATTATAGTCTGTCGCCGCATCTGAAAAACTTACAGGATTAATTGTAAGTGTATCATTTGTTGCGCCTACAATATCAATGCTTCCTTTTCTCCACTGATACGTAAGACCATCACCTGTTGCAGTTACTGTAAAACTAACCGAATCTCCTTCGCATACAATCTGATCACTAGGTTCTGTTGTAATGACGGGAGGACTTGCTACAAAGCAACCGGGAGGCATAATTGCCGTTATTGCGGAGGTATTCAATGCTCCAACGGTTGTAAGTGCCCTGCCATCCAGATTAACTCCTGTAGTTAGGTCGATTGCTCCATTGTTCACAACGATTGTTCCCACAAATTCAGAGAAATCAGTGATGCTCACGGCACCTGAAACCAGCCAAAACACATTTTTTGATTGGGTTCCATTTTGTAAAATAACTTTTGAGTAATTGCTTGTTGAAAGGGCACCATAAATCTTGATAATGAATACTGCATCGGCATTACCCATTGCATTCAGGTAAAGTGTATCAGTAAGAGATGCTGCTGCATTCATGATATAAGTATGCGGTGTAAGAACCAGGTTGTGCCCGAAAATGTCAGGTCTCATTAGTTCAATATCATAAGGCATCGCGTTCAGCGTGCTATAGATATTGAGTAAATCGGATGCAGCCTGTGCTGTAGAACCATCCGGGATTGCGTGAATAGCTCCTGTTACAAATAAGGGGTTGAATCCTGTCGTTAAGCCATTGTTTGATCCTACATCACCTGTAACGTAGGTGATGCCTGCATTTGTAACTGGTCCGTCGGAAGAAAAAATCGTATAACATGCTATGGAAAGAAGATCAGGAGCCGCCGGTCCGATAAGGATAGGAGCTCCGCATCCCGATGGGAGGTATATCATCGATTGTGTAACACCAATGGCACCATTGATTGATAGCGCCCTACCTTCGAGTGTATCGCCGGCAACCATATTAATGGCCGCGTTGTTCGCGACAATAGTTCCCCTCATGGTGGTATTAGCGGCCAAGCTTACTAATCCTTCTATCTTCCAGAAAACATTGCATGCCTGAGCGCCGTTTATTAAATGAACTTTTGAATTGGCGTTGACACCGAACGATCCTTGTATCTGAAAAATAAATACTGCATTTGGATCACCCAAGGCATCCAATGTAAGATCTAAGTTTAGTGTTGCCGGTTCAGCAATAGCATACACTCCCGGAGGGAGAATGGCCCCGTTGCCAAGCAAAGGTGCCGGAAAAAAAGTAGGTATGGCTGCAGCAAGTTGCCCGTAGGCAATCAACAAATCTGCCGTTGCCTGAGCACTCTGACCATCGCCTGCGTGCAATTGACCATCAACATTTCCAAAGCCTGTGATGGGACCGTTATTCGAGCCCACATTGCCTGTAACTTGCGTTAGATATTCTGTACCTGCATTGGTAACTGCCCCAACTGTTGTGAACAGAGCAAAATCAGCAGAAGTGCCTAAATTAGGCGTTTGTCCGAAATTTACTTGCGGTAAGGAAAACAATAAAGTAACAGTTGTTACCATAAATAGTAATGACCTTTTCATTATCATTGGTTTTAAGTTGTACGTTAGATTTTTACTTTGCAAAGTTCACTCGATTCAAAACTGAATGCGTTACATATATTATTTTAAAAGTTACATCTTTCACATATTTCTATGTGTTCCTGATTACCTGGTATTTTTTAGTGTGTATTCTAATTTTAACTGCTAATAGAAGTTCAATCAGAACTTTAGGTAACAGAAGCATTCATATTTTGGATTGAAAGTAGTTATATAGGCGCAATATTTTAGTTTGATTTAATGCTCGAATGGAAGTGTTTAACCCATTCATTCCCCAATTGTTCTCACTTATTCTTACCATCCTGTTATCCCTGGAGCGCTTGTTACTGATAAGTAAACCGTCGAAACATCTTGCATGAGAATGCAAAATGTTTCGACGGCTATTGTTTTTGCTTTTATGTTGATTTCACAGCATTCAACTAATTGTACTTCGTCTTATTTCTCTGGAATGATATCAATGATCACCGTACGGTTATAAAAGCGCTCTTCAGGATACTTGTTGTTAAATGGTGAAAGTGACTGATCCTCGCTAAGTCCGGATACTTCAAATTTCACATTCTTGCGACCAGCGTCCGAGATCCCTTTTTCAAGAATACGCTTGACATTGTTGGCTCTGGCCAGGGATAATTTCTGGTTGTTCTCTTCTCCTCCGATAATATCAGTATATCCATTTATAATTACCGTAGCATTGTCCGGAATTTTTGGTGTAACGACTTCAAGGAGGTACTTTTCATAAATATTGATAGCGACCGATTTGTTGAATTCATAAATAATGCTGAACCTCATCGACTCCTCGGTTTTTGCAGGTGTCCATAATACCATGTGTGCCGAAGTCTCCCTCTCTATCGTCAGACCATTTTTTGTTTGACCAATCATGGTGACTTTGTAGTCGCCTTCGGGACGTGTACCTAAAATAGATTTTGTCGGGATACTTACTTCTGCTTCTGTGTAAGGTCCAAAGGTCTTGACAGCTCCTTGTTCATCTTCAGTTTTCAACGACCAGGAGGTAAACGCGTCTTCTTCGTCTTCTACATTAAAAGTAATGTAACTGTCAACCGGAGCTTCTTGAACGGCAATTATTTCTACTGGTTTCAAAGGAATATCAGAGCCACTATGGAATTCCATCAATAAAACGGGCGAATTGCTTTCGATGGTAACCCTGCGGTCGCCTTCGCGAAGCAAAACAAGATCGAGTTTGCCACCCGGTTGTTCAGATGGGACACTTGGTTTTGCCCGGCCCTGGGTCGTAATCCTGGAGGCATTAATTTCAAATATCGTTACCAGGTATTTCTTGACAGATTCTGCCATCTCACGGCCATCTTGTGGATCCTTTTCTGAAGATCCGACCAACATAATAGTGGTGGAGGGGTTTTTTACCATGCGGTTACCCAGGATGTTCAGGATGTTGTAGTAAGCATTCATCTGCCTGTCTGAACGACCAGATACATTAGCCGAGGCATGTGCATCGAGTTGGTCTTCTTTAAAATCTTTAACCTCGTCTTTTTTGAGTAAGACATATCGTTCAGGGATTTCGGTTGATCCCAAATCGAAAAATACATAGTTGCGGATTGGGAAAGTCTCACTCGCGGTAGCCGGTGCCTGAGCATTCTTAGGCGCCTCCACGGTAAATTTCACCTTAGGTTCGGTGACAATCACTGCTACAGGTATCACGTCTGTTTTTACCGAAGTTCCAATTTTCCTGCCGCGTCCAAATTTCAGCGCGATACCAGCGCGTACAGTAGTTATATTCCATGTTTCAATTGAACGAGGCTCCTGACCAAAATAGGGATGATAAGATACAAAGGGTGAAAGCACAAATTGTGTTTGTTTCCCGTGGGAGGTGAGTGGAATATCGTAACCTGCTCCAATTTGCATGGAGATCAACATATTTTTCATGTTGTCGAAATCACCTGTCAAATCTGGTGTGATTTCCTGTTCGGGGTATGCCGGGTTGATTCCGTGTTTGTAGGTGAACGATTTCGACATCAGGAAAGCAAGGCGTGGTCCTGCGTACAAATACAAACCCGATTTAAAAGGGGCAAAACGCAGGCTTGGTTCCATGGTGATATAACTCAGGTCGGTGGTTAAGTCATCAGGGCAATTACAAGGTGTAATTACCTGTTTGAAAGCGCCTTTTCGGCTATCGAGTCCTGCCTGGAACATGAACCCCCATCTTGAATCGGGGCGATGAAACTCCACCAGGGGAGCCAGATAGAGACCTATCCCGGTACCATCGTGAAAAGTGGTGGGCACGGTAAATGCTGAATTTAGTTGTTGTGTTGATCCATGAAAGAAATTAAAATTGCCACCTGCTGCGGCACCAAACCACCAGGAAGGTTGAGTGAACTGAGACTCCTGAGGTTGCTGAGTTTCCTGCGCTTGCAGTGATGCCAGAATATTGGCCATGAAAAAGACACCAATGATCATGCTTTTTATAGGAAAGTTATCAGAGTAGAACGCCTTGCGTATTCCTTTTTTAATATTGTTTTTAAATTTCATATTTTTTAATTTATTGTTGTTGCTTCAAGTGATTTAAATGAATCCCGCCCGATGACGGGATTCAATTGATGGCTTTTTGACCTGCTTTAGGGTGCAGGTACGTTAATGGTTGTATTGACCATGGTTACTGAAGCAACCAGAGAAAGTGCCCTGCCATTCAGTACTGTTTGATCCATATTGTCCGGTGTTGAGAAAGTAACGCCGGCAGTAGCGATGATGGTTCCCACCATGGTGCCGCCTCCGGCCGCGTTAATGGTAGCCGAACTACCTACATACCAAAATACATTTTTAGGCAAGGCACCGTTGGTCATGACGATACTGCGCGCGCCTGTCGGCCCGGCAATACCAACTGTTAATCCTGCCGCTGACTGGAATACCCAGGTTGCATTCGGATCGCCTTGAGCATCCAAAGTAAGAGGGCCGTTTGATATGTTAAAAGTTCCACTTTCCGACATATAAACGCCCGGAGCCAGGGTTAATCCACCAAGTTCACCGGCGCCCGGATCAATTCCTCCCGGCATGATGGCAGGAGAAATGCTGATATAGGCCGCGTTGGCATCAATCAAGGCCTGTGTTGCAATGGCTTCCGAGGTAGCCGTTCCAGGGAATGGTGGTGCTGCGAATATTCCATCCGTTACCAGACCAACGTTAAGGGGGGTTTCTGTGTAAACATCACCCGTCATGCCATCATGAAATCCCGTAACTAAGGTAGAGGCCGCGGTGGTAGCAATACCTCCATTTATTATCGTATTGATTCCCTGGTTGGTGATTCCGGCATTTCCTCCAAAAGCACCAAAAGGGGCAGCAGTTCCAAGATCAACAGGAGAAATCACAATCTCCTGGGTGGTGAAGGTCCACACATAGTCGTTGGCCAATGGAGTTCCTGAAAGATTTTCAGCGCCCGTTGTAATGGTAGCGGTATAAGTTGTGTTTGATAATAAATCACCCGATGGTGTTAACGTCGCAGTGAACCCAGAATAATTCACTAACCCTGAAATCACCGTTGTTCCTTGCATTAAGGTAAAGGTGGAAGTGGTGATGGTTGAAGAGTTCATCTCCTCACTAAAATCCGCACTAATTACCTTGTCAAAGGCAACGTCGACTTCTAAATCCATGGGGTCAGTAGAAATTACTGTTGGAGCCAGCATGGAAGCCGTAGTAAAGGTCCAGGTATAATTGGCGGCCAGGGGTGTGCCTCCCGCACTCATTGCTCCGGTAGTGATGGTTCCGGTATAAAGCGTGTTGGGTAACAGGTTGGTGGAAGGGGCAAATGATGCAGTGGTACCGATGTACGAAATCACTCCTGTTACGGAATTTGATCCATTTTGTAACGTAAATGTGATTTCGTTAATGGTCAGGGGATCCATTGGTTCGCTGAATGTTGCGGTAACAACTTTGCTTAGGGCAACATCTGTTTCCAGGTCATCCGGATCGGTTAAAATTACGGTTGGAGCCGAAACATTTAAAGTAGTAAAGGTCCACACATAGTTACTAACCATGGTATTGCCTGCAAGGTCCTCAACACCGGTAGTGATGGTAGCTGTATAATTGGTGTTGGCTAATAAACTGGTTGCCGGTGTAAAAGTCGCAACCAGACCAGAATAGCTAACTAAACCTGCGACCATAGTAGTTCCTTGTTTTAAGGTATAGGTCAAAGCGTTTATTGTTAAAGGATCCATCGCCTCGCTAAAAGTAGCGGTAGGTTTTATGTTGAGAGTCACTTGGGTGGCAAGGTTGGCAGGAATAGTCGAAATCACCGTAGGTGGAATAATGTCGATGATGGTTCCCGTTGTAAAGGTCCATATATAATTGCTTAACATGGCATTGCCTGCAAGGTCTTTAACACCGGTAGTGATGGTGGCTGTATAGGTGGTGTTGGCTAAAAGAATGGTTGACGGTGTAAAAACAGCAACAACACCCACATAGCTGACAGAACCTGCAACAAATGTTGCTCCTGTCTTTAAGGTATATGTCAACGAATTGATTGTTAACGGATCCATCGCCTCACTGAAAGTTGCCGAGGGTTTGATATTCAGTTCTACTCCTGTTGCAAGATTTGCAGGTATAGTGGAAATTACTGTCGGCGGAATGATGTCGGGAGAAGTACCAGTCGTGAATGTCCAAACATAATTACTTTCCATTGCATTGCCTGCCAGGTCTTCCACACCTGTAGTAATGGTAGTTGTATAGACCGTATTGGCAATAAAATTGGTCGTTGGTGTAAAGGTTGCAACAAGTCCTATATAAGTCACGGATCCCGAAATAAACAGATTTCCTTGCTTTACGGTAAAAGTTGATGGTGTAATGGTCATTGGATCCATGGCTTCGCTAAAGGTGGCCGTTGGTTTCGCGTTGATGGCTACTCCTGTGGCCAGGTTAGCGGGAACAGTTGAAATTACCGTTGGTGGTGTTTCATCCGAACCGGTTCCTGTGGAAAATGTCCAAACATAGTTACTTACCATGGAATTGCCCGCCACGTCTTCCGCTCCGGTAGTGATGGTGGCTGTATAGGTAGTATTGGCTGCAAAATTTGTGAGAGGTTTAAACGTTGCAACGGTCCCCACATAAGTAACCGAACCTGAAACCGACAGGGTTCCTTGCATAATTGTAAATGTAGCAGGGGTGATTGTCAGAGGGTCCATGGCCTCACTAAAAGTGGCGGTTGGTTTCGTGTTGATAGCCACACCTGTGGCAAGGTTTACCGGAACCGTTAAAATTACTGTTGGAGGTGTGTTATCAGGACCTGATCCTGTTGTAAATGTCCATACATAATTATTTATCATGGAAATACCTGCCTGATTTTTAACTTCATTGGTGATGGTGGCAGTATATAAGGCGTTAACTGCGAGATGAGTTGCCGGCTTAAAGGTAGCTACGCTGTTTGAATAGATTACGGCACCCGAAACTGACAGGACACCTTGCTTTAAAGTAAAGGTGGACGATGTGATTGTTGACGAGTCCATGGCCATGCTAAAAGTCGCAGTCAGCTTGGAGTTGATTGATACAGCTGTTGCAGCATCCTGAGGGAAAGTGGAAATTACCATGGGGGGTACTCCGGTAGTAAAACTCCAAATATAATCTGTTTGTAAGGCATTGCCCCTTAAGTCTTTAACCAATGTCTTAACTCTCCCTGTATACAAGGTATTGGGTTCGAGCCATTCAGTTGGTGTAAAGCTCATTGTATTGTTCGTTTCATCATAGCTCAGGCTGCCTTCAATGATGGTCGCTGTCACTACCTGGCCATTTTTTGTTGTGGAACCGGTTAACGTGAAAGCTGCCGGCGTGATGGTAGTTGGGTTCATCTTTTCATTAAATGTTACCCCAATTACTTTATCCAGAGGCACGTTCATGACATCCGGGGCAGGATCAGTTGATTCTACTTCCGGGCATACTCCGGAGATTTCCTCGTAATTATCTTTCTTACAACCTCCTGCCAGTGCTGCCAGGAATAAGGAGGCAAAGACAAGGTTTGTCCAAAATTTTTTTCTTTCAGTTTTCATTTTCTAGTAATTAATTGAGTGAAATAATTCAGGTTACAAAGGTGACGGTACTTATCTGTTTATAAGTTACACAATTAGCGAAAAGAGTTGCATCATTCACACATTGTAAAGCAACGGGTTTGTTTTGTTATTGATATATAGTGATTTACCCGATGTTCAAAGAATACCGGGTAGTTGTAGTGAGGGACAAAACATTCGATTTGCAAAAGGCAACGGAGGTTGCGACATGGCATCGCACCCCTCCTCATGAGTTGAATTTTGAATTTTAAACTGACTGCCTAATCACCGGTGTGGTGAATTATGATTCGTCTTTTGTGGTGCGCACCAGGCTAATGCCGGCGACAAAGAATAAAAGACCAAGTGCCCCATAAATAATAAGGGCTTTTGTATTGTTGGTGCCGGATGAAGCCGTGACAAATAAAACGGCAGCATAGATAAGGGCTCCAATTCCTAATACGGTGAGCAAGGCTCCAAAGATTCTTTTTAGATTCATGATTGTTTTCTAAAGAATTCTTCTGCCCTGAATAATTCGCAGTATGATAGCAATAACGGCAATAACCAACAGAATGTGGATTAAGCCACCGCCTGAGGCGCTAAAGCCTACAAATCCAACAAGCCAGGCAATGATTAGAATGACGGCGATGATGTAAAGCAAATTTCCCATGATTAATTTATTTAATGGTGAATATATTTTCACGGATCAAAGGTCAGCATCTAAACTTACAAAAGCGTTACACAATTATGGAGGATAATTACATCTTTCACACATTATCTATTTAACAGACAATAAAAAAACCGTTACAAGGGTTGTGTAACGGTTTTAAATTGAAAGAAACGATTTATTTGTGCTTGCCTTTTCCCTTGTTTTTATCATGACCACGCTTGGCAGTATTGCCTTTTCGAGGGCGACTCTCGTTTTTTGACTGGTATTTTGCTTTGTAGCGATTTTTTCCGGGTCGCTCGCCAATGGTTTTTTGTTCATGTCCACGATATCCTTTCACATATTTTACTTTATGTTCTTTAAAATGTGAGTAAGGATCGTTACCGTGATAATCTGTTAATACTACCTTGTAACCATTATACAAATCATAACCTCTGTGCTGATAAGGAAGGTGTGCTTTATGAATCCACCTGCCATTTCCGTAATAAATAAACATAGACCTTTGGATGTCATAGTATGCTTCCAGATCGGGAAGGTAGTAATAGCGTGCTTCGGCATATCCAACAGGGCCCCATAGGGGTGGCGAGCCAATGTTTACATTGATAGTTGTTTGTGCTTGCAGCGATCCGGCAAGAAACAGAGCCAAACCTGCAACCATTAATTTTAAAGTTTTCATTTTAGAGAATTTATTGGTTCAACAGTTTGTAAAGTTCTTCCAACTTGGGAGATAAAATGACTTCGGTTCTTCTGTTTCCTGCACGTCCTGCCTCGGTTTCGTTGGTTTGTACCGGGTGAAATTGACCTCTCCCTGATGCGGTAATGCGTGTTTCATCAAAGCCATTGTCTACTGTTAAAATGCGCACAATGGTTGTCGCTCTGGCGGTGCTGAGATCCCAATTGTCTTTAAAAAGGTTTGTTTTAATGGGGACGTTATCGGTATGACCTTCAATAACAACATTGATGTCCTTGGTAGTATTAAGCACCTGAGCCAGTGTTTTGAGCGCTTCTTTTCCTTTTGGATCTACCACATCACTGCCCGATTTAAAAAGTAATTTCTCCTGTAGCGAAACATAAATATTTCCATCTTTCTGGTAAATCGATAACTCATCCGATTCATAATTCACCAGTGCTTCAGATATAGAATTTTTCAGGTTATTCATCAGGTCTCTTTGTGACTGAATGATGTTCTCAAGCTTTTTTAACCGCATCGCCTGGTCTTCAATGGTGAGTTTCGATTTGTCGGCAAGCATCTTTAGGTTATCCTGACCCATAGCATTTTCATTCTCCAACGAGGCCTTGTCAACTTGCAGCGATGCTTTCTCATTTTTGAGCTCTTTTACCTGGAGGTTACACTCATTCAATAGATTGTGTGTTTTGAGGCTGTCGCCCTGAAGCTTGTTCACCTTGGCTTCTGAAGCCGAAAATTTCTTTTTCGACACGCATGACGTGAACGGCAGGCTGAAAATCAGTGACAACAATAAAAGGGGAAGGACTGTTTTTTTCATTTCATTTAATTTTTAAGTGGGTGATATTTGGAATTTTTTTATGATGTACAATGTTGCAAAGTTGAGCAACTACTACCTGGTATGTGTTACATAAAACTGTAAATAACTTACATCTTTCACATATTTATTTCGCGGATTTAAAACAAAAAGGTTGCCTGAAATAATTTCAGGCAACCTTTTTTAAGATAACGTTTTGACTTTATTCTGGTTAGGTAACCCCTACTCATTTCAAGCGTTACAGCAGTTTGAGCATGGTTTTCAGACAAGTTGATGGTTTGTGGATACATATTTTGGACAACTCACACAAACCATCCTATCTAATACCTGATGGACTATCGGTTTTTTGTTATTTTTGCTTCGCCTGTTTAATTTTATAATTGATGTGAGTTTTTGTCGACCTACAAAAATTGAGATTCTCAGGCACTTTTATTTTTTAAAGTTTCGGATAGTAATGACAAAATGTATTGATTTATCATCCAAACAAACTAAATAAAAGTATGGTCATTACAATTCCTGTAATAAAAACAAAAATCCAATCTTTCTCAATTGCGAATCCGATTAAGGAAAATATTACCCTTAAAACGGGTGTTGCAATAAGAATAAGGATTCCAAACTGAATTACGGCCCTGCTTTTCAACAAGAAAGCTTCACGGACAATAATTGAAACATATCTTAATCTTGCCGGCTCGCTGCTAAATGTATCGTACGAAAAAAGAGTATTCGGATGTTGTATAAAAAAAAGTATTCCACCGAAAAAGGTAACAGCCGCTGCCGTTAAAACACCAGTACGTAAAAGCTTGCTTACGACCACCTTGGTGCTTCTTTCGATTTTATCAGGCTGTACCTTCATCTTTTCGATTACATAGTTTAAAAAATTCCATTATACATCATTTCAAAAGCTAACAATGATATTACAATTGCAAAAACTACTCTCAAACGTTTTGTTTTCGATTTCATCAATATTTTGGCGCCTAAGAGCGAGCCTGCCAATACGCCTAATACAACTGGCATCGAAAGCACCGGATCAATATAACCTCTCGTTAAATAAACTCCTGCACTGGCAGCCGCAGTTACTCCAATCATAAAATTGCTGGTGGCCGATGACACTTTAAAAGGTAGTTTCATTACGGAATCCATTGCAACTACTTTAAACGCTCCTGAGCCAATTCCCAAAAGCCCCGATATAACTCCTGCTACTATCATTAACAAGTATCCCCATCCCAAATTCAGAACTCTATACGAAATCTTTCCTGTTGGCGATTTATAATCCCCATCGAGTTGAAGTGATTTGATGAATTTATTGTTTTCCTTATGAACCTTTCTTGGAGGAATTATTTCTACTTTTCTGTTTTTAAACGAATTAAAACCCGAATACAGCAATACAATTCCAAACAATATCATAATTGTATTTGTAGGAATCATCACAGCAATGGCAGCTCCTAATATTGCCCCGCTTGTTGTAGCTGTTTCGAGTAACATGCCGGTTTTAATATTTGTTATTCCTTCTCTTACATAAGCCGAAGCTGCACCCGATGAAGTGGCTATAACAGAAACTAAAGATGTTCCTATGGCATACTTAATATCAACGCCCATTCCCAGTGTGAGTAATGGCACAATGATTACACCACCCCCCAAGCCTGTTAACGAGCCTAAGAACCCTGCAAGCATTGCTCCTACAAATAAAATAGCAACAAATATTCCCATTAATATTTATCTAAGTAACCTATTATGTGCTATTGTTGTGGTTATTCTAATATAGTTAAGTTTAACGGCAAAATTGAAAATATATTTTAGCCTTTAAATTTTACGGAATTTCTTGGCGCTATTAACCAGGCCTGTGAGCACCCAACTGCTTCCATTATTGGTGAAATGAAGACGCCGCCATTTGTTGCTGAAGTCCCTTCTAATATATCTGTGCCCGAGACAGACAGAGTCCATTGGGCATCTGCTCCCCGTATGTTTAATAGTAGGATTATACATGCAATTAGTGCTATACGTATTGTTTTCATAAGTTTTATTTATTTGAAAATTAACTATTTATTTAAAAAAAATGGAGGCAATTCCAAACGGCTTGCCTCCATCAAAATTTTGATTTCAAAGATTTATTATGGCATCACAACCGTACTCATTTGAAGGGTTACAGCAGTTTGAGCTAACATTCTACCCGTCATGGTTGCTCCTGTTTTCATATTAATACCTGTTTGTCCTAAAATGTTTCCTTCAAAATGACTAGTCGTTCCGAAAGTTACGGCATCACTTACCACCCAGAATATATTTTTAGCCTGAACACCACCTTCTAAATTAACTCTTACTGCAGAGCTCATAATTAAAGTTCCTGCAACCTGAAAAATAAAAATATCTGTAGAGTTACCAGAAATCGTGATATCTGTTGGGATATTAACAGAGCTCGACCATTTGTAAAGACCAGGTAAAAGGGTTATACTACCAATGGTTCCTGCGCCTAAATTTAAGTAATCCGGATTAGATCTTCCTGCTGCGTCTGTGTAGGCCGCTTGCATATCAAGTACAGCAATTCCTAATCTGGTAGCATCTGTAATTTTGCAAGCCGGGCCTGCAGCATCAACTGAGAATATAGAACCTGTTACTTCCCCACAACTTAATGTCATAGCAGCACCAGTGATTGGGCTTGTTCCAATATCTCCTAAAATTGAAGATTTATAAACACTGGTAATTCCTGTTTTTGACAGAATAACAAAATCACCTGCAACGCCCAGGTTTACAACCTGTTGTTGCTGATGTTTAGCTTTGGTTTCTGAATTTGATAATTGATCGAACGATTTGGTGTCCATGTTTTTGTCGCAACTGGACATTAATCCTACCATCAGGATTGCTGAGATCGGAAGTACATTTTTTAATTTCATGATATTTTATTTAAGTTTATGATTATTTAATATGGCAAATGTAGGACGCCTGGCTCGGGCATGACTTACATAATTTTACATATAAGTTGCGTAATTCCCACATTTGCTTACCGCCCGTAGGTTATGACATGGTTCATTCTTCAAATGAATACCTGTCTGCCAACTTTCTTTAAAGCAGACAAACCCGTAATTTTTATCTGTGAATGATGTAACTTATTTCCGGATTTGTGTAATGATTCTTTGTTCAGGGATAACCACTTTTGCCAATTAATATTTAATGATGGTTGGCCTTGCAACCGGACAACATCATTGAGTGATTGTTTAATCAATAAAATACAAAAGTGATGTGTAAATTTAAAATGAATTTGATGGTGATAGCGTGCGCAGCTTTAATCCTTTCGGGCTGTTCATCATTAAACAAGACCCAGAAAGGTGGAGCTGTTGGCGTTGTAGCTGGTGGCACGATGGGAGCCGTGATTGGTAACGCTTCGGGCAATACCGCCCTGGGTGCTATTATCGGAGCTGCTGTAGGAGGCGCTACCGGTGCTATCATTGGCCATCAGATGGACAAACAGGCTGAGGAAATAGAGAATACTATTCCGGATGCGAAGGTTGAACGGGTTGGAGAAGGTATCGTGGTGGAATTCAGTAGTAATGTTTTGTTTGGATTCGACCAGTCGAACCTGTCAACTGATGCCAAAATCAATCTGAATAAACTTGTTAAAGTGCTCAACACTTTTCCTGATACCGATATAGAGATTCAGGGACATACCGACAGCAAAGGGAGCGAATCGTATAACAATAGTTTGTCGTTAAAAAGAGCTGGTGAAGTGTCAGATTACCTGCGGTATAACGGTGTAGGAACCAATCGGATATCCATCAAAGGATTTGGCGAAAGCATGCCAAAATATGACAATAGCACAGCTGATGGACGCACCCAAAACCGAAGGGTGGAGTTCCTGATCACGGCAAATGAAAAAATGAAGGAAGATGCCGAAAAAGCAGCTGGTAATTAAATTCAAATAATAAAATCAAAAGGAGTATTATGAAAGCGAAACTATTTTTATTGGTAATTGCAGGTATGTTAACAGTTTCTGTGGCAATGGCCCAGGGTACTGACAGAGCAAAACTCTCATTCGGCGTTCTTGGAGGCATCAACTTCCAGAACCTGAATGGAAAAGATGCGGATGGCGACAAGCTTGAAAATGATTTAATCATTGGTTTTCATGTCGGGGTGAATATTCAGGTGCCCATTGTTCCTGAGTTCTATTTTCAACCCGGGTTATTGTTCTCAACAAAGGGAGCGAAGAATACCAGTGGCTCCTTAACCGGAACTACTAAAATCTCATACATTGAAATGCCAATGAACCTGGTTTACAAGGCTATGTTGGGCAATGGATATGTGATGCTTGGATTTGGACCTTATATAGGTTATGGAATCGGGGGCAAAGTGAAAGTTGAAGGCGGAGCCGTAACTGTTGAAAACGACATTGAGTTCAAAAATGTGGTAGAGATAGGAGACGACCCGTTAACTCCCTATTATAAAGCATTTGATGTGGGAGCGAACATGTTCGCCGGATACGAAATGCAGAACGGGATATTTGCCCAGATTAACACCCAGTTTGGTTTGCTAAAAATAAATCCCGAAAACAAATACATTGCCGATGATAAAACATCAGTTAAAAACGTGGGTTTTGGCTTATCACTTGGATATCGGTTCTAAGAAAAAATGAAAGAAACGAAAAGACCGCTCCTATAAACAGAAGCGGTCTTTTTTAATGAAACAAGTCTTAGTCAGCATTACATCCTCTCCATATACCAGTTCAACTCCTTTTCTAATTTTTTGTAACTAAAAATCCTTGTAATGATTTTTTGTAAACGCATGAATGCCGTTTCGCTTTTTACAACATAATCGTAAGCCAGGTGATGCATGCAGTTGATAGCCACATCAATTTTATCCTGGGAAGAGAGCATCACCACCGGAATATCGGGATTAAATAATTTTATCTTATCCAGGGTTTCGATCCCGTTCATAGCGTTTTTTTCAATGCCATCGAGATGGTAATCTAATATGATGACATCCGGCTGATGTGATAAATTCTCGATGCAAAGCTCACCAGTGGCGAATGTTTCGACACTAAAATCAGCATGCTGTAGAAAATCAATAGCTAATAATTTTAAATACACCGCATCATCATCTACCAGGAAAAGTCTGATTTTATTATTGTCAGTCATCGCTTTATGTTTTTAATTGCGTTAAATTCTACTTCTAATTCCTCACATGCCTGAACGCATACATTTTCAAGTTGAATCACCAGCTCAGGTATTCCTTCCGATAGCTGCTGTGTGCTGGCATATTCCTGTACTTTTCTTGCCATTTCTTCGAAATCAGCACTAATTCCCATGATTGAGAAGGATGGGATCATTTTATGAACGGCAGAATACAGCGAATTCCAATCTTTATCTTTTAACCCTTTTTTCATCGCCACAATTAAAGGTGGGGTTTGTTTCAGATAAAGTGAAATCATTTCCATCATCAATATTGGATTTGACTTCGTTCGCCGGATTAAATAATTCAAGTCAATACATTTATCTTTTTGGCCGTCTTCCACCACCTGCTCATCAGATTCTATCTCATCAGATACAATAGTTGGGGAGGCTTTTTTTACTAATCCCACCATTTTGCTGTACAATACCCTTTCATCAATAGGTTTTGCAATATAATCATTCATCCCTACAGCCTTACATTTTGCTAAATCTACCGTGGTAACATCCGCCGTTAAGGCGATGATAGGAATATCTGATTTCATTTGGTTGCGAATGTAATCGGTCGCCTCAAATCCGTTCATTTCGGGCATTTGTAGGTCCATTAAAATAACATCATAGGTTTTGGTTTGCATTTTCTCGATGGCGATTTTACCGTTATCGGCGATATCACATTCAAATCCGAAATCATCCAACAGCGTTTTCATCAGCAATTGGTTGAGTGCAATGTCTTCCACCACCAATACTTTTACGTCGGTTATTTCGGTATTCAATTCTACAATTTCTGAATCTAATTCCGGTTTGGCTTTCGTTTTCTGAAAACTTAATGTAAAACTAAAGGTTGAGCCCTCATTTATTTTACTTTTTACCTGAATGGTACCCCCTTGAGGTTCTACCAGTTGTTTAACAATAGCAAGGCCTAAACCGGTACCACCATATAAACGCGATGTTCCGCTGGATGCCTGCTGGAAGTTTTCAAAAATCCTGTCTAATTTGGCTTCCGGTATTCCAATTCCTGTATCTGATACGGCAAACTCAATGGTTACCTTGTCATCATCTTCATCCAGCATGCGGACACTGACCGTAATTTTTCCTTTTGTGGTAAACTTAACGGCATTGCTCACCAGGTTTAAAATGATCTGGTGCAAACGCACCGGGTCGCCAACCAGGATATTGGGAATATTATTGTCATATTCTTTTACCAGATTTAGATTTTTTTCCTGGATTTTTGTTTCAAACAAATGAAGCATGGCTGATATCGACAAGCTCATTTTAAATGGTATTTGCTCAAAGCTCATTTTACCGGCATCCACTTTTGCCAGGTCGAGAATGTCGTTGATAAGAACGATGAGTGCATCGCCACTTATTTTGATCGCCTTTAGATATTCTCTTTGTTTTGCGGTTAAATCGGTTTTTAAAACCACTTTCGTGAAACCGATAATTGCATTCATCGGGGTACGAATTTCATGGCTCATGTTCGACAGAAATTGCTGTTTTGCTTTCACGGCATCTTCAGCAATTAGTGTAGCCTTCTCGGCTTTACTCTTTGCTTCCTCGGCAATCACTGTTGCCATCTCGGCAAATACAATCGCTTCTGTGAGCTCTGTTGCTATCCTTTTTTGTTCAGTAACATCGCGTGCAACAATCACTACTCCCTGAACATTTCCGCCGTCATCTTTATATACCGACCCATTGAATAATACATCGGTCAGTTTACCATCTTTATGGCGAAGGGTAAGTGGGGAATTGGCAACTGATCCTTTCGCGAAAACCTCCTGATAAACCTCGCGCGCTTTTTGTGGTTCGGTAAAATAATCCAGAAAGTCGGTATCTGTCAGTTCTTCGCGCGTTTGACCGGTAATGTTTGCCAGGGCTTCGTTCATATCGGTGATCTTACCTTCGGTATTGATGGTAACCAAAGGGTCAAGACTGGCTTCAATCAGGCTAAGGGTATATTGAGAGGCTAGTTTTTCTTCATAATTGAAGGCCTCAAGTTCTTTATTGGCAGCTTCCCGTTTTTCTTTCTCGTTCTTTTGATAGGCAAGTTCCTCATTGGCAACGATTAACTCAACTGCTCGTTTTTCTTTCACTTCTGTTTGAAATACGAGTTCCTCGTTAGCAATGATTAATTCAGCTGCCCGTTTTTCTTTCTCATTATTTTGAAAAGCAAGTTCTTTATTCGCGATAACCAATTCAGCAGCACGTTTTTCTTTTACTTGTGTTTGAAATACGAGTTCTTCATTAGCAATGACTAATTCTGCTGCTCGTTTTTCTTTTTCATCGTTTTGAAAAGCCAGTTCTTCGTTGGCAATGATTAATTCTGCGGCTCTTTTCTCCTTCACTACATTTTGAAAAGCCAGTTCTTCGTTGGCAATAACCAACTCTGCTGCCCGTTTTTCTTTCTCATCATTTTGAAAGGCCAGTTCTTTGTTAGCCACGATTAATTCTGCTGCACGTTTTTCTTTTACTCCATTTTGAAATGCGAGTTCTTTGTTGGCAACAACCAACTCGGCAGCACGTTTTTCCTTTTCATTATTTTGAAAAGCCAATTCTTTATTGGCAATGCTTAATTCAGCAGCCCGTTTTTCCTTTTCATCATTTTGAAAAGCAAGCTCTTTATTTGCTTTTCTTAACTCCATGGCCCATTTTTGGTCGGTAACATCCCGCGCTGCCGCGAAAATCCCTTGAACCTGATCTGCATCATCTTTATAAACAGAAGCATTGTATGATACTTCCGTTAAACTACCGTTTTTATGTTTAATGGTAAGTGGGAAATCTACTACAAAGCCCTTTTTGAATACCTGAATATAAATATCCTGTGCTTTTTTTGGTACTGTAAAATAACTTGAGAAGTCGGTATTGATTAGTTTTCCACGTGAAGCGCCCGTCACTTTTATCATTGCCTCGTTTACGTCAGTTATCTTACCATCTGCATTAATGGTAACAAATGGATCCAGACTGGCTTCAATTAAACGTCTGGCGTATACCTCCCGGTTGTTATCGGGATTGGTTTTAATTTTCATTTTATCTTCATTAAGTCTTTAAAGCTACCTGGATCCAATTTCTTCGATGGGTCTGCGTCTTTTTTCTTTTAACTGTTTAAAATGAGAAGGGGAAAGTCCAGTTACTTTTTTAAACTGATTGGATAAATGAGCCACACTGCTGTAATTCATTTTCCAGGCAATTTCGGTAATGTTGAGTTCCCCATAAATAATTAATTCTTTAATTCTTTCAACTTTGTGTGAAATAATGAATTGTTCAATTGTAGTTCCTTGAACTTCGGAGAATAAATTTGACAGATAGGTGTAATCATGATCCAGTTTTTCACCTAAATAGTATGAAAAGTTTGTTTTGATACCTTCCTCAGAATGATGAACCATTTCAATAATGGCATTCTTTATTTTTTCAATCAAAACTGCACGTTTATCGTCCATCAATTCAAACCCTGACTTGAGCAAAGCCATTTTTACATGAACACGCTCCTCTTCGGTGAGGTCCTCCATGATTTCAACCTCACCCAAGTCGACCACAATAAAATGCAACCCCAGCCTCTTTAAGTCTTCTTTCACCGCCAATTTACAGCGGTTGCTGACCATGTATTTAATATATAGTTTCAAAATTATTTTTTAGAGGATAGGGAGAATGTGGATGACATGATGACTAAAAAAGCTAAAAAATGAGTGACCTCTTTATTCCTACAACTAACTAGTTGGTATGGCAATTTGTATTTTCGGCAAGATAGGGATGTATTAAAAACAGAAAATTTCGATGCCGGAATTCGGGGCAAAGGTAGGTTAATTATCTATAGCAATGTTTTTTTGCAAACAACAAAGGCTGCTAAATAGATGCAGCCTTTGTATTGATTGGACTTTTCAGAAATATTATATTAATTCTTCGGCGAAGTAATGATAAAACCAAGAGATGGTATGGATTCCGTTATAGAAGTTTTCAACCCTGAAATTTTCATTTGGAGAGTGAATGGCATCCGATTCCAGCCCGAATCCCATCAGGATGGTTTTGATGCCCAGTTTATCTTCAAAAGTGGAGATGATGGGGATGCTGCCACCACTGCGAGTAGGAATCGGGGTTTTCCCATAGGTTTTTATGTAAGCCTTTTCAGCGGCTCTGTATGCAGGTAAGTCGATGGGGCAAACATAAGCTTGTCCTCCATGCAGCGACTCCACTTTTACTTTAACCGATTTGGGCGCGATGTTGGTAAAATGGGTTTCAAACATTTCAGCCACTTTCTCGTGATGCTGATTAGGAACCAGCCTGGCAGAAATCTTGGCGTAAGCCTTAGATGGCAATACCGTTTTTGCCCCTTCACCGGTATATCCTCCCCAGATGCCGCACACGTCAAACGATGGCCTGATTCCGGTACGTTCTATGGTAGTAAAGCCTTTTTCCCCCGCTACTTCCTCAACATCAATTGCTTTTTGATATTCATTCAGGCTAAATGGTGCCTTGTTCAGTTTTTCACGTTCTTCAACAGTAGCTTCCAATACATCGTCATAGAAACCCGGCATGGTAATCCGGTTGTTCTCATCAGTCATGGAGGCGATCATTTTGGACAGCACATTGATGGGATTGGCGACACCACCGCCAAAAAGCCCTGAATGCAGGTCGCGGTTGGGGCCTGTAACTTCCACCTGCCAATAGGCCAGTCCGCGCAAACCTACGGTAATGGAGGGAATGTCGCGGGCGATCATCCCCGTGTCGGAAACCAGGATGATGTCGGCTTTCAGCATTTCTTTATGATCGTCACAAAAAGCACCCAGACTAACCGACCCAATTTCTTCTTCCCCTTCAATCATAAACTTTACATTTACCTTGAGGTTATTTGTTTTTACCAACGTTTCGAAGGCTTTTACATGCATAAATCCCTGGCCTTTATCATCATCTGCTCCCCGGGCATAGATCAGCCCATCGCGGATTTCAGGTTCAAAGGGAGGGCTTGTCCAAAGTTCAATGGGATCCACCGGCATCACATCATAATGGGCATATACCAATACGGTGGGAAGTTTTGGGTCGATTATTTTTTCGGCATACACCACCGGGTTTCCTTTGGATGGCATCACTTCCGCGTGGTCGACTCCTGCTTTTAACAGACTTTCACGGTAGTGGTTGGCCATTTTTAAGATGTCGGGTTTATGGCTTGCGATGGAGCTGATTGACGGAATGCGGATGATGTCAAAAAGCTCGTTCATAAACCGTGCTTTATGCTGGTCGATATAGGGTTTTACTTTTTCCATGATACGTTACTTAATTTTTAACAGGGTGTAAAGGTAAGAAAAAGTGCCTAAAGTTGAATGGTAAAATTTACCTGCCTGCCGGATTTCCTGCCGACAGGTAGGCAGCTAAGTTTAAAGTAAAAAAATGGGTTCTCTGCTACAAACAGGGTCATCTGTGTACCGATATTAACGTCAAACAGAAGCTCTGCTCCCATGTTTTCGGGTGTTCGCAGGTTGTCGGCCACAATGGTGAACCTTGAAGGTACCGAAAGACTTCGCCGTTTTTAGTTTTTGAAAAAGGGAGACAGACCTGAGTGGATTTGACACGGATTAAATTATCTGATGGGATAAATCCTTTGAAACAAATAGTGGAGAATACTTATAAAAAAACCTCCTGACATTTCTGTCAGGAGGTTTTTAAGTAATTTATTATAAACTATTTAACAATGATTTTTTTTGTAGAAATACCATTGATAGTTTCAACATTTACAAAATAGATCCCTGCAGGTAAATTTCTTACCTGCAATTGAGTTTTAAGTGTACCTACATTTTCTGAATAAACAATTTGTCCTGCATTGTTTATTACTTTCATAGAAAGAATTTCGGTTTTGCTATCTATAAACAAAACGTCAGTGGCGGGATTTGGGAACATGATGGCTGATTCAAGATTTTGATTTTCATTAGTTTCGATTCCATCATAAAACCCAGTGGTGATAAGCCTAAAGTGAAAATCGTAATCAGCTTGCCCCCAAATTCCATCAGCAAGGGCAAAAGAACGATTGGCGGCAAGGGTAGCCATAGTTATCTTAACTGTGTCTTCCGGAATGGTGATACCAATAAAGATATCACCCGAAATACCGGAGAGCTCATTGGAATAGTCACGCAAATCAACAACGGTCATTGGGTTTGGATCCTCCACTGTAGCTGCAGGAACAACCTCAAATGGTGTAATAAGATCAGTTCCTGGTCCATTTGATCCAGAGGACCAGACATGGAACATAAAGTTTTTGTTTGGTGGATTACTTTGATCCTCATAGTTTCTAATTAAGCCAGTTACCAGTGCGGTTGGATTTTCAATTGTAAATACCACAGCTGCTCCCTCGCCGGCTAACATAGTTGTATAAAAGGCAACTTCAGGATCGTCATAATATAGGTATTCTCCAGCAATGTATTTGTAATCGTCGGTAATGTTTGTGTTGTTGTTACCTGATGCATCAACAGCTTCAATGTTAAAAACAACCATACTTCCCGGGGATTGTTCAGGTATGGTGAATTCGTAATTTGTACCAACAGTATTTACACCATCTACATATTGTAAATCACCACCATCAACCTGATAGTTGACCTTGGCAGTCTGAATACCTGAAGCATCAATCAATTGCACATTGAAAACATAGTCACCAAGGCTTCCTTCATAGAAAGTTGGGGGTGTAGCATAGCCAATATAAGGTGGTGCATTGTCGACATCACTGGAGGTTATTACGAAGTCATCAAAGTAGATACCATCTACCTCATAACCTCCATCACTATGAAAATAGAGGCGAACTTTAACGTTGCTACTACCTACATAGGCTCCAAGCGAATAGCTGTACTCTTCCCATGGCGTTAGGTGGTCTTCCCCATTAAAAATCCCCAAATCCGCAACATTGGCAAAATCATCATCAGAGGCCTGGACTTTTACCCAGTCGAATTCAATGCTGGTTTCGATGTCGTAAATTGCCCAAAAAGAAACATTTGCAGATAAAATACCTGGATCTGAAAGGTTAACTCCGTTGGCCATAGTACAATAGGTATTCTGGTTACCAGTATAGTTACCAAGCGGGCTATCTGTCATAGAGTGAGTTGCAGAGTGCGACTGTCCTTCGGTTAGTCCCCAAGCCCCGGTAAGGACCCAATTATCCATTCCACTCTCAAAATCATCTTCAAACTCAATGGTCTGACAAAATGATTGTGCGGAAATCGCCATCAGGAAAAGAATGGCTGTGTAAAAAGTAAATTTTTTCATATGCGGTTTTTTTTAAAATGAATTTATGATTGTCAAAGGTAAATAAAAGTTTTAAACAAAATAAAAAAAGGCCTTCTCAGAAATAGAGCAGGCCTTAATTGATGTCAATACAAATAGAATTATTTCACAATAACTTTTCGGGTTACTGATCCCTTTTGTGTATCAAGATGAATGAAATAGATGCCACTCTTTAAATCACTAATATCTATATTGGTGTTATCAGAACCTATCACATTGTCGATCACCACTTGTCCGAGGGAATTTAGGACACGTATTTGCATCATGTTTTCAGCCTTAATGATTAAATAATCACTTGCCGGGTTAGGATAAACCAGGATATCGTTGTCCGCACTAATATCAGCAAAGTCAGTAATTACAATTACAACAGTGTTTGAAGGATCTGATTCACCGGCATCATAAACGGCGGTAACATAATATTCAAATGTGTTGACCGGAAGGTCGGTATCGGTATACTCCTGGGTTTCAACTATTGCAGTGTTAAGTTTAACTCCATCGCGGTATACATTGTATCCCATCAATTCTGAATTTATGTTACGACTTGATTGCACTTTGGTGGCAGGTTGAGCTGCCGGTTTATGCGTGTAGCTTATGTTTTTGGTGCCTTTACCAACAACAGGTTGTGAAGGATTATAAACTATAGGTGATTTTGTAGCCCCAATGGTTACATCGTCTACAAGCAGAATAAATGCATCATTTGAAACACATTGAATTCCAACATATACATTTTGGCCGGCATAGGCGCTCAGATCATAAGTAAACTCGGCCCAATCTTCAACCGGAGCTTCTACATACGAACCGGCTGAGATGATGGTGAAATCAGTAGGGTTAAGTCCTGTGGTTGAAACGCCAACTTTGAATCTTTCAAGACCATACTCATCGGTGTACGATTTTGCCCAGAATTTCAACATGAAACCATCGGCAATATATACCTCGGGAGTAATGAGCCAGTCGTTATTTGGAGGTGCGGTAGCAGCAAAGCAGGCCGCCAGTTTGTCACCAGAATGAGGAATAATATCTGTAACAGCAGGAGTCGTCATCGAAGGGTTGAAGACAATAAACGACTGAGCTTCATAAGCATTTGGCCAGAGAATATCTGTCATTCCATAAGTCGTACTTCCATCCACATCCAGATTAGTCCAGGGAGCAAAGTCGATAGCGAAATCTTCATATGATTCAAAATCATCTGAGAATCCTGATGAAGCTGGTGAATCCCATGTTAGATAAACATCAAGAATATCCACAGTAGCTTGTAGATTGGTTGGAGGGGGTAAAACCGGTGTCCCTTTAACATATACTCCACCAGTGCTGGGATTACCTGCGGTAAATGTGCCGGCGCAACCAGTTTCCACGTCTTGCCAAAAACTGGCCATAAATGGATATCCAGAGGTGATTTCTGTCCAATTATGTCCACCATCCTCACTAATTGAAATTCCCATACCGGCATCTGCATCCATGGCTGATCCGATAATGGTGTTTTCAGTTCCAGGGATTTGTGAAAAATAACGACCAAAAGCAGCTCCGGTGGTACTAAATTCTGTCCAGGTAACTCCTCCATCGTTGGTTTCATTAAGTAGTGGTTCAACTCCAATATCAAGATATGATCTGTATGCAATACCATTCAGTTCATCAAACATAAACGATCCTACTGTTTGCGTTTCACCAAAAGCAGTTAGAGATACATCCCAGGTATAACCCTTATCAGTCGATCTGAAAATTCTTCCCTGATTGGTCCCAAACCAGATATTGTCGCCATAAGCGCAGTAGTTTCCGGTAATTCCGTATTCGCCTGAAGTGGGGGCTGGAATATTGGCTTCAGGAACACGCGTCCATGTTTCACCACCATCGGTAGTGGTATACAATTCATAGTAGTTACCCAGAGGATCTCCTTCTGCAAATCCATTCATCTCATCAAAAAAGTGAATAACATTGGCAAATGAGCCACTACCATAAGCAGTTCCTTTTTTCACCCAGGTTAAACCACCATCCACTGTTTTGTACAATCCCTGATTGGAACCGGTATTGAATACAGCCCAGCAGGTGGTTGCATCGATAGCAAATAATTGAGATAATCCATTACCAGCATTAAACGAACCTGCCTCCCATGATAAACCACCATCAATTGATTTGGTAAAAGCATCGTAGATACTTCCATCAGCATTGATTGGTAATCCCCAAATGACCATATTGTTGTTCATGGCAACAGACATTTGCCCTATTCCTTTTTCATTCGGAAGTCCGGAGTTTACTTGATACCACCCACTTTGACTGAAGGAGGAAAAACAAAAGGTAATTAACATTGACATTAATAAGGTAAATCTTTTCATAATACATACTGTTAGTTAATAAAAAATGAAAGTGTTTCTTATGACAAAGTTAAAAAAACATACTGTATATCTGTTTTTAATTCAAATATTTATAAGTGCTTATTTCATTTTAATAATTTCAAACGATATTTCCCAATATGATGCTGATTTGAAAATTGCAGTTTGTTAACACGCTCAAATTGAGTCCTTACTTTAATTGAGGTATTGCAATAGTGGAATAATTCTTTCGTTGAACGACTATATGGTTGTATAAAGGGAGGTCCTATTGAATGAGAATTTTTTGTGTAGAGCCTCCGTTTTTAGTGTTAAGTTGCAAAATATACACACCTTTATCAAAATAACTTACGTTTATTTCGCTGACCGTGTTATCGAAAACAACCTGACCTGCTGCGTTTATTAGCTGCATTCTGGTGATTTGGGCATTTGAGCCCACATGTAAGATTTTGCTCACCGGATTTGGGTAAACGGAAAAATATTCCAGCTCACCGCTCGCAGATATTCCATTGGTGATGGTAAGAATTACATTTATAGCCACCATGTTGTTCTCACGATCGTTGGTTCTGAGGATAACTGTAGCCTCATAAACATTTGAAACAAGCCCCGTGGCGTCAACATTGATACCTATTTCGAGTTCTTCATCGTGCGATAACTTACCTGCAAAAGGAGTTGTACTTAACCATTGGATAGCTGGAGAGCCCGACAGGTTTGCGCGGATATTCCAATTATAATTCATTTCGGGATTCGTACTCAGATGGCTCCAACCTGTTCCGTTTGAAATCCAGTCTCCATTTTCATTTGCCGGACCGGCATCACATCCGGGAGCATAATGGTTGCCTGCGGCACTCATGCTCCATCCAACCCAAATATCTCTTCCTGTGATTGTTATGGGGGTAATTAGTTCGACCACATTCCAGCCGTATGCAATAGCTGAAAAGTCTTGCTCAAGTAATAATTCTCCCGGACCAGTTGAATAAAGGGTTCCCATGTCGTAAATCTGAATTTTAGCCTCATTCACCGGGTCGTTGATATATACTTCTACCGAACTAATTATCATGCCAATATAGGGTCGTATCATCTCATGTGGAAACATAGAAGAAACATAGTATTCGTATTCAACCGGACTGCCTATTGCTGTAAAGTAATCACCATCGTAATGAAGTATTACATCCTGATTGGTTAAATTGGGTGTCGAAGAATAGTAATCCTGGTTTTTAGGATTAAGATTAGTTAATTTGATTCCAGTAGGAGAGTACTCAGTTTCATTTTGGAAAATATTTGTATTGCTGTTATAGGTAGGAATAATTTCATAAATCAGATCTGATTCTCCCTGGTTGCTCATATTCCTGTTCATGATCACAGATTCATTGGTCTGAAGTGCAATGTTGATTGAGCTTGTGTCAATATTGACAGCAGGGTTTGATAATCCTTGATTGTACACCATAAAAGCCGGATCATCAAAGTAATATTTAGGAATATCTCCCCAGGGTGCCCCCGCATAAAAGTTTACACTACCAATTTGTTTTGTTCCGGGATAACCATTTGATTGCAGACTAAACTGCCATTCTGTAACAGTTGAACCATCAATCTTGAAAATAGCCTTATCTGTATCCAGGTTTATCATCGTTTCGAGTTTAATCCACCTATCATGTGGAAAAGAAAAGTAAAAGGGGGTTGTGGATCCTGCAAATATATAACCGTTTAGGTCGTTTTCGTCTGCACCAAGATATATCTCCCATGCCCATTCAAAACCAGGACTTTCAAAGTGCTGCATATTGATATATCCACCATAGCCCAAGGGGATGTAATACATCACACTGAAAATGTAAGCTCCTGAAGTTTTATCGCCAAGTTTCAGTAATTGATCATTCGAATCGCTAATCATGCATGCCTGAGTGGGACTGAAACTTGTTTCGTTTGTCACAAGTCCGTCTTCATTTCCACCAGGATCATCAGACCAGGTAGTCCACCAATCCGGATTAGCCTGAGATGCCAGCTTAATACCACTGGTATAGCTTTCCATGTCATCAAAGAATAAATAACTAAATCCTGCTTCGATGCTTACATCATCAATACCTGCCAGATCACCATCAGTACCACTATATTGCCACGCAATTTTAAATGCCTGATGGTTATATAAACTAAGATCGATAGAAACTAAATTCCATGCCCAGCTGGCTGAAGGATCAATTCCGTTAACAGCATTCCAGATTTCAATCCAGGTATTTCCTCCATTCGTTGAGAGAAGGCACTTTAATGTGGCATTGTTTAGCCATGGGCCACTAACTCCAGCATAAAAATTCAGGGATAATGGATACTCTCCTGTTGGAGTAATTTCTGGTGAAATAATCCATTCATCCTGATATTCAGTAGCCCAGGGGATCATCGCTGAAAACTTACTTAACGAATCAATTTCATTAAAATTGCTATTTTCAGGATTAAGCTGACTCCATGTATTGTTTGCATTCGCAACTACCTGATTCCACCCTAATGGTAGAAAATCATTGTCAAAACCTTCCTTAAGATAAATATATCGGGAGATATTTTGTTTAATGCTTACCACCTGATACTTTGTTGTTTGGTTGCTCTTCATAGGAGACACCTGTGCTTTTTTTCTGATCGGGTTTTGAGCCATATTATTCGCATGAACAGTAAATAATATGATTGTAACTGTTGCAAAAATGCGTATTGATTTTTTCATAACTTACTTATTGATTTATTATAAAACCAGAGAATTAGGGCGGAAACCAACCCAATACCGAAAATGACCATCCAGATACTGTTGGGGTGAAAGGTGTTCCAGAGATATTGAGTGAATTCATTTTCAGTGAGATGAAGGGCCCGGGCTGTTTCTTTAAAATATTCCTGTTTGGTCCAATTTTCATTATTGAGGAGGTTTTTTTCTGCAATTGTCTTGAGTACCATGGTGTGTTTATCAGAGAGTTGCTGATAAACACTTCCCGAAATCCATCCGGCACCCAGGTTGCCAATGAACATGGGAATAAATGAATACCCCATATAGAGTGCCTTTTTGTCCGTTGGCGCAATGTGTCCGATGTATTCGGTAATTTTGGGTGAGGCGGCCATTTCCCCAATCGAAAAAATAAACATAGCCGCCATAATAAAGAGCACATTTTGTGTGTACAATGTTAAGGCCATTCCGATGGAGGCAACAAGGAATCCCGTAATCATGCTGTTGAGGGCTTTCCATCGCATGACCACCGTCGAAACAATCAACTGAAATGCCACAATAAACAAGGCGTCAAAATTGGTGATGAATTCAGCGTCCAGTTGCTTGCCATCGGAATAATGTCTGGCAACAAAAGGGATATTTTCCAGGAAGAAATTCAGCAATACTGTTGTGTCGACCCATTGAGCGATAAACACCGGGAGGGTAAAAAACAGCTGTAGGTACATGATCCAGAAACCGGCAACGATCATCAAAAAAATGACAAACCGAAAATCGAGAAGGACCTCCCAGATGTGTCTGAAAACAATTTTCATGGAGTCAGCAAATGAATTACTTGTACGGGTGGTTTCGGGTTCTTTATAGAATTGTAGTAAAATCAGGTTCAGGACGATCACTCCGGCGGAAACCCTGAAAATCAGAGTGTAATCGGCTCCTTTAAAAAATAAGGTAATCAACGGACCTAGAAATGAGCCAATATTGACCATCATGTAAAAAATACCAAACCCGATGGAGGCTGTTTTATCGTTGGTGGTTTTGGCAATGGTTGCCGAAATCACCGGTTTGAACAAGGCAGCACCCACGGCGAGATAAATATACATCAAGAAGGTCCCGACAAAGGTTGAAAACATGGGCAACAAAATAAAAGCACTGGCATAAATAGCAAAGCTGAAGGTGAGCACCCTTTTGTAACCGTATTTATCGGCGATGGCTCCTGTAATTACAGGGAGAAAATATAATATCCCTGTTCCAACACCCATAATCCAGCCCTTTTGCGCCTGGGTGAACTCTAGTGCACCCGTTTCGGAAGTTCCGGTCAGGTAGTTGGCGAACAACATAAAAAACCCATACCAGGCCATCCTTTCGAACAGTTCCAGCGTATTGGCCACCCAAAATGTACGTGGATATTGTTGTATCGTGGTGGTTATTTTTCCCATTCTTTTTTTTTGCATCGAAGATACTATTTTAGCCAAAACGGCTGACTTTCGTCTATCACCCTTTTTTTTGTATGTGATATCGGGTGCAGACTTCATTCACATCCCAATTTGGTCGTTGAGAAAAGGATGGAGATTGGCGACTCATTCCTGAATAAAAAAATAGGGGGCGATTCGCTGAAAAATGGAATCGGTGATTAATGGCACCTGATGCAACTGATCCAAAGAGCTGAAAGATTTGATCTTTTTTCTGGTGTCGATAATCGATTTTGTTGTCTCATAGTCTAAATAAGGATGGCGCAACAGTTCCTTAAAAGTAACCGCATTGAGTTCTGTTTTGTTGATCAATAGCGTGTCGATGGAAATGAAAAGAAGAATTTTTTCATAGGTTTCAGGTTTCATACCATATACTTCGGGCAGTTGCTCGACTTTGTGGAATCCTCCAAGCAGGGTTCTGTAATCAATCACACGTTTGGCCAGCCACGGGTTTATGCCCAGGTTATTCTCCAAAACTCCGGCATCAGCGCTGTTGATTTCTGTAGGGAGTAAACGTTTTGATTCCGTTTTGATAAATTTCGGGTTTTCTTTGGCTGGTTTTGTTTGATAGGGTGATTTTATTTGGATATAAGGTTCAATAAGTTGGTATTCTGCATCAGAAATAGAATAGAGTTTTTTCACGTCTTCCTTTCGGTAAAACTTGCCTCCTTTGGCTTCGTAGTTTTTGATGTTTTTTACCTGTGTGGGTGTGAATCCCATTTTTAACCAAATTTCGTCAGGGAGTTTGTTTGGATCGAATGGAATGGGTTTGATTTTTTGCAAAGCGATTTCCATTTCCAGCATTCCTGAGTTCTGAAGGTCTTCGATGTATATAGAATCGCGTTTGGATTGTTGGATTTGTTTAAAGGCCTCTATTTCATTTTTAAAAGCTTCGAGGTGGGTATTTTGCCTGGGGGAAACAAACAATGGCATGAGCAGATTGGCCAAAAGCAATACCAGAACAATGATGGTAAGAACCAATATGCCATATTGTTCACTTTTATTCAAACTGAAAAAGGGAAGAAACCAATGTTTTATTCTGGAAAGCATGTTTGAACAGGTTTTTGTACCCACAAAGTTAATTAACCCGTTCAGAAAAGCAAGTGCTGAAGTTAATTATTGAATAATCCGGTATTGCACTGTGACTTAAACCTATGCCCAACTCCGTCTCTTTCCTGCCTTACTTAAATCTTTTGATTTCCCCGGCCCTGAGCTTTTTTTGATAAGCTTTTAAGTCGGCCCTGACTTCCGGGAGCAGGATTAACAACCCGATGATATTTGGGAAGGCCATGCTGAGAATCATCATATCAGAAAATGCAATTACCGAACCCAGGTTAGAGGAAGATCCGATGATGATGAAGATTAAAAACAGTGAAAAATAGGTGTATTTAACCACATTGCGGTTTCCGAAAATCTTTTGTCCTAAATCTCCGAACAAATAGTCAAATCCTTTAAGACCATAATACGACCAGGAAATCATGGTAGAGAAAGCAAAAAGAAAAATCGCGAAAACCAGAATATACGGAAACCAACTGAACACGGTTCCAAAGGCCATGGATGTAAGCTGGGCACCCTCAAATCCCAGTGGGTTTTCGTAAGTGCCGGTATATATCAGTACCAAAGCAGTCATGGTACAAATCACCACGGTATCGATAAAAGGTTCGAGCAACGAAACATATCCTTCTGTCACGGGTGTGTTGGTTTTAACAGCTGAGTGGGCAATGGCTGCAGAACCAACGCCGGCCTCGTTTGAAAAGGCTGCACGCTGGAAACCTACAATTAATACCCCGATTATACCGCCTTTGATGGCATCGGCTCCAAAAGCCCCCTTAAATATCAAAAGGAGGGCGTCGCCTGTATGTTGAATATTCATAAGAACAATGACCAGTGCCGTTCCTACATAAATAAAAGCCATAAACGGAACGATTTTGTCGGTAACCCTGGCAATTCCTTTAATTCCTCCGATTATCACCACAGCTACCAAAATAGCCAGGATAAGGCCGAAATAGGCACCATAACCTGCGATGTCAGGTACAATATAGGCCAGTTGGGCAAAAGCCTGGTTGGCCTGAAACATATTCCCCCCGCCAAATGAACCTCCAATAACAAGGATGCCGAAAACAAACGACAGCACCATGCCCAGACCTCCAAGACCTTTCTTTTTTAAACCATCGCGCAAATAGTACATAGGCCCCCCGGAAACAACGCCATTGGAATCAATTTCGCGGTATTTTACTCCTAGCGTACATTCTGTAAATTTCGAAGCCATACCCAGCAATCCGGCAACAATCATCCAGAAAGTGGCTCCCGGCCCGCCAATAGAAATGGCAACTGCAACACCTGCAATGTTACCGAGCCCTACAGTAGCCGAAAGTGCCGTAGTAAGCGCCTGAAAATGCGTTACCTCTCCTTTGTGTTTCGGGTTGTCGTAGACTCCTTTAATGAGTAAAATAGCATGTTTAAATCCCCGAAAATTGATAAAACCAAGTACTAAACTGAATGTAACAGCACCAAAAATTAACCAAATTACGACCAAGGGAATCTTTGTCTCCAGGGGCACTCCATCGGGACCCAAAACCGGCTTTCCAAGATCATCATAGATGATGGGATCGTACAGATCCATCGATTTAAATGGATCCCAGAACAACACAACAGCCAATCCATCTACAATGGGAGTAAAAGCGTTGTCGATGCGTTGACTAATAGTCAGGTCATCCACATTCTCCACCCTGTCTTCCACCGCTATGCCCTGTTGGGCAACAAACAAAGTATCGCCGTTGGTTTGACTTTTGGCCGGAACCGATGATAAAAACATTGAAAATAAACTGATCAGCAGGAAAATAATGGTACTTTTTTTATTCATTTTGACGCATTTTCAAACGTTAAACTTTAAAATGGAATGCAATGATAATAAAAAATGGTTGTTTGTCAGTTGATTTACCACCTCAAACATTGAAAATAACGTTATGAGTTCCCTGTTTTGAATTATAAAATCAAACTGTATCTTTGGCTTGTTCCAAATCAACAATAAAATACCACCATGAGAATCGCGATCTTACTATTAAATGAAGGCAGGGGCAGTGGCGAAGTGGCGCGTGAACATGTAAAGCATTTATTGGCTCTGGGCCACACGGTTTATTTTCTGTACCCTGGTAACATCAACGGAATCGACGGGGCTGTGAATATTGATGTTAAGCTACATACCGATGTTTATCCTGTGCATGAGTACCTGCCTTCAGCCGGGGAAAATCAAAAACAAGTGGCCCGTATGGATGTGGATGAGATGAGTCGCTATGCGCATGATTATGAGTTGGCTTTGGATAAAATAGCAGGTGAGACCGATATCATTATCGGACACCACGCCAATGTGACCGCTGTCGCAGTGCAACGGGTGGCACAAAAATTCAACAAACCCTATGTAATTTTCGTGCATGGAACAGGTATTGAACCACGTCATCATGGACTTTGGGATGATGGAAACTGGATACTTATCGAAGAAGCGATCATCAAGGCAAATGGTATTTTGGTGACTACCGAATACGTTCGTGATGTTCTGGTTAAACCCCTGGTGAACCTTCCTGACGATCGGTTTTTAATTTTGCCTTGTGGTGTGGACTTAATGGCCTTTCAACCTCAGAAATATGGAGAGGTAAAGAAAAAGTATCAGTTAACAGGCGATTATGTCATCTGTCCGGGAGTTTTGACTTTGTCCAAAGGACCAATGAATGTGGTAGAGGCCTCTAAACACTTTGCCGATCTGGCTCAAACCATTTTTATAGGAGAAGGCGAATTAGGCCCGGTTTTGGAAGCGAACCTGAGTGCACGGGGAAAGTTGCTGGGTTTTGTTTCTTCTATAGAAAAAGCTCAGTTGATCAATGGAGCCGCCATCCTGACCGCGGCACCTGAAAAGTTGGAGCATTTTGGAATAATCTATGTTGAAGCACTGGCCAGTGGTGTGCCGGTCGTGGCTTATTCAGGTGGCGGTGTCGATAGCATTGTTACATCGGGAGTGGGCATTTTAACCGAACGAAATCCTGAAATTTTAGGCCAAACCATCCGGCGGTTGCTTCAGGATGTTGCTTTACGTAAAAAACTGTCGGTCAACTGTAGGGAAAGAGCAGAGAATAATTATGATTACCATCAGTTGGTTAGCAAGCTGGCTTCCTGGTTGCAGGGATTTTTGTGATGTCCTTGTATAGCTGGCTTACATTTATAGTTATGTGCTTTTGAACACCACCTAAGTTACTTGCTGTAATCACCCGGCCTAAACCATTCAAAGAGTTCCTCTTCCTGTGTATTCCATCCAAGAAGCCAGGCTGTCAACCGGTCTACTTTTAGGATTTCCATGTCGTAACCCACCCTGAGCATGATGTCGTCAGGATAGAGCTCTGTGGCTTTGGTCTGTTTTTCACGGGTTTGGGCATAGGTAGTGTACAGATCCCAAGCTCCGTATATATGTAAAATTTCGTGGGCAATGATCGATGTTACCGGCATTCCGGCTCCATTATCGTATCGCTGATAAACCAATAGCCCTTCCAGAAAATATTTCTTTTTGCTCATTCCTTTTGCATATCGCATGGCGTAAGAAATCCCATCTGCACGGGCAAATACAACCACATGTAACTTCTTGTTGTGGTATTTCTTCGACATTTTGCGGTAAGCATGCCGTGCATTGCGATAGCCCGCTTTTTTTACTACATTGCCTATCCAATCCACTCTTTCATTGCCACTTCCTGTGCCTGATGAAATGCTGTCGAACAATATATTTTTCCCTTCAACAAGTTCATCTGTATGGAAATACAATGTCGTTTTCCATCGGTTGGCCTGACTAATAAGCCATTGTTGGGCTTGCTGCAATGACCCCAGCATCGTCGCTTTCTCTGAAAATGACCATGGATTGTCTTCTGTTTCAACAAAACAATACACTGTTTGTACCGTATCGCGTAGCTCGCCGGCGCTTCCTGCCTTCCAGCGATCGCCAGGTTGAGCTGTTAAACTAAGACCTGACAGCGAAAGAAGTAGCGAGAAGAGTTCAATTATTTTTTTGCGATAATTACCCATAAAAGACAGGTGATAACATGTTAACTAGTCGTAATGAAAAGTTCCATATTCCGACTGAATGGTCAGCTGTTTTTCTTCGGACGCTTCTACATGGCCAACAATTCGGGCATCAATACCAAAGGATTTAGAAATGTCAATCAACTCCGGCGCAACATGTTTAGGAACATACAATTCCATTCGATGGCCCATGTTGAATACTTTGTACATCTCTTTCCATTCGGTTCCCGATTGTGCTTGTATCATTTTAAACAAGGCGGGAGTGGGGAAGAGGTTGTGCTTTATTACATGGAGATTTTCGATAAAGTGAAGCACTTTCGTCTGAGCACCTCCGCTACAGTGAATCATGCCGTGGATAGAAGACCGGTGGCCCTCAAGCATGGATTTAATTACAGGAGCATAGGTACGCGTGGGTGAAAGCACCAATTTGCCGGCATCCATGCCTTTCACGGGACTTGGAGCCGTGAGCTTAAGATTCCCTGAATAGGCCAGGTGTGCAGGAATACCTGGATCGAAGCTTTCGGGATATTTCGCAGCGATGTCATGGTTAAAAACATCGTGACGTGCTGAAGTAAGTCCGTTGCTTCCCATGCCGCCATTGTAAAAATTTTCATAATGAGCCTGACCATCAGATGCCAAACCAACAATGACATCGCCTGGTTGGATGTTGGTTTGGATGATATTCTTACGCAATGTCCTGGCGGTAACGGTGGTGTCGACAATGATGGTTCTTACCAAATCGCCCACATCTGCTGTTTCGCCACCCGTCAGGTGCATGTCAAGACCGAGGCCGCGCATGTTTTCCAGAAATTTTTCCGTACCATTGATTATGGCTGCAATTACCTCACCGGGTATCAGGTTTTTATTTCTTCCTATGGTTGATGAAAGCAATATCCCGTCGGTGATGCCCACGCAAAGCAAGTCATCCGTATTCATGACGATGGAATCCTGCGCAATGCCTTCCCACACGCTGAGGTCGCAGGTTTCTTTCCAATAAAGGTAAGCCAATGAAGATTTTGTCCCGGCACCATCCGCGTGCATCACATTGCAATAATCCGGGTCGTTGCCCAGATAGTCGGGTATTATCTTACAAAACGCGTTGGGGAATAGTCCTTTGTCCAGGTGCCTGATGGCCTCATGCACATCTTCCTTTGAAGCAGAAACACCTCGCTGCAAATACCTTGATTCTTCGTGATCGGTCATAAGTTGGTTTTCTCTGTGCTGATAACCCGGCATACAAAAAATGCTGTTAACACCCGCGATGGTCCTAATCTATGGTTAGTTTATGTGTTTTGGTGTTGAAATTATATTTGCCAAACTGTTTCATTAGCCCGTCACCAAACACCAGCCCATAATTAAGTTTATAAGTCACCTTAAGTTGCACATCGTTGATGGTTACACTGCCAATGGTGATTTCTTTGATATTGATTAAAGCCCTGTCGGCGATGGTGTTGTTGGCCAGAACTTTCTCAGGATCCCCTTCGAAGTTTTCCTTGCTAATGGCTCCCCATTTCAACAGATCCATGGCCTTGTCCAGCGAGATCATCGGATCGGCCCCTTTGTCAAAAGCGAAAGCTTCGTTATACCCATTGATAATACAGGTGGAGAGATAGGTTCCTGTTCCGCCTTGTTCAGTAAAAAGTACCGAGTTATCATCGGGGTCGGTTACGATGTTGATGTCAACGATATCCAAATTGGTTCCAGCCGGGACGTAATCTTTGCGCAACACCCTGAATTCTGAACGCCTGTTCATTTGATGGGCAGCTTCTTTTTCACTTTCAGAGGTAAGCGAGTTGATATATTCTTCGTTAAGGACAGATCCTTCTTTAAACAGGAATCCTTCTCTGATCTTGTCACTTTTAAGTTTAAGCGGCACACGTTCCCCATAGCCTTTTGCCACCAGGCGTTGTGGGTCGATACCCCTGATGATCAGGTAATCGACAACTGATTGAGCCCTGCGTTGCGACAAGATGTCGTTGCGTTCGTCGCTGTCGCGGAAGTCGGTGTGCGAAGCCAGTTCGATCACCAGGTTGGGATTGTCGCGCAGGGTTTGAACAAGACCTTGCAGTGAATCTTCATACTGTGGTTTAAGATCCCATTTAGCCAGGTCATACAGGATTTCAGGTAACATGATGGGTTCTGCCGGGATTGGTTGAAGCATGAAGTTCTTCTCAAAATCTTTACTGAATTCAACACCAACGGTTGTGAAACTTCCTTTGACATTGAAATAGTTCGGTTTTGTAACGATTACATCATAGGTGGTGTTTGGTTCCAGTTGGCTTTTGCCAAAGGAGTAAAAACCCTTGTCGTTTGTTCTGGTTGAGACAGACGAACCTGATGAGCCAACCATCTGCACGGTAGCATCTTCCACGAAAAGCAGGGTGCGGTCGTCTTTCACGGTTCCCTTCAAAGTGAACTCCAACGGAGGTTGAATAAAATACCAAATATCTTCCAATCCACGTGTTCCCTTTCGGTTTGAGCTTAGAAACCCATATTCATCCCTGGGGTGAAACACAATTCCAAAATCGTCGGAGGTGGAATTAATGGGATACTTTAAATTTTTAGGGGAGCCCCATTTGCCGGCTGTATCGATGGTTGTGACAAAAATATCCAAACCGCCCATGCCACCGTGACCGTCACTGGCGAAATAAAGCGTGGTGTCGTTGCGTAAAAAAGGAAACAGTTCATCTCCGGGTGTGTTTACTACATCTCCAATATTCAATGGACGGCCAAAACCGTCACTTTTACTGTCGCGGTAAGCCACCCAGATATCGTTACCTCCTATTCCACCACGCCTGTTGGCTGAGAAATATATGATTAGTTCACTTTTGCTAATGGTAGGTTGCCCTATTGTTGACAGGGTATCGATACCTTTAATATCCACCATCTCCGGATCGGACCAGTTGCGTCCGCTGCGTTTTGATGTATACACCTGACAACCCGATTCAATTTGTTCCGTGTTGGGGCAACGGGTAAAATACATGGTATTAAATTGCGAATTGAAGGTGGCAGAGCCCTCATTGCCTTTGGTGTTGATGGTTTCTGAATTGTCCAATGGTACCGGTGTGGACCATTCATCTTTCCGGTCTGTTTTGGCAACAAACAAATCGCTAAAACTCTGTCCTGTCCATTTGTCCGTATCTTTTCCCTGAGTCCCTTCGCGGGTGGATGTGAATGCAATTTCGTTATAGTTTTCGCTTGTATAGGCAGGAGCAAAGTCAGCCTCTCGCGAATTGATATTTTTTATGTTGGTGACTTCATATTTAGATGGGTTCTCAATCCATTCCTGCACCAGGAGTGTAGTTTCTGCACCTCTTTTGCCCCTGGGGTCATCCGGCACTCTTTCGGTATAGGCATTGTATTGTACAATGGCTTCAGCAAAATCTCCACCAATTTTTAACGCATCGGCATAGCGCAACAATATCTCCGGGTTTCTTTTATCGTATTCGTTCTTTATCAATCGTTTGTACGATGCTTCGGCCCGATTATAATTTCCGGTAAGCCGATAGCATTCGGCCATCTGGGCTGTAATCCGGTTCTTTTCTTCCTTGTTTTTTTTAACTTTTGTGTAGGCTTTTTTATATTTATCGATGGCTACGGTATACTGTTGTTTCGAAAAGGCTTCATCTGCACTTTTAGCAGGATTACGTTGGGCGCTTAAAAGAATAGGGAAAACCAGCAACAGCATAAGAAGCATAGATGCGGAAAACAGTTTATTCATAGGGGCCATAGTTTTTTATCGTTAATCTTTAAACGGATTCAATTGATAATTATTGGATGATGTCCTCTTCTTTGGCATGGGATTCTTCTTCTTTGGTACCAGGTTCTGTATTTTGAGCGATGAGTGGTTCATTTTCCTTTTTCAAAGAGTTTTTGTATGACTCCAGCCGCTTTTCCCGGTCCAGCTTGTCAGCCTCCCTGTTGATTTCTGTTTTAATATCCTCGGAAGCGCGCTTAACTTCGTTAATAAACTTCCCCAATCCCCTTGCAATTTCAGGAATTTTACCGGGACCAAATACCAATATCACGGCCAATACGATTAGAAATATTTCGCCCGATCCCAGATCAAAGAAAAGTAGTGTCAATTGAGATTGATTTAATGATGCGAGCAAAATTACAAAAAAAAGTCCCGCTGCGACAGCAACGGGACTTTAGAACTTTTTAAAGATTCTATTATTTCTTCCCTTTTCTCGCTGTTTCAGCTTTCAGCTTCATTTCGCGTTCTTCTTTATCACCCTTAAGTAAGTCGTATGCAAGAGGACTCGCCGTAAATACGGATGAGTAGGTTCCTATCACAATTCCAATCAGCAATGCAAAGATAAAACCGCGGATCACTTCACCACCAAAGACAAAGATAACCAATAAAACCACAATGGTTGTTCCCGAGGTGTTCATGGTACGGGCTAAGGTGCTATTCAAACCTTCGTTCATATTGCGCAAGATGGTGTGTTTTGGGAACAATTTGACGTTTTCACGGATACGGTCGAAAATAATCACCGTATCGTTGATGGAGTATCCAATGATCGTAAGGATGGCTGCGATAAATGCCTGATCGACTTCCATATTAAATGGCAACAAGCCATAAAATATAGAGAACATCCCCATGGTGATGATGGTATCATGCGCCAATGCGGCCACACCGGCCACACCGTATTGCCATTTTTTAAACCGGATAGCGATGTAGATGAAGATAATAATCAGGGCAAAGAAAATGGCCATATAGGCTTTGTTGCGGATGTCATAGGCAATGGTTGGACCTATTTTCTGTGAACTCAGAATCCCAAGCAGTTTATTTTCACCTTCGGTATCTGATGAAAAATCCACATAACTCAATTCTTTAGAAAATAGCCCTTTTAATCCCTCGTACAATTTTTTCTGAATGATGCCGTCTACTTCCGGGCCATCCGATTCAATCATAAATTTTGTGGTCACTTTTATCTGCGAATTGGCTCCAAAGGTCTTAATTTCAGGTGCCATATTATCAAATTGGGCAGTAAGCGCCCCACGGGCTTTTTCTGCGTCAATATCCTGGTCGAACCTGACTACATAGGTTCTGCCTCCTGTAAAGTCGATACCATAGTTAAGACCTCTAAAGGTAAGCGAGGCAACACTGATTAAAATGAGAAAACCAGAAAAGATATACGCTTTTTTACGGCTCTGAATAAATTTATAACTGGTATTTGCCAATACGTTGGCGGTGAATTTGGTTGAAAAGTTCACCGTTTTATTGGTGCGTTCCATCCATAAAAAGATCAAACGGGAGATAAAGATGGCGGTGAACAATGACGACAGGATACCAATGATCAGAGTAGTTGCAAATCCCTGAACAGGTCCGGTACCAAACACATACAATACAATACCTGTTAAGAGTGTGGTTACGTTCCCGTCGATAATGGCCGAATAGGCGTTTTGATACCCATCGGTAATGGCGAGTCGCATGCCTTTTCCTGCCCTGATTTCTTCTTTAATACGCTCGTAAATAATAACGTTGGCATCTACAGCCATACCTAAGGTTAGCACAATACCTGCCATACCGGGGAGCGTAAGGACGGCTCCCAAAGAAGCCAGGATTCCAAATAGGAAGAAGATATTGGTGATAAGTGCGGCACTGGCCACCATACCGGCCCGGTTATAATATACAATCATGTACACCAGAACAAGGATGAAGGCAAGAATAAAGGAGTTCATACCCGCTGATACGGCTTCGCGACCCAAAGATGGGCCTACCACGGCTTCTTCAACAATTCGTGCGGGAGCAGGTAGCTTCCCGGCTTTTAGTATGTTTGCAAGGTCCTGGGCTTCATTTAAATCCATGGAACCTCCCGAAATGGAAGAGCGGCCATTGGGAATTTCGCCATTAACAACCGGATAAGAATATACATAATTGTCGAGCACGATGGCTATTTGTTTTCCAATGCTTTCACCAGTTAATCTTTTCCAGACTTTAGCACCTTGACCATTCATCTGCATATCAACAGATATCCCACCATTTTGATCGTAATCCTGACGGGCGTTTTCAATTACGTCGCCACCAAGAGCTGCAGCACCGTCGCGGTAACTGGCTTTAAGGGCGATCAGCTCAAGAAGATCAGGAGTCCTTGGATCCGGTTTTACCGACCAGACAAATTTAAGGTCACGGGGGAAAATGTCAGATACTTTTTTAAGCATCTGGTTGATACGTGCCGTGTCTTTAATGGCCGCGATACCAACACGGGCAGTTGCTCCCGGTGTCATTCTTCCTGACTCATCCTGAAAATAGGAAGGTTGCAGGTAAGCATAAAGCGGATAGTTTTTTGCCCGTTCGGCGATAGTCACTTCTGAACTCTCGTTCGTTGTATCGGCTTCAAGTTTTTCCAGAAGTTTGTTGGCAGAGGCTTCGGTGCTGTCAGGTGTTTTTATTTCGTTTTCCGGAGTTTGATTGTCACCATTGGCTGCTATTTCTTCAGAAACGGTTGTCTTTAGATTGATTGAGCTATCTGCAAGTGCTTCTTCCTCGAGTACAATCTCAGCCTTTAACAGAGCATTGGCTTCATCAAAGTAGGTATACAGATCCGAGAAGTTATAGGTTTCCCAAAATTCAAGTTTTGCAGTGCCCTGAAGCAACTTACGAACACGTTCCGGATCTTTGATGCCGGGAAGCTCAATCAGGATTCTTCCTGTGGTAGCTAACCGCTGGATATTGGGCTGAGCCACGCCAAAACGGTCGATACGGGTGCGAAGAATCTGATAAGAACGGTCGATGGCATCATCGGCTTCAGACTTTATTACCTTCAATACTTCCTCATTGGTCGAGTTGGTGGTAATACCTTTGTCTTTAAACTCGTACAGAAAGATAGAGGCTAACCGGGCATTGGGATCCAGTTCATTAAACGATTCACCGAACAAGGTCACAAAACCCTTATTGCTGTTCTTTTGCTTTTCATGTGCCAATTTCATGGCTTGCACAAACACAGGATCCTTGCTGTTCCCTGAGAGAGCTGTCACAATATCGCCCACTGATACTTCCAGTACCACGTTCATACCCCCTTTTAGGTCGAGACCCAGGTTGATTTCCCTTTCCTTGGCTTGCCTGTAGGTATATTGATCGACCAGGATGTTATAAACAACCACGTTGTCAATACTGTCGAGATAATATTCTTCTCTGGCCCGTTTAATGGAGTCAAGAATAAATATTTCCTTGATTTCATTTCCCGCGGCAAGCTCCTTTGCATTTTGCGATGCCACTTCATGTTGTGCATATTCTTTGGCCTTTTGTTCGACACGCATGGTGACGAAGGTAAAGCTCAATTGATATAAACACACCAGGGCAAACGCAATGGCAAAAAATTTGATAGCTCCTCTGTTCTGCATTTGAGATGATTTATTAATGATTTAACTGTATTTTTTTAAGGGTGCAAAAATAGTATAATATTTGAGAATTAACAATTTTGCTTACATTTAATAAGGTGCAACTTCTACCCCAATGCCAACCGATGTGGCCGGGGGCGCTTTTATACAGTAAAAAGTGGTTGGTTAAAGTTTATTGCCTTTCTTCTTACCGGGCAGTTAACCACTTCCATATGACACCATAGCTGATTTTTTTGCCATACATCAGGATTCCTGTTTTATATATTTTGCCTGCAACCCAGGTGCTAAAAATAAATCCTGCCACCAGAAGTCCCATCGAAAGTAAAATCTCCCAGACAGGCACACCAAACGGAATGCGCATCATCATGGTAATGGGTGAGGTAAATGGGATCATCGACATCCAGAAAGCCAAACTGCTGTCGGGTTGATTGATGATGACACCCGACATGGCTACGGCCAGGATGAGAGGTATGGAAACGGGAAGCATAAACTGTTGTGTGTCGGCATCGTTGTCAACGGCACCGCCTATGGCTGCAAAAAGAGATGCGTACAACAAATAACCTCCCAGGAAATAGAATATAAAACTTAATGTCATTACCATAAAATTGACACTCCCAAGTGTTTCGGTGATCATCATCATCGGGTCCATTTGGCTGCCTCCGTCGTTCACCTGGCCCATCATCGCAGATTGGGTCCCCATCATTTCCAATGTGGAGCTATCACCACTGATAAACATGACCTGTACAATGCCAACAATAATTAAGGTGAGTACAATCCAGAGCATAAACTGAGTGAGCCCCACCAGCGCGATACCAACAATTTTACCCATCATCAGTTGAAACGGCTTGACAGAAGAAATAATAACTTCTACAATGCGGTTTGATTTTTCTTCAATTACGCCCTTAAGAACCTGTGCACCAAACATAAAAATGAAAAAATAAATCATGATACCGGCAAAGATGGACAGTCCTACTTCCACTTCTGTATTGCTTTTTTTCTCAATTCCTCCTTCGTCAACCTTGATGCTGACCAAATTGATATCTACCTTGGCCGATTTGATGATTTCAGGATCGATTCCCGAAGCCAGTAGTTTTTTGTTCTCAACGGTTTGTTTCATGATCGATTTAATGTAACTGGTTACATTTAAACCGGGTTGTTTTGACGAAAACAATTCTGCATTCACAGGAATATTGAGTTCAGGCAACGGAATGTAAAGCAGAAGATCTCCTTTTAAATTTAACGCCTGGTTTTTTTCTTCCTCCAGACCCTCGAACACGTGATAGAATTTGATGTTATCCTCATCTTGAAATTTCTCAAAGAACCATCCTGTTTCGTCCAAAACGGCGATGCGTTTTTCTGTGGCTTCGCTCCAACTGGCTAAAAATACGGGAAGAATAATCATGGCAGCCATGAGGACAGGACCCACGATGGTCATCACGATAAAAGACTTTTTCTTTACCCTGGTGAGGTATTCCCGTTGGATGATGAGTAAAATCTTATTCATACTCTGAATTATTTAGGACTGACTTCGCGGATGAAAATATCGTTGAGAGAGGGAAGAACCTCTTGAAATTTAAGTATTTCTGCTTGCTGAATGAGGTGTTGCAAAAGCAGGTTCGAAGTGGCATTGTCTGATAGTTTAACTTGCGTCACCAGGTGGTTGTTCTTCGGCTGGGTAGAAATGATGTGGCATAGACCCTCAGGAAGCATCAATGCCTTGGATGACTTGTATTCTACTTCGTAGGTCTGGGTTTTATACCGTTGCTTAATGTCATTAATTTCGCCCGAGAGAATGTTTTTGCTTTGATGTATCAACGTGATTTGATCGCAAATTTCTTCTACAGAGGCCATGTTGTGGGTGGAGAAGATGATGGTGGAACCTTCGTTTTTTAGATTGATAATCTCTGCTTTAAGCAGGTTCACGTTGATGGGGTCGAAACCGCTGAAAGGTTCATCAAAGATGAGCAACCTGGGTTGGTGCAGTACAGTGACGATAAATTGTACTTTCTGTTGCATTCCCTTCGAAAGTTCTTCTACTTTTCTGTTCCACCAGCTATCCATTTCAAATTTCCCGAACCAATGCTTTAATTTTACGGTAGCGTCATGCTTCGACATGCCTTTTAAACGTGCCAGATAAACCGCTTGTTCTCCCACCTTCATCTTTTTATACAACCCCCGTTCTTCGGGTAAATAGCCAATTTGGCTGGCATCAGAAGGCTGCATGGGTTTACCGTTGAGCAGGATTTCTCCCTGGTCTTTTACGGCAATCATGTTGATGATGCGGATCAGGGTGGTTTTACCGGCACCATTGGGGCCAAGCAAACCAAAAATAGATTGCTCCGGAACCTGAATCGTTACGTCATCCAGGGCTTTGTGATTGTCAAAGCTTTTTGAGATGTGGTTGGCTTGAAGTGTCATCATAGGCTTAGGCGAAAAATTCCCTCATCCGGTCGAAGTAGCTTTTGTCCTTGGCCGTTGGATTTGGTTGAAAATTAGGGGACTTTTGAAGTTCTTCGAGAATGATTTTTTCTTTGTCGCTCAACACCCGGGGGGTCCACACGTTGATATTGACCAGCAAATCACCTTTGCCATAGCCATTTACATCTGGAAGGCCCTTTCCTTTCAGCCTGAGTACTTTTCCTCCCTGGGTTCCGGGGGCAATAGCGATGCGGGCTTTGTTGTCGATGGTTGGGATTTCAACCGAACTTCCGAGTGCGGCATCAGCAAAATTGATGAACAGATCGTACATCAGGTTGTTTCCATCGCGTACCAAATCAGGATGCTCCTTTTCTTCGATGAGGATAATTAAATCTCCGGGAACCCCGCCACGTGCCCCAGCATTTCCTCGTCCATTGATGGAAAGCTGCATGCCTTCTGCCACACCTGCCGGAATTTTAATGGTTACAACTTCTTCACCTTTGTCAACTCCATTGCCATGGCAGGTCTTACACTTGTTGGTTATTATCTCGCCTATACCTCCGCATTGAGGACAGGTAGAACTGGTTTGCATTTGACCAAGGAAAGTGTTGGTTATTTGCGACACCTGGCCACGTCCGTGGCAAGTGGGGCAGGTGGTCGGGGAACTGCCCTTCTCTGATCCCGATCCATGACATTCAACACATTCGATATATTTGTTGAGTTTGATTTTTTTCTCTATGCCATAAGCTATTTCTTCAAGCGACAGCTTTACTTTTACCCTCAGGTTCGAACCGCGGTTTACTCTTTTCCCCCGGCTGCTTTGTCCGCCGAAACCTCCAAAACCACTGCTACCACCGAAAGCACCTCCAAAGATATCTCCAAAATGACTGAAAATGTCATCCATCGACATGTGTGCACCACCTCCTCCATAGCCGCCTCCGTTGCCAAGACCTGCATGGCCATACTGGTCGTATCGGGCCTTTTTATCCGGGTTACTTAGTACTTCGTAAGCTTCTGCTGCTTCTTTGAATGATTCTTCGGCTTCCGCGTTACCCGGGTTTTTATCGGGGTGATACTTGAGTGCCATTTTGCGGTATGCCTTTTTTATTTCATCTGCTGAAGCACCCTTGCTAACACCCAGTATATCGTAATAGTCGCGTTTACTCATGATTTATGCCTTATCCCTTTTAATTTTTTTATTAGCTTCCTACCACTACTTTGGCGAAGCGGATGATTTTGCCGTTGAGCAAATACCCTTTTTGAACCACATCAATCACTTTTCCTTTTAGTTCCTTGGTAGGCGCCGGTATGTTGGTGATGGCTTCATGAAAATCCGTATCAAATTCTTTGCCGGTAGCATCCATTGGTTCTAATCCTTTTTGCGAAAGGGTTGAAAATAATTTTCCAAAAATTAATTCAACGCCCTTGGTGGATTCTTCATTTGCATGACTTGCTGTTAAGGCTGCCAGTGCCCTTTCAAAATCGTCCACTACGGGAAGCAGGTCGACAATCAATTCCTGAGAGGCGGTTTTAAACAATTCGATGCGTTCTTTTTGAGTTCTTTTGCGGTAATTGTCAAATTCAGAATACAACCTCAGGTATTTGTCATTCGATTCTTCGCACTTTTTCTCCAATTCCTCAATCACCTTCTCTGTCTTGCTTCTTTTACTCCTTTTGGTTTCTTTTTCATGTCCCGTACCGGCCTGATGATCAGCTTCTGATATCTCGTTTTCGTTGGAAGTCATGTGGTGCTGGTCCTCAAAGGTTACATCATCTATGTCTTTATTCTTTTCTTTATCCATGGTTTAATATTTATTGGCTGTTGCAACAAGTGTATTAACTGGCACAAGTAAGCAAATAGTTTGCCACCTCTGCATTGCAGCCATATTGTCAGAATCATAAAATGAAGTCGGTAGAAATGACTGTTTTGAACAATGAATGCGACAAATATTGAAGCTTCAATACCTGGTCAGGATTCTTCAATGAGATAAATTAACTACAAGAGCTGACTTCCATGAACTCTCTGGCAACAAGCACCTGTTTATTTCCTTATTCAGCCAACCTGACCTGATATTCCTTGTCAATAAAAATATCAGCTTTGTTCTTAATACTTAGTACTGCCTGGTGCTCTTGCTCTAAAACACTCCATCTAAATGGATTGTCAGGTTCCTTACCCCGGTCTGTTTGGGCTTTTTTAGTTTCGTGGTAGGTTAGTTCGATAAAAACCCTCAGGTCCACTCCTTCGGTATTGATGGCGTATATACCATCGATAATTAACATATCAATGCCCTTAAAATTGGTGGTGAGTTCATCTACTTGCTCGGTTACCAGATCTACGCAAGGCATGGTTGTAAACTTGCTGTTTTTAAAATCTTCAAGCACTTGATATACCTTGTCCCAACGGTATTCATTAATGCCGACCACATTCTCAACGCCGTGCTTTGTCCTCCATTCGGTTCTCTCGAGCGGAAGCGTGTTGTAGAAATTATCGATGTGAATGGGTTTGGCGAAAATTCCTTCCTTCCTGAGTGATTTAGCGATGACATGGGTAAGTTCCGACTTACCGGAACCCGACTCGCCCGAAATGGCCACAACCATTTTAGGAATCCGGCGTTTGAGAATTTCCCCAATGATAACAGCAGCGGCTTGTCTGTGTTTGTCGGCAATTAATAATACATCTTCCAGCATGGCAAACAATATTAGTTAGAGGTGAAATATTTCATTTGAAGTAGCAAAATCGATAAAAAAGTTGGCTTCAGTCTTATGGAGTTGCACCATTTCCTGTTCCTTCTGCATCACTTGCAGGCGAAAATGATCAATGACTTCACTGGCTACATAGGTGTTTTGTTCTAAAACTTCCTGATACGACAACTCAATGAAAACCTTCAGCTTCGATTCTTTGCAGTTGATTGAATACAAGCCTCTGATGATGAGTATATCAACTCCCTTAAAATCAGTGGTTAATTCATCAACATAATCGGTAAGCAGATCGACCAGCGGCATGGCAGCTACCCGGTCTTCTTTAAAATCACTGATGTTTTCATAAATTTTTTCCCAATTATATTCATCAGGGCCTATTTTACCAAGGCCATGTTTCCTGCGCCAGGCTTTTCTTTCAAGGGGTGGAATTTTGTAGTAGTTGTCCAGTTCCATAATCTTGCACCTATATCCATAATCCTTCAAAATTTTTGCCACCAGGTATGAGATGGTAGATTTGCCGGTTCCTACCTCGCCGGTTACAGTCATAATGAACTTCGGTGTTCGTTCCACCAGCACCCTGTCGACGATCAGTTGGGCAGCGGCCCTGTGTTTGTCGGTAATTGTGATGATTTGGTTTTGCATAATTAAATCAACTACTTCGTTCTAAAAAATATACATCAGGGTTGCCCCTTTTGTAGTTTCAAATTCGGAGTCGAATATCAATATTTTTGCAGGTTTATCTGTCATCACCTGAACTACATCTTTTGATATTTCAAATTGATAATCAACGCCTTTAAAGGTGAGTCGAAAGGCCAATTCTTTCCATGTTTCGGGTAAATGAGGTGTAACCTTAAGCCTTTCGCCGCGCAGGTCAATACCGGCGAATGTGTTTAGGGCTATCATCAGTGTTCCTGCCATCACACCGGCATGAATACCTTCGGCGGTGGTTCCACCCTGGATGTCGGCATAATCTGAGGTTAGTGCATCGCGGTATAGATCACTGCTTAACTGATAGTTTCCGATGGCATTTGCTAATTGCGAATGTACCACCCGGCTCAAAGTGGAGCCATGCGAGGTCCTGTCGAGATAATAGCGGAGGTTTCTCTCCAAAAAGTCTTTGGGCAGGGAATATCCCATCTCCAGCAGGATGTGCGCCACCTGCTCCTGATCCAGGTTGTAAAATGTCATCAGGGTATCTGCCTGTTTGGCCACTTTGTAATCATCAGCCGATTTTCCTTCGGCTTTCAACAACCTGTCCATCCGGTATATATTGCCAAACTTGTTGCGGTAATAATCCCAATCGAGTTCTTTTAATTCAAAATAGCCATCGTATTGGGCAATAATCCCATCCTTATTGATGACCAGATTCAGGTGGATTTTAATCTCATTCCATTTTTCAATGTCTTGTTGCAGGATTCCCGTTTTTCGGAAAAGCTTGTTTTTGGTGGTCAAACTAAGTTTTTTAATCAACTCATCGGCCTTATCAAACATCCATGAAACCATGATGTTGGTGTAGGCATTGTCACGAAGACCTCCTTCTTCTGTGTCAGGATAACTTTCGTGGAACTCATCAGGACCCATTACTTTGTCGATGGAATAACGCCGGGTATCCTGGTTCCATTGGCATTTGCTTTCCCAAAACTGACATATATCGAGAAACATTTCAGCGCCATAGTTTTCCATAAAATCCCAATCGCCGGTGATGTGGAAATATTGCCAGATATCGTAGGCGATGGCCAGCGAAACATGCCTTTGCAACGAACTGTAGTCGTCGCCCCAATGTCCGGTGAGTGGGTTTAAATGAACCACCTGCGTTTCTTCACGGCCATCGCTGCCACTTTGCCAGGGGAACATGGCGCCTTTGTAGCCATACTCTTTGGCATATTCACGGGCTTTATCCAGACGGCGGTATCGATACATCAACATGGATTTTGCCGTTTCCGGGAAGTGGATGTCGTAAAAAGGCAGGATATAAAGTTCATCCCAAAAAATATGTCCGCGGTAGGCCTCACCATGTAATCCCCGGGCTGTCATACTGGCATCAATCTGTCGGTTGTGGGGTGAAGCTGACACCATCAGGTGGTAAGTATGCATGCGCAATAACTTCTGAGCCAGTCTGTCACCTGTAAGCTTGATGTTGACTTTATCCCATATTTTGTCCCAGGCTTCGGCACTTTCTTGTAATAAATCATCAAACGACAGCATGGTCTTTACCTCTGAAATGGCCATTTCCAAGGGATTTTTGCTGCCCAGATGAGAAGCGTGGATGGAAACCATTTTTTCGATGCCAAGGGTTTCTCCCTCCAAGATTTGATGGCTGGCATAAGTATAAACGATGCCTGCATCGGAAGTCACGCCAAAGTCGATTGTTTCAGGAGTGCCGTTCAAAGTCAGGGTCAGTTTGGCGGCCTCGGCTATTTCAATGCCCGACTGGGTGGTTTTTACCAGAAGCCAGGAGAGGTTTCCTTCACCACCTTCCTTAACAGGTTGTAAATGTTGTTGATTTAGCGCTTTATAACGGTTCACCCCTTCATTTTTGTGGGTGCCATCCAGAGACGAGGAAAAACTGATGACAGCAGTGTAGTTGAGTGGAGTAACGCTATACCGAATGCAAGCCTGATGCGGATGATACATGCTGGCAAACCGTTCACTTTTAATGGCAGTTTTTCTGTTTTCTTCATCTGTTACGATGAGCGATCTGGTGAGCAAACCGTTTTTGAAATTGAGTGTCCTGCTGATTTGATTGATGTTGGTTTGATTGGGATCGAACCAGGTTTCATCATCAATTTTAAAGCGGATGGGCAACCAGTTGGGCGCATTTACAAAGTCTTCATTTTCAACCATGCGATCGGCAATGGGAGTGGATAACCGGTTGTACAGGCTGGCAATATAGGTTCCCGGATAGTTGGATTCTCCCGCACTGGTTTCTTCCATGGCACCTCGGGTACCAAAATATCCATTTCCAATGGTCAGCAGTGCTTCGCGTGATTTTTCGTTTGCCTGGTTGTAATCGTGGTATTTTAAGGTCCAGCTATCTTTTTTTTTTCCTACGTTAAACCATTCGTTGAGGTCTTCCAGGGTGATTTCTTCCAGATCGCTCACTACCAAATCGGCGCCGTTGGACCGGAGCGCTTCATGGTTTTCTTCACGTGCCAGGCCAATCACCAGACCAAAGTTTCCATTTTTTCCGGCCTGAACGCCTGAGACAGCATCTTCTACCACAATAGTCTTGTCGGGATCGACACCCAGGTTTTTGGCGGCTGTAAGAAAAATATCGGGCTGGGGTTTGCCTTTTAGTCCCATTTCGGCTGAAACCACACCATCGACGCGGGTCTCCACAAAATGATTTAATCCGGCTGCGGTAAGCACGGCTTCACAGTTCTTACTGGATGAAGCCACACCAATGCGAATATGGTCTTTCTTCAATTGTTCGAGCAGTGCCACCGTGGAGGGGTAAACTTCAACACCCTCGTTGGCAAGTACTTCGTTGAAGGCTTCGTTTTTTCTGTTTCCCAAACCACAGACTGTTTCAAGGGCCAGACTGTCTTCGGGAGTTCCAAAGGGCAGGTCAATGTTCCTCGATTTCAGAAACGACTGCACTCCTTCGTAGCGGGGTTTCCCATCCACATAGGTGAGGTAATCCTCTTTGGTAAATTCAACAAAAGGTTCGCCATACACTTGTTGGCGACCGGTCAGGTATTGGTCGAACATCTTTTTCCAGGCCTGGCTGTGGGTGATGGCTGTTTTTGTGATGACACCATCGAGGTCGAAAATAACTGCTTCAAAGGAGTTTTTTACCATTGTTCAGTAAATTGAGGTATTAAAAAAAAATCGCCAAAAGGGATCCGGTCGTAGACATATCCAATAAAATAGTGTGCAAAGATCGCATTATTGATTGTACATACGGCACTGTTTACATTGTGAAATTAAGTCGAAAAATGCAAATAGCCGTATCTTTCGGGGATATTGCATATTTCAAACGTGTGCAGGGTGCCTGTAAGAAAGTAAAAGTGGCCACGATTCGTTTTAGAATAAACATGAACCTGAATTCAGAACAATCTTAAGCAATTTATTTCATCATCTTTTCATCCAGTTTATCCTGAACGAAGAAGGTGCTGACGGCTCCCAAAATCATCAGAACTCCTGCCATGACGATGGAATAGATTGGATCACCCTTAAATGCGAAGGTTAAAATAAACCCGCCAAAAACGCCGTTTATAATTTGAGGGATGGTGATGGACATGTTAAATAGTCCCATGAAAACCCCCATCTGTTTTGGAGGGATTGAGTTGGCAAGCATGGCGTACGGCATCGACAGGATACTTCCCCAGGCAATGCCGATACCGATCATGGGTATAATCAAATATACAGGATCGGTAAAAAATAAGAAGGAGATAAACGAAATTCCTCCCAACGTTAGAGCCAATGCGTGTGTGGTTCTTCTTCCGAGTTTTTTGGCCATTTTGGGTAACGAAAGAGCTATAATAGCAGAAACTCCATTATAAATCCCAAATAAAATTCCAACCCAGTTACCTGCTTCCTGATAGGCTTTCGAGGCAGGATCGATGGTGTCGTAAAAATGTCTGGCAACAGCCGGAGTGGTATATACCCACATGCTGAACAGCGCGAACCAGGAAAAAAACTGAACCAACAGAAGCTGCCACATGGTTTTAGGAATGGTAAACTTTGCTTTTGTTTTTGCTTCAGTTGCATCATTTTCATAAAACTCGGGTGGATATTCGTTGGTGGTGCCAACAGTCCAGATGATGGATGAGATAAGGACCGCTGCACCGATATAGAACGACCACACCACATTGGGTGGAACAAATCCCGCCGTAGCGGATTCGGTAGGAATACCTGCCCAATTCCCAAGGATGTATGGGAGCCAGGAACCAACAACAGCACCTATACCGATTAACAGCGTTTGCATCGAAAATCCCAATGCATGTTGTTCTTCAGGTAATTTATCGGCTACCAAAGCCCGAAATGGTTCCATGGAAATGTTGATGGAAGCATCCATGATCATCAACAGGCCACCTCCAACAAACATGGGCGAAATCCACGAAGCAAGGTGTGGTGCATTGGGCATTAAAATCAAAGCAATGCTGGTCAGAATGGCCCCTGCCAGAAAATAGGGCCTGCGTCTTCCAAATTTATTCCAGGTTTTGTCGCTGAAATATCCGATAATGGGTTGGACGATCATCCCGGTAAGGGGTGCAACAAGCCAAAACCAATTGAGGTGTTCCACATTAGCACCAAATGTTTGCAAGATGCGCGAGGCATTCGCGTTCTGCAAAGCAAATCCAAACTGAATTCCCAGAAAGCCGAAACTCATGTTCCATATCTGCCAAAACGATAACCGGGGTTTATTAATCATGGTATTTTTTTTAAAGCTCCGAAATTAGGAAAAGGAAGTCAACTTTTGTTACATCGGACTGCTTTTTTTTGCTAAAGGTTTTTTTGAGGAGGTTGACCATTTTTTTTTGTAAGCACGGATGAAAGGTTCTGAGGATATAAGTAGTTTTATACCAATGATATACCTCGTTTCAGGATAACGAATGTTGGTTAATCGGAATGAAACCGTATTTTTGCATCCGGGTGAAATTTATTGCAAAAAACCCATTGATTTCATTATTCAACTTTTATCTTGCATGGAAGCGAACGGTAATACATTTAAAAAAGCGGAGCGGCTTCACAGCGTTACGCTGATAAGTAGTTTGTTTGAACATGGCAAGTCGATGTTTGTATATCCGTTTAAGGTGGTGTATTGGGAGACCTCAGAGGTAGTTTTCCCCCCTGTTCAGATTTTGGTGGTGGTTCCAAAAAGGACTTTTAAACATGCGGTCGATAGGAATCGCATAAAACGACTCATTCGTGAAGCCTATCGTACCAATAAACAGCTGCTTTGGGAAAAACGGAGTAAAGACGCACAACAACTGCTTATTGGATTCGTTTACGTGGGTAAAACTATTCTGTCGCATGCAGAAATAGAAAAGAAATTAATCCTAGTTTTGCACAGATTATCTTAAAAGGATGAAGAAATTATTGGCAGATTTTTTTATATTGTTGATTCGGGTTTACCAATATACTTTGTCCCCATTTCTTGGCAGATCGTGCCGTTATACCCCAACCTGCTCCAGTTTTAGTGTTGAAGCACTTAAAAAGCATGGTCCCTTTACAGGAGGTTGGCTCGCGTTAAAACGAATTGCCTCGTGTAACCCATGGGGTGGAAGCGGCTACGATCCTGTACCTTAAACTATTAAAAGTATGAAAACATTCCTCAGATTACAATATGCGTTGATCATCTTCCTGTTTTTGGCCACTATTCAGGTAGGCGCTCAGGAGAAGAATAATTTCGAGCTCTCGAAAAACCTGGAGATCTATGCCGACCTTTTGCGCCAGTTGAATTTAAACTATGCCGACGACATCAAACCGGGCGAATTAAACACAACGGCCATTAATGCGATGCTCGAAAAACTCGATCCTTACACGGTTTATGTCCCTGAGTCGAAACGTGAAGATTTCGAGCTGATGACAAAAGGCGAATATGGCGGGATCGGAGCGCTCATTCAACAACAAGGTGATTATGTAATTATTACCGAACCTTATGAGGAATTTCCCGCTCAAAAAGCAGGCCTTAGAGCAGGTGACCAAATCATGAGCATCGATGGGGAATCTGCCAAAGGTAAAACCACCACCGAGGTAAGTGACAAACTGAAAGGTGTTCCGGGTTCAGAATGCATCCTGCATATTAAACGGTATGGCGATTCATTAACAAGCAAAGTCACCATCGTACGCGAAAAGATAAAAATCCCCAATATTCCTTACAGCGGATTTGTAAGCCAAGGTGTTGGATATATAAGCCTCTCCCAGTTTAATCCCAATTCGGCTCAGGATGTAAGAAATGCCTTCTCCCAACTGGCAACTGATCAACCTTTAAAAGGCTTGATTATTGACCTGCGTGGGAATGGTGGCGGTTTGTTAAATGAAGCAGTTGACATTGTCAACATATTTGTGCCTAAGAATGAACTCGTAGTAACAACCAAAGGAAAAACCAAGGCCAGCATTCAAACACATGTTACCCGAAATAAGGAAATAGACGGAAGTATACCATTGGTGATTATGGTAGATAACAACAGTGCCTCTGCTTCCGAAATCGTTGCTGGTGCCATTCAGGATTTAGATCGCGGGGTCATCATCGGCGAACGTACTTATGGAAAAGGCCTCGTTCAAAACATTGTGCCATTGCCCTATAATTCCAAAGTAAAAATTACCGTGGCTAAATATTATATACCTAGCGGGCGGTGCATTCAGGCCATCGACTATTTTCAACAAGACGGGCCAATGGCTGTGGCAAAAGCCCCTGATTCGCTTATCTCAGCATTTAAAACCCGCAAGGGACGAACTGTTTACGATGGTGGAGGTATTACCCCCGATGTAAATGTCGAGAGCAGAATTTTTAACCAGATTAGTGGAGATTTATATTCACAAAATTATATTTTCAGGTTTGTAAATGATTTTGTATTAAAACACGATAGCATCGCGTCAATTGATCAATTTCAGGTGACTGATTCCCTTTTCGACGCGTTTAAATCCTTTGTTTCTCTCCAATCGTTTGACTATAAAACCGAAACTGAATCGCTGTTATCACGGATCGAATCCAGTTCAACACGGGAATCATATTATGCCGCCATTGGTGACCAACTCGGTGTAATGAAGGAACTGATCAAAGAGGAAAAGAAAAAGGACATTGACAAACACAGGTCTGAAATTGAAGAAATGATCAGGGTCGAGATTATTACGCGTTATTATTACCAAAAAGGCAAAATAAAGGCCGCCTTGCAAAACGATCCCGAGATCAGGGATGCCATCGAACTACTTGAAAATAAGAATCAGTACGATTCCGTTCTGAATGGAACCTACATAGCCAAAATATCTGACACCACCCATTTAGAATAAGTCGGAAAACATGAACTCGGGAACAAACATTCATTCGATGTCCTATTTCGTGGCCCTGGTATTACTCGCAATGAGCATACCCTTATCGAAATATGCCATGAGCGTGAGTGAGTTTGCTCTTTTTGGACTGTGGATTTGGTCTGGTTTTTCGTTTCAAATTGCTTTCCGGTTTTTCAAATTTAGTGGCCCCATAAGGGGATTTTTTCATTTTATTCATTACCTGTATAGCCTTACAGTCGACAATCTAGCTGAAAAACTGGGCTTGTTTTTCCGTAATCCCGCGGCTGTAGTATTGGTTTCAATTTACCTTCTGCATATTATTGGCTTGCTGCACACTCAAAATTTTGATTATGCCTTGAAGGATTTACGTGTAAAGCTTCCTTTGTTGATACTTCCGGTGGTCATATCAACCATGAACCCATTGCCGTTTCATCGTTTTAGGTTATTGTTGATGTTTTACCTGGCCGCTATTTTTGCAGGGACTATGGTTAGCGGTGGGTTATTGATCACAGGAAATTTCGCGGATATCAGAGAAATTTCACCCTTTATTTCACCTATCAGATTTGGACTGAATGTAAGCTTTGGCATTTTTATCCTGATATATTTCGCATTCCACGATCAGCGATTCAAACTTTGGCAACGAGCTTTATTTGTATTGCTGATTGGTTGGTTTATCACCATCCTGTTTTTACTCGAGTCGGTTACAGGTACATTGATTCTGGTGACTGGCAGTATCGGCTATTTGATCTGGCTCTTATTAAAAACCAGGTTTCGTTTGGTACGTATGGCCATCATTGGGATCACCATTGCTATTCCCTTGTTGTTCATTTTCGAAGTTTGGCGTACAGTTGTTGAAGCCACCACTCCCCCTGCAACTAATTTTTCGACGCTTGATAAAGTGACCAGGCTTGGAAATCCCTACCAGCACGATACAACAAGAAGCCAGGTTGAAGACGGAAAATATGTTGGGTTGTACGTGTGTCCAATGGAACTTGAAGAGGCTTGGGATCAAAGAAGCAACATTGACTATGGAGGTGTAACAAAAGAAGGATATTCTGTTGAAGCTACCTTGATCAGGTACCTGACTTCAAAAAACCTGAGAAAAGATGCCGATGGCGTAAATGCATTAACTGACTGGGATATAAAAACCATTGAACAGGGCATTGCCAATATAAACTACATTAAGTCACCTGGTTTAAGAGTTCGTATTTTAAAGATGCTGAAAGGATACGATGTTTATCAAAAAACAGGAAATCCCAGTGGAAGTAGTTCGATGCAACGTATTGAATACATCAGGGCTTCTATTGGAATTATCGGGAACAACCTCATATATGGTGTGGGGACGGGTGACCTGGAGGATGCCTTCAACACCCAGTATGAAGAAATGAATACTCCACTTGAGCGACAATACCGCTATCATGCTCATAACCAGTTTTTAGGTATCGCTGTGGCTTATGGTCTATTGGGTTTGCTGTGGTTTTTGTTTGCAATGATCTATCCGGGAATAAAATTGCGGGCTTTTCACGATTATTTCTTTAATTCCTTTTTTCTGATCCTCATCATTTCGATGTTGTCGGATGACACCTTTGAAACGCAGGCCGGAGCAACGCTGTTTGCTTTCTTTTTTTCATTGTTGCTTTTTGGCAGAAAACGTAATACAAGTACCTGGCAACTTGGAAATCAGGAATAAAATGTAATTTAGCGTTAAATCTAAAAACGATGGAAGTAAAATTAATTACTTTGAAGATTGAAGAATATGGTGCCGGGGAAGATTTGCCTAAAAGCGACCGAGCATTGCTAAATAAGGCAAAGGAAGCACTTGAAGGTTCTTACGCGCCCTATTCAGAGTTTCATGTTGGCGCTGCTGCTTTGCTTGCTAATGGAGAAATCGTAATGGGTGGCAATCAGGAAAATGCTGCTTATCCCTCCGGGATGTGCGCCGAACGCGTGGCTCTTTTTCATGCACAATCCTCATTTCCGGGCGTTCCGGTTGTTTCCGTCGCCCTTACCGCGCAATGCGATCGTTTTGTAACAACGCATCCTGTAACGCCTTGTGGTGCTTGTCGTCAGGTGATGGCTGAGGTTGAAAAAAAACAGGAACAACTGATCAGAATTGTAATGCAGGGCGAGGAAGGAATTACCCAGGCAGTGAATGGTATCGACCAGCTGCTTCCACTACTCTTTCATGAAGAAAAGCTTAAAAAATCAAAATCCTGAGTTATCCCTATTTACTAACACACCCAATAGTTATTATAGAAACTGTATTAATCTACCACACATGAAAAAACTAATTGTTATCACATTGACTTTGTTTACACTCGTTTCTTTTAAACCCGACAAACCCGCCTACAGGCTGTTAGATGCTGAAGGCAAACAGGTAAAATATGAGAAAATGCTGGATGCTCTCCAGGAGGCAGATGTTGTTTTTTTTGGTGAACAGCACGATAATCCCATCGCACATTGGTTGCAATTGGAAATAACAAAGGATTTATATGTTCGTAAAGACGGGAAAATTATTCTGGGTGCAGAAATGTTTGAGGCAGACAATCAACTGATCTTAAATGAATATATGGAAGGAAAAATAACCGCAAGCAGCTTCGAAAAAGAAGCCCGCCTGTGGCCCAACTATAAAACCGATTACAAACCCCTGGTACAATTTGCCAAGGACAGCGGCTTGTACTTTGTGGCCACCAATGTCCCAAGGCGGTATGCATCAGTAGTTTATAAACAAGGACTGGATACACTTCAGTATTTTTCTGCCGAAGCACGGGCGTATATGGCTCCGCTCCCCATTGCTTACGATTCTACGGTCAGCTGTTATGCTGACATGATGACCGAAATGAAGGCCCAGGGGCATTCCAATGCCAACCTTCCTAAATCGCAGGCCTTAAAAGATGCTACCATGGCGTATCAGATTTCATTGAATAAACCGGATGATCAATTGTTTATCCATTACAATGGAAGCTATCATTCTGATAATAAAGAAAGTATTATCTGGCACCTGAACCGCTACAAACCAGGGTTGAAGATTGTAACCATCACCACCTTGCTGCAAAAAGACATTGACACACTTAGCGTGGAAAACCAGCATCTGGCTGACTTTATCGTGTTGGTTCCTGAAGATATGACCAGAACAAATTAGTTCATCGTGCGATTGGTCCTTTCCTATTAAATAGGATTTCTTACAGGCGAATTATTTCTTCATCCACCTGCTCTCCATCCAAACATTTTGTTGTTTGGGTGTGAGAAAGGTCCACGCTACTATTCTGCTGGTTTTGTTTCCTTGTCCCATTTCGATGGTATGTACCTCAATGACTTCGGCTTGTTTCAGCGCGCCATAAACTGCCCTGAGATTCGACTCCTTGGAGATCAGTGTGGAAAACAAAAAGCAGGAAGTGGCAAATTTCCTGCTCTGTCTGATCATGGTGCGTACAAACCTGATTTCACCCCCTTCGCACCACAACTCGGAGTTCTTGCCTCCAAAATTGAGGGTGGGTTTTGTAATTCGTTGCTGACTCAGGTTGCTTAATTTCCGCAACGTTCCGGCCTGCGCTTCGGCTGCTGAAGCATGAAAAGGCGGATTGCAAATGGTTAAATCGAACTGTTCATCCTGTAGAATGATTCCTCTGAAAATGTCCATTGGATCGGTTTGTAGCCGCAAGTCAATTTTACCTTTTAATACCGCATTCGATTGGATGATTTTGTCCGCAGACTGTAAGGCTATCGGATCGGTTTCTGTTCCGGTAAACGTCCAACCGTATTCGTTGATTCCGATGATGGGATAGATACAACTGGCCCCGACACCCACATCCAGACAATGAACTGATTGTCCGGTCGGAATTTTTCCCTGGTTGTAAGTTGCCAATAGATCTGCAATATGATGGATGTAATCGGCCCTGCCGGGGATTGGCGGACATAAATAGTGCGCAGGAATATCCCAGTCGGTCAGGTTGTAATAGTATATAAGCAAAGCCTTGTTCAGCATTTTTACGGCATCCGGGTTCGAAAAATCAATTGAAAGATCGCTGTACGCATTGTTCCTGACAAAGGGCGCTAAATCCGGGTTACACTCAATAAATAGCTTAAAATCGTAACGCCCGAGGTGCTTACTGCGGGGGTGGATTTTTGGCTTTACAGCGGGATGTTCTTTTTTATTATTCACCATCGAAATCAAGTCCGTAGATTAATCGTTTCAATTTGATTGCCCAAGTAGTTTGCTTACCTTAGCTACTTTGCATTGAATGCAAAAGTAATATAGTTTTTTAGTCGGGTTGCTTTAATAGCATGTGAGATACATAAGCTCAGACTATTTTCTTTTCTCAAGCTAAGCCTAGTTTCATGCCTTCAGGCCTCCTGCCTTCGTGCCTCCATGCCTTCGGCAGGTTCACCTACCGTAGATATGTAAACCGGCAGATAAGTGCAATGCGTGCTTTGTATGAAATATTGCTACATTTACAATAAAATAAATGTAATTTTTATAATAGTTGTTGAATCTAATAGCGGAATATTTGTCACGCGTTACGCTATCGCTAAACGTGCGCTAGTGTGGGGGAGGGGAGGGGTGAGAATTATTATACAGAAGAAGAAATAAAAGCAGCTAAGGAAGAAAATAAGTCCCCGACAATGGATAGAGCAAAACCTTCTAGTACAATTATGGGAAAAATAACAAAGAGTATTAATAATGCTATTAAAAAATTAAAGGAAAAGTAATGAAATATCTAATAGTAAAATTTTCGATTATTATAGCAATTAGTTTAGTATTATTTACATGTAAAATAGAAAGGAATTGTATTAATTTAAATGGTGATTTATATTATAAGTTATTTGTTTTTAATGAGGTAGATACAATCAATGGCTATTATAAGATTAAAGGAGATAGTCTGTTCTTTATTTCTCTTTGGGATCTAAATAATTATGATAAATTGTGTGCAGAATTTAATTCTAATAGGGATATTAAACCATACTTCTTATTTTCTTTGAACATGGATGATACGTATACTTGTAAGAAACATGCATGTGATATTAATTCATCCTATGGTAATACAGACTTTAGAGATTTAAGAAATGTATTTTATAAACCAAAGAAAATCAATGATTCTCTGTTTATTGTAAAGCATGTCTCTGTCGAATATAATTGCAAAAATCCATTTGTTAGGGAGTTTGTAATTAATTCAAAATTGGAAATAATAGAATTAAAGTCAATTGGTAAAAATAAAGAATATTACTTTTTTTATGATTAGCCTCCGCCACTGGCGCGCGAATGTTTCGCGTGCCCTTAATACAACAATTAGCAAATTAATAAACTGAGGCTGGTTCAATTCTGCCAACCAGACTATGTTTTGTTTGAAGTTTGAGTAAACGGTAGTTGATGCAGGTGGCGGCACGCGTTGGAAAAAACGCGCACCAGAGATGGTGGTTGCCTGGATTGAAATCCAGGATTACAATATCGGTTGTGCCTACAGCACTTTGAGTAGTTTAGGAAATCGGTAGTTATTACAGGTTTGGGGTGTTGGTTGGGTCACGTGTTGGAAAAAAACACGCGCCAGGGAGACAACTTCATGATAGCACAATATCCATTGTCATGCGGCTAGAGCCCGTGGCTCTAAGCAAAAAATTCATACAAATGCTTGTTCAATTCTAACAACCAGGCTATATTTTGTTTAAAGTTTGAGAAAACGGTTGTTGATGCAGGTAATGGCACACGTTGGAAAAAACGCGCACCAGAGGTGGAATTTCAATCAGGATGTTACACCTGATTGAAACTAAATGAATTGTGAATAATTAAATTATTTATTTTCCTCTTTTTTGGGTTCATTGGTGGATTTCTCATCCTCAGCGACTTCACCTTTTAAGTAGGAGGGCAGATTGAGTCCGGCCATATTAAACAGGTCATTCAAAGGAGGAATGGTTTTCATCATCCCCGAAACAAAATTGGCCGTAGAAGAATTTCTGGTATCGGTTTGATTGCCTGAATCCCAAACGGTAATTTTGAGGGTTCATTTCAAATTGTTAAATGCATAAACCCGAAAATCAATTTGCTTAATTTTAAGTTTAATTGAGTTCTTCAATCTTTTACCAACACCACCTTCTCATTTCCTTTTTTAATGATTTGAAGATAGTAGTACTTTATTTTTGTATAATCTGCAGCCTCATAAACCGGATTCTTAAACGAATAGGTAAACGAAATGTTGATCTGGTTATCTTTCTGATCTATAAGGTAGTCCATTTCAAAGAGTTCATTTTTAATGTGTTCCGCTTCAGGGGTAAATTCGGTATGATAACCTTCCGGGATGTGAATGGCAGAAGTAAAATTACGTTTGGTGGCATAGACCATGTCTATGGGGTAACTCCTTGTTTTTTGTTTCAACGGATTAATTGAAAGCGTTTCATTCAGAAATGGTGCAACATAAATTTTATTGTTGATCTCTTCTACCTCCATGGTGACATCGCATGACATCAGATACGGAGCTTCTTTCTTTGACTGGTTTTGAACGGTTATGGCAGAATCCACAACAACGTATCCGTTTTCAACCAAATGTGTTTTTATTTTTTCCTGATTTTGTCCGTATTTTTTCCTTAATTCCAGGGCATCGTATTCAGTTGCAGACAGGCTCATGTGGGTCGATAATTTTGTTCCATCCAGATTCATGTTAAGATTGGTTTGTAAATCCGATATCAATTTGAATTCCAGACTAACCCATTTTACCTCTTCTTTATTTATAATAAGTCCCATGTCGTTAATACATCCGGGTGATATCCGTGAGTTGGAACCGTGAATTTCTGTTGCATCAACAAGTATGTTTTTGCCATCCACATTGGCAAAAATGATCACATAATTAAAGAAATCAAGATAAGGATAATCATATTTTATTTTGCCATGATCGCGCGTGCTAATGAGTACAGGATAGGCTTCAATCCCTGCTTCATTCAGCAATCCAATGGCAAATAAATTGATATCGGCGCAATTGCCGGTTTTGGTATCAACCAAATTGCCCGCTGATTTTGATGTATAAATACCTTTGTGATCATTCCAGCTGATGGAGCTTTTTACCTTGTTCATAATCAGGTTATATTTCTCTACTTGAGACATTTTTGATAAGCTGTCCATATTGAACAGCTTTGAAGCAAAGTGCCCGCTTTTGTTGACATATCTTCCAAAGTTTTCATTTCTTTTCAGGTCTCTGATTAAATCAGGCCAGGTGGTAACAACATAGGAAGTGCCACCATGAAGCGAGTTGATTTGTGCCAACTGAAAATTCATCTTAATGATATAGTCGTTTATTGAGGAAATAAATTCCTCATCCTTAAAAGCAGGAACATTTTCCATAACAAACTCATGGATCATTTCTCCATAATTAATCCCTGCAATCTGTTGAGGATTCTTGGGGGAAACAAAGGATTTTTGAGCATCGAAATGATCGGCCCCCTGAAGGAGATAGGAATACTCATAGAATGGGATCATGGCGACATTGTATTCGCTATAAACAACCGGAATCCGCCACTGAAATTTCCAGTTTTCCAGATTAAATACAAATGGAGTAATTACTTTGTATTTATACTCTATGACTGTGCCATCTTTTACGTTCGGGATGGCAAATTTTTTCACATCCCAATGCTCGTTTTTCTTTTCATCATGGGTATCAATGTTGTCAAATTTTGTTTTCTTTAAAACACCCCCCTCCATATTGTAAGTATATGCCTCAACATCATAAATCTTCTCCCATTCTTCACCTTTATGATAAAACGGGATTTCTACATCGGCCCATTTTCGACCCGGCTCTGAAAATATTTTAATTCTGGTCCTTCGTTCAAACACCAAATCAAAACCATTGTCGTCCCGAATAAAATATGATTTGCCAATATCATACAAAACAACGGCCTCGGCTGCTTTATCTTCTCCGGTACAAGTATAGTCAACGTCATACTGGCCAATACGACCGTACTCTTTTGAAAGGGTTTGGGCTTGTGTAAGTAGTATATGATTAAAAAAGAGGCCTAAAAAAAGGAAGAGGTATTTTGTCATATTATCGTTGTTGCGTTGTTACTATGTAAGTGCTTTTTTCAAGTTTTATTACTTCTGTAATAAAATTGTAAAAGTCTTCGTATTCTTCAATCCCATACTCACCCGAATGAAGCAAAAAGCTTTTTATTACAACTATTTTGTTATCATATTCCTGAAATTCAATAGCGTAATCTCCGTATTTACTTTCGATATGTTGAGGTTGCAATGTGTTTGAAACCTTGTTTCCAATTGGAATTGAATACTCCAGGGTATCCGTTTTACTGATTGGAAAATCCAATTGTACCGGCAACTTTCTGGTGCCTGGTTTTTCAAATTCAGGGATGGAGAAAGGGAGTGTCTTTATAAGTGTCTCATTGCCATAATCTTTGTAAATATTGTCTGAACCGGCTGAATAGGACAAATGAATTACTGCGGAATCCCTGGGAGCTTCCTTCAGATTAAAATCGAGGAGTTCAAAGCCTTTCTCAACAAAATGATCTCTGATAAAGGATAACTTTCTCGATTCGCTCATGGCATGGGATGCGGAAAAGAGTGATTCGTATTGTCCACCCTTGTAGGTATTTTCGAATTGGGCCTTCAATCCGTTGATATTATCGGGGAAGAATTTTATCCTTCTGGTTTCAAGCACTTCATTGGGTGAAAATGCCGGCGTCCATGCCAGATGGCTGTTGTTTTTTTCGATGATGAATACCTCCCTGTTTTGAGAAAACGTCCCTAAATAATTAAAAGGGCCATCGCTTGTGCAATCTAACCAAAGGGTGTCAGTCTCAATAGGGACGTATAAAATAACATGATTAGATTGTTGTGAAGGCATGCTTTTGTCAATAGATCTAATAGGATCCCCGGCCCAAACTTTGGTATAATACGAGGGTATGCCGATAGTATTCAACACCGATTTGAAGTAATTGGTGAGGGCTTTGCAATCGCCATATTTATTTTTGGCCACATAAGCCGCCGAGTGTGGTTTGAGCCCTCCTGTTTCGATTGAAATATTAATATACCTCGTTTCGTCCTGTAAGTAATGATAAAGTGTTTTTATTTTATCGACAGGATGATCCATGCCCCTGATAAGGGTATAAATTTTTGTTTTTTCGCTTTCAGGTAACTCTTCAATGTCCTCAAGCAATTGGTACTGCCAGTCACCATAGGATTTCCAGGTACTAAATGATCCATCTGTTTCGTAATTAAATTCCTGGGGAACAATGACAACGGAAGGCAAATAATTGAGCATAGGAGGCGAAAATGTCTCTGGTTCAATTACCTCATTAAAGGAAGCATTCCAGGTGTATTTTATTTTCGATTCATAAGAACTGGTTTTATAATGGCCGACAAACTGCTCCCTGATGGCCATTTTATAATCATTAGGAACTTCAACGGTTAAACTTGCCTGGAGAGTAGGCACTTTGATGTCGATTACCGGCAACCAATAATCCACGTAAATAAACTCATCTTCCTGCACTTGATACGAATATACCACGGTATAAGGATAGTTGTTATGCTTCAGGGTGAATTCCTTTATGAAATGATCTTCATAGAAAGAAAAATCCGAAATGAAGCTTCTTTCAGTAATGTCGTTTTTCTTTAATTTTCTGACAATTTCGCCTTGATTGTCTTTTATATAACCTTCAATCCCAGAAACTTTTTCCATGCTGGAAAATGGAATGCTTACCCTGGTGTATTTTTCACCCGCCCGGTTATTAATTTTGATTTCAACGGTCACCGTTTTAACAAGTTTGCCATTCTTTATAGAGATATGGGTAACCGTATTTACCAGTTCTGCCTCATATTTTTGTGCAAACAGGGTGGTAAGCGGAAGAATTGAAAATAGAATTATTAGTAGTCGAATCATTTGTTGAAATTAAAATCTATAACCAAGTAAAAAGTAATATCTTTTTGTAGTTGATTTCAGATCAGTATATTCTGACATACCATTTTTCGCGTCGTACCTGGTTTCAAATGAAAACCTTTTGTATTTAATTCCTATTCCCAGGATATATCCTATTTCCAATTTTCTGGTGCCATCGATTGCATTCCCTTCTTCAACTGTTTGAATGTCAAAGAATGTTGATTCAACTTTTTTGTAATTTGTTTCGTTAATGGTAAATCCGTTTGAAATCCCGCCGTTTAGAAAAACGAAAACCCCTCCGATCGGATATTTGTAACGAACCATATTATTGACGTTCAAATAGGTATAGGCAAATTTGGTATGGGTAATTATATATCTGTTTTCATGCCAGTATTCTTCCACACGACCAGCAACTTTATACGATGTAAGAGTCAACTCATTGAATATAGACCATTTGGCCTGATTTCTTGATAATATCACATCAAAAAATATCCCGGTAGAGAAATTTACAGACTGGTTGTAATTTGCATTGACAAGGTAGTCAAAATTAGTGCCTTTGAATTTTAATGAAGTTAATGTTAATCCTCCCAATACACCAATTTCAACGGAGATTTTTTCTGTTTTTTTCTGAAAATTAACTTCGGAATAGGTACAATTGTAAAAGTATAGAAACAAGTTCTCCATGCTCTTTTTGCGGTATTCTGTATTATTTAATTTTGATTGAATCTTTGGACAGTCCGCAAGATAAATGGTGAGCTGACCAATAAATCTTTTATTCTCACCAATTCCGTCCACTCCGTCCACTTCTCTTAAATACCTTTTATAAACCAGCAATTCGTAAGAAGAATCTTGTTTGATGTAGAATTGTTCTTTCCCGAAATTGTTCATGTAGAAATACAAGCTTTTTTTTCCTGTTATCATTGTTTGCAGGAAAGTGGTGTCGATGGTGAACTCTAAATCAGCATCATGTTCTAAGGCTCCGGTACTCATTGGACTTGATTCTGATTGTACAATTGCACTTTCATATCTTTCATCAAGAACACTAAATCCTTCAATATCCATTGGGGAATAAATATGCTTTTCTCCGCTTAACTTGTTTCTAAAGGATATTTTATCAGGATTTCTATCCCAATTGCGATAATCAATATATCCATGTAAGGTATCACCTGTTTGAGGAAGGATGTATCCCGGCAAATAATTCTCCTGGCAATAAGTGTTTTGCAAAATGATAATGGCAAATAGCGTTAACGCAATTTTTTCAATGATTTTTTTTGTTTCCATAATAGGATGTTTATTTCATAAGTTTATTTGTGTCATTCAGAAATTACAGAGAGCCGATTTTTCTTGAGTTTGCTTTTCTTTATATCAAGAATCAGGGTAGTGTTGTTAGCTAATTAGGGCCGCTAAATTAGGAATTAATTTGTTTGCTTGTAAGGGTGTACTGTTTTTTAAGCCCGGCTTTCTTTTTAAGCGTGCTCTTCGATCTGAAGTTTCTGCCGGCTTTGCTTCTCTGAGATTATTATAATACACGTTCGCCAATGGGTTATACACCCATCAGCGAACTTGTTAGTGAAGGTGGCTATTGTGCCCATATCCTGTCCTGCGAAGCCCCGTGACAGCTATTGCATTGTCCGGTAGTAATGGCTGACGACATATAGTTTGTAGATGATTTGCCCTGGACAGCAGGGAACAGGCCACTGCCAAATGTCACGTTTCCTGTGGTGTAAAAGTTTCCACGGGTATCTGCCTGAAACGTGTACTTTAAGGTGCCCGTTCCATTGGTACCGGTAAATAGTTTTACTGTTGCATTTGAAAACGTATTCGTTTTTTGTGCATCATACACCGTACCTGCAACGGTAAAAATTCCTTCTCCCTGTCCACCCGATTTATGACAATTCATGCAATTTTTCCCCATGTTGTGACTGGTGCCTCCATTGAAAGACCCTTCGTTCGTGTTGTCTCCTTCTCCTCCTGAGAGCTCGGTGTTTTTTTGACAGGACTGTGTTGCCAAAGCGAATACAAATAGCAGTAATACTGCAATCAAATTTAATTTCATAATAGTCTAGTTTTTGGTTTTTCTACTCATCTGGCTTTTCGGTTCCGCCCCATTTTTTAAGGTGGTTTCTGGTCTCCACAGAATAGTGTTTATACAAAGTATCTGAATTCAAATAAATTGTGACGCAGATTTGGTTAGGGGTTGTGATTTTGAATGGATAGAAAACAGGTAGGATTTCTATAAGGTTTTAAGATGTTGTCTGCGGTCTAATGGTTCAAAATCAACATTTAGAGATTTGCATGAGCAATTTGGTTAAGAAATTGAATATGTGTTAGCCGGCCAGACTGATTTATTAGCGCATGCTGGGTGTAGTTTATTTTATTTGCTTGTTAATTTATAACAAAGGAATAGTTAATGGTTGTATAAAATCGTTTCTTGGTTGGGGTTTAACCAAAAAAAAACGCCCATCATTTTTGAAGGGCGTTTTTGTTGATGAGTGTGTTACTGATTTATCTCAGCTTGATTTGGCAGCTACCCAGTTTAACATCATTGTTGTAGATTTCGATTTTGTAGATGCCACCTGAAAGTTTTTTTTTTGTATATTTTTTTTCGCAGGATGTTCACATATACATCCACCACATTTGTTCCTGTGTCAAAAGTAATATCCCAAACTTTTTCTGCTATATCCACCCTGGAAACCACCCTTCCTTTGTTACGGAAAAAGTATTCCAATAGTTCAAATTCTTTTGCGGTCAGCTCTATTTTTTTGCCTGACCTGATGGCCATTTTTTTGTCCATGTCCAATTCAAGATCGGCAACTTTCAGCTTATTGCTGGCTTCGTGGATATTCGATGTTCTTTTGGTGAGCGCTTTTATATGCGATATTAACTCCCTGAATTCAAATGGTTTAACCAGATAGTCGTCGGCACCAGCATCAAATCCGGCTACTTTGTCCTCGGTGGTTCCAAGCGCGGTTAACATCAAAATGGGGAGGGTAGGCTTTACTTCTTTGATTTGCTTGCAAAGTTCAATGCCATTGATATATGGAATTACGATATCCAGCAGCAACAGGTCATAATGGTTAGCTATGGCAAACGTTTTACCCATCTGTCCATTGAAAACCACCTCTGTTTCGTAACCAAATTCCTCCAATCCTTGTTTAATAAAGGAGGCTACCCGGGGCTCGTCTTCGATGATCAGGATTTTCATTATTTTGGATATTTCAAAGGCCAAATCTACTTCTTTTTAGCTCTTTATTAAGCATGACAGAATATTTTGAATTCTTGTACTTCAAATTAAACAGAAGACTAATTGAATGCTGATTGTAGTAAAATATACGGTATTCACCGTTTTAAACTACTTTTCAGGATCAGTACTATTTTCTTCATAAAAAAAAGTCTGTATGCATGCAAACAGACTTTTTTATTTAACAAATAATCTTGACAGAACTAATCCTTTGTAAATCAGTCAAAGCCAGGTGTAGGTTGTATATTATCTGGCTACTTCAACAATCAAATAACCCTCAATAATATCACCTATTTTGATGTCGTTGAAGTTGTCGATATTCAAACCGCACTCGTAATTGGAAGTAACTTCTTTTACATCGTCCTTAAAGCGTTTTAGCGAACCCAGGGTTCCGGTATGAATTACAATGCCATCGCGGATAACGCGTATCTTGGTGTGACGGGTGATTTTTCCATCCAATACAAAACATCCGGCAATGTTGCCTACCTTGGTGATATTAAATACCTCGCGTACTTCAACATTACAGGTAATTTTTTCTTCCATCTTGGGGCTCAACATGCCTTCGATAGCTGTTTTAAGCTCTTCGGTGGCCTGATAAATGATGGAGTAAAGCCGGATATCGATTTCTTCTTTCTCGGCCAGTTTTCGTGCCTGACTGGAAGGCCTGACCTGGAACCCGATGATGATGGCGTCGGATGCCGAAGCAAGCATCACATCCGATTCGGTAATGGCACCTACTGCTTTGTGTATCACGTTTACCTGTACCTCGCGGGTGGAAAGTTTTAACAAGGCATCCGACAAGGCTTCAACTGATCCGTCCACATCACCTTTAACAATCACGTTGAGTTCTTTAAAGTCGCCAATGGCAATCCGTCGGCCAATTTCGTCCAGGGTAATGTGTTTTTGAGTACGTAAGCTTTGTTCGCGCATCAGCTGATGACGTTTTGAAGCTACATTTTTGGCTTCTTTTTCATCTGACATGATGTTGAAAAGGTCGCCAGCCTGAGGGGCCGAATTTAACCCAAGCATAAGCACGGGAACTGATGGTCCGGCAGAATCTACGGCTTTGTTGCGTTCGTTAAACATGGCCTTTACTTTTCCATAAACAGAACCTGCCAGAATAATGTCTCCTTTTTTCATGGTGCCATCCTGCACCAGCACCGTAGCTACAAAACCACGGCCTTTATCAAGAGAAGCCTCAATAACGGTACCGCGACCCAGCTTTGTTGGATTGGCCTGTAATTGTAACATTTCGGATTCGAGCAGCACTTTTTCAAGAAGTTCGGCAACGCCTGTACCTTTGATGGCTGATATTTCCTGCGATTGATATTTCCCTCCCCAGTCTTCCACCAGGATGTTCATGTTGGCTAATTGTTCTTTTATTTTTTCGGAGTTGGCTCCCGGTTTATCCATTTTGTTAAAAGCGAACACGAGCGGTACACCGGCTGCCTGCGCATGGTTAATGGCTTCACGCGTTTGAGGCATCACGCTGTCGTCGGCAGCAATAACAATAATTGCGATGTCGGTTACTTTGGCACCCCTGGCACGCATGGCCGTAAAGGCTTCATGACCCGGTGTATCGAGGAAAGTCACTTTTTTACCGCTATCGGTGGTTACTTCGTAGGCACCAATATGTTGTGTGATACCTCCTGCCTCACCGGCCACTACATTGGCTTTTCGGATGTAGTCGAGCAACTTGGTTTTACCATGGTCTACGTGTCCCATGACGGTTACTATCGGAGCTCTTTCTACCATCTGGGCAGGATCGTCGGGTAATTCCTGAAGATCTACATGGTCAGTATCGTCGAGGCTGATAAACGCTACTTTAAAGCCAAATTCTTCAGCAACCAACGCGATGGTCTCTGCATCCAATCGTTGATTGATGGAAACAAACATACCAAGCTGCATGCAGGTGGTAATAATCTGGGTAACACCTGTATTCATTAAATTGGCAAGCTCGTTGGCTGTCAGGAATTCGGTTACCTTCAAAATGGATTTTTCATCCTCCTGTCGCTGCATTTCCTCAGCCAGGTTGTGTGATACATGTTCTCTTTTCTCTTTCCTGTGTTTGGCAGCCTTGGATTTTCCTGTTGGAGCTAGACGGGCCAGTGTATCTTTAATCTTCTTTTGAATTTCTTCATCGGTGGGCTCCGTTTTAACCAATGGTTTTTTAACCGGTGGAACAAATTTTTTCTTGCCCGGCTGTTCTCTGGGCCTTTCCTGTTTGGCCTGAGTTTCATCAGGTTTAACCTTAATGCGTTTTCTCTTCTTTTTCTTTGCAGCACTGTCATCGCTGGATGAAGCTACCGGAGCTCCTTTTTTCCGTCGGATCTCAATTGGCAGGTCGATTTTGCCAAAAATAACCGGTCCGGCCAATTTTTCGAACTTTGTTTTAAGGAAATTGTCAGGTTGTCTTTCCCCGGTAGACTTTGATTCTAAAATCTGCACCGGTTTTGAAGTTTCAATACCGGATGCCTCTTTTTCAACAGGTTTTTTTGATGCTTCTTCGGTTTTCTTAGTGTCATCAGCAGGTGCTGCTTTTTCAACCGGCTTATCTTTCTTTCTGAAAGTATCAATTGACTTCTGTTTATCAGAAGCTTCTTTCTTCTTTTCGGCTTTTGTTTTTTTCTTTGGCCTGGTTCTTTGGTTTAAACTATCCAGATCAATCGTGCCGTAAACTTTCAAACTTCCCTTTAGGTTCTCAACTGTTTCTTCTTCAATATTTTCTTTCTCTGGCTCCATCGCTGCTCCCTGAGTTTCTTCGGGTTGTGGTCTGGTTGATTCAAGAGTTGGGGCTATTGGTTCAGGTATAGCCGGAAGAGCTGATTCAATGGGTCGTTCGGCAACTTTTTCTTCCGGTTCGGGTTTTTGTACGGTTATTTTTTCTGCTTCCACTACCTTTTCAGGTTCGGGTACTCTCTCTGGGATTATTTGGGTTTTAACTTCTTTTACCTCGGTGGTTTTTACTAATTCGGGTTCAGCCTGAGAAAGAGCTGGTTTTTTTTCAATGATTTCCGCCTTAGGTGATTCTGAGGGTTCTTCTGATTTTTTAACGGGTTCACGTTCCGGAATGGCATTGGGAGCGTTTTCTCTTGATGCGTTTCTTTCGGCAGCCGTGGAAGGTATGTTTTTTAAAGATTTTTTAAAGTATTCAACACCCGTGTTTTTAATGATGACCTCATCGTCGATGGGATACTCTTCCTGTTTTTTCTCCTCCCTGACAGTAGGATTTTCGATCGTAATACTTTGTTTCCCAATGAACTCAAGTCCTTTTTGTTTCGATATTTCTTTAACGTGCTTCTCCTCCTGAAACTCATTAAAAAGAAGATCATACATTTGAGGATCAAGCTTGGTATTGGGATTGCGATCGATAACAAAGCCTTTTTTGCCCAGGAATTCAATCACCGAGTCGATGCTGATGTTAAATTCGCGGGCGGCCTTACTTAATCTTACTACCTTGTTGGCTTCTGACATATTATTGTTGTTTATAAACGCTCAAATTATTTCACAAATTACCACTTTGCAAATACATTATTCAAATTCTGTTCTAAGAATGCGCAACACTTCCTGAATGGTTTCTTCTTCCAGATCGGTCCTGTTAACAAGTTCTTCAATATCCAGTTCAAGCACGCTTTTAGCAGTATCGCATCCAATGGTTTTCAGTTCGTCGATAATCCACTGGTCGATTTCATCTGTAAATTCCTGTAGGTCGACATCTTCGCTGTCAGTATCGCTATCACGATACACATCAATTTCGTAACCGGTAAGTTTACCGGCAAGCTTGATATTGTATCCGCCTTTTCCGATGGCCAGCGATACCTGATCGGGTTTCATGTACACTTCGGCGCGCTTATTTTCTTCATCAAGTTTGATGGAAGTAATTTTTGCAGGTGAAAGTGCACGTTGGATAAACAGCGATTTGTTTGATGTGTAATTAATCACATCGATATTTTCATTTTTAAGTTCACGAACGATGCCGTGAATCCTTGATCCTTTCATCCCCACACAAGCCCCAACCGGGTCAATGCGGTCGTCGTACGATTCCACAGCAATCTTAGCCCTTTCTCCAGGTACCCGGTCAATTTTTTTGATGGTGATCAGACCGTCAAAAACTTCAGGTACTTCTGCCTCGAACAACCGTTCGAGAAAAATGGGAGAAGTACGCGAAAGGATGATAACAGGCGTATTGTTGCGCATGTCAACTTTCGACACAATGGCCCTGATGGAGTCCCCTTTGCGGTAATAATCCTGTGGGATTTGCTCCGACTTTGGCAGCAGGAGTTCTATTCCTTCATCATCCAACACCAGAATTTCCTTTTTCCACACCTGGTAAACTTCACCTGTGATGATGTCACCGACTTTTTCTTTATATTTACGGAAGACGTTGTCTTTTTCATAGTCTAATATTCTGGAAACCAGATTTTGACGGATAGCCAACACTTCTCTTCTGCCAAAATCTTTTAGCCAGATTTGTTGTGAAAATTCTTCCCCTACCTCAAAATCGGGTTCTACTTTTATGGCATCCGAAATAGCAATCTGAAGACTTTCGTCTTCTACTTTGCCATCTTCAACAATTTCTCTGTAGTGCCATATTTCAAGGTCACCCTTGTCGATGTTCACGATGATATCGAAATTGCTTTCGGGGCCATATTTTTTTGTGAGCATGCTGTGAAAAACATCCTCGAGAATACGCATCATGGTTTCTCTGTCGATGTTTTTAAATTCTTTAAACTCCGAAAAGGTCTCAACAAGGTTCATGTTATCCATTGCGAAAATAATTTACTGTCTGTTAAAAAGTTACAATTCCTTTAGCTTCAATTATTGATGTCATTGGGAAAGTGATCAGCTCTCCCGGCTCAATTTTTTTACTTTTTTTATTTTTGTTCTTTGCCTGATCGAAAAATTCGATTTGGGTTTCTGTGGCCGACTTCAATAACCCTTTCAGCTGCGTTCCATCGCTTAGCTTAATCTGTATGGCTTTGCCTACATACTTTTGATATTGTCGCAGGAGTGTGAATGGCTGGCCTACACCTGATGAACTCACGTTCAGTTCATAGTCTTCGATTTCGCGGTCAAGCTTACTTTCAATATACTTGCTCAAAGCGATACAATGCTCGATTAAAACGCCCGAATCGCTGTCGATAAATACCAATATGCGGTTTTCTGCATTGGTATTTACCTCCACTACAAAACGGTCGGTTCCTGCTAAAAACCCACTGGCTAATTCTACTATGGTTTCTTTTTTTATCATACTATAAAAAGAGGGGACCCGTGTCCCCTCACCTCAAAATCTCTCTCTCGTTGTCCGACAAGGATTCGAACCTTGACAGGCAGAATCAAAATCTGCAGTGCTGCCGTTACACCATCGGACATTCGGGGCGCAAAGATACTCCATTTTTTCTTATTCCAAACTATTCAAATAAAAAATTGGCAGTGTATGTGCAGCAATGGCGCTTCAGTTATTTGATATGCTATCTTTGTCAGGAATTGTTAGCAATTTTTATAGATGAAATACTACCTTATTTCGGGGGAGGCTTCGGGTGACCTGCATGGGGCAAACCTGATGAAATCATTAAAAGACCTGGATGCCGCGGCTGAATTCAGGGTCTGGGGTGGTGATAAAATGAAAAATGAAGGGGGAGTGCTCGTAAAACATTATCGCGATTTGGCTTTTATGGGATTTATTGAAGTGCTTTTTAACCTCCGCACCGTGTTAAAAAATATCTCCTTTTGCAAAAAAGACCTGCTTTGTCATAAGCCCGATGTATTGATCCTGATCGATTATCCGGGATTTAACCTTCGCATTGCTGAATTTGCTCATCAACAGGGAATAAAGGTGGCTTATTATATCTCACCTCAAATTTGGGCCTGGAAAAAAAGCAGGGTACACCTCATTAAACGGGTGGTTGATCTGATGATGGTTATATTGCCATTTGAGTCCGACTTCTATAAAAAATACAATTTCAAAGTTGATTTTGTCGGGCATCCCTTGCTCGATGCCATCCACAATGAGCCTGTTATTGATAAAAATACTTTTTTAAGCAGGTATGGACTAACCGATAAACCCGTTATCGCCTTGCTGCCCGGAAGTCGTAAGCAGGAGGTAGGCAAAATGTTGAGTGAGATGCTCAAGGTGATTCCTTTCTATCCCGATTACCAGTTTGTTATTGCAGGCGTGGACAATCTTCCTGATGATGCCTATGCTTCCTTCACCGGCGACAAAAAAGTAACAGTGGTTTTTAATGAAACGCATCATCTGTTGCGAACGGCACAGGCTGCCCTGGTAACCTCTGGTACTGCTACCCTTGAAACCGCTCTGCTGGGTGTGCCTGAAGTAGTATGCTACAAGGGAAATTCTTTAAGTTACCAAATTGCCCGGCGGGTAGTTAATGTAAAATACATCTCATTGGTCAACCTGATTATGGACAGGGAGGTGGTAAAAGAGTTGATCCAGGGCGAACTTAATACACAAAACCTGAGAAAGCAATTGGATTTATTGTTGTTTGATCATGCCTATCGTTCAAAATTGAAGGCCGATTACATCGAACTGGTGAGTAAATTAGGTAGTTTGGGAGCTTCCAATCGTGCAGCGAATTTAATCGTCAGCATGATAAAGCCTGGATAAACTGGCTAAACTTCTCAACTACCTTTTTATCGATTTGCGATAAATCGATTTGTTTCCCACGTTGTCAGTCACTACCAGCTCGAAGTCATTTTCTCCAGTTTTCATTCTCTTGTCGATTTCGTAAAAGAGCAGGTTGTTTTTGGCGTCGTATTCCATCAAAATCCATTGACCATTCAGCGTAGCACGGTACGAACGAATACCAGTTTGATTGTCAACAATACTTAGCTTGATTTTTGAAAGCGGCTTCCCGGCTTCGCTGGTAGCCACATTGATGGGCTTTATAACAGGAGGTTTGGTGTCGACCAGAATGGTGTAAAAGCCAAGTTTCCTGATGGACGCTTCCATGCGGTCATGGTTCATTTTTCCTCCGGCAGAAGAGTAATTTTTGTTGTTGGCAGAATAACCCAGATAGAGCTTTTCACGGTCGTAACGTGCCAGTAAATCAGCATCGGGCAAGATACTGAGTGTAAGGTTTTTTTGAATGGGAACTTTGCTGTTGTGTAATTGAAATACATGGTATAGTTTGGTTGAGTCTGGTTCAAGTTGTTTAAAATCGAAATAAAACGACTGATAAAACGCGTTGGCCGGAATAGACAATACCATCAGTTCATTTTTGATGGTATCCGGAACATTGGCTTGGATGTGATAGGGTGTTTTTTTAATCTCCCTCTTAACAAATCGTGAGATAGCTGTATCTTCCTGTACCGAAAAGGGAAGTTGCGACAGGTTTCCGTATGCATCGCTGACCTGCCATGTGAGTTTGTGAACCAAGGTGTCGCTAAAACAAAAGATGCCATTGGATAAAACCTGATCGTAATTGAAAAGCAGGTTGTTGGTGTCGATCTGGGTACGAATATACCGTTTGTTGGTTTCAACAGAGGTGCCATAATCAATTAAACTGTTTATGTACCGTGCGGTAGCGAATGATAGTTTGTCCAACATCAGACCGAAGATTTGAGTCGTGTCGTCCAATAGTTTGACTTCAAAAACCCCGTTTTTATTGGGTATTTCGTTCATCACATCATGGGCTACTATTCCAAACGATACCCGACCGGAAACTTTTATCGTCCGCTGACTTTTTAATTTATGCTGGTCGCCCCAACCCGTCACCTCTAAGAAAGTCGTTTCCTGTTTCCCGTTTACAAATGAGTTGGTATCCACAGGATAAACCGCAATATTGAGGATTTGGGGCCGGTAAAAATCTTTTACCTTAATCGATGTAAACAACAGCGGGTTGAGCGAATATTGGGTGGCTTCATCCCGGATTTCAAAATGCAGGTGTGGCCCCATAGAACCTCCTGTGTTTCCTGAGTAGGCAACCAGATCACCTTTTTTAACAGGCAACTCATGCTCGTTTGGAAAAATTTCAACTTCAAAGCTTTCGCGGCTATATTGAATTTTTTTTACATAGCTTTGGATGGAATCGCCGTATCGCTGCAAGTGCCCATATACCGAAACAAAGCCATTGGGATGTGTAATATAAAGGGCTTTCCCATAACCTCCGGGTGATATTTTTATCCGTGATACCCAGCCATCTTCAATCGCTCTTACTTTCTGTCCTTCTCTTCCCTGTGTTTTGATATCAATTCCGGCATGAAAATGATTGGGGCGCAATTCGCCAAAGGTGCCTGAGAGATACAAGGGTATGTCAAGCGGAGGTGCAAATGGCTCTGAATAAGTTTGTTGAGCCACAGGAATGAAAGGTGACATGAAAAATAATAGGACAAAAAAATGGGTGGCAATAGGCTTTTTACTCATCGAAAAGTTGGGTTAGTTCGCTCATGTGTTGTATTGTATAATCAGCATTTGGGAAAGAGCCTTTGAGACAAAGCTCATTAAAAAAAACGGTAACCATTCCGGCTTCTTTTGCACCCACAATGTCTTTATCATACAAGTTGCCAACCATCAGGCAGGTTTTCTGATCATATCCGGAAAGGCGGGCAGTGCGAATAAAAAATTCCGGATCGGGTTTTTTAACACCCAATTCTATTTGCGAAAAAAAATGATCAAAATAAACATCGGCACCAATTCGCTTTAGCGCTGCAATCATGTCGGAGGTTTTGCTGTGGTCGGCGCTGGTGGCAATAATACATGGATATTTTGAACTCAGGTATTTCAATGCAGTTTCGGCTCCCGGGACCCAGGCGACTGACTCCCAAATATACATGGGGCCAGGCAGGTTATAATCACGCATCACCGTATCGCCCCAATCGAAAATGATCGCTTTTACCGAATTTTTCATGAAGCAAAAGTAGTTGGATTATTCATATGGAATGAACCCGGGAGTTTAGTTTTATATGACAATCTATCCGCTTTTCAAATCGTGCCCTTAGGAAAAATCACTAAATTTGCCCAAAATCGATCTGCATGAAATATACCGTATCTCTTCTTTTCTTTGTGCTTGTTTTTAGCTTCCTGAACCTTGGTTGCAAAAAAACAGACGATGGTGATGGAACAAAGCCTGAAATCGTTGTCCTGGGTGCCAATCCTATGTTTTGGGCACTTAATTATCCCTATACGGATTTGGGTGCAAAAGCCTACGATGTGAGCTCAACAGGTGATACAACTGATTTAACCTTGTCGATTGTTGTAGACAGCAAGGTTGATGTATCTCAGGTGGGAGAGTATCAGGTGACTTACAATGTAAAGGATGCAAGTGGCCTCGCCGCTGATGAAAAAAGAAGACTTGTAAAAGTGGTGATTGGAAAATAAAAACCTGACAGACACCGAACTTTCATGACATCACAAACCCTGCAAAAGAAAAAAATCCTCTTTATTGTAAATCCCAATTCTGGAAAAAAGAAGAGCGATTTGCTTACGCAATCAATTCAAAAAGAAATAGATGTAAAAAAATTTGATGTCGAAATCGTCTATACTGCTTATGCAGGACATGCGGTAGTGGTAAGTCGTCAAGCGGTTGAGGATGGCATCGATATTATTGTTGCCGCTGGCGGCGATGGCACCATCAACGAAGTAGCAGGTGAGATAATTGATAGAGAAACTGTTTTGGGTATTATCCCAATGGGCTCGGGCAATGGTCTCGCCCGCCACCTGGGTATTCCGCGCCAGATTGAGAAAGCGGTCGGGCTTATCAATCAATTTGATTTTACCAAAATAGACACCTGTTCTGTTAATCAGGTGCATTTTGTCAGCATTGCCGGAATTGGATTCGATGCCCTGGTGGCCAAACACTTCGCCCGGAATGAAAGGAGAGGGTTCATGGGTTATTTTAATGTGGTTGCAAACAAATACCTGAAATACAAACCCAAGAAATATCAAATTGTGTTTGCCAACGGAAATAAACTCACCACAAGGGCTTTGTTTATCGCGTTTGCCAACTCCAATCAATTTGGCTATAACACCACCATCGCCCCAAATGCCCGGCTTACCGATGGGCTGATTGACGTTTGTATTGTTAAGAAACCGATGCTGGTTTCGATTCCAATCATAGCCAATTTGCTGTTGTTGAACAAAATAAATCTTGCCAACGATGTGAGTATCGTGCAAACACCCTATCTTAGCGTTACACAATCGCGCAACCGGGTGGTTAATATTGATGGTGAACCCATCAGGATTGCAAAAAAATTAAATATTAAAATCAACCCCCTGTCGCTCAGGGTAATAATAAATAAGGAAGATGCCAAAATATAACGACTTTAACCTGGTTTTTTCAACCAATCCTGATTTGGTGCCGTTGAGTGGTGACAAAGAAATGGTAGAAACAAAGGAAGCTAAACATCAGAGCCTGATCGTTTCACTGGATAAAAAACAACGAAGAGGAAAAAAAGTAACCTTGATCGAAGGATTTGTGGGCAATGAAAACGACCTGAAAGAACTTGGGAAAATATTGAAATCGAAATGTGGCGTCGGTGGTTCGGTCAAGGACAACCAAATTATTATCCAGGGCGACTTTAAGGAGAAAATTGCTGAAATACTCAGACAATCAGGATATAAAACAAAATTGAAATAAAAACGGAAGTCATGCAGAAATACTTAAAACTTACAATCCTGTTGTGGATGTTGGCAAGTTCCACATCGGTTTTTTCTCAGACAAAAAATGGAGCGCTGACCATGAACATGGTGAAACAAATCAGGGCTACCTTTGAGAATACAGCTGGTAATACCGCTTTAAAAAATGCCATTTCGAACAACGACATAAAAAAGCTGGCGGTCAACCGGGAAAACGATGGCAAAGTCAACAATTTGTTTTCGAACAAGGTAACTACCAAAGGCATCTCCAACCAAAAATCATCCGGGCGTTGTTGGCTGTTCACAGGGCTAAATACCTTGAAACCAATGGTTCAGGAAAAATATAAACTAAATGATTTTGATTTCAGTCATACCTATAATTTTTTCTGGGATCAATTTGAGAAGGCCAACCTGTTTCTCGAAATAGCCATTGCCACGGCACAGAAACCGCTTGAAGACCGGGAGGTGGAATGGCTTTTTAAAAACCCCATTGGTGATGGAGGGCAGTGGACGACCTTTGCCGACAATGTACAAAAATATGGTGTAGTACCCCAATCGGCGATGCCTGATACCTATCAAAGCGAGAACACTGCAACGATATCAAAATTACTTGCAAGGAAATTGCGCGAAGATGGCTTGGAAATCAGGATGATCACCTTATCCCGAATGGCAGAGGAGAAAAAAACCGAAGCCAAATTCAACATGTTGGCTGATATCTACCGGATGCTCGCGTTGAGTTTGGGTGAGCCCCCGATGGACTTTTTATGGCAATATATCGATGCCGATGGAAAAATCAGTGAGCCAAATACCTATACCCCGCAAGCATTTTATGATGAGATTATTGGTGTTAATTTGAGCGATTACGTCATGTTTATGAACGACCCTACGCGTGATTACCATCAGTTATACGAAATTCAATACGACCGGAACCTGGTTGAAGGTGGCAACTGGAAGTATATCAACCTGCCTAATGACGAGATCAAGGAGTTTGCTAAAGCATCTATCCTGGCCAGGGAAGCCATGTATTTTTCGTGCGATGTTGGCAAACAACTCAATATTGAAGATGGAACATTGGATGTGAACAACTATCAGTACAACAATCTGTTTGGAGTGGACTTTGGGATGGATAAAAAACAACGTATTCAAACTTTTGAAAGTGGCTCAACACATGGTATGTCGTTGGTGGGGGCCAATATCCTTCAGGATGGCAAGGTGGATAAATGGCAGTTGGAAAACAGTTGGGGAGCCGACAAAGGCGACAAAGGTTATCTCACTATGACGGATGCCTGGTTTAATGAGTTTATGTTTCGCATCATCATCAATAAAAAATATGTTACTGACAATGTGTTGAAAATTTTGGACCAAAAACCCATATTGCTTCCGCCATGGGATCCCATGTTTATGCCTGAACAATAAATAATTTTTAACAGCCAGTCGGGTTTAGAAACTTTATGAGTAAAAATTTATCTTGTGTCAAAAAACTTTTTACTTTAGCTTTTATTCAATCATCGTTAACTAATCACATTTATCTATGAACAACCGCACTATTCAAACCATTGGAACGATCATAAAAAAAGAACAGCTGGCATCGGTAGTGCACGACACCCGTAGTTCTGCTTTGATACTTGAATCGTTGGAACCCTTTCCCGGTTATCATGGAACCACCATTCCCGACCGGCTTGAACCTGACTCATTATTCGTGGCAACTAAAATTATGTACAATGATGAACGCATTATTCGCGCCATTCAGGCCGTGAAAATGGTTTATCCATTGCGTTTTGATGCAGCACCAGGCACCATTAACTTTCAGAATAATCCGGTAAACGTGATTCGGTTTAAGTTTATTTCCTATCATGCCATTTCAGAATTAATTGAGTGTTTTAGGGAAACAGGAATCGAGTTTATGAAATCAAAAAAGGTGGCCCCTTACACTTCCATCATCAAAATTCGCAGGCACTTCAAGATGAATGAAATCCAGGAAGGCATCTTCCGCGACGGCGATAACAATCAAACTTATTATATTCAGGTACCCGTTCAATTGCGGTGGGTTACATTCGAGAAAATCACCATGCAATTGAAATACAACCTGGAGAATAATAATTTTGATGCTGCACAAACCAGTGTTTTTACCGAGTTTGGGTTATTGGATTTGGTGCGCATCTACGATCTGGATGCGTCTCCCGGGAAATTGCAGTTTATCAGAAACAATTATCTGGAAGCCATAAGCAAATTATAAATAAGAGTTGATGTTTTTTAGGGAAGAATTAAAGTGCATTCAAAGTCAGTCGGATCAGTTTTTACATGACATGGGATTTTCGGCCGACTCGACCGAAATCATCGTGCAAACCGGTGGTTATATTGTACTCGGGCTGTTGGCTTATTTATTTTATCGGTTGACGGTAATCGCGGTTAAAGCCATCGTAGTTCCTATAATTAACCGATCAAAAAACCGGCTCGATGATTTGCTGATTAAAAATAAATTTTTTAAGAAATTATCGTTCCTGGTTCCCGCACTGTGGATTTACTATATGGTTAGAAATCCATTCTTTACCTTCACGGAGACTTCGGATTTTTTTAGGGGACTGATCACGGTATTTTTCTATTTTATTGCCGCCCTGGTCATCGATAGTGTGTTAAGTACCATCAATGACTATTATAACAGATATTCTTTTGCCAAGGAGCATCCCATTGCCGGCCCCATTCAGGTTATTAAAATTATCACCTACTTATTGGCCCTTCTTGGTGTTATCGGCTATTTGCTCGAAAAAGACCTGAGCACTTTGTTATTTGGTTTGGGCACCATTTCAGCAGTACTCATGTTAATTTTCAAAGACCCGATTCTGGGCTTCGCCGGTGGATTGCAGCTTACTTTTAATAAAATGGTGCGTATTGGTGACTGGATTACCATGAATAAATATGGTGCAGATGGTACAGTCATCGAAATAAATCTCACCACAGTTAAGGTGCAAAACTTTGATAAAACCATTATTACCATTCCTACCTATGGCATGGTGACCGACAGCTTTCAAAACTGGCGTGGTATGGAAGAATCGGGCGGTAGGCGCATCAAACGTTCCATCCTGATTGATATGGATACAGTGAAGTTTTGCACTCCGGAGATGCTGGAGCGATTTAAAAAGATTCAGATAATTGCCGATTATGTGAATAAGCGGGAGGTTGAAATTGCCGCCTATAACGAAAAGTTGGGTATTGATCATTCCATTAAGGTAAATGGACGCCGTCAAACCAACCTGGGAGTTTTTCAGGCATACCTGAAAGCCTATCTGAATAACCGTCCTGATATAAACACCGACATGACTTTTATCGTGAGGCAGTTGCAACCTACTGAAAAAGGAATACCTGTCGAGATTTATGTATTTACGAACGTAACTGAATGGGTAGCATATGAGGAAATTCAGGTATCCATTTTTGACCACATACTGGCCGCAATACCTGAATTTGAGTTGCGGGTTTTTCAATATCCAAGCAGCTTTAGCGGAATTCGGATACCCCCGGTCGAAGGGTAAGCGTGTGAATCGTTTCAGCAGCGATTTCTAAATGATAAAAATATGAAAAAGGAGAAAAATCATTTCGATGAAGATGGGCTGTTAAAAGAGAGTTATTATGAAAAGGAATACGCCAAACTTTGCATCAAACTGGTTGCAATGCAGGATTGGATTAAAGCCAAAGGACTGAAAGTAGTTGTGATATTTGAAGGTCGGGATGCAGCAGGAAAAGGAGGGGTGATTAATCGGATCACCGAGCCGATGAACCCCAGGATATGCAGAGTGGTTGCTTTAGGCACACCTACCGAGAAAGAAAAAACCCAATGGTATTTTCAACGATATGTCGCCCATTTGCCCGCCGCAGGAGAAATGGTATTGTTCGACCGTTCATGGTACAACAGGGGAGGGGTAGAACATGTGATGGGCTTTTGTACCCAGAGCGAATATTGGGAATTTCTACGTTCGTGCCCTAATTTTGAACAAATGCTCATCCGTTCCGGAATCATCCTGATCAAATTATGGTTTTCAGTAAGTAGTGAAGAACAGGAAAAACGCTTTCAATCACGACTGAATGATCCGACAAAAAGATGGAAATTAAGCCCCATGGACTTGAAATCGCGTGAACTTTGGGTGGAATATTCAAAAGCAAAAGATACCATGTTCGATTATACCGACACGAAAATATCTCCCTGGTATGATGTGCCAGCTGATGATAAAAGGAAGGCCCGACTGAATACCATCAGGCATCTGTTAAATAAAATCCCCCATCACGACCTGCCCCAGGAGGAAATCGAACTTAAACCGAGACGGCCTGAAGAAGAGTATACACGTCCTCCAATGGATGAACAAAACTTTGTGAAGGATTACTATAAAAGTTAGCAGTTTTCTTGATCGTGTTCAAAGGCAACAAGTGAATTTTCAGATATTTCTTAACAAATAGACTTCTTTCAGGTGTTTTTGAGCCACTTCAAATGCATCCAGACCCTTGTCCGTATGTAAGATAATAGTGTTTTCGAAGGGATGTTGCCGGCAGTATTTCTGGTGGCTGTCCCAGATATGTTCCACATACCAATCGGGTTCTTTTCCCCATCTGATGTCCTTGTTTTTCCTTGCTAAAAATGTTTTTTTATCCAACGTCAGAAACAATTTTAGATCCATCAGGTTGTTGAGTCTTTCATCCTGAAAGGCAAAGATACCCTCCAGTATCACCAGCTCATGAAGGTTGATTTGTTTCAGTGCTTCTTTGTAAAATCGATCAAAATCAATGGAATCGGTGCATTCCCAGTCGGTGTGTCCGTTAATTTTTGGAATTTCACTGGTTGGGAAAGCGAAATCGTCCTGACAAAGACTGACCACATCTACTTCGTGGAACACTTTTTTTAGATTTCTTGCTAATGTAGATTTTCCGGCATTGCTAACGCCTCCTATTCCGATAACCATGAGGTTGTTTTAATTTGGCGCAAAAATAGGGATTAATCTTGTTTTTTTTCCTGTCCGGGCATAAACTGATAAGCACCGGCATCGGGATGGTTGAGCCTCAGGTTGTTGAGCAAGTCGTAGAGAACCTCTACCGCAATGGCAGGATCGCCGTAGTCGATGGCCGGTGACAGGGTGTCGAGGCGGTAATCGTTGACTGTGACATCTTTAAAAAGAGGATCTTCATTGCGCAGGATGGTATTGAAGTTGACACCATCCTCCATTTTACGGGTGCTTCGTACCAGGCTGTGGCTAATAAAATAAAGCGAATCTGCTCCACCAACCATATCGGTTTCAAACTCATCTTTATTGGAGCCATAAACAATGCTGTTGGCCAGGGTGAAATTGAGGGCATATGGAATCGGATTATCCAGTGTGTCTAAAAGATAATTGTTGATATATACGGCCGGATTGTTGCGCGCCGAATACGGCCAGAAATTACCAATGGTGGATTGTTTAAAATTGAAATATCCTCCACCATAAACCTCCAGACAAAACCCTCCACAGTTAGCCAATATTGTATTACTTGCTTCAATATTGTAAATATGTGATAAAATTCCAGATCTACTCATGTTTTCAATGATGACATTGTGCAATATGACCCGGTTATTGGCATAGTGAATGAACGACTCGGTTTGTAAGCCTATAAATCCGTTTTTAATCACCGCATTTTCAATAAGGTGGTCAGTTCCCGGAGTGCTTTCCATCAACCAGATGCGGTCCCACTGTCCGGGGAGTTCATCGTAACTTGATTCCAGGCGGTCGCCCTGAAAAGTAACCGGATTTTCGAGAGTTCCCTTCACTTGTAACAATCCATCCGAATAGGCCCAAAGTCCGCCGCCATCATGAAAATAAATCCTTGCTCCTTCATCGATAATCAGAGTACCGTAGGAATTGATCACGGCATATCCATAAATTACATAAGGCCGGTCGTTGGTCCAGTGAACAGTTTCAAGGCTGTCGGCCACAATTTTGTATTTTGGAAAGACGGATGAATAGGTGTCGGCCACGATATAATGCGCGTCCTGCCCCCAGGCAATTAATTTAACGTGCTGCTCGTTGCCATTGGTGAAAAAAGTGAGTTCGTCTTCCACCACATAGGGATTGTTGTTGTCCTGCGGATTGATGGTCACCCGAACAAACAAGTACAGGCTGTCGTTGCCGTTGATTTCAACATCCGAAAACGAAGAACCGGGTTCTCCATCCAGGTTGATGCGGTATGGTGACGAGGTGCCTCCGGTGAGGTTGATATTGCTGATGTTTAGTTTGTTATCCGATTTGTTGTATATCATCAGCCGCTTTGTAACGCTGCCAACCGTGGTGAAAACCGTGTCGAAGATAACCGAATCTGCCGAAAAACCGAGTTTAAGCGAACTATCGTGGTTGACGACATCCTCTTTCTTACAGGAGGCAAAAATCAACACAAGAAATGTGGTGGCGATCAGAAAGGACAGGCCGAAAGAGGGAAACAACTTCATAAACGCATCATTAATCAGGTGTGCAAAGATAAGTGAATACAGTTAAACCAAGACCAATCAATTATCCTGGTTTTAAGAAACGGAGTGTGATACAACCATTTCTTGTTGGTAATACATACGTTTTTTCGGCATTATTATTGTATTTTTACGGCATTCATCCTGAAAACTGATAAGCATATGAATCAACTATTAAAGGCTGCAATTGTTTTGATCCTGATGGTGATATCATCGGTAGAATTGCAGGCACAATACATGAACCTGGGGACGGCCACCCAGGAGGAATTCAAACCACAGCGTTGGTTTGTTGGGGGCATGCTGGGGGGAAGTTTCTCCGGTTATGGGGGCAGTTTTGAAATTGCACCCATTGTTGGATATAAGGTAACTCCTGAATTTCATGTAGGAACCAGGATTACCTATATATACAGCAGCTTTAAATACAATAGCAATTCAACACGGTATCATTTAAACGATTATGGAGCCAGCTTGTTTGCGCGATATCAGTTTTATAAGCCTTTGTTTGGTCATGTTGAATATGAAGCTTTAAGTCTGGAACTTCCTCCATATGCGGTGGCTCCAGGTGAAAGTGTCAGGATGTTATTAAACAGCCTTTTTGTGGGTGGCGGCATCATTCAGCCATTGGGTGGCAGGGGATTTGCTACGATCGCCATTCTGTTTAATTTACTCGAAAACGAGTATTCAAGCTATGTATACTCCAATCCCATTATCAGGGTAGGATTTGGGGTTGGGTTGTAGAAATATCCGCAGGTCACTCTCGCAGTTCAAAAGTGATTCTCTGATTTGAACTATTTTCCGTTTAGAATCACTCTGTATGGTCGAAAAATAGTTCTACGGAAGTTTACCTATTTTTACATCGGTTTTTAAAAGTGTAACAATTTCTGTTCGCGATGGATGAAATATTAAATTACATCAGTATCATTGGTGCTTTTGCTTTTGCCATTTCAGGGGCACTCACCGCCATGAACAACAAATTCGACCCGTTTGGTGTATTGATCATCGCTTTTGCAACGGCCGTGGGTGGTGGAACCATGCGCGACATGCTCATCGAAGGAAAACCGGTTTTCTGGTTGTACGAACCTGGCTACCTGTACTTTATTATTGCCGGAACCATCTTTGCCATTGTCTTTAGAGCCAAACTTAATTATATGCTTAAGCCCCTTTTCTTTTTCGATACCATCGGACTGGCTTTGTATACGGTAATTGGTGTTCAGGTTGGACTTGAATACAACCTGAATTATATAAATTGCATCATTTTGGGCACCCTCACCGGTGCTTTTGGTGGGGTGATCCGCGATATCCTGGTGAATGAGGTGCCTGTCATCTTTAAGAAAGAAATTTATGCCACCGTGAGCATTGTGGGAGGAGCACTGTATCTGGTGCTTGACAAGTTGATTTTACACCATCCGGTGATGCAATTTATACCGATGGTGTTTATTATTGTGTTCAGGTTGTTGATTGTGCGTTATAAAATTTCGTTGCCTTCTTTGTATAAATAAGGAGTAGGTTCCAACCTAATTTGTCTCAATGAAAAAGCGGACGAGGGAGGTTTTTCACAACAACCTTGTCGAAGAAAACATGATTCAAAATCCGGAATATCAGTCATTTCTGTCATTCCGATTGAGCATACTGAGGCACGAAGGATGCGAACAGAGGAATCCCCAAAAGAATAAGGCTGCCGTTGTGGCGAGTCATTATTTTGGCTTTCTTACACAGGGTTTTCTTTTAGTGTCGCATAACTTATCGATATATCAACCTGCTCAAATACTTTTATTGAAGTGCTTTCTCAAGCAACTTTGATAAAATCAGGTATAATAGACAAAATTCAGGCTAGAAACCGCTGTATCCCTTATAAATATTAGCTTTGATTCAAATCAAAGGTCCTGATGTAAAAACCATTGGTTTCAGTATTTCTAGCTCCAGAGGCTTTCTGGATATTGTCCTTTTTCAACCAACTCGGCCACACGTTGAATAGTCACCGGTTTATCTTCCTGATAAGTCACCCCAAACCACTGGTCGTTGCTGGTGAGCGTCCTGAAGCTGGCTTCATCGATTTTAATCAGGTTGTTGGCTACCAAGGGAATGTAAAACTCTGCTTTTAGCTGGTTTGCATTTTCATGGATAAATTTAGAAAAATCACGTTTCAACTGACTGAAAAACAAGGGAGTAAATCCCCAGAAATTCATGGAGACAATGTCATCATCTTTCAATGGATATTCCGCCCCTGCTTCTTCAAAGAAAATACCTGCTTCCTTCCGGAGGATGCTGGTACGTTCAACCACATCAGTAAGGCATCCGTTTTTACTCTGACAAATTCCCCGGCTTACGCTTCCGTTTTCCGACAACGTATTGGCCAGTTTATAACCCACCAGCGCATATTCGTTTTGTTGACGTTTGGGCTCGGTCAGGAAATCTGCCAGCACCTGAAAAGCTTCACGACCGTAAAAATCATCGGCATTGATCACGGCAAATGGCTCATTTACATATTTTTCAGCAACCAACACAGCATGCCCTGTTCCCCATGGTTTTGTCCTTTCCTGGTTGAATTCAATACCTTGCGGGATGTTGTGAAGTTCCTGGAGGATGTATTCTGTTTTTATCTTTCCGGCCAACCGGGGTTCAAAGATGGCTTTAAAATCATCAATGATTTTGGGATTCAGTACAAATACCACTTTTCCAAATCCGGCCCTGATGGCATCGAATACGGAATAATCAATAATACTCTCGCCCGAAGGGCCAATTTTATCCATTTGTTTCACTCCGCCGTAGCGGCTTCCCACACCGGCTGCAAGTATAACGAGGGTTGGTTTCATGAGGTAGGTTTTAAAGGATCATTTATTTTAAACGCGGGCAAAAATAAGGATTTTATAAAAGAGGAAATGACCAATTTAAGAAAGCTGGGTTTTTACCACCCCTCACACAGATAAAACGAAGAAATACACCTCTGTGGTTTATCACGATTTATTCATCATACCAGCTGGCATACATATTATAATTGTTTGAAATGCGGTGGATTTCTCCTTCCAGCAGCGCGGTATCAACAGTCTTGATCAGGGTTGCCGGTACTCCTGCATAAACAGAACCCGACTTTACCACAGTGTTTTTTGCGATCAGGGCCCCGGCTGCGATCACCGAATTGCTCTCCACCACTACACCATCCATTAAAATGGCTCCCATGCCAATCAACACATTGTCGTGGATAGTGCATCCGTGAACAATGGCACCATGGGCAATGCTTACATTGTTTCCAATTCTGACCGGTGCTTTCTGATAGGTGCAATGAATAATGGCTCCATCCTGAATATTGACGTTGTTGCCAATGCGGATACTATGCACATCGCCACGGACAACGGCATTAAACCACACGCTGCAATCGACGCCCATCACCACATCTCCTGTGAGGGTTGCGTTATCGGCAATAAAACAGTTGTTGCCCCATTTGGGTGAGATTCCTTTTACTGATCTGATCGTTGGCATAACAATGCAATTTAGTTTGTTTAGAGTTTAATGTTATCGGATGGAGGATAATCCACGTTGTAATGAAGACCGATGCTTTCCTTACGGCGCATGGCCAGTTTGATGACCACATAGGCCACATTGATCATATTTCTAAGTTCACAAATGGGTTCTGAGAGCAAGGAGTTGTTATACAAATCTTCTGTTTCCTTAAAGATGATCTCCAGCCGGTCGAAAGCCCTTTTCAAACGCAGGTTTGAGCGAACGATCCCTACGTAATTCGACATGATCGACTGTAACTCCTTTATCGATTGTGTGATCAGAATCATTTCTTCATTTAATATCATGCCTTCGTCGTTCCAGTCGGGCACCCGATCTTCAAACTGAATATGATGAATGTCTTTGGCAGCTTTTTCACCAGCCCTGTGCGAAAACACAGCCGCTTCGAGCAGCGAGTTGGATGCCAGTCTGTTGGCTCCGTGTAAACCGGTATTGGCCACTTCACCCGCAGCATAGAGGTGGTGAATGTTGGTTTGTCCAAATTCATCGGTATTGACTCCTCCACAACTATAATGAGCTGCGGGAACCACCGGAATCAGTTCGCGGGTGATATCAATGCCAATGCTCAGGCATTTGGCATAAATAGTTGGGAAGTGATTCAGGATTTCTCTTTTATCGATTTGACGGGCGTCGAGGTATACATACTCATCTCCCGAAAGTTTCATCTCAGTATCGATGGCACGGGCCACGATATCGCGCGGCGCCAGAGAACCTCTTGAATCATATTTGTCCATAAAGGGAGTGCCGTTTTTTGTTACCAGAAATGCTCCTGCACCCCGCATGGCTTCGGTGATTAAAAATGAAGGCTTCTCATTGGGATTAAACAGCGAGGTTGGATGAAACTGCACAAATTCCAGGTTGCTGACGCGTGCTTTGGCGCGATAGGCCATGGCGATGCCATCACCGGTGGAAAAGGTTGGGTTGGTGGTAGTTTGGTATATATTGCCCATGCCACCGGTGGCAATCATAGTGGTTTTTGCCAGAATGGTTTCAATTTGATTCGACTGCGTATTCAGAGCATAAACACCGAAACACTGAATGTTGTCGTGGCTTTGTTTGACAAGTTCTCCCAGGTGATGCTGGGTAATCAGGTCGATTGAGAAATAGTCTTCCAGAATGGTGATGTTGGGATGGTTTTTTACTTTCACATCCAAAGCACGCTGGATTTCATAGCCCGTATTGTCTTTGTGATGCAATATCCGAAACTCCGAGTGACCACCTTCTTTGGCGAGTGAAAACCGACCGGAATCTTCTTTATCGAACTCAGTACCCCACTCAATTAATTCTTTTACCCGTTCGGTACCTTCGTTGATGGTGATGCGGACAATTTCTTCGTTGTTGTGACCCACACCCGCTTTCATGGTGTCTTCGAAATGCTTTTCATAATTGTCGGGTGAGTACATCACGGCAGCGATGCCGCCCTGAGCATAACTGGTGGCCGTGTCATCCATGGATGATTTCGACAACACACAAACGCTTCCGTGATCGGCTACCTTAAGGGCATAGATGAGCCCGGCCATGCCGGTACCAATCACTAAAAAATCAACTTTACGACGCATGAGAAATATTTTTGCAAAGGTAGTGCATCCTTGAAAACCCGCAGAAAAAAACCTGTTTTATCTTGCAGGAAATGGCTATCGTTTTACCAGGCTGTTTCTTCTGAGCAGCAGGGCGGCAGGCAATGCCCCAAATGCCAGAAAGGCAGAAAAGTGAAAGGTAGTGCTTAAACCAATTCTGTCGCCCAGGAAACCAGTGCTGATCACGGCGATGGCATTGGTGATGAAGTTGATGGTGGTAAAACCAGCATTCATCATGGCCGGTTGGTCACTGCCTTGTTCCAATACCAACGCCAGCAGAATGGGGCTGGTGGCATACAGCAGAACCCCTAAAAAAACCAACAGCACCATCTGAACCATAAATCCCGAATACACAAAAAGCAACATAAAAAAAGGGGCACTGATGGCAAGAAAGATCAATGATTTTAATCTGCCAACCCTATCGGATATGCCCCCTGCAATAAAGCTACCGAAGGCAGCCGATCCTTGTAAAACAGAAAGCGCAATGGCACCTGTAATTAAGGTGTTTCCTTTTAGTCCCAGATAGGTTGGTAAAAAAGTGGCCATTGAGGCTTTCATCACCGAACGGAAAAGCATGTAGGTGGCCAGGCTTAATAGAAAAGGTGCGTATTGTTTCAGCGTTTTTCGCCAGTTGCCTATTGGAACTCCTTGCTGAGTGTTAGACTGATAGTCCCTTTTTTCGAGCATGAGGTGCAGTATCAGACTGAAAACAACTGCAGGGAAGATCAACCTCCAGGTCCCTTCCAGAGTCCACCACGAAACCGCAGCCACAATCAGAATAGGGCCAACCATGCGGGCTCCTTCGCCACCCAGCATATACCAGCTCATTCCTTTTCCTGATTTGTTGCCGCTGTAATTTCTGATAACAATCGGTGATGGAACGTGAAACAATGCCGAACTAATGCCCATGGTAACTAGCAAGGCGCCCAAAACAACCAGGTTTGGGGCCAAACCCAGTAGACTTCCGCAAAGAGCTGTTAACAATGGTGTAAGGATAATGAGCAGCCTCCATGGAAGTTTATGCGCAACGGCTCCTACAAACAGACTTAATATTGAAGGCAGATTTTGCAACATCAGCAACAGGCTGGCCGAAGTAAGGGAGAGATTGAATTTACTGATAATCAGTGGAAGTAATGGTGGCAGAAAGGAAGAATATACATCGTGCAAAAAGTGAGCCGCCGAAATAATCAGTACCTTAGGCCAGTGAAAAATTTTAGATGTCATGAAATTTTCTGGTTATGGAGCTTCTGACTGCAAATTATTTCCTGATTTAAAAGAAATCCAGTGGTTACCCCAATGCGGAAGTACATGACTTATAAGCCCAATAAAATTTCTTCCGGTGGACGACTTCCAAACAACATGCGTTCCGGATGCTCCAGCAACTCTTTCACTTTCACCAAAAACCCTACCGAATCCCGGCCGTCGATCACCCGGTGATCGTACGAAAGGGCAATGTACATCATTGGATGAATTTCTACTTTGCCGCTTACGGCAATAGGCCTCTCCACAATGTTGTGCATGCCCAGAATGGCGCTTTGTGGCGGATTGATGATGGGAGTGGACATCATACTGCCAAAAACGCCCCCGTTGGTAATGGTAAAAGTACCACCCTGCATTTCTTCGAGGCTGAGTTTGTTGTCGCGGGCTTTGGTTGCCAATTCTTTGATGGCCATTTCCAGCTCGGCCAGGTTGAGCATTTCTGCATTTCTGATAACGGGGACGACCAGGCCCTTTGGCGCACTCACAGCGATGCTCACATCCACATAATCGAAGTGAATAATCTGATCCGCAGAAATCTGTGCATTTACCTGAGGGAAAAAGGCCATGGCTTCAGTAACGGCCTTGGTGAAAAACGACATAAATCCAAGACCAATGTCATGTTTTTTAATAAAGGCCTCTTTGTATTTCTTTCTAAGTTCCATGATGGGCGTCATGTTCACCTCGTTGAAGGTAGTGAGCATGGCTGTTTCATTTTTTACAGAAACAAGCCTGGCAGCCAGTTTCTTGCGCAACGGACTCATGTTGGTACTTTTGCCCTCACGACTTCCGGTCCAGGAGTTTGAAAACTGCTGAGCCACAGGTTTCCCTGATGGAGCCTGATTTTTGTTTTCCAAATAGAATTCAACATCTTTTTTACCAACCCGGTAGTTTTTGTAGAAGTTGATGAGCTCAGTTTCGGTCACTTGATTGACATCCATCAGTTTTTTGGCAAGAGGCGAAATGTGCAAATTGATTGGAGTAGTTTCGTTAGTCTTCAGTGGTTCAATTGCTTTTTCTTTCGCTGGGGAAGTCTTTTTGGCAGGTTCATCTGCTTTTTCAGCACGCTGTGTTTTTAGAGGTGGAATTTTTTCAGAGTCAGTTCCTTTGGCTTCTGTATCGATGGTGGCAATTACCGAATTAACTGCGACAGTAGTCCCTTCTTCAACAAGAATGGTGATTTTACCTTCGGCACCCGCAGCCACACTCAGGGTAGCTTTGTCTGAGTCAATTTCAACAACATCCTCATCGGTGTTTACCTGTTGTCCATTGGCTACCAGCCAACCGGCAATTTGTACTTCGGTAATCGATTCTCCCGGACTGGGTACTTTTATTTCAACAATCATAGTCGTATTATATCAAAAGTTGGGTCATCATGAGCATGCCTATTGTAATTGTACCAACGGCTTTACAGCAGAGTGGAATTTCGAGTCGACATGATCGACATGCATGTCTTTCAATTCTTTTTCAAATTGTTTCCATTTATTGCCGATGCAGACCATCTCGCATGAAGTTTCCAGGTATGGGCAATTACATTCACCCATCACCTTATCCAATATTTTCTGATGGCGTATGACATGGAATTTTCCGGAACCTGTTGCAGGACTTCCGCTGGCGGGCCGGGCAACGAGTTTTACCGGAAAATGCGTGCCAAGCAGATCATGAACAAAGTTCCAGGCACCCATATTGGCAGGTTCTTCCTGCGCCCAAATAAAGGTTTTTGCCAGGCGGTAACGGGCATTCACCTTTTTAACCTGTTCAACCGGGAAAGGATAAAGTTGCTCAATGCGCACCAAAGCAATGCGGTCGTTGTTTAGTTTCTCCTTCTCAGCCAGCAGGTCGTAAAACAGTTTTCCGTTACAATACACCACCTTACTTACTTTTTTGGGGTCTGCCGTTTCGTCATCAATTACTTCCTTAAATCCACCTGAAGTAAGTTCGCTTACCGATGAAATACATTGTGGGTGGCGCAGCAAACTTTTTGGGGTAAATACAATGAGTGGTTTTCTGAACGGACGGTGAAGCTGTCGCCGAAGCAGGTGGAAAAAGTTGGCTGGTGTGGTACAGTTGGCAATTTGCATGTTGTTTTCGGCTGCCAATGTCAGGAAACGTTCCATCCGTGCACTGGAATGCTCGGGTCCCTGACCTTCGTAACCATGTGGCAGCAATACCACCAGGTTGTTCATCACATTCCATTTTCCCTCGGCACTGCTGATAAACTGGTCGAAGATCACTTGCGCGGTGTTGGCAAAATCACCAAACTGTGCTTCCCAAATAGTAAGTTTGTTGGGAGATGCCAGTGAATATCCATATTCAAAACCAAGGACTCCATATTCCGACAGGCTGGAATTGTACACCTCAAATTTCGCCTGACCGGAACCGATGTGGTTTAAAGGAACATATTTTTCATCCGAGTCTTCGATGTTCAACACGGCATGTCGATGCGAAAAAGTTCCCCTCTCAACATCCTGACCACTTAATCGAACGTCATATCCTTGGTTTACAAGGCTTCCGTAGGCCAGTAATTCGCCCATCGCCCAGTCCAGTGTTTTATCGTCAAGTACTAATTTGCGGCGTTGTTCCTGTAACCGAACTGTTTTTCTGAAAAATTTTTTGCCTTCGGGTAAGGCGGTGATACGCTCGGTAATCAACTCAACTTCCTTATTAGAGATTGAGGTATCGGGGGATGTCAAAAAATCTTCATCTACAGCCCGGCGAATATCCTTCCAGGTGTCTGCCAGAAAACTGTGGATTGTAGTGGTTTGATGTGAACCGGCTTTGGCCAGATTTTCTTCCAACTTCGTATTTAAATGGGATTCTGCCAGCCGACAATTTTCTTCTGTAGTAACCTGTTGGGAAATTAATTCATTTTTATAAATCTCGTATGCATCGGGATGTGTTTCGATGGCTTTGTACAAAACCGGTTGGGTAAACCGTGGCTCATCGCCTTCGTTGTGGCCATACCTTCGGTAACACAGAATATCGATAAAAACATCTTTGTGAAATTTATTTCTGAATTCCATGGCTGTTTGGATACTAAATACCAATGCTTCCGGATCATCCCCATTGACATGAAAAACAGGCGAAAGTGTAGTTTTGGCCACATCAGTACAATAAGTACTTGAACGGGCATCCAGGTAATCTGTTGTAAAACCTATCTGGTTGTTAACCACCAAATGGATGGTACCACCCGTTGAATAACCTCTGAGATCCTGCATTTGGATTACCTCATAAACGACCCCTTGACCGGCAATGGATGCATCGCCATGTATTAAGATAGGTACTATCTGGTTGTTGTCGCCATGATAAATTTCATCGATTTTTGCCCTTGTTATCCCCTCAACAATTGGGTCAACAGCTTCCAGATGCGATGGATTTGGAGTGAGTGTAAGCTTTACTACTTTGCCACTACTCGATTTTCGCTGGATAGTATAGCCCAGATGGTATTTTACATCACCCAACAGGGCCTCATCATCATATTCTACCCCTTCAAATTCAGAAAAAATAGCCTGATAAGGTTTTCGCAGGATATTGGCCAGCACGTTTAAGCGGCCCCGGTGTGGCATTCCAATAATAAATTCTTTAATGCCCAGTTCAGATCCTTTTTCCATAACCGCGTCCAAAGCCGGGATCAGCGATTCGGCTCCCTCCAGCGAAAAGCGTTTTTGTCCGGGGAATTTTTTCTGTAAGAATTTTTCAAAGTATACTGCTCTCAATAATTTTGTCAGGATATACTTTTTTTCTTCTACCGAATAATTCGGATGATTTCGGGAGGATTCAAATCGGGTTTGAAGCCAGGTTACAATATCCAAATCCCTGATAAACAAATATTCCACTCCTATGGAACGACAATAAGTTTCCTCCAGATAACCGATAATATCTTTTAATTTGGCCTTACCTATATTGATTTTTTCACCGGCATAAAAGGTGCGATCCAGGTCCTTTTCTGTGAGACCAAAGTTCTCAATATCGAGGGTGGGAAGATAAGTTCGCCTTTTCCTTACCGGGTTTGTTTTGGTAAACAAGTGTCCGCGTCGACGATAATCGTTAATCAGATTAACGACTTTGAATTCGTCAGATGTAGCCTGGCTTTTGCCTAAAACAATATAGTTTTTTTGGGCCAGATCGAACCCCATGAAAAAGGCCTGCCAGCCCTTGTCAACTGAATTGCGATCGATAAGAAACTGCTGGTACAGTGATTCGATAACATCCGGATCGGTACTATTTAAAAAACTGTAGTCATCCATGCTGGATTAGTTAGTTTACAAAGTTATTAAACTATTGGTTGCCGTTGCAATTTAGATTAATTATAAACAGAAAAAAAGTCTAAAAAAAACCCGACCGCAATAAACTATTCACGGCCGGGAGGTTGTTTTTGATGGATGTTTCTTATTCCTGATGAATAGCTTCAACAGGGCAAACATCGGCGCAAGCGCCACAATCTGTACACAAATCCGGATCAATTACATAGATATCCCCTTCTGAAATAGCTTCAACCGGGCATTCATCAATGCAAGTTCCGCAAGCTGTACAGTCATCATTAATTTTATGAGCCATAATACTAATCTTTAATTGAAAAAAACTGGTTGCAAATATACAGAGTTTGCATTAAAACAAGTTGAAAAAGATTTCAATTTTTGGCGTTTTCGACAATTAACAGGCTAAAAATGCTTGATTTTAAAGGAAACAGCCAGGGTAAGATTCCTGAGTTTGTTTATTCTGAGTTATAAGTAAGGTGAATAACAGTATATTATATCGATAAGTGAAGAAACGAACATTGTAATTTAGTCTAATTCTATTTTACAATTAAAATGTTAAATTGAAACGACAGGATGTTTTTATATATACTTGAAAATCAGATTTTATATAAACTTACTGTTTTTGGTATGTTAAGATAATATCCCGAAAAAGAAAAAAGGCAAATTCCGCGGTTTTGGCGAATAATATTAAGCTTAATTTTGCACCTGTTTTAAAAAATATTTCTAATGACATCCAAAAAAGACAGAGTAGTTGAATTGAAGAAAGCAGTAATTCGTTTCGCCGGTGATTCAGGGGATGGAATGCAGCTTACAGGAAGCCTTTTTTCTGACTCGACAGCTTTTGCAGGGAATGATTTTGCTACATTTCCTGATTATCCATCCGAAATCAGGGCACCTCAGGGTACCGTTTCAGGGGTTTCAGGCTTTCAGATTCATTTCGGCAAGGTTGATATTCATACTTCCGGTGATTTGGCTGATGTATTGGTAGCCATGAACCCGGCCTCGTTGAAGGCCAACATGAACTGGATAACCAGGGAGGCAATTATTATTGTTGACAGCGATACCTTTACTGAGAAGAACTTCGAAAAAGCTGGTTATAAAAGCGATCCGCTCGAAGACGGTACATTAACCGGCCATGTGGTTGTAAAGGCACCCATCGGTACCATGACCAAAGAAGCGGTTAGTTCGCTTAACCTGGATAATAAAACTGCCCAGAAATCGAAAAACATGTTTGCTTTGGGCATTGTTTTTTATATGTTCAACCGTGATTATAAACCCACTTTTAAATTTTTCGAACAGAAGTTTAAAGCCAATCCACTGATTGTGGAAGCCAACAAAGCGGTGTTGACTGCCGGCTACTATTTTGGGGATACCATCGAAGCTTTTGCCAACACCTATAAAGTAGAACCTGCTGATTTGGCAAAGGGCCTCTATAGGAATGTAACAGGAAACCTGGCAACCGCCTGGGGATTGTTGGCCGCTGCCGAGCGTTCCGGACGAAAAATTTTCCTGGGTTCGTATCCCATCACTCCGGCTACTGAAATTCTTCAGGAATTAACCAAACATAAAGAGCTTTCTGTTGTCGCACTACAGGCCGAAGACGAAATTGCAGGTATTGTTTCAAGTATTGGTGCCTCTTTTACAGGATCCTTGGCAGTAACCACCACCTCAGGGCCCGGTCTGTCACTAAAAAGCGAAGCCATTGGATTGGCTGTTATTACTGAGCTTCCTATCGTCATCGTCGATGTGCAACGGGGAGGCCCTTCAACGGGATTGCCAACTAAATCAGAACAATCGGATTTATATCAGGCTTTGTTCGGCCGCAATGGAGAAGCGCCTGTTATCGTCATGGCAGCTTTGAGCCCTGTAGATTGTTTTTATGCTGCTTATGAAGCCAGCAAACTGGCACTTGAACACATGACCCCGGTCATTTTGTTGACCGATGGATCCATTGCCAATGGATCTGAAGTGTTCCGAATCCCCAAGGTGGCCAATTTGCAACCCATTATACCACCTATCGTTCCAGCCAACGATCCGGATTATAAACCTTATAAACGCGATATTGAAAAGTTAAACCGTCGTTGGGCACTTCCCGGAACACCTGGCCTGCGGCACCGACTGGGTGGCCTTGAAAAGGACAATGTTTTTGGAAATGTATCTTCCGATCCAAAGAATCACCAGTTGATGTGCGAACTCAGACAAGAAAAAGTGAACAGAGTAGCCAATTATATTCCTGAACAGGAAGTCATAGGTGACGATCATTCCGATGTGCTGATGGTGAGCTGGGGTGGCACCTATGGTGTGATGCTCACGGCCCTCGAAGAGCTGAGAAACGAAGGTAAATCGGTTAGCCTGGCCCATTTTAAATACATCATGCCTCTTCCGCGAAACACCCGGGAAATCCTTTCCGGGTACAAGAAAATTGTGGTATGCGAAATTAACCTCGGGCAGTTTGTAAACTATCTGCGCATGCAATTTCCTGAATTTAGCTATCTTCAATATAATAAAATACAGGGATTGCCTTTTATGGTGGCTGAATTGAAGGATAAGGTTAATGAACTCTTAAACGATTTATAAAATGGAAAATACGATAGATACTAAGAAATTAATCTTGTCGAAAGAAGATTTTGGAAGCGATCAAATGGTAAAATGGTGCCCTGGTTGTGGTGACCATGCGATTTTGAAATCAATTGAAAATGTATTTCCCGAAATGGGTATTCCCAAGGAAGATTTTGTGGTGGTATCGGGTATCGGTTGCTCTTCAAGGTTTCCCTATTATATGAACACCTATGGTTTTCACGGGATCCACGGACGTGCCGCCGCACTGGCAACAGGTGTAAAACTGTCAAACCCAAAACTAAGCGTTTGGATGATCTCCGGAGATGGAGACTCAATGGCTATTGGAGGAAACCATTTCATTCACATTGCCCGCCGTAACCTGGATATCAATTACCTGATGTTTAATAATAAAATCTATGGGCTAACGAAAGGTCAATATTCACCTACAACACCCAAGGGTTCTAAAACCAAGACCTCGCCCCAGGGAACTTTTGAAACTCCCTTTAATCCGGGTGAACTGGTGATTGGTGCCCGTGGTAAATTTTTTGCCAGGGTGGTGGATACCAATCTTAAACTAATGACTCAGGTTTTTCGCCAGGCCGCGGAGCATAAAGGCACCTCCATTATTGAAATACTAGCCAACTGCGTCATTTTTAATAACCAGGTACATGCCCTTATTACCGGGCGTGAAACCAAGGACGACAGCCAAATTGTGCTAGAAGCAGGAAAACCGATGATTTTTGGTGCTGACCGCGACAAGGGTATCGTGTTGAGAGGCACGAAACTAGTTGCAGTGGAAATTGGCAAAGATGGCATTACCGAAGCAGATTTGTTGGTACATGATCCTTCTGATCCTGATCCGGGTATTCACCTGATGCTTGCTAACATGACTCCGCCTGAATTACCTGCCGCTCTTGGTGTTATTCGGTCAGTAGCCGCCGAAACCCTTGAAGAAGCTATGTATGCCTCCATCGAACGTGAGAAAAAAGCCTCGAAAATAAAGTGCGTCGACGATCTGTTAACCAGCGGAGGAACCTGGACAATAGATTAGTGTGATACAAGGTTTTAATTACATTCCCGGTTTGATCGTTCAAGCCGGGATTTTTTTTGGCAGACACCCAAGCAAATTGGCTTTATACTTTTTCGTGCCAACAGAATAAAACGTACTTTTGTTCGTTTAAATGTCATTGAAAAATAACGCGGAAATGAATAAATTTAGCTTTAGTCTCTTTGTATTGATAGTGATTGTTTTTTTTAGCAGTTGTTCCACTGATGTAGACATGTATGCCGATTATAAAGACATCACCATTGTTTATGGAATAGCCGATATAGCTGACGATACCACCTGGATTAAAATAACAAAGGCCTTTGCCGGTCCGGGCAATGCCCTTATAATCGCAGCGAATCCTGATTCAAGCAATTATCCCTACAAACTGTCTGTCCAGCTAATTGGTAAAAAAGCCGGTAGTGATGAACTACCTCCTGTTGTACTTGATACAATGACCATTCACAACAAGCAAACCACAGAATATATTGTTGACGATGCCGGAGATACCGTTGTTTTGCATCCTTTTTACGGACCAAATCAGTTGATGTATTACACCGCCGAAAAATTGCTTGCCGATTATACCTATCAGCTAAAGATTGATAACAAAGGAAAATTGATACAAGGAGAAACGCCTTTAATCAGTAATTTTTCGGTGAGCTATCCGGTTAACCGCATTTCATTTCCCACCAATCCCGCGTTAGCCGATCCCGAAGTAAAATGGAAATCGGTTGAAAATGGTAAACGTTACGAAGTGTCCCTCACCTTCAATTACAAAGAGCTTTTGCCTGGTACAACAGATACCTTATTAAAAACCGTTGATTGGTTCTTAGGCACAAGGGCATCCAATACGTTAGCAGGCAATGAAGATATGGTGATATCTTACTCAGGCCTCAACTTTTTTACCATGCTCGAAAACCAGCTCGAATCAATTCCTAATGTGCAACGCTGGGCCGGACTGGTAGATATTCACGTCGCAGCCGGTTCGCAGGTATTGCAAACATTTCTCGATATAAACGGCTCTTCGGGCAGTTTGCTTGAAGAAGTCCCCTTGTATACCAATATGGATGGAGCCATTGGTATTTTTGCCTCACGGCATAATTCCATCAAATCTATCCGGCTTGCCGTGCTTACCGAGAGTGATTTGGTAAACAAATATGACCTCGGTTTTAAGCTGCCACAATAATGATGTAGTCACCTTCCCCAATTGATACTTCCTCAAAAGTTTACTTACGTCATGCTGCCTTTTTGTCACGGCAGAGATGATATATTGCAATTTAAGTCATTGTTTTTATCATATTTAACATTCATGTAACCAATAACATACCTACTATTTCAGAACGATAAAAAGGGACACAGTCAGAATGGTTCATTTGTGTTTACCTTGTTTTGGCACAATGATTGAGTCTGGCAAGAAAACGTGGATAGAACCAAAAATAAAATAACATGGGAAAAATAATTGGAATTGACCTAGGAACAACCAACTCTTGCGTAGCCGTAATGGAAGGCAATGAGCCAGTTGTCATTCCTAATAGCGAAGGCCGCCGTACAACGCCTTCGATAGTAGCTTTTACAGATAATGGAGAACGCAAAGTAGGAGATCCTGCCAAACGACAAGCCATTACCAATCCAACGAGGACCGTTTCTTCGATCAAACGATTTATGGGAAACAAGTATAACGAGATGAGCAGTGAAATCAAACGGGCTTCATATAAAGTAATTAAAGGGGATAACGATACCCCTCGGGTTAAAATTGAAGACAGAGAATATTCCCCTCAGGAAATATCAGCCATGGTACTTCAGAAAATGAAAAAAACGGCTGAGGATTATTTAGGTCATGCCGTTACCGAAGCGGTGATTACAGTACCTGCCTATTTTGACGATTCAGAACGTCAGGCTACTAAAGAAGCCGGTGAAATTGCAGGATTGATTGTTAGAAGAATCATCAATGAGCCTACAGCCGCCGCCCTGGCTTATGGACTGGACAAAAAGAAAGAAGACTCGAAAATAGCTGTTTATGACTTGGGCGGAGGTACATTTGATATTTCAATCCTGGAATTGGGTGACGGGGTTTTTGAGGTAAAATCGACCAACGGAAATACCCACCTTGGTGGTGATGATTTCGACCAGACCATCATCGATTGGTTGGCCGATGAATTTAAAAAAGACGAAGGTCTCGATTTAAAAAGAGATCCCATGGCATTGCAACGTTTGAAAGAAGCTGCTGAAAAGGCAAAAATCGAGCTTTCGAGTGCTACTGAAACCGAAATCAACCTACCCTATATTATGCCAGTGGACGGTGTGCCAAAACACCTTGTTAAAAAACTCACCCGTTCAAAATTTGAGCAGTTGGCCGACAAATTGATTCACGCCACTATCAAACCATGCGAAGACGCTATCCGCGATGCCGGCTTAAATGTAGCCGATATAGATGAAGTAATTCTGGTGGGAGGATCAACCCGTATTCCAGCAATTCAGGATCTTGTTAAGAAAATATTTGGAAAAGAACCTTCAAAGGGAGTAAATCCTGACGAAGTGGTTGCCTTGGGTGCCGCCATTCAGGGTGGTGTATTAACGGGAGAAGTAAAAGATGTGCTTTTGCTTGATGTTACCCCACTTACTTTGGGTATCGAAACCATGGGAGGCGTCATGACCAAGCTGATCGAATCGAACACGACGATTCCTACCAAGAAATCGGAAGTGTTCTCTACAGCTTCAGATAATCAGCCTTCTGTTGAAATCCATATCTTACAGGGCGAACGTCCCATGGCCAACCAAAATAAGAGCATAGGCCGTTTCCACCTCGATGGTATACCACCTGCACCCCGGGGAATTCCGCAAATTGAGGTTACCTTTGATATCGACTCCAATGGAATATTGAATGTTTCGGCCAAAGATAAGGCGTCCGGCAAAACCCAGAGTATTCGAATTGAAGCCTCATCAGGCTTGTCGGATGAAGAAATTAAAAGAATGAAAGCCGAAGCCGAGGCAAACGCCGATTCAGATAGAAAAGAGCGTGAACGGGTTGACAAACTCAACTCAGCTGATGCACTAATTTTTCAAACCGAAAAGCAATTGAAAGAGTTTGGTGACAAGGTTCCTGCCGATAAAAAATCAGAAATTGAAACCGCACTCGAACAACTCCGCAACGCTCACAAAACTCAGGATTTAAACTCGGTGGACGCTGCCATGGAACGGCTCAATGCTGTTTGGCAAAAGGCCAGTGAAGAAATGTACAAGGGAACCCAGGGCAATTCTCAACAGGAACAGCCCGGTGCCGCACCCGGTGGTAAGGAAGGGTCTTCTAAAAAATCGGGTGACGATGAGGTTACTGACGTTGATTTTGAGGAAGTTGACGAAAAATAAAACAATTGAAATCATTGTACTAAAAGTTGCCGATGAAAATCGGCAACTTTTTTTTTATGCTTAGTTTTTTTTTCTATCTTCGTAGATTCCCTTTAAACCTTTTAGGGTGATTTTATTTAATGTTTTGATAATAGGTAAAAGGATTTTTTAGAATTAAAATGACAATTTTTGCGAGGAATATTTTCTAATTTAAATAAAGTGTTTATGAAAAAATTTACCCTTAGTGCGATGGTGATTTTGACATTTCTGTTGATGTCAACCATCAGTGTGTATGCTCAGATATTGCCTGTCAACTGGACTGGTGATATTGACATTGATACATATCAGGAAACGTCCGTCATTCATGGCGGTTCATCAAGTTGTAAGATCGTTGTAAATACCGGTACACAAGCAAATTGTGATCTCACCAGTGCAGTACCCATCAACGTTACGGCAGGCAACACCTATACTTTTTCGTTTTGGGCCTATACCAGTGAATTTGTAAGAATCAGGGCGGTGTTCATTTGGGTTGGTGCTTCTACCACGTATAGTGCTAATTATGCCGGTCCTGCAACCGGAGGATGGGTGCAGTTTACTTTTAGTGATGTAGTACCTGCGGGAGCTACTGCCGTAAGCCTCGGGTTGAGGAGTTATGACGTAACCGGCTTTTCTGCCCCTGAAACCCAATATGTTGATGATGTTACTTTTGAATCTCCAACTGGTACCTCATTGACAGTTGCCAATGGAGGCTTTGAAAGTTGGCCGGCAGCTAATTCTATTGCCAGTGCACATGCCATTAGCTCCACAGCAATGGATGTTGTCTATGGAACAAACATGTCGTCGGTTAGTGCAGCCAGCTATTCCTTATCAGGGTCTGCAGCCGTTACCTTTTCAGGCGCAACAATTGATGGCAGTGATGCCACAATCGTCCATCTTACCGGAGCTTCGCCCAGTATGGCAGGAGACAATATCCTCGACAATATTGTGGACAATGCCAATGCGACTAATTTCAGTTTTTATGCCGGAATTACTCCTCTCTCCTATACCAATACTACCAATCCCTCAGGAATAATTGATAATGCTCATCTTGCTACCTTTACCGGGATTGTATCTGCAAATGATGCCTTTAATAATGTTTGGGTTAGTGATGCCTCTACGGCATACCATGGGGTTATGGTTTATAATGCTGGATTTCAGGCACTCGTCGCTGTTGGGGATGAAATCATATTTTATGCCAGTCGAGATGTGTACAACAATCTAACGGAATTAATTAATCCGGTGGTTGTTTCAATTCTTTCAACCGGCAATACTCCTAATGGACCTGCTGACATCGGTGGTTCTGATATTGCAGAAACTGTTCCGGTTAATACCGATCCCGGTGAGAAATGGGAAGGTCAACTGGTGAAAATTGAAGATTTTACGGTTGAGTCCTACGTAGCATCAGATTATCGTTGTAGCTGGTCGGATGGAACCAACACCCACTACTTTCATATTGGGGATAATGTGGTTTATCAATTAACAGGAATCACATTGAACATTGGTGAAACCTACAATGCCATTACAGGTGTTGCCGACTGGTACAACAGTGGACCTTATTATCGCATCAACCCCCGTGAACAGGCGGATATTTTAGCCTCTACAGCTACCGCACGTATTGTTGGATCCATGCAGGGCTGGAACACTACTGACCCGGCATATGTCATGAACATGAATGCGAACGGGCTTTATGAGCTGACAAAATCGCTGGATGCCGGCGACCACTTATACAAAGTGCTTGAAGGTGATGCATGGACCGATCCAAATTATCCTGGAAACGATCAACATGTGATTCTGGCCTCAACAACAAGTGTAACCTGGAAAACCAATATCAACGCCGACCTCGTTACACACATGCTGCCAGTTATGGCAGGAGACTTTTTAACGGCAATTGGTGGTTCAAACTGGGATCCTTCTGAATTGATGGGTGAAATGACTGATCCAGAAGGTGATGACATCTTCACGTTGGTGTTAACAATTCCAGCAGGGAATTATCAAGGCAAGGTTACATTAAATCACAACTGGGATCAAAGCACCGGAGGAAATGTATCTTTTATTACAGATGGCGTTAATCCTACCACATTTACTTATGACTATCCTAACAACAGTACCACCATCAGCGGCCCACCGCCACCAACAGCATTAATCACCTTTATTGTTAATGATGCTACTGGTAAAAACTACGATGGTTTTGCCTTAAAGGGAAGCTGGGATGCAAATGGACAGTACGACCCATCGTGGGGTGGCGGAATAGAGCATTCTGATTTTTATGATGATGGATCAAATGGTGATGCCGTAGCCGGTGACAATATATGGACCTGTCAGCAGGACTTGGTTGTTGATGGTGGTTCCAATACCTGGGAGTGGGGTGTGAACGATACGGAAGGCAACTGGATTGCAGGTAACTGGACATTTACTGTAGCTACTGTTTCAGCTCAAACATTAACCTGGACAGTTCCAACTACACCTGCGTTGGTAATTAATGAGATTATGTACAACTCGCCAGGTTCAGATGAAGAATGGGTTGAATTATACAATAATACCAATCAACCAATTAGCCTTGAAAACTGGAAATTGCTTGATAATGATGCCTCTCATACACCTATTTTATTTCCTGCAGGTTATACTGTTGCGGCCTTTGGGTATTTTACCATTGAAGTGGCAACCAGTGGTGCCTTCCCTTTTACTCCTGATTATGATGGTTCAGGAAATTTTAATTTTACCAATACTACTGACGTAGTTCGGTTATACAATGCCAATGGTATACTTATTGACATTGTAAATTTTGAAGATTCAAGCCCATGGCCATCTGATCCTGATGGTGGCGGCCCTTCACTGTCATTGTTTAGCCCCGGTCTTGACAATTCTCTTGGAGAAAACTGGAGAAGCAGCCATGAAGATGGTGGAACACCTGGTGCAATCAACTTCCCTATCAATATAGTTGCACCCAATGGAGGGGAAACTATTGAGCAGGGAACTACCTTTGATATTACCTGGACTGTTGAAGGTTGGGATGGTGATATTAATATAGACCTGATCAGGGATGGACAAGACCCGGTTCTTTTGGTTTCGAATTTGCCCGTTTCGGCACAATCGTTTACATGGTCTGTATTTTCTACAGTTGATCCAGCAACTGATTATAAAATCTTAATCTCAGAAACCGCTGGTGGCAATCCATACGATGAAAGCGATGATTACTTCTCAATTACTGCACAAGTGATTGTTCCTGAGATTGTGATTACCGAAATCATGTACAATCCACCGGAATCTGGTAACGATTCGTTAGAGTTTATAGAGTTATATAACAATGGTGATGATGCGATCGATTTAACAGGTTACATTTTTTCAAAAGGAGTCGATTTTATTTTTCCGGCCATGACCATTTTACCTGAATCGTATTTATTGGTTTCAATTAACTCAGCTGCCATGCTCTCGACCTTTGGTGTAACTGCAGAGCAATGGACCGGTGGGGCATTGAGCAATAGTGGTGAAGAACTCGAACTTCAAGATGCCTTAGGCAATGTAGTTGATTATGTATCATTTAGCGATGCATTGCCATGGGATACCCTGGCTGATGGATACGGTCCATCATTAACGCTTTGTAATCCAAACACCGATAACAGTGTTGCCGAAAACTGGACACATTCTATTCATTACGTTGGAGTGAATGCCGCTGGCGACAGCATTTGGGCCACCCCCGGAATGGGATGCGATAACAGCATTATCGTTGATTTCGAAGGAACTCCAACTACTGTTGGTATCGGTGGAAGCGTGATGTTTACAGACCTTTCATTTGGTAATGTAACACAATGGATCTGGACATTCGATGGCGGAACACCCGCCACCTGGGATGGAAAAACACCTCCTGAAATTATGTATGATGCCGAAGGAAGTTATGATGTTACCCTTTCGATAACCGATGGAGTTAATGTCGCAGAATTAACCAAAATGGATTACATTAACGTCATCGATTTGCCTGCACCAACCAACCTTCAGGCAGAAGTGGGTTCGTTTGACGATGTTACCCTTACCTGGAATGGAACCGTTTCTCAAGGATTCTCAGATGATTTTGAGACCTATGAAAATTTCGTTATCGACTTTGCTCCATGGGTAAACCTGGATGTGGACGGTAGCCCCACCTATGGAATGACAGGTATTGACTGGCCAAATGTTTATTCTGAACAGTCATTCATCATCTTCAACCCATCACAGACAACACCTGCCGTTACAGACATTATTCCTCATTCAGGTGATAAACTGGCAGCCTGCTTTGCCGCCACAGCACCACCAAACAACGACTGGCTCATTACTCCCGAAGTAAATATTGCTGATGGCTTCATGCTGAAATTCTGGGCAAAATCGTACACCGATGAGTATGGTCTTGAAAGATTCAAAGTGGGTGTTTCAACCACAGGGCTCAACCCTTCTGATTTCACCATCATTTCAGCCGGTTCGTATGTAGAAGCTCCTGTTGCCGATTGGGCCGAATTTTCATATGATCTGAGTGCTTATGCCGGACAGAATGTATATGTTGGAATTCAGTGTGTTTCAAATGACGCATTTATTCTGCTGGTTGACGATGTAACCATTGGAGCTACCAAATCTACCATCGCTTATAACCCAACCCAACCTGTGATTGGCAAAGCAATTAAAAATATCAGTTTCACTACACAACCAAATTCACATCCGGCTGTATCTGTGAACTCTTCACGTGGCGTAGCAGCCGAATTGCTTGGATTCAATGTTTATCGCGATGATGTTCAAATCAATGCTGCTCTCGTAACAGAAACTACTTATAATGATCCAATACCTGCTATTGGCACACACGATTATTATGTTACCTCTGTTTACACAGAAGGTGAGTCTGGTCCATCTAATGTGGTTACTATCCTGATTACCGGTATCAGCGACAATCAGTCTGAAGCAGTTACGGTATATCCTAACCCAACCGACGGACGCTTTACCATCAATATGCCAGGCATCGTCGATGCTACAATCATGGTAACTGATATAACCGGTAAAGTGGTTTACAACGAATCTGCAGTTTCAGGGTCAGAGATCAATTTGACCGGATTGGATAAGGGACTGTATTTTGTCCGGATTCAGGATCAGATATCAAAACAATCGTTTGTTAAGAAATTGTTAGTATACTAACAATTTATTTATGAATAAATAAATCAATAACCAGGCATTTATACTTTAGTAGAATGCCTGGTTATTAATAAAATAAACTTTAATACGAAAATATCTATTATCATGAAAAAAAATTATTTTTCTTTCGCCCTGGTTGCTCTTCTCTTTGGATTTGGAGTTGCCCAGGCACAAAATGCCTGGATTAACGAACTGCATTACGACAATATTGGAACCGACGCTGATGAGTTTGTTGAAATTGTGATTGAAAATCCGGGAAGTTATACCTTGTCTGATTTTGCAATTACCTTATACAATGGAAACAGTGGTGGTTTATATGACACCCAAACGGTAGATAATTTTACAGTAGGTACTGTATCTGGCAATTTTACCATTTATACCTGGATGCCTGCCAGTATCCAGAATGGGGCACCCGATGGACTTTCGTTAAGCTATCAGGGAACAGTGATTTCAGGTCAGTTCCTGAGTTATGAAGGTACCCTAACTGCAACAGACGGACCGGCCTCAGGTCTTACTTCTACCGATATGGGAGTTACTGAAGACAGCTCTCCGGTTGGCGAATCATTGCAATTGCTGGGCGTTGGAACGTCCTATGAAGATTTTGCCTGGCAGATGCCGGCCGCTTCCACACAGGGAAATGTAAATAACAGTCAGAGTTTTGGCGGTTCTCTCGATCCGGAACCAACCAATTACCCAACCGCTTTTAGTGCCATTGCCAATGAGTTAAGCATTAACTTAAGCTGGACTGATGCCATTGGAGCTCAGCTGCCCAGAGCCTATCTGATTCAGGGAGTAAAGCCGGGTGTAACCGCAACGGCTCCTGTGGATGGTGTTCCGGTAGCTGAAGACCTCGATTGGTCGGATGGAATCGCGACCATTAACGTAGATTATGATGTGGAAGCGGCTACTTTCTCAACCTTACTGGGTTCAACGGAGTATTCATTCTATATCTACCCCTATACCAATGCTGGTGCCAATATTGATTATAAAACCGATGGAACCGTTCCTGTGGCAACTGCTACTACCGTAAATGCAGCGGTAATCAGTTTTGAGGATTTTGCAACCGGACTTGGCGTTTGGACCCCATATAATGTACTGGGCGAACAGGTTTGGATAGGATCAAGCTATGGTGGTATTACCTTCGCCAAAATGAGCGGATACGCAGGTGCTGCCTTCGCCAATGAGGATTGGTTGATTTCGCCTCAGATGGATTTGGATCTTTATGAAGATATCAACTTTAGTTTTAGCACTGCGGCCAATTATTCCGGGCCTGCATTGCAGTTATACTATTCACAGGATTATGATGGCGCTGGCGATCCAAATGATTTTACATGGGTTGAAATTACCGATCAGGCTGACTGGTCAGGACTTTCCTTCTTGTGGGTTGAATCAGGTGATGTATCCCTGGATGCTTATGCTTCTTCTTCCTTCTATCTGGCTTATAAGTTTACCTCGACAGATGTTGAATCAGCTACCTGGGAAGTGACAAATTGTTTGGTTATGGGTGTTCTGAAAACAGGTATTGAGCAAAATGATGTTGTTGACCTTGTGGTATATCCAAACCCTGCAACCAATCAGGTTACTGTGGTAGCAGATGAAGATGCTCAGGTCATGGTCATTAACCTGATGGGACAAACTGTAAAGACTGTTCCGGTGGTGAAAGGTGCCAATTCAATTGCACTCACCGACCTGAACAATGGAATGTATTTGATTAAAATTGCTTATCAAAATGGAACTACTGCTGTCAACCGTTTGATGGTGAAGTAGTTTGAATGTGTAATGTACCAAAAGCCCGCCCTTGCACAAGAGCGGGCTTTTTGTTGGTATGAATTTTGGATAATCTTCCTGTTTTTTTTATACTTTTAATCATCTAATTTCGTTACCACAAACAAATGCGATCATCATGAGAATGGTTCTGTCAATATTACTCTTGTGTATTTCACTGCATGTTTCATCTCAGGAAGTTAAGTCGGTACGCCTTGAAATACCTGCTGATGCAGATGCGGATAGTTATCATTTGGAACCTATCGGCCAAAATGGTGCACTCATTTTTTATGCCAGCAATGAAGTTAGCAAAGAGGGTGAACGGAATTGGTATTTTGGTCTTTTTGATGATTTGCTCAACCAACAATGGCTCAAATTTGTTGCCATAAACGATCATGTGGAATTTGTTCAGTCCAGGGTGAATGGCAAAAGAATTCATTTGTTGTTCAGGAATACAGGAAAGTCGAAGAAAGAATTTGACTTCTACGAGATTGTAACCTATGACTCAAAAACACAGGCATTCTCATTGATTTCGGGAACCCTTCCCGAAAAGGCCAAAATTGTTGGTTTTGATGTGATTGACAACACCGCCTGCATCGCCTTAAACCTACACAAGAATGCCTCCGATTTGGTACTGGTCAGTTTGATAGATGGGGAAGTAGTGCCCGTGCACCTGTTCGAAGATGACCTGAGTTCTATTATCCAGTTGGCGATTGACAAGGAAGAGAGCAAGTTTATTGTAGCAGCAAAGGTGATTAGCAATGGCCGTTACATGAATGATGTGTTGAGGTTCTACACACCAAAAGGAATCCTGTTAAGAGAACTTACCGTTGAGAATTCGGAAAGCACGAAGATGTTACGCGACTTCATCTTTTTTCCAAAAATAGGGGGTGAGTTGGTCGTGCTGGGTACCTATGATTTAATTACCGGAAGAATGGCTTCGCTAAAGGATATGGAAACCACAGAGGAAGCAAAAAGTGCAGGTTACTTTTTTCTGAAATTTGAGGACGATAAACAAACTTCCCTTAACTTTTATGACTTCATAACGTTTACAAATATCCAGGGCACCATGCAAGCACGTGAAATTGTAAATGCGCGCGTGGTAAACGATTCAACCGGTGAAAAAGAGAAACACAAAGTGCTGACGGCTTATTTTCATCTTACTCAGCCGGTTGCCATGATGTCAGGTGGAAATTACATCCTCTCAACTGAAGTGTATAAGCCTCAATATCAAATAGAAACCAGAATGGAATATGATTACTATGGAAGGCCTTATCCCCGCACTTATTCTGTTTTTACTGGTTATCAATATTATGATGTACTGGTGGCTTCTTTTTCTGAGGATGGCAAATTGATTTGGGACAATGAGTTTGTAATCAATAATGTGCTGACCTATAGATTGAGAAGGCATTCAATTTTAGTACCCGATGGCCCTTTGCTTACCATTGGTTATGTAAATGAAGGGAAACTTTTTTCAAAAACCATACAAGGCTCCACCAATGTGAGTACCGATAGCAGCCCGGTAGCCGCCTCATTTGTACGTGACAGGATAACTAAAGACGAAGACAATTTCATCATCCCCTGGTTTGGGCAGTACTATTTGATCTATGGTGAGCAAACCATTCGAAATCGGTCACTGGCCAATCAGGATATGAGGACAGTATTTTATGTTAATAAAGTGGCTTTCCATTAAAAAGAAATTTGTTCCATGATAAAAATGATATTTCTGGCACGGCGCTACTTAAGTTACCTCTTCACTTCAAAAACCCGGTATACCATCCATTCGCCTTTTGTATATCAATTGGTTCAAGAGGTGCTTCGCGATTCCACTCAATATCAGGATTACCAGGTTCTTGATTCGGTTCGAAAAAGCCTTTTAGAGAATACCAATTTGATTGAGACGGTAGATTTCGGGACAGGAGCCGGCGAGAAGAAATACTCAACTTCGGTCCACCCGGTTGGGAAACTGGTAAAACTCCGTAGTCACCGAAAAGCGCAACTCGAAATGTTATATCGCCTCGTAAGACATTTTAAACCGCGTACATTGCTTGAGTTTGGTACCGCTGCAGGGGTAAGCGGATCCTATTTAAAAATGGCTCATCCGGGTTCCAGAATGATCACCATGGAGGGATGTTCAGGATTGGCTGCCGTGGCAGAAACCGTTTTTGGTGATTTAAAGCTGTCGGGCATACAGGTTTTAGTTGGCGATTTTGATGCGTTGCTTCCATCGGTTTTGCAGCAACTCGATCAGCTTGATTTTGTTTTTTTTGATGGAAATCACCGTAAAGAACCAACTTTAAATTATTTTTACCGTTGTTTGCCTCTTTCCAATGAATCATCGGTATTTATTTTTGATGATATCCACTGGTCGCCCGGAATGGAAGCCGCCTGGGAGGAGATTAAAAAAGAGGATGCGGTTTCGCTTACCATCGATTTGTTTTGGTTTGGCATGGTGTTTTTTAGAAAAGGGATTCAAAAACAGGACTTCATAATTCGGTATTAAATGTTGGGTACAATCAGGTAAATGAGTAGTTTTGGCACTCTGGTATTAGATGAATGTATATGAAAAAAGAAATCATCAATTTAAAACAGGTTTGTAGGTACTATCAGGTAGGAACAGAAACCGTTAAAGCTTTGCGCAATATCGACTTATCAATTTATCAAAATGAGTTTGTCGCTTTAATGGGTCCGTCGGGATCGGGCAAATCAACCATGATGAATTTATTGGGGTGTTTGGATACCTCCACTTCGGGAAGCTATTTTCTGAATGGAGTGGATGTAAGTAAGATGACGGACAACGAATTGGCTGATGTAAGGAACAAGGAAATCGGGTTTATTTTTCAGACCTTTAATTTGCTTCCGCGATCTACGGCCCTCGAAAATGTGATGCTGCCGTTAATTTATGCGGGTAAAAACAAACATCAGCGCCTGCAAATGGCGGAACTGGCATTAAATCAGGTGCAGCTTTCAGATAGGATGACCCACCGTCCCAACGAATTGTCGGGTGGACAAAGGCAGCGGGTAGCCATCGCACGTGCGCTGGTCAACAACCCGTCCATCGTGTTAGCTGACGAACCTACCGGTAACCTGGATTCCAGAACCTCCATCGAAATTATGGGGTTGCTGGAAGAAATCCACAGGTTGGGAAACACCATTATCGTGGTTACCCATGAGGAAGACATCGCTTTACATGCACATCGGATAATTCGCATGATTGATGGGGAAATTGCTTCGGATGTGCAGAATAAGCGCATTAAAACGATTAAAGATTACCAGTTGGTGGATGAGGTTGGATGAGATTAATTTTTTTGTTAATTGAAAAGAGATGAGCAACAATTGGAAAATATACACAAAAACAGGGGATGCCGGAGAAACCTCGCTGATAGGGGGAAGTCGTGTAGCGAAAGACAATTTGAGGATTGAATGTTATGGAACCGTTGATGAAGTGGTCTCGTGGATTGGTTTGATCCGCGATCAGGAGGCATCTTCACACTGGATGTCGGTTTTGATTGAGGTCCAGGATCGACTTTTCACTATCGAATCGCTTCTGGCACACGACGGAACCGATTTGTTGAACCCACTGCCTGTTTTACACGAACAGGATGTGGTATTTCTTGAAAATCAAATTGATATAATGAATGAGGGATTAGCGGATTTAAGTTCGTTTATCCTTTCAGGCGGTCATACCGTGGTTTCCTATTGTCATATTGCCCGTACAGTTTGCCGACGTGCCGAACGGCTGGTGATCAAGCTGGCTCGCACCGATACGGTTGATTTGTTAAACATTAAATATCTGAATCGGTTGTCTGATTATCTGTTTGTATTGTCGCGCCGGATTTCGCATGACCAGGGAGCCGTGGAAACCCTTTGGAAACCGAGATTTTAGCAATAAGCAGCTGCCAAAAGAAAAAGGTTGGAATAGATAAAAAAAAAATTATTTTTGCAAAAATATTAACTAAACTGGGAAGAAGATGTATTGGACTTTAGAATTGGCCTCAAAACTTGAGGATGCCCCCTGGCCAGCAACCAAAGAGGAGCTTGTAGAATGGGCCGTTCGCACAGGTGCGCCTAGTGAAGTGGTCGAAAATCTGATAGAAATTGAGGATGAAGGTGAAGTGTATGACCGAATTGAGGATCTATGGCCTGACTATCCCACAAAAGAAGATTTCTTTTTTAATGAAGAAGAGTATTAAACCGCAAGCACTTAAAAAAAATAGAAAGCTGCCTCAAGGTAGCTTTTTTTATTTTCTTGAACACTGGAACAAGGTATGACTCACCCCGATATCATCAATAATTCTGTCAACTTTCAACCCTGATTTTTCAACCAAAGCCATCATATCCCTTGAATGGTACATCTGGCTATTACCATTTGCCAGGGCGGTAAAATAAAGCGAAGTCGCATGCAAACTGTAGGTTGATGCTTCAAATGCTTGCCGATCCCAATAAGTTTCAAGTATAAACAACGATCCGTTTTCGTCCAGGGCATTGTATGAGCGTTTGAGCAGGCTCAGAATTTCTTCCTGCGAAAAGCAATCCAGGAACTGGCTCATCCAAATGGCATCATATCCTGTTGGAAATGCAATACTTCCATCAAGTAAATTGAGCGCATGGGTCGAAATACGGGACGAAAAACCGGCTTCTTCAATGTTTTTGGCGGCTTCAGCAACCTGACCGGGAAGATCAAGGATGGTGAGAAAAATATCGGGGATGTTTTGGGCACAGTAAATTGAAAACTTGCCGGTATTTCCACCCACATCCAGCATTCTTTTTGGATTTGCAGCAAAAACAGGCGGCAGCACTTCAGGAAAGGCATAATCAGAATAAAAGTGGTCGAAAGCAAACCAGCTTTTCCGCACCTTTCTTGGCAATTCAGCCAGGGCTTCATATACGGTATTCCACTCGCCAAATACGGATAGTCCTATTGGTTTCCCCTGCAAAATGGATTCCTGAAGCTGAAACATTCCCAAATAGTTTACATCATTGACAAAATCCATATTTACCCTCGAGAGCTCGTCCCTAAGTAAAAAATAACCGGTTTTGGTGATAGCGTATTGATCTTCCACTACCTGTACCATTTCAAGGCTTAACCCGGCTTCGAGCAGCACTTTTACCCCGTAAACCGACAACCCGAGTTCCTTCGCTATTTCCTCTGTTGTTGCTCCGGAGCGACGGTTTTTAAGCAGGTATTCTAATATTCCTAAATCGCGTAATGCTTTCGCCGCCTGAAACATAATGGGACCAAATGCAATCTTCTGCGCATCGAACTTGGCTTGTAAAGCGGTTTTATTATCGTTACCGTGGGTTATTTTCATGATGCAAAGTTTATTTCCAAAAGTAATAGTAATTAAACCATTGTTCGGGGTGTTGACGGATGGTTTGTGTTAAAAATAATGAGTAATCGGTAAGTGCGGAATTTAAGGAAAGTTCAAATGATGCCCTTTGGGATGGATAGGTTTTGGGGGATGAGGCAAAGAAATGATAATGGGTTTTTGGCTTTCTGATGGCAGAGATAAACGTTATGGGTTTGTTGTATTTTATGGCCAGGCTAAACGGACCGGCGGGAAAATCAGCTTCATGGCCCATCAGGTTCATGGTGACGGTTTTGGATCCCGGGAGGAAACGGTCGCCATGGATGGCAATGAGTTCGTTTTTTTCCATCGCTTCTCTGATGGCAAACAGATGAGAAAGATCTTCTTTGATGGGAATAATATGCATCGACTTTTGTGTCATTACCTCATCCAGCATGGCTTTGATTTTTTCATGCTCCGATTCAAGCATCACAATATGCACCTTGGTTTTGATTCGTTTGAGCAGTTGGCCGGCTATTTCCCAGTTGCCCATGTGCGATCCGATAATAAACCCTCCTTTTTCGGCGGCCATCTGATGCAGGAATTCCTCTCCTTCAAATTCAAATGAAAACCTTGAGTTAAGTCCCGCCATCAACGCTACTTTGTCGATCAGCACCTGACCAAAAACATAGTTGTTTTTAAATAGATAGAAAAAGCTTTTTAATGGATTAAATCCCAAAATACGATGAAAATAAAAGTACATCGGCTTTCGGGCTTTAGGTGAAAACAGTACAAAATACGGAGCCACGAAAAGAAGTAAACCATAAGCTGCTTTTAGACCAAAATGTTTCAGTAAAAAAACAAAGGCGCCATTACCTGCCGCCCCACCACGGGTTTTGCCTTCCCATTGAACGGTCATTATTTCTCTTTGTAATCGATAACAAATTGATAAAGATCACGCAGGGTAATGATTTTCCCCAAATGTTCACTGGATACTTTAACGCCAAAGTTGTTTTCCAAAATAACGGCAATATCAACAAAATCAAGACTTTCGATGTCCAAATCGTCTTTAAGAGATGCATTCTGAACAAGCTGATGTTGCTCAAGCTCAAACTCTTCGATTAAAAAATTATTTATTTTAAGTATGGTTTCTTCTCTGTCTACCATCATACGGATTTCAAGTTTTAGATGGCAAAAATAACATAATCTGGTTTCATTCCCATCAATCTCTGCTTATTATTCCACAATAAAACTGATATTTTTTAACTATAGCTTCCTAACAATCAAGGTGGAGTTGGTCCCGCCAAATCCGAATGAGTTCGACAGAATGGTATTTATCTTTTGTTCTTTGGTTTGGCTGATGATATTCAGTTTGGCAGAATATTCATCCGGGTTTTCAAAATTCAGGTTGGGTGCAATAAACGAATTGTGGGCCATAATCAGCGAATAAATGACTTCGCTGGCTCCTCCCATCCACATTTCGTGGCCGGTCATTCCTTTGGTAGAGCTTACAGGAACCCTTCCCTGGTCGAAAATTTTAAAAATGGCACAAGCTTCATTTTGGTCGCCAACCGGAGTTGAAGTGGCATGGGCATTCAGATAATCAATGTCGATGGGTTTAAGCCGTGCATCGTCCAGGGCACGCTGGAGCGACTTGACCGGTCCTTCTACATTGGGTACTGAAATATGGTCGCCATTGGACGAGAATCCGTAACCCAGAACTTCACCGAATATGGTTGCCCCGCGTTTGATGGCATTGTCGTATGATTCGAGTATGAGGGTGGCACCTCCACCACTTGGTACAAGCCCGTCCCGGTCGCGGTCGAAAGGTCGGGAAGCCCTGGTAGGATCGCCCTGCCTGGCAGAAAATGCGTTCAACGCGTCAAAACTCCCCATGGAGATTGGGTTTATTTCCTGAGCCCCACCGCAAATGATGGTGTCTTGTAATCCATTTTTGATCATGAAGTAAGCCATCCCAATAGCGTGCGAACCACTGGCACAGGCTCCACTGATGGTAAAATTGATGCCTTTAAGTTTGAGGATGACCGATAAATTCATGCTAATGGTCGAATTCATCGACTGGAAGATTGACCCCGAACCAATCAACATGGTATTTTTCTTTTCCCGCAATAAGTCGGCAGCTTCTACTACGGCCGTCGAACTGCTGTCGTTGCCATAGAGTATTCCGATTTCATGGCTGTTCAGGTAGTCTTCGTCAATTTTAGCATTCTCAAGGGCTTCCATGGTAGCGATATAGGCATATTCACCTTGTTCCGGAAGGCCAACCCGCATCCTGCGTGGCAATATGCCTTTGAGTAAAGGGCGTTCGATAAACCCGGTAAGAGCCGATCTGAACCCCAGTTTAATTCGTTCAGGATCGATCACGATGCCTGATTTCCCGGCATAAAGCGAAAGTTTAACTTCCTCAAGGTTTTTACCAATGGTTGAATAAATACCCATTCCTGTGATGACAACTCTTTTCATGGCATTAGTTGGTATAATTTGCGCTTTTCAATTGATTTAGTTACTTTTTTAAAATTATGTATAAAGACCTCCATTGATATGAATAACTTCCCCTGTGATGTATGAAGCACCTTCGCTGGCCAGAAAAGCAATTACAGAGGCTACTTCTTCCGGTTTGCCAAACCGGTTGGCCGGAATCAGGTTTTTTAGTTGCGACTCATCGAGATTTTTAATCATCTCTGTTTTGATGTACCCGGGTGCAACCGCGTTTACGGTCACATTCTTTTTCGCCACTTCCTGTGCAAGGGCTTTCGTAGCACCGATTACACCAGCCTTTGCCGCGCTATAGTTGGTTTGTCCGGGTAATCCCTTGATTCCGGAAAGGGATACCACATTGATAATCCTGCCCCATTTTTTTAATATCATTTCCTTTAGCAAGCTGCTGGTGACATAGAAGAAGCTATTCAGGTTGGTATCGATAACCGAATGCCAATCGGCAGGTTCCATCCAAACCATCAGGGCATCCTTCCTGATTCCTGCATTGTTCACCAATACGGCAATATAGCTATTTTCATCGTGATTGTCCCTCCATGTTTTTATCGCCAACGATACTTCTTCCGGTTTACATACGTCAAATTGTATGGTTTCGGCCATGCCTCCCGTGTCAGTAATGTGGTTTACCACTTTCAACGCTTCCTCCCTATTGTGGTGATAATGAACAAGCACGTGGTATCCATCCATGGCAAGTTGTTTGCAAATGGCGCTTCCGATTCCTCCTGATCCTCCGGTCACTAAGGCAAATCTTATTTGGTTACTCATGGCTCCTGGGTTGTTTGAGGTTCGTTGTTAATAAGGAATTGGCGCAACGCCGACAATTCCTGATATTTTGGTGTGTCGTCTTTGAAAACCGGAACCAGGTCACGAAGGTGGCGATACAGATCCCGGGTTAATGAACTCATTTTTTCTTCCTGGCCCAGGTAATCGATGGCCTGAATGATGGCAAGAAATTCGATGGCAAGTACTTCAAATGTATTGTCGATGGTTCTCTTAGCCATCAGAGCCGAATTGGTTCCCATACTTACAATGTCCTGGTTGTCGTTGTTGTTGGGAATGCTGTGGATATACATGGGATTCGACAGTGTTTGGTTTTCGGCAACAGTGGAAGTAGCGGTAAATTGAGTTCCTTGTAAACCAAGATTTAGTCCAAGGGTGCCCAGGTTGACAAACGGCGGGAGGATATTGTTCAGTTTATCATTCATCAAAAAGTTGATTTGCCGCTCAGCCAGCATCGATAGTTTGGTGATGGCAATTTTAAGCTTGTCCATTTCGAACGAAACATAGTCTCCATGAAAGTTTCCTCCATGGAAAACAGTCTTTCCCTGAACATCCACAATGGGATTGTCGTTGGCTGAGTTTACTTCGTTAACCAATACTTTTTTCGTGTTTTCGAGTGTATCGATGATGGGGCCCAATATTTGAGGAACACATCGCAAAGAATAATACTCCTGAATTTTTTGTTTGAAAATTTTCTCTTCAATTTTACCATTGAACAAATGATCGTCTCTTTTTTTAATGAGATGGCTGTCGTGCAGTAAGTAACGCATTTTTTCCGCGATCAGGTGCTGGCCCTCGTGTTTTTTAGCATCATTCAGTACCTGCGAAAAATGGTCATCGAATGATTCAACCAGTTCGTTGATCATGGCAGAGGCATATACCGACCATCCAATGGCCCTTTGTGCAAAAATGGCGTTGGTAATTCCAATACCTGACATCACGGAAGTGCCGTTGATCAGTCCCAGCCCTTCGCGAAGCCTGATCTGAAGTGGAGAGATGTTTAATTTGCTAAACACATCGGCTGTGGACTGCCATTTGCCATGATAAAAAACTTCACCTTCTCCAATAAGAACGAGTGCCAGATGAGAAAGTTGAACCAGGTCGCCGCTGGCACCAACTCCTCCATGTTCGGGGATAAACGGAATAATTTGCTGATTCAGCAAAGTCGTCAGCAGCTGGATGGCATCGGGATGAATTCCTGAATATCCCAACGACAGGCTCTTGAGCCGGGATATCATGGCTGCCCTCACGCAAATAGGTTCCAGAGGATTCCCGGAGCCGGCAGCATGACTTCTGATCAGGTTATATTGAAGTTGAATTTGGTCCTTTGTGTCTATCCTGTACTGCGCCATCGGACCTAAACCTGTATTTACCCCATAAATGATTTTGTTAACGGAAAAATCCTTCAGGAAATGAAAGCAATGATCAACCTGGGTCAATGTTTTCTCGTCAATCGTGATGTTGTCATCGAATATCAGGACCTGAATATAGTCTTCTATCCGAAGGGTGTTATTGGAAATCGTAACCATTTATAAGTGAATTTTATTCAAATGCTAATTTTTGGCGAATATACATGAATGAATTGAAAGTGGTTTAATGATAAACCACTTTCGATATGTCTGTTGTTAAAAAGTCGGCGGTAATGAATTAACATCATGCTTCATGACCTTATGATGATGTTGCAATAAGCAATTTATTGATTACCGGATTTGCATATAATTTTAAAAAGAAAGTCCTTATTTTTTCATTGTTATGCCCAACTATTTCGGTGGTGTGCACATATCTTTTTTCCAATAGTTTGATGGTTTCATCGGAGTATTGGTCGGTATAGTTGGTTGAATTATTCAGTAGATCGTAGGCCAGATAATTGGATGGCCACAGGTGATAGTTTTGATGAATTTGGTTGTCAATAATTTTTGCCATCTCACCCAGTACTTCGTTGTGGGTCAATTGGTTTTGGTTAAGTAATTCGATGTCAGGGTTGATGTTGGTTCCAATGGACAGGTGAATTCTTCCCTTTTGTGAAAGTGCTCCACCTAATATGGATTGAAAATCTTCATCAATATTTTTCACGTAGGTCACATTTTGGGATAAATATATTTCGCGCACTTTCATGGCATCACAAGGTTCCCATTCATACGAAATAGTAACTGGGGTAATATTGAGTTCCTCCATACTCTTAATGAAATCGCCTTCGCATGACAATGACAACATTTTCAATATGGTAACATCTGTTTTGTCGCATCCGTCTTTGGTTCTTCCTTTGCGTTGTGCAATCCAAATGGAATTGTTCAGTTGTGTAAGTGAATACCGCATATAGGCCGATAGACGCTGCGAATTGAGCAAAAGTTCTTTTGGGCTGCCTTCGCGGAAAACAGTAATCATTTGATTTGATTTTCCAAGATCGATAATTAATTGATTGATCATCAGGTTATTTCCCCAGATGGACTGGTTTACCTTAAACCCATTCTTAAGTTGGGCGAGCCCGAGAATGGATGAATCGAGCATGATGTCACGGTGATTGGCAATAAAGACATAGTTCCCGCTTTTAGAGATGTTTTCAAATCCGGAAGTATAAAATCCATCGCTGGTCCTGTCCATGAGAGTTTCCACGGCCGGAACAGTAAGTACCCTTTGAAAATCATTTAAATTTTCAACCTCTTTCAACTCCCGGAGAATAGAATGCTTGCGTTCCTGATCAAAAAGATAATCCAGCATGGCATTAAATTTCGGATCGGCCACAATCCGCGGAATAGAGGCACGAATCTCTTCATCGGAGTATGGTCTCACAGCATCAAAGTCGGCTACGTTCATATGCACAATAAATGAATCGGTAAAAATAACACTATTCTTTCATTTGTAAAAGGGTTAGTGCCAATCATTCACCTTATGTTTTGAAATTGCAAATTATTAAGGAGGAAAATGTTCTCATTCGGCAAGCAAATACAAGGTATTTCAAATTAACTGCCAATATTAAAGTATTACCAACTTATAATTTATAAATTATATGAGGTAAAAAAGCGCCTTGTCAAGACGCTTTTGTCATGTTTCTTAAAGCCCGAGTTCCTTTTTAATCTTGTTAGGAATGGCATCCTTATGCACAGCAATACCAAGGGTTTGGAGTTTTATGTAGGCTGCCGAGGCATAAAAATATCCCCCATATTTAGCGTCATCGGTTCCCCAAGAGTTTTTGATTTTATAAAAAACATTTCCTTCCTGATCTTTGGCCCTTCCAACGATTAACATGCCATGGTCATCAGTAACGGTGTAGTTGTCGTAATTAAGTTGGCGCATTTCGGGAGTGATATTCTTTTCCTTGACCGGTTCTTCAAAACTGTAAATGGATTTATCTTTTTCCTTTTTGGTGAGGGCCTCCCATTTTTCTTTTTCAGTGCCTGACAAGTCAGCCTTTTCCTCATCGGGAATAACGGCAACACCGTTTTTCCATGAAAAACCTTTATCGCTCACATCTGCTCCCCACGCGATGGTGTAACCGTTTTCGAGCGAGTTGTCGATTACCTGCATCATTTCATCCAGCTTAACGTTGTAAATCTCGGCCCACAACCAGTTGTCTGGAATTTCCATGATAAATGGTTTGTGATACGGGCGATGAGTGTAAGAAGTAATTTCAATATAATCATCCACGTTAAAGCCGGTTGATTGGGCAAAACTTTTGGGCGTGTATTCAACACCCTCGTAGACAAAGGTGGCCGGAATTTCTCCAAGGTAGGTATCCAATACCCTGTCGAATGCTTCATGCCAGACGGGAGTCAGTTTTTTGTTTTTGTTTTTGATGATGGCGTCTACATAGCTTTTTAGCAATTCATCAAGTTCGCCGTGTGTGTGGAGTTCTTCTCCATAATTTAAACCGGAATAGGCACTTTCGGGCATCATACCATAAAGGTTGATCACGCGAAATACATCTGTAACCTCAGCTCCTGATCCAAAATTAAGGTTGCCGTTTAATCGAACATACTTTGATGCTTTGTCGGAATAGGTATGGTATACCATGAACATCTCCGAAAGATCGTACAATTTACCTGTTTTACGCAGGATTTCGGCTTCTGCAAAAGCCAGGCCCGAAAAGCTCCAGCAGGTTCCTGAACGGTATTGGTTTTTAACCGGTGTGTTGTTGATGTTAATTTCATCGGTAAACCGGTAGCCTTTAGCTTCTTCATTGTCGTCTTGTGCCACGACCATCACGTTTGTCAGCAGCAATGCAAACATCAACAATGACATGTTTTTTAAATTCATTCGTTTCCTGTTTTAAGTTAAAGACGCAAATATAATCATTCTGGCATTATGAACTTTTGTGGCATGGTCTCTAAATGGTATTTTTGTGTTTTAGGGTTTTCGGAGCGGACTCATTGTTTTGATATCCAAAAACACGGGCAGGTGATCGCTGTATCCGCCATGGTAGGTAAAGCCAATGTTGGTACGGTTGGGCCTCAGTCCACCAAACTTCTCATCTGTTTCCAGTACCAACGAAGCCGTGAAGATGTTTCCATGGCCATCTACTACCTGCAAATTGTTGGAACTGTCGATCATATTTTTGCTCACCAGGAACTGATCGAGTACCGCCCAGTTTCCCTGAAACTTGTGAGTGCCTTTCACTGATTTATTTTGCGATTGTAAGGGTAGATTAATCAATGGGCATCCATGCCCGACTTTTGTCAGTTCCTGCATGCTGGCATTTTCAGGGCCATCGTTAAAGTCACCCATAACGATTATATTGGCGGCAGGATTGACTCCGCAGATGGAATCTGTGAGTTGTAAAAGGCGATGGGCCTGCAGCATCCGTTTGGGTTCCGATTCCATCAGTCCACGGTATCTGGAAGTCCAGTGGTTTACCACAACATGAACCGTATCGTCGCCGAGCAACCCCACCACATAGAGCATATCGCGTGTGGTAAAGGAGGGCTCTTTGGGATCGGTAATCCGGATGGGTTTGGCTGACAAAGGCATGAATGGTGGCCTGTAAAGCAAAGCGGCATCTATACCCCGAAAGTCAGGCGAATCGAAATGAATGGATTGGTATCCTTTTTTATTGAGGGGTGTGTTTTCGATCAGGCTGGCCAGTACCGCATCGTTTTCAACCTCCACCATGCCGATGATGGTGGGCGATGCCCAACCACCTAAGGCGGTAATCACGCGATAGAGCGCGTTGCGTTTCGCTTCAAATTTGCGTGAGGTCCAGTGCAAATCCCCTCCTGGCGTAAACTCGTTGTACGACAAACTGGTATCCACTTCGGCATCAAAATAATTTTCAACGTTGTAAAACATGATACGAAAGCCTGTATTGACTGTTTTTTCTGTTGATTCTTCTTGTGAAAACACCTGAAGCATCAGCAACTGAGCAAACAGCAGGGAAATGACGTAGTTGTTCACCTTTTTTTTCAACAAGTTTACAAAAAATCTTCCACTTGCGGAGGTATTCCTTATTTTCACCTGATTTTATTTAAAAAATAACCAAAAAAATAATTTATTCTAAATCGCAGTATAGTAATATCTTAGATGAATTGTTGAAAATATTTTTAAAAAAGTTTGAATTTTTTTCAAAAAAAGCATAGAATTTTTTTCTGTTTTTACACTATATTAATGAAGGGACACGAGAATGTTAACTGATCAAATTGTAAAAGGGTTACTCGAAAACGATTATCATGTAATCAAATTTATTTATAAAAGTTATTTCAAAGCGGTGAAAAATTTTGTAACAAATCATGGGGGAAGCAATCGGGATGCAAGTGACATCTTCCAGGAAAGCATCCTGGTGGTGTTTGAAAAGTTGCGGCAGGATCCTGCATACATTCAAAAGAATTTTCCATCCTACCTTTTTGGGGTAAGTAAGTATCTGTGGAAGCAGCAACGAAGAGACCTGGAGAAGGCCGTTCATACCATTAATCTCAACGAGGAGGTGCAGCCCGGCCTGGATTTTGCGCAGATTCCCAGAGATGTTGAAATAGAAACCCTGGCACTGAAAGAAAAGCAAGACCGTGTATTTCAGGAGGCGTACATCAGTTTAAAACCTGATTGTAGAAAGATAATCGACCTGGTGATAAATGGCTGTACAGTTGAAGAAATAGCCGACTTCATGGATTATAGCACCGTGTCGAACGCTTATCGGAAAAGACAGTATTGTAAGGAAAAACTAATGGCATATATACATCATAATAATTAATCATTTTTTAAAAAAAATATCATGGAAAAACTCAACAAGGACATACAAATCGACAGGTATGTAACAGGGAAACTCGACGACGCCGAACTGTGGGAATTTAAACAGGAAATGGAAAAAAACCCCCGGCTGGCAAAAGAAGTTGAGCTGCGATCGTCAATTTACAAATCCATCGCGGACAAGCAAAAATTGAACCTCAGGATCAGTCTGAAGGCCATCAGTGCTAAGTACCAGGTCACCCGACTAACTATACACTCGTGGAAAGTACAGGCAATAGCTGCCGGCATCGCGGTTTTTCTGCTGGTAGGCGCCGGATTGTTAACATCTGTTTTTAACCGGAGCAATCCTGACCAGTTGTTCGAAAGTTATTATCACCCCGAATCTTCACTTTTATCGGTACGTTCAGGAAGTTTTTCCGACAACACCTCCCTCAACCTGGGGATGTTATCCTACGACCAGGGCCAGTATGAAGAATCCATTGAAATTTTTAAGACAATTCCCGATAACGTGGTAGCCAGGTTATATTGTGGATTTGCTTACATGAATGTGAAAAACTATGAAGCGGCAATCAACGAGTTTGACTATGTTGTAGCTCATGGGGATAACTTGTTCATCGACCAGGCATCCTGGTTTCGTGGGCTCAGTTTTTTGGCAGACAATAAAATCAGCACCGCTAAAAGCATCTTTACCAATATCGCAAGCCAGGACGGTGCATACCATATCAAGGCAACCGAATTGTTAGAAGAATTGAAAAACAAATAGCAACCTCCTTACAAGTATTTATGGGCTGTGGGGCAGAAAACAACCGTTTTCTGCCCCTTTTTAGTCTGAATATAATAAAAAAATGCAGGATTATCAAACTAAAAAAATCAAACCTATGAAAATGAAATTATTGATTTTAATCGTACTGCTTCTCTCTGGTTCATATATCTCAAACGCACAAGCCCAATGGAAATTCCATGTAGCTTTTGAAGATGCCACCAGTGCCAAAGACACTATTTGGTTTATTTGGGATACTACAGCTGTGTTTTATGGAATTGACACAGCTTTAGGGGAAGGTAATCCAAACATGAATTATAACGATTTTAATGTATATACTTTGACTTGGGACAGCTATCCAGATTATGATACTACTAAAGTTGTGGCACACCCTTATGATTATAGTTTTGGAAGCACTATAGAAGCCATAAATTATGAGTTACCCATAACAATCACATGGGATTCAGCTTTATTACATGCCGATTGGTTACCCCCAACACCTGTTGGGTGGGTAAACTATGCTCGTATTGATAACGATTATTTCTTCCTTTACAACAACAACGGACTGGCTCATCAATACGATATGACGCTTTCTGATTCGGTTACAGCGCCTTACGAAGGAAATACGGATCCGTGGGCATGGCAGGATTGGGTTCATTTTCCATTGGATGTTTTTCTAATTCAAGATCCAACTTTGGGTGTTCCTAATAATCCTTACAATCTTAACAATGTATTAAAATCCTACCCCAATCCTTTTGAGAAGTGCACAAACCTTGAATTATATCTTGAAAAAAAATCTTTTGTCGAATTATCTGTTTTCGACTTTCAAGGAAAGAAAATCAGAAGTTTCATAAATCAAACATTGAATAGCGGAAATCATACATTAAAATGGAACGGACTTGACCAAGCCGGCAAGCCATGCAAGCCCGGACCGTATTTCATTTACCTCAATATTAATGGAACATCAATGCAATCAATTAATTTAATAAAGTATTAACTTAAAATTTAAACTCATGAAACAAAAGAAAATTCTATTACTAACCATTGGGCTGTTATTGCTACAATTGCAAACAAGTCTGGTGGCGCAGGAATATTTGCCATTTCCACAGGATAGTGCTGTGTGGTATTGCGTAGATTCAAGACCAGAATACGATCCCCCACCCCCTGTCTGGTATGAAACTGATAAGTTTGAAGCAAAAGGGGACACTATGATAAACACAATTGTTTACACAAAACTTTATAGTAGTTCTGCTTTAAAAGGAAGATCATATTCCTATGAAGGTGCCTATCGGGTGGATATTGAGACGGAAAGAGTGTACTTTATTGATAGTTATTATAATACCGAGTCGTTACTTTACGATTTTAGTTTAGTGCCAGGTGATACGATAATCATTTCAGGATCTGAATACGAACCCTACAATTTGATTTGCCTTGATACTTCAACAAAGATTATTAACAATGTCCCTCACCATTCCTATTTCATCTATTCTTATTTATCTAATGGAACTTATTGTTATACAACCTGGGTGAAAGGAATCGGAAGTTTGCGAATGCCTATTGAAACAGATATATTCTGTGCAGCCTCATTTGAGTGGGCCTGGGATCTATCATGTTTTTATTACAAAGACGAACATATCTACGAGTGGGCTGAAAATCCCTACTTTGAAGGGTGTATAGGCACTAATGTTGGCACTGCGGAATATATTGAAGAAACTACCTTTATTATCGTGCCTAACCCTGTTACCGGAACATCTCATTTGGTATGTGCCATACAGGGTACTACTTTGTATGATTATAAAATAATCAGTATAGATGGGGAAATATTGCAAAGTGAAGAAGCCATAGAGCCCGGAAATATTATAATCAAAAAGCAAAATTTTCCACCAGGGGTTTATGTGCTACGTTTACACGATCATGAAAATAACCATTATTACTCAAGAAAATTTATTATTAAATAACCAGAATTATTATGAAACAAATTATTTATTTTATAACATTTATATGCGGTTTTACTTTGGTATCGCTGCATGCACAGCAGGTTGACAACTTTTATACAACCAAAGCAGTACTTGAACCCTATTATAACAACCTTATCCAACAAAACGGTATCGACAATATGGAGGGAACTGGCTATAAACATTATAAACGATGGGTTGATTACTGGGAACCAAAATTATACCCTGACGGTGATTTTGTTGCCTATCGTCAAAAACACGAACAATATATTTCTGATTTCATCATTGGAAATGCCTCACAATCAAATGCCCCATTTACATTAGACTGGAAATTGATTGGCCCGGATAAAATGCCGGATGGTTCAGCAAAATGGGGTACAGGACTAGGTCAAATACATTATATCGCCTTCGACCCGAACGACCCTACAAATCAGAAAATATTTGCCTGCTCACCTGTGGGAGGTTTGTGGAAGTCTATTGATGGAGGTGGGTCCTGGATTAATGCGGGAACAGACAAAGGATTACCGCTTTGCGGAGTGTCAAGCATAGCTATCGACCCACAAAATAGCAATTCTAACTGGTTTATTACAACCGGTGATGCAGAAGGATTAAATCAAAACACATGGCAGGAAGCAATTGGCTTGTGGAGAACAACAGATGCGGGCAGCACCTGGCAGTTAATCGGACTTGACCAGGTTTGGAATATGCGCAAAGTAATATTAAAATGGCATCAGAATAAAATACATCTTTTCGTGGCTACAACTTCAGGTTTATATGAATGTGAAGATGCCCTGGCAACCACCCCACAATTTAATGAGTTGATTGATGGTGACTTTTATGATGTAGAATTCGATCCACAAAATACTGGCATTGTTTACGCTTCAGGTACTGGTGCCACTACTTCCGTTTATAAAATAGATTGGATCAATAATAATTATAACGAATTACCCAATCTTTCATCAATTCCTGTTGAAGAAGGGAGGCGTATAACAATTGAAATATCTGAAGCGGTACCGGATTATCTTTTTATTGTTGCAACTTACAAAAAGACGGTAAATTTAGAAGATGCGTTTTTATACAAATATACCTTATCGACGAACGCTATTACCTCAAAAGGAATGCTGCCTGATCAAGGACATAGTGAACAAGGTGTTGGCCCAGAGCGGGCAATGGGATGGACAATTTCGCCAATATTAAATAGCAATGGGGAACTTGTAATGGTTCATGGTAATACTGCTCCAATAAGACAATCAAATAATTTATTAGATGATAATAATTGTACTTGGACAGCGGTAACATCAACATATTGGTCCTGTGAAATCCATGTTGATATGCATTATATGGTTTTTGAACCCGATGGTCAAACCCTTTGGGTTGGCAATGATGGGGGTGTTTATAAATCTACAATGCCGGATTTGATTAATCACTGGGAAGAAAAAAACAATGGTTTAGCTGTTGCAACCGTTCATCATCTTGCAGTGAGCGAACTTGATAAAGATTTGGCATTAAGCGGAGCCTATGATAATGGTTCAAACTTATATAAACGAAACAACAATCTCTGGAATGCAAAACACGTAGTTGACGGCGATGGTTTCCAATGTCAATTTGATTGGAGCAATTCTCAAATAATGTGGGCTAGCCCACAATATAGTGTTTATCATAGTGATAATGGCGGGCAAAATTTTATATACAAAGGTGGCAATTTATATTGGCATACATTTTTTATCCAAAACAATGTTTACCCTGAAATATTGTATGGCACTAATCAAAATGGTGTCAGACGCTCCATAAATAGAGGTAACTCCTGGGAAAATTATGCCAATTTCCCTGGTGTAACCTCTAATGATACATGGAGGGTAGCAAACTCTATTACCCATGGCAACTATGTTTATTCTTCATGGATAGGTAATACAGCAGGGAATCCGCAAAAGGTTTTTAAATCAGTTACTGGTGGCGGCACAAGTACCAGCAATTGGGAAGATATTGGTTCACCAACTGAGGACAGGTGGATCAGTTCAATCGCCGTAGATTATTTTAATCCCGATCATATCTGGGTTTCCGCAGGCAGCAAGGTCTATGACGTTAACACAATTACGCATCAATGGGATGACATGTCGACTGGGTTGCCAACTTATATTTCAATATCTCATTTGGAAATATTGCCGGGAGCCATCGGAACGCTCTATGCAGCTACTGGTTATGGGCTTTATTATTTTACTCCTGAAATGAATAGTTGGCAATATGTTGAAGGTAATATACCTAACGCTGAAATAACAGACATTCAGATTGACATGACCAATAAAAGAATTGCGGTAGGTACTTTTGGAAGGGGTGTTTGGGAGGCTGATTTACCTTGTGTTTTTGATGGTGAAACGACCTCGATTACAAATAATCAAACTTGGGAGTTGGATCATTATATCGCGGGTGATTTAATAATCGAACCCAACAGTAGACTAACCATTTCCAATTCCATTGTTCGAATGATGGAGAATGCCAAAATCATCATCAAACCAGGAGCCAAGCTAATTATAGACGGAGGAAAATTATCCAATGCTTGCAACGAACCCTGGCAAGGCATCCAGGTCTGGGGTAACAAAACCGCACACCAATTCCCTGATGCCAATGGAAATTACCAACAGGGTTATCTAAAATTAATGAATGGAGCCATTATCGAAAATGCTATTGTAGCTGTGGATTTATGGAATCCCAATCAATGGAATACCACCGGCGGTATGATTTATGCCGATGGGGCCATTTTCCGCAACAATGCCAAGTCTGTTCATGCACTTCACTACCGCAATTTTAACCCGTATAATGCTTCACAGGAAATGGAATATGGCAGCAATTTTAAAAACTGTACCTTTGAAATTACGGCTGATTATCCCGGCGATGTTACCTTTTTCAAACATGTTGATTTAGCTTATGTAAATGGGATTGATTTCCAGGCATGTGATTTTAGCCTTGCTGAGAATGTAACAGGCGTAGCCCCCTGGAACCATGCCATTGCGGGTTATGATGCTAAGTTTGGGGTTAAAGCGATCTGTAACTCAACTCAATACCCTTGCCCTGAAGAAAGTTACGACAGGTGTACTTTTACAGGGTTTTGGAGTGCCATTAGTGCTGTAAATGATGGAGGTAGTGCGGTGTCTTTTAGCGTTAACAGGGGCGATTTTATTAACAACGCATACGGTGTCAGAACAACCAAAATGGACAATGCAAGTGTACTGTTCTCAGACTTCGAGGTAGGCAATTACAATGGTTGTGGAACAGGAATTTACACGGATCTGGTCACGGGTTTTGCTTTTGAAGAAAATGAGTTCAACAAATATGCCGGGGGGCCGGTTTCAAACTATTTTGGTATTGCAATCAATAATTCTGCGGCTGTAAACGAGGTGTATAAAAATAGCTTTAATGGGTTAAGCTATGCAAACTTTTCAGATGGGATTAACTGGAATTCAAATCATATTTATGAAGGATTAGCATATTATTGTAATGGCAACAGTAGTAACTATGCGGACTTTTTCGTGGCGGATTATGATATTCACCATCATTCCGGTATTCAATCTAATCAGGGTGCTGAAAACTACATGGCAGCAAACTCTTTTACCACAACTGGTGCCACATGGCACTTTTATAACGGGGGCGAATACCAGGTTAATTATTACACCGACCCGAACAATACCATTGCAACACCGGAGTATATTTGGAACGTTAAACTTATGTTTACTGAGGCAGAAAACACATGCCCATCCCATTATGGAGGTGGTTCTACACTTAATCTGGTACTTTCCACACAGCAAAAAACAAGCGCAGAACAGGTGTATCTCGATAATCTCACCGACTACAATAGCACGAAAGCACTATACGACAGTTATATTGACGGTGGTAACACCGATGAGGTAAAGTTGGACATTCAGACTTCACAACCTGGCGACATGTGGGCATTGCGTGCCCAATTGCTTGGAGATTCCCCACATCTATCGTTAGAAGTCCTGAAGGCAGCAGCTGATAAAACAGATGTGCTTACTGAGTCTGCCTTGTTCGATATATTGGCGGCTAACCCGGATGAGCTGAAGCGAGACACTTTAATAAGCTATCTTGAAAACAAGGAAGAACCACTTCCAGACTATATGATAGACTTGTTAGAACAACTTGCCGGGGGAACTACCTATAAAACTGCCTTGCAACAGCAAATGGCAGAATATAAACATACCTATTCCCGTGCGGCAAACGATATCGTTCGCAGTATTTTAAACGATACGGTTACGGATAACAACGAGTTAAGAAACTGGTTGGACAACCTGGGCGGGATTACTTCCGACAGGCAAATCATTTCATCTTATGTTAGTGAAGCAAATTTTAATGATGCATTTACATTAGCAAACATGCTACCCTCATTGTACAATCTAAAAGGAAATGATTCAATCGAACACCTGTATTACATTGATATGTTATCAATGCAACAAACATTGTATCAACAGGGAAGGAACACTTTTCAACTCGACAGTACCGAAAAAGCCAGCATATCTTATATTGCCAATAACAGCAAAGGAATTGCAGGTGCTCAGGCAAAAAGTATCCTTGAAGCCGTTTATAATGAATATTGTGCAGTTTGTCCCGATGTTGAAGGTTCGGCAGGTTATAAAAGTGCAACAACGATAAACCCTGATGTTTTGGGAAAAATCTATGGTTTGGATGTTCAGGTCAAGCCAAACCCGGCTAACCAATGGGCCGAATTTTATTACACTTTACCGGATAAGGAAACATCGGGGAAAATCACTATATGGAATACCTCGGGCAGTATTGTTGAAACGATTGAAGTGAGTGGAAAACAAGGCCAAAAGCTTTGGGATACGCGTAATATACCTTCCGGGGTTTATCTTTACACAATTAATTCAGCTAGTTATAGTAAAACAGGTAAATTAGTTGTAAGCAAGTAGGTTTTTATCTTAAATTCGCTTTCTACCTGACTGTTTTCAGGTAGAAAGCGAATTAAAATAGCTGGTTATGGCACTTCGATTCTCGGAATTCTTGTTTTTGTTGATGTTTTCCCAATCTTTGTTTGGACAGTTGCAAGTTAACTGGCAGCAATGTTTTTGCAGCATGGATTATGACATTGCATATGATATCGCTCAAACTGAAGGAGGATATTTGGTTGTTGGGATGCAGGAAGGTGGTGATGGACAAGTGACTTGTACCGAGGATCCAGGAATATGGCTGTTGAAAATTAACAATACAGGTAATCTTATTTGGGAAAAATGTTATGACCATGCTGCTGCTTATCGAATGACCCAGGCTTTTGGTAATTCAAATTATTATCTCATGGGAGCCACAATTTCTGAACCTTACCCTGATGTGCCAAATCTATGGATATCTAAAATGGATAGTACAGGCAGTTTTATTTGGGAAAGAACACTTGGAAATAACACAGGTATAAGTGATTACAATTTTTATAGCACTTCAACCAATGATGGTGGAGTTGCAGCTTCCGTTGATATTTTCTCTCAAGATGGTGATATTACAAATTGGTATGGAAGTTATGATGGTTGGATTATTAAACTCGACAGTCTCGGAAATACAGAATGGGATTTTACAATAGGTACATCAAGCTCTGAGTTTATAATTGGTATTACACAAACAATTGACAATGGGTATCTTGCCGGGTTGACCGCTATCCCTGATAGTGCAACGGGTAATATTAATTGTACACCATTTACGCCGGGTTTTGCTGATGCTATTATATACAAATTAGATTCTTTGGGCAATCCTGAATGGCACAGGTGTTATGGAGGAAGTCTTCATGATGGTGCAATAAGATTATTAAGTCTTGATGATGGTTATTTAATAGCAGGATATGGCGAATCAGCCGATGGAGATTTAACAGGTTCAGGTTGGCATGGGGGCTCTGACGTATGGCTTATTCACACTAATTTGTCCGGAGATATTATCTGGCAAAAATGTTACGGTGGCTCGAATGATGATGACCCTGAAAGAATATTCCAAACCTCCGATGGTGGTTTTATGGTTTTTGGCATTACTAAATCTTTCGATGGTGATGTAGTTGGGAACCCTTCAAACAGTCCGGAGAATCCTTCAATCTGGATATTTAAGGTAGATAGCACTGGCGTCCTTTTATGGCAACAATGTATAGGTGGTCATGCCCGTGAACGTGTCCATGGGGTTATTCAAATCAGTGATTATAATTATGCTGTTGCCGGTGAAATGACTTTTAGCCCTTCGGGTGACGTAAACTGCTCAAATTTTATTTATGGTTCAAGTAATAACTATTGGGTATTTGGCATTTCGGATACCATTGTGAGTACTCCTGAAACTTCAGAGGTGAAATTGGATTTACAGGTATATCCCAATCCTGCTAAGGATCAGGTGACCTTTGAAACCACCGGTAACAAACCCGCAAGCATTTTCGTCTATAACCACACCGGGCAGTTGGTGGAGAAAATGGAGATAACTAGTCCTACTACAAACTGGAATGTTAGTAGTTTGCCTCGTGGGTTGTACTTTTATCGTGCAGAACAGGATGGAAAAACGGTGGCTGGTAAATTTGTGTTGAGTGGCGAGTAAAATTATATACAACTTTTCCAAAGTCCCAAACTTTAGAAAAGTTATGATATCCAAGTGCCAGCGGCACGACCGACCTTGTAACCCCGGAATTCATTCCGGGGGTTTTGAGAACTAAACTTAAGAATTGATCCAAACAAATGATGTATTCACAAAAACAGGAGCAAAGTAAGGTACGCGAAGCATTCGTGCGCCAGAGGAGGGGAAGCATTCGTGCCCCACAGAAGTCTTCAACATGTACACTCATCTATTCGAATGATATGCATGTAACCTGGATATAATTTGGACTGTTTTCCTAATCGCTACCAAACAAAAAAGCCTCGCAATCTTCTGATTGCGGGGCTTTTAATTTTGTCGGGGTAGAGTGATTCGAACACTCGACCTCCTGCTCCCAAAGCAGGCGCGCTAACCGGACTACGCTATACCCCGAACGTTGATGAACGTGCTGTTAAAGCAGCGGCAAAAGTACGATAATAAATGCCACTACCAAGTAAAAATGAATTTTTCAGTGTTTATTTTTTTCTAAAGCTTAAACAAAAGCTACTTCCCTTTTCATCAATGCTGGTGGCGGTGAGGCGGGCACCCATTATTTCGGCAAACTCCTTTGATAAAATGAGCCCCATCCCTGTGCTTTTTTCATTGTCGGTGCCGGGCCGATTAAAATCGCAATCCAGGTTAAATATATGAGAAATCTTGTCCTCAGGTATACCTATCCCCGTATCCGACACACAAACGCTGATTTCCTCAGAAGTCGATTTACTGTCGATGATGATAGTTCCGCCATGAGGAGTGTATTTAATACTGTTATTCATCAGGTTTTGAATCACTTGCGAAAATAGCCTGGAATCCGTATGGAGTTGCATTTCGGGTGATAGCTCAATACGAAGCTGCTGGTTTTTTTCCTTTAGCTGTGATTTAAAAAGATCAGTCACTAAACGAACTTTTTGAACTACATTGAAATTTGCCGGCTGACATTTAATAAGGCCTTGTTGCGCTTTTCCCCAACTAAGAATTTCTTCAAGAAGTTGGTAGGTGATTTCCGATGAAGTATAAAGTGATTGGATCATTTCTCTTTTTTCCTTGTCTTCGATGATATCCCATTGTTGGACCAGCAAATCGAGTAAGCCAAGCAAGCTGTTAAACGGACTTTTTAAATCGTGGCCAAGGATGGAAAAGAACTTGTCTTTTGAATTATTTAAAGCTTTTAATTGATCCTGTTGAGTATTTAAGGTTTCGTTGGTTACCTGAAGTTCCTCATTGATTAAGGTTAAATCGTGGTGTTTTACAGACAATTGCATATTGAGCTTTTTTATCCTTCCCCGATTATAGTACAATAAATATATGAATACAACCAGCAGAATTGAGGCCAACAGTGAAAGGTAGATCATGTTTCGTTGATTCAAAATCTGTTTTGATTTCAGGCTGTTTTGCTCCAACAGCAGGTGGTTGTCGTATTTTTGTTGCGCCAAATCTTTTTCAAATTCCAGTACCGCCATTTGGTTGCGTGCCTCGGCTAGTACCAGGCTGTCGGAGATAATTTTATATTGTTTATAATAGGCAAGTGAACCTTTAAAATTACCCAATAAACTATCCAATTCTGAAAGCGCCATTAATGCATTTTTTTTGAAAACCATTATACCCAGGCTGTCGGAGAGTTTGTAACCGGAATCCAAGAAATAGCGGGCATTTTTAACATCTTTTATATAAAGGTAATACCCACCCATATTGACCCTCAAACCGGCCTCCCTGTCCGGGTATTTTTCAAGTAATGGATCAGAGAGTACTTTTTGATAATACAGGATAGTCGAGTCAAGTTCTTTTTTCTCTGCAAAAATATTGCCTTTGGTAAAGGATAACACCATTTGGATTTGATCTTTCTCGTGGGGTATGGCTGTTTCAACGGCTCTTTCGTAATAATACAAAGCAGAATCGTAGTCTTTTTTTGTGTGAAAGTATAGCTCACCCAGATTGATATAAGTGTTGGCAAGGATATTTACCTTCTGCACAAGTTGGTCGATTTCAATGGCTTTTTTTAAGTTATATAAAGCTTCATCAAACTTATTCAATTTCATATACAAATAGCCGAATGAGTTGTAAACATAGACAAGTTGCATTGAATCATTTACCGATGTCATTATCTCTCTTGATTTCATTAAGTTTTGGGCGGCTTCCACATAGTTGCCCCGGTTCGAATAGTGTGTTCCCAAGTCAAGATATGCCTTTGACAGAATATCCGGTATATCGTGTATTTCGCAGTATTGAATTGTTTTGTTCAGATAGGTTACCACACTGTCGTGTTGATAAGTAGTCTTGAAGACAAGTCCCATATTTCCTAAAACCAGGGCCTTTAGTCTTGGAGGTTCTGTTGTTTCTGCATATTTAAGGGCGATTCGGTAATTCTTAAGTGCTTCATCCGGTTCTTTATTCACATAAGATAATATACCTTTTAAATTGTAAGCTTTAACTAAACCATACTGGTAATTTGTCTTTTTCGAAAGCTGTAGGATGGTATCCACGTATTTGAGGCTGCTGTCCGGATAGAAAAAAAGTATTTTCCCGCAATGTTCAATGTACCGGTTCACACGCATGGTATCCGATTGATATGATGCATTGGTATCGGGTTGTCCAAACGAGCCCACTTGAATGGTCATTAAAAAGATCCAAAAAAGAATTGGTTTTTTCAACATTTGGGTTCGGATATAAGTAAATACCTATTAAGGCAGCAAAATAGTAAAAATCATTTAATAAAATCAACGGGAAAAAAATTGTTCTATTTCCAGGTAAAGGGAAGTCAGGCTAACCGGTTTTGATAAAAATACATTGGCACCTGCCTGAAGGGCTTCTTTTTCGTTGTGATAACCGGTATAAGCTGTTTGAACGATGATGGGTATTTTGGGATCAGTTTTTCTAATATGCTTAAGCACTTCTATCCCGCTAACAAGAGGAAGGTAAATATCCAACAATATCAGGTCGATTCCTTGTTTACGTTCTAACACGTCAATCGCTTCCTGACCATTACGTGCGTATATCAGATTGGCTTTTGTGAGCTTTAAGGCAGCTTCAAAATATCGTCGGCTTGAATCAACATCCTCTACAATCAGGATGGTTTTATCAGTCCAGTTGGGTGTTGTCGTATTCATGTTGGATTTTTGTAGATAGGCGTCTGATTCAAATGGGATTAGTTGACAAATTTAATCATTATTTTTTTAAATGGGTTTACAAAATTAAACAAATTATCCTTTAGTAAAAAAAATGCACTTACCTCTACGACAATTATCTGTTTGTTCGTTTCGTTTTTGCGTAGTTGGGAATAATGGTATTCATTCATTCGTTGCATATAAATCCTTATGTTTGCATCGAATCAAAAGCATGAATGGATTGTTCTCGAACCGCGATATAGCTGATTATTACAATCAAACCCAGCAACATTATCAACTTTGGTGGAAACTCGGAAAAGCACTTGCCGTACATTATGGAATATGGTATCAGAACACACGTACTTTCGTCGAGGCATTACAAAATACCAACGTGGCATTATTAAATCTGGCTGGAAATGTGGTGAACCCACGTGTATTGGATGCCGGATGTGGGGTAGGGGGATCCTCTTTTTACCTGGCACGTACTTGTGGAGCCAAAGTTACGGGCATTACACTAAGTGAGAAGCAACTGGCTTATGCTAATCAGCAATTGGCCAGACAAAGACTGGCTCATCTGGTCGATTTCAAACTGGAGGATTATACACAAACGTCTTTCCCTGATCATACTTTTGATTTGATTTGGGCTATTGAATCAGTTACTTCCACCCGGGATAAAATTAAATTTGGCCGCGAAGTATACCGGATTTTAAAACCCGGAGGCATCCTGGTACTGGCCGATTATTTTAAAGTCCCTAACCTGTTTGACAAGAACAATTGGCTCGAAAAGTGGCGCTTCACCTGGAGTCTGGCACCCATCATTACACATGATGAATTTGTATCCGCCATTGAAAGTGAAAGGATGAAATTCAGTAAAATGCTGGATGTAACCAGGGAGATTACGCCAACCTCCCGCCGCATGTACTATGCATCGCTGGCAGCAGCAATACCTTCATTGGTATATAATATGCTACACGACACCAGCCATTTTGGAGGGAATCATTATAAATCAGGTATATACCAGTACAAGGCTCTAAGGCAAGGTTTATGGGAATATAGGTTACTGCGTTTTGTAAAGCCTGACGAACCTGAAATTCAATCCCAAAAAAAAGCCGGATAAAGCATTGCTCCATCCGGTTTTCACCAAGGGGTTGTTTAAAGACTATTTTAATACTTCATTTACCAGTTTGGCCGCTTCGTATAATTGAATGGCGGAATGCACCTGAAGACCGGAGGCATCTATCAAAGCCTTGCCTTCCACGGCATTTGTTCCCTGAAGCCGTACAATAATAGGTACGTTAATATTACCAATATTTTGATAGGCATCCACGATTCCTTGAGCCACACGGTCGCAACGCACGATTCCACCAAAAATGTTGACCAGGATCGCTTTCACGTTGGGATCTTTTAAGATGATGCGGAATGCCTCTTCCACACGTTTGGCATCGGCTGTTCCTCCTACATCCAGGAAGTTGGCAGGGTCCCCACCCGACATTTTTATCATGTCCATGGTAGCCATGGCCAGTCCGGCACCGTTGACCATACACCCCACATTGCCGTCCAGTTTTACAAAATTAAGGTCAAACCGACTGGCCTCCACTTCAATAGGGTCTTCTTCATGCAGGTCTCGCATCACGGCGATGTCATTGTGACGATATAAAGCGTTGTTGTCGATGCTTACTTTTGCATCGGCTGCATACACTTTGCCATCGGCAGCTTTTATCACCGGATTAATTTCAAAAAGGCTGGCATCAGAACCTACATAAGCACTGTAAAGAGCCGAAACAAATTTCACCATCTCTTTAAAAGCAACACCGCTTAATCCCAGGTTAAAAGCAATGCGGCGTGCCTGGAAACCTGTTAAACCCACTTTTGGATCGACAAGTTCATGAAATATTTCTTCAGGGGTTTCCTCTGCAACCTGTTCAATATTCATGCCCCCGCGCGGGGAATACATCACCATATTCTGACCTTTGTCGCGGTTGAGCAGGATACTCATATAATATTCTTCCACGTTTTCGGGTCCGGGGTAATAAATGTTTTGTTCAACCAGGACTTTGCGAACCAGTTTCCCTTCACTCTTTGTTTGAGGGGTTACGAGCATCATACCCAAAATTTGATCGGCATAGGCACCTGCTTCTTCCAGTGTTTTGGCAATTTTTACGCCACCACCTTTACCGCGGCCACCGGCATGAATCTGGGCCTTCACTGCCCAGATATCCAATCCGACTTTTTTCTGTATGTCTTTCGCCGCCTGAATGGCTTCGTCTGGTGAGTTGGCAACAATTCCGTAAGGAACAGCAACACCATATTGCTGAAGGATTGATTTGCCCTGATATTCGTGTAAGTTCATAGGGTGAATTCTTTTTTAACTTTTCATTTTTTTTGTGTGCCAAAAATAGCAAATTTATCAAGGTCTCCTTCACAATCTTGTACATTCTTTGCCGACTTATGTAATTTATAATTGGTTATAAATAGCTTAGGTAAGTTCATTTGAAATATTTAGTTTCAAGATCACCACTCGATCTATGTGGCAATAACAGGCAAAACGCTATCTTTGCACGATAATCGTGAATTGGATGTTAACGGCTGAAAACCTACATAAATCTTTTGGAAACCTGCATGTACTCTCAGGCATCAATTTGCATGTGGAGGAAAGTGAAATTGTAAGTATCGTAGGGAAATCAGGTGCAGGCAAGTCAACCTTGCTTCAAATCCTCGGAACTATAGAAAATGCCGACCAGGGAAAAGTACTGATTCAAGGGGAGGATGTGCTCAGGTTAAACAATAAAGCCATATCTGTTTTTAGAAATAAGCACATCGGTTTCGTGTTTCAATTTCACCACCTGCTTCCCGAGTTTACGGCCCTCGAAAATGTTTCAATACCTGCGTTGATTGCCGGCGAGTCAAGAAGAACTGCTGAAAAAAAGGCCCTGGAACTGCTGGGATTTTTAAATCTTACCGCTCGAAAAGACCACAAACCATCAGCACTATCCGGAGGTGAGCAACAACGGGTGGCCATTGCCAGAGCGCTCATCAATAAACCTTCAGTGGTACTGGCAGATGAACCCTCCGGGAATCTGGATAGCCATGCTTCCAATGAGTTACATCAGCTTATCCTGCGTTTACGAGAAGCTTTTAATCAAACATTTATCATCGTTACGCACAACCGCGAATTGGCTGATATGGCCGATCGCAAACTTATTATCAACGATGGAATGATACAACAACAAAATAATACGACCGAAAAATCGTTGTGAAAACAACCTGCAATTAACTAAACCAGGTGAGCAATCTTATGCTAGACTTTTTGAAATCATACGTAAAACTGTTAGGAGTCAAATCAATATTCTTGATGTTTACCTTGTTGTCGTCTCAATTATTGGTGGCACAACAGGCCATTACCTATGATGAAGCCATCATATATGGTGACCGTAAATTTAATGAATCGTCGTTTAAGGATGCCAAAGCCTATTATCAAATGGCTCTTCGGTTTAAACCAAATGATGTATACGCGAAAGATAAAGTCGACCTGATTATCAAAAAGCTACAGGAGCGAATGGCTGGTGAGGAGGCTTATTATGAGTTGGTTGACAAAGCAGATGAACTATATAACACAGGGAAGTTAAACCAGGCAATCGTCCAATATCAACAGTCGCTTGAAGTAATCCCCGGTGACGAATATGCAACAGGCCAGATAAAGAAAATCATCGAATTCCAAACGAAAGAGAAAGAAAAACTTGGGCATTATGAAACACTCATGGCCAGTGGAAAGGCATTCGTTGCATCCAAAAAATATGATGAGGCCATCCAACAATATGACGAAGCCGGCAAGCTTTTCCCTGAAAACAGTGAACCTGTTGAGTTAACAACAGTTGCTAAATCACTGCAAGTGGAGTGGCAGGAACAACAAATGCGATGTGCCGCTAAAATTGAAGAGGCTTCGCGTTATATACTGATACAAAACTATGCTACTGCCCTGGATTTGTACCAGGAAGCACTCTCCATCATCCCAGACAACCAGGAAGCGCTGAATAAAATAAAAGAGATAAAGCCACTGGCTGAGAGACAAAAAAAATACAACACTCTGGTTGGGAAGGCAGATGAATCGTATATCAACAAAGACTTTATTGCTGCCCGTACTCAGTACCAATCGGCACTAGCCATGTGGCCCGAAAAAACATATGCAGGTGATATGCTTAAACAGATTGACGATCAATTGGCCGACCAGAGAAAAGACCTCGACAAAAATTACACAAACTTTATTGTGAGAGGCGATAGTTTGTTTAACGCGGCAGCCTATACAGAAGCCAAAGGTGAGTTTAATCTGGCTTTGAACTTAAAACCGGAGGAAGCATATCCAAAACAAAAATTAGCGGCCATTGAACAGCATTTCGCCACCTTGCAACAATCTTTCGAGGCCAATTACGGTAAGGTAATCGCCGGGGCCGACAGCGCTTTTGAGGCGGGTAAATATGTCATCGCCAAAACACAATATGAAACAGCCTTAACGGTTAAACCTGATGAAGTTTATCCTCAGCAGCGAATTGGTCAGATTAATCAGAAACTGGATGAGTTGGAACAGTTAACGCGTGTCAACAATGCCTATCTGACGTTGGTTGCCGATGCAGATCAGCTTGCCTCTGCCGGACAATTAGAACTGGCTTTATCCAAATACGCGGAGGCCGGAGCTCTAAAACCCACAGAAAGTTATCCGTCCAAGCGCATTGAAGAAATCAATTTGCTTTTGGTCGATGCCAGGAAGCAAAAAGAAACAGATGATAAATACCAGGAACAGGTGATTCTGGCGGAGCAGTTATTTAAGGAAGATAAGCTCGCAGAATCGAAAAATAACTGGCAACAGGCATTGGTGATAAAACCTTATGAGGTACTGCCCAAATTAAGGATTGCAGACATTGATAGTTTGGTGGTGGTTCGTGAGAATCAGGCTGAAATCGACAGGCAATATAGATCATTGCTGGCTTCTGGTGATTCATTACAAACACAAAAGTTATATGCAGAAGCACTGGTGGTGTTTGAGCAGGCTGCAAATGTAAAACCCGGCGACCCGCAGGCCAGTCAAAGAATTCAGGCCGTTAAAGACATCCGGGATAAACTGGAAAAGGAAGCCGTTCGCAAACTTGCTTATGAGGAAAGCATCGCAAAAGCAAATGCCTTATTTGGAAAGGAAAATTACGAACTGGCCAAAACCGAATTCCAGCACGCCCTCACCTTTGGTCCAAACGAGGCTTATCCCAAAGAAAAGATTGCTGAAATCGACCTACTCCTGGTGAAATTGGCCGCTGAGCGTGAACAACGGTATAATCAGGCAGTTGCAACAGGAAATGCTTTCTTCGACCAGGAACAATACAAGCAAGCATTGGAAGAGTATCAGATTGCTGTTAGCATCCGATCCGAAGACGCCTTTGTTACCGCCAAAATAACCGAGTGCAACAATAAGCTGGCCGAGGTGCTGCTACTGCTTACAAAGGAGTACAAACAGGCTGTTTCCGAAGCAGATAACCTGTATAATGCAAAAATCTACGACAAGGCAATTACCGGATATCGGCATGCTCAGAGTATCAAATCAGACGAAACTTATCCTACGGAGATGATCGCAAAGATTTCAAAATATATCATGGATAATGCCATCACGGATGTGATCATGGGTTCGTTGACTGTCAATACCAAGGTAACAGAAAAACTTACCTTTGAACCGGTACCCATCAATGTGCGAAAGAGCAATTATGTTTTTGTAAAAGCCCGCAACCTGTCGGGACATCCGGTTTCTGTGATTTTTAGTTATGGGAGCAATGCGGGTAAAAATGGTGGATTTGTGGTACAGATGCCTGAAGATGATCAGGTCAACGATTTCATCATTCGGGTAGGAAACCAATACAAATGGTTTTCGGAGGATAACAACTGGTTGGAGATCTATCCCGAAAATGGGGACATAGAGATTACATTGGTACGCATCTCAACAACAAATTAAGGATGGGTTTGTTTCAGGAAATAGAACTACAGGCGCAACAGGACACAGATCCACAATCACTTCTCTCCCTCATTGACCAGCTTTCTACTTTAATAGCCCAATCTGATGAGCCTGTTAACATGTTGCGGCTTAGGGCCGCTATTTGGGTTAAACTCGATGAAAAAGGAAAGGCCATCAACGATTACAGGGAGATGCTTATCTTGAACCCGGAAGATGAAGAAGCAGCCACACAGATTCAATATCTCCAAACCATACTCCGATATAACAACACGGATATTTATGCTAATCCTAACACCAATATGGATCCTTGGCTGGAGTAAATAAATCAAAAATAAGTAACTCCGAATTCCTTTTATGGAATTTCATTTTCAAAATAGCATGTTGGTCAATTGCTTAATAACCCATGGTTAATATATTCTGCAAAAGGCCTACCTTTGCCCGGCAAAAAATAAAGAAGTATGGCATTTATCAATTCATTTGAAAAAGAAGGCAATACCCTGTTTAAACACCGGGGACAAATTCCTGTAATTTTATTTTTGATGGCAATCCCGGTGGTATATGTTACACATCCACAGATGAGGATGCAAACCCTAACCATCGTTTCGTGGGTGGCTATTGCACTGAGTGTACTAGGATTTGTCATCCGTGCCATTTCCATCGCAACCACTCCAAAGGGGACATCAGGCCGCAATACAAAAGAAGGCCAGGTGGCCGAATCGCTTAACACCACAGGCATTTATTCGGTTGTGCGACATCCGTTGTACCTGGGCAATTATTTTATGTGGATTGGTATTGTACTGTTTACATTTAATTGGTGGTTTGTGATCACCGTGAGTCTGGCTTTCTGGTTGTACTACGAACGGATTATGTTTGCCGAAGAGCGTTTCCTTGAACGTAAATTTGGTAACTCCTATATGAATTGGGCCAACAAAACCCCGGCCTTTATTCCTTGTTTGAGAAAGTACAAAAAGAACACCGTGCCATTTTCATTTAAAAGTGTGCTACGCCGTGAGTATTCAGGAATTTTGGCTACGGTATTAGGCTTTGTGTTTATTGCTGACTTAAGATCGTTTTTTAAGGCAGGAACTGTTGAACTGGAAACTACAGGCCATATAGTTTTACTTGCAGCCATGTTTCTTGCACTGATTCTGCGCTCTATCAAGCACTATACAAAATTGCTCAGCGAAGAAGGAAGATCTTAGTTCAGTGTTTTAAAGAGTTTTATTGCAGCTGGCTAAAACCAAGCTGCAAGGAATGGATTCAATAGGAACTTATTGTCGCAGCTGGCTAAAGCCGAGCTGCAAGGGATGGAATCTATTGAGTTTTCTTCATATAAAATGAACGTGTTAAATTGACATCCATTGCAGTCTGGTTTTAGCCGACTGCCCTTCAAGTAGAATTCTTACTTAACCTCCATATTATTATTACCATATAGATATTAGTCCCAATTTTTGCCTTATTTCAATATTGAAGTGTTGCTATAGCAGAAGGAACTTTTTGTAGCAGCTGGCTAAAATCAGGCTGCAAGGGATTGATTCTAAGGAGTTTTATTCATCTACAATGAATGTCTTAATGGACATCCATTGCAGTCTGGCTTTAGCCGACTGCCCTACAT
>MEOL01000003.1:159232-159386 GCA_001769215.1 Bacteroidetes bacterium GWF2_41_31
GCATTCTTATGTAACTAACTGATGTTAAGGTAGAAAGAATTTTTTATTGCAGCTGGCTAAAGCCAAGCTGCAAGGGATTGATTCTAAGGAGTTTTATTCATCTACAATGAATGTCTTAATGGACATCCATTGCAGTCTGGCTTTAGCCGACTGC
>MEOL01000003.1:159402-211493 GCA_001769215.1 Bacteroidetes bacterium GWF2_41_31
ACTGATGTTAAGGTAGAAAGAATTTTTTATTGCAGCTGGCTAAAGCCAAGCTGCAAGGAATGGATTCTAAGGAGTTTTATTCATTTACTCTGAATGTGTTTAAAGTACATCCATTGCAGTCAAAATTTATCCGGCTGACTGCCAGGTTAAATTTATCTTGTGGCATTAGCCGCATAAATAATTGGTGTTATGAGTTGGGTAAGGGTTTATATTCACATGGTGTTTTCAACAGAAAATGGAATTCCATATTTGAATTCCCATGAATTGAGAAAAACTGTATTTCAGCATATTAAAATGAATGCTGTTGAAAAAGGCATTTGGCTCGATTGCGTGAATGGCTGGCAGGACCATGCACATTGTTTAATTTCATTGGGCAAGGAACAGACCATTAGTAAAGTAGCCCAACTCATTAAAGGCGAATCGTCATATTGGATAAATCAGCAATGATTAACTGAAAATAAGTTTGTTTGGCAAGACGACTATTGGGTTGTCGGGGTAGGCGAGAGTCAAATTAAGTCAGTTCGTAACTATATTTTAACCAAGAAATTCATCATAGCAGAAACAGTTTTACAGATGAGATGAATGATTTTATGGATAAACATGGTTGGAGTTTTATAAAGGGATATCTGAATTAGTAAATAAAAGCAGCTGGCTAAAGCCAAGCTGAAAGGGATTGATTCTATTCAGTTTTATTCATTTGCAATGAAGGTGTTTAATGGACATCCATTGCAGTTCGGCTTTAGCCGACTGTCAGTCAATCAGATTTTATGATTATCCTCCATAATATCTAATGCCATTTAGATATTAGTCTTAATATTTGCCTTATTTCAATATTGAAGTGTTGCTATAGCAGAAGGAACTTTTTGTCGCAGCTGGCTAAAGCCAAGCTGCAATGAATTGATTCTAAGGAGTTATATTCAATTACAATGAAGGTGTTTAATGGACATCCATTGCAGTCTGGCTTTAGCCGACTGCCCCCTCCCAATAAAAACCTTTCCAGAGTTTAAAACTTTGAAATACTTAATACTCATCCCAGCTTTTTATACTCAGATCGCTCATCTTATATTTGGTAATGGCATAGATAAATGCGCTGGCCAACCTTGCATTGGTGATGAGTGGAACATTGAAGTCTACGGCAGCTCTGCGGATGGTATAATCGTTGTTTAGCTCCTCGGAACTCAGGTTTTTGGGGATATTAATCACCAAATCAATTTTTCTTTCTTTAATCATCTGATATGCATTGGGTGCCTGATCAATATCCGGCCAGTTGACCATCGTGGATTTGATTCCGTTTTTCTTAAAGAAATCATGTGTCCCTTTGGTGGTGAATAACTTATAACCATTTTCGATGAGCAGAAAGGCACTTTGCAGGAGCTCGGTCTTCGATCGCATTGGCCCGGATGAAATGAGGATGTTCTTTTCCGGAACGCGGTACCCCACTGCCAACATACTTTTCAATATTGCTTCATAATAGTCATCGCCGATACAACCCACTTCTCCTGTTGACGCCATATCGACACCCAAAACAGGATCGGCTTTGCTCAGTCGCGAAAAGGAAAATTGCGAGGCTTTTACGCCAATGTAGTCAATGTCGAACAGGGTTTTGTTGGGTTTTTCTACCTTTTCGCCCAGCATGATACGTACGGCGATATCAATAAAGTTAGTTTTGAGCACTTTGCTCACAAAGGGTAAACTTCTGGAAGCGCGCAGATTACATTCAATCACCTTGATGTCGTTGTCTTTGGCCAGGAATTGAATATTAAACGGCCCGCTGATGTGAAGTTCTTCGGCAATCAGGCGACTTATTTTCTTGATTCTACGCAAGGTTTCCACATACACTTTCTGTGGTGGAAACATGATGGTTGCATCACCTGAGTGTACCCCGGCAAATTCGATATGTTCAGAAATGGCATAAGCGATAATCTTCCCATCATCAGCTACGGCGTCCATTTCTATTTCTTTGGCATCTGTGATAAACCTCGACACCACCACCGGATATTGTTTTGAAACCTGGGTGGCCAGATTGAGAAAATGCTCCAACTCATCGCGGTTAGAGACAATGTTCATGGCAGCTCCCGAAAGCACATAAGAAGGTCTCACTAATACAGGAAAACCCACTTCATTGGTGAATTCTATGATTTCTTCCAAAGAGCTAAGTTCCTTCCATTCAGGCTGATCGACTCCCATTTTGTCGAGCATTTCCGAAAACTTAAAGCGATTCTCAGCCCGGTCGATGTGCAGCGGACTGGTGCCTAAAATAGGAACCTTTTGCCGGTACAGCCGCATGGCCAGGTTATTTGGAATCTGACCTCCGGTGCTCACAATCAAACCTTTGGGAAGTTCCAGTTCCGAAATATCCAGGATGCGTTCCAGGGTAAGTTCTTCAAAATAAAGCCTGTCCGAAACATCGTAATCCGTGCTTACCGTTTCGGGATTGTAATTCACCATGATGGATCGGTATCCGGATTTTTGAACTGTTTGAAGGGCATTTACACCCGACCAGTCGAATTCAACGCTGCTGCCAATGCGGTAGGCTCCTGAGCCCAGTACCATCACCGATTTTCCGTCCTGTTCAAAATTGATGTCGTGCTCCGACCCATGATAGGTCAGGTACAGGTAATTGGTGGTTGCAGGATGCTCTGCGGCAAGGGTGTCGATTTGCTTTACATAAGGTACAATTCCCAATTTTTTTCTAAATTGTCTGATCTCCAGTATTTCATCGTCCTTTTGTCCGATGGACCGGTTGCTGAAAAGCAGCCTAGCTATCTGAAAATCAGAAAATCCGGCTTGTTTTACCTCAAGCAGCAAACCTCTGGGAAGTTGCCCGGGTTCTGGATAAGTCAATAATTCCTGCTCTAACTGACTAATATTATGTAGTTTATGCAAGAACCAACGATCAATCTTTGTTAATTCGTAAACTTCGTCTACCGTCATGTCCTGATTAAAAGCCTGTGCCACTGCAAAAATTCTGGAGTCGGTTGGGTGGTTGAGGGCGGCTTTCACATCGGGGATATCCAGTTCCTTGTTGGCGGCAAAGCCATGCATGCCCATGCCGATCATACGCAGCCCTTTTTGGATGGCTTCTTCAAAGCTGCGCCCGATGGCCATCACCTCACCAACACTCTTCATGGAACTGCCCAGTTCTCTGGAAACTCCCACAAACTTACTCAGATCCCATCTTGGAATTTTCACCACTAAATAGTCCAATGCCGGTTCAAAAAAGGCGGAGGTGGTTTTGGTGATGTTGTTTTTAAGCTCGTGCAAGCCGTATCCCAGGCCAAGCTTGGCAGCCACAAAAGCCAAAGGATATCCGGTGGCCTTGGAGGCAAGGGCGCTCGAGCGCGAAAGTCGGGCATTGACTTCAATCACCCGATAATCTTCCGATTCGGGATCGAGGGCGTATTGCACATTACATTCTCCCACAATACCCACAGCCTTTACAATTTTTATGCTCAGTTGTCGTAGTTTATGATATTCCCTATTGGTCAGTGTTTGCGATGGAGCCACCACGATACTTTCACCCGTGTGGATACCCAATGGGTCGAAATTCTCCATGTTACAAATTGTAAGACAATTGTCGTATCGGTCGCGGACTACCTCATATTCCACCTCTTTCCAGCCTTTCAACGATTCTTCCACCAAAATCTGAGAGGAATAACTAAATGCTTTGTTGGCCAATTGAATTAATTCTTCATTGGTATTGCAAAATCCACTTCCCTGACCTCCTAAAGTAAATGCTGCCCTGATAATAAGTGGAAACCCAATAATTTCTGCTGCTTCAAGTGCTTTTTCAACGCCTGTTACCGCAATGGATTTGGGTGTTTTAACATGAATCTCGGACAATTTTTTCGAAAACATCTCCCTGTCTTCAGTCTCGATTATCGACTCTACAGGAGTTCCAAGTACCTGAATTCCAAATTTCTCGATAATGCCCGATTTGTGCAGCGCGATACCACAGTTCAAGGCAGTTTGCCCGCCAAATGCCAGCAGTAGCCCGTCAGGTTTTTCTTTTTCGATAATGCGTTCCACAAAATAAGGCGTTACCGGCAGGAAATAAATCTTGTCGGCCATTCCTTCGGATGTCTGTACTGTGGCAATGTTCGGATTGATCAGGATGGTAAAAATCCCCTCTTCCTTCAGGGCCTTCAATGCCTGAGTTCCGCTGTAATCAAACTCGCCTGCTTCACCAATTTTAAGTGCACCTGAACCCAACAGCAGGACTTTTTTTATCTTGTTTTCCATGATTCCGTGTTTTTGATAAATTCACCAAATAGAAAGGCTGTGTCGGTTGGACCGCTGGAGGCTTCGGGATGAAACTGGGTGGTTAATATCTGTTTGCTCTTGTGTTTGATGCCTTCGTTGCTGCCATCGTTCAGGTTGGTGAACCAAACTTCCCAGTCGTTTGGTAAATTGTTGGCATCCACAGCATAACCATGGTTTTGTGAAGTAAGATATGCCTGATTGGTTCCAGTCATCAAAACAGGTTGGTTATGACTGCGGTGTCCGTATTTGAGCTTATAGGTTTGCGCTCCGGCAGCCAGAGAAACCAATTGGTGTCCTAAGCAAATTCCAAAAATGGGTCTATCCTCATTGATGGATTTCTTCAAATTCAAAATGGTGGCCTGGCACATTTCCGGATTACCGGGGCCGTTTGAAATAAACAAACCATCGTATTCTTCCCGGCTGTAATCATAATCCCAGGGTACACGGATGACGGTGGTATCATATTTTAATAGATACCTGATGATGTTGTTTTTTACTCCGCAGTCAATCAGTAAGATCCGGTTTTTTCCATGACCGTAAACCTGCTTCTCTTTGATGCTCACCCGGCTTACCAGGTTGTCGTGGTTGGGATCGTAAAACGGAATGTCCTGATCGAAAACAATTTTAGCCAGCATGGCACCTTTTTCCCTGATATGTCTCGTGAGCGCACGTGTGTCAATGCCAAATAATGCCGGAATTTTTTCCTCTTTTAACCATTGTGCCAGACTTTTTGATGCATTCCAATGGTGATATTTTTCGGAGTAATCGGAAATAATCAGTGCGTTAACATGGATATGCTCCGACTCGAAATGGGCCAACAGGTTATCTTCGACAGTCTTTCCAGGAACGCCATAATTACCAATAGAAGGGTAGGTGAGGACTAATATCTGTCCTTTGTATGAAGGATCGGTAAGGCTTTCGGGATAACCGGTCATGGCCGTGTTGAACACGATTTCACCGGCTGCCGGGATTTCTGCGCCGAAGGAGAACCCGGAGAGATGCATTCCATCTTCAAGGATCAGGGTGGCTTTTCGGTAGTTTTTTTCTTTCATGTGGTAGCAAAAAAAAGACGGCTAATGCCGTCTTAATGTATATGATAAGTAATTTGGTTCGCGTCGTTGGTGTCCTGAGGATGTCCTGGAAAGATTTCCGTTTTTTTCATTGATGAATGAATAAGTTCGGGGTGCAAATATAAACGAATGTTTTAAGCGGACTTTTCCAATGTTTAAAACTTTGGAAAAGTTATTAAAACTCCAACGTGATTCCCACCGGACAATGATCGGATCCAATCATCCCGGGCAGGATAAAAGCCTCTTTTACATTATCTTTGATGGAATCGCTCACCAGAAAATAATCAATTCTCCAGCCCACATTTTTTGCACGGGCGTTAAACCGGTAACTCCACCAGCTATATGCCACTTCATCGGGGTGTAATAGGCGAAAAGTATCCACAAACCCATTGCTGATCAGGTTGCTGATGCCATCTATTTCCACCTGAGTGTAACCTGCAGTCTTGTTGTAATTTGATTTGGGATGGGCCAGATCGATGGGCTGATGAGCTACATTTAAATCGCCACACAGGACAACGGGTTTGGTTTTTTCCAGATTTTTAAGGAAAGCCATAAAATCGGCATCCCAGGTGGAACGATAGTGTAACCGAGCCAGTTCGCTGCCCGAATTGGGGACATAGACGTTCACCAAAAAGAAATGCTCGTATTCAGCAGTTAAAATACGCCCTTCCAGGTCGTGGTGCGCAATGCCCATATCGCGTAGCATTCGTAAAGGTGCCTGTTTCGTGATAATGGCAGTTCCGGAATAACCTTTCCTTTCGGCTGAATTACAATAAAATGAAAGCTCGCTGTGTTTTAAAACTTCTGCCACCTGATCGTCCTGGGCTTTGGTTTCCTGCAGGCAAAGTGCATCTGCATTGAGTTCGTTTATCTTATCGAGAAATCCTTTCTTTTCGATGGCCCGGATGCCGTTTACATTCCAGGATATGAGTTTTAGTATCATGAGTTTTAGTTTTTTTAGCGAAAATAATAGAAATTGTGGAGGAGGAGGGGAGAAGTAAGAATTTTTACCGCGGAGGCACAAAGGACGCAAAGGGAATTATTAGTTACACAAAAGCCATTGTGTTTTCTCTGTGTTCCTGGTGTCTCCCGAATCCCGATAATCCCAATCGGGATCGGGACAGGTCTGTGGTTTTTATATCCTTATTTGGTTGTTTTCTTATCATACAACTTCGTAAACACCGTGTCTACAGGCTCCCAAAGCTCAATTTTATTGCCTTCCGGATCCATAATGTGTACAAACTTTCCATACTCATAGGTCTCTATTTCATCCAGAACGGTAACGCCGTTTTCTTTCAGTTCCTTCACCAGTTCCTCCAGATTCTCAACCCGGTAGTTTATCATAAACTCCTTCTCCGAAGGCTTAAAATACGTGGTTTTTTCTGCAAACGGACTCCATTGTAAATACGCTTTTTGGTCAGGATTGTCGCTGCTTCTGAATTCAAACAGCGATCCGTATTCGTTGGTCACCAGACCTAAATTATTATTATACCAATCGTTGAGCATTTTAGGATCTATGCTTTTGAAAAACACGCCTCCTATACCCGTAACTTTTTTTCTTTTTTCCATTTCATTTTTAGTTGTATGGTTTTCCTGCAAAAGCCAAGCGTGAATACTGTCAAGCACTTGTTTTTGTTGGCCTTCCGGCATGTTGTTGATTCTGGTTCTGTGACTTCCTCCTTTTTTCACCACCTTAATGCTGTTGGTTTGTCCATCTAAATCAACCGCAGTTGCCGACCAGGGATCATTTTCTCCATAAATAAAGATCATGTTTTTCGCCAGGTGGCGAAGATAGAAATCCACTCTATAAATCAGTTCAGGTTCAAAAACCACCTGCTCACCTTTTGGGAAGGTAAAATCAAAGGTTGGGTTTGACTGATAGGAAGTATATTCTTTAAAGGGTTCAATATCATATCCATAAAGGCCAATCTCGTGCATGGCCTGGTAAAAATACGGCTGAAGCTTTTCGATGCCTTCGTTGGAAATCCAATCGATACCTGTCACCTTATCGAGGTGGTTCAACATGCGATTGGCGCCTTGCTTTGAAGTGGGGATTTTATCGCAGTCGGCCAAACCCCATTGCCAGAAAGCAAAAGAATATTCAAATACCAACAAATCATAGGCTTTTTCGTAACCCATGGAGTAGGTAAGGTGTTTTTTATCAGCCAGTTTAACAAACTCATCCAGGTATTTCTTCTTGTTTTTAAGCATGGAGAGCTGGTAGTTGAAAATGGCGTTTCTACAGGTCGAATCGCCTACCTCCGCTAAAAATGGGTAGACCCGCTTGTCTTCCGACGAAAAAGCCACCGGAGCCACATAAGGCACACAAATGTCAGCATCTTCGGGATAAAAGTACTTGAAGAAATTAACGGTCTGACCGCCTTTGCTGATGCCGGTTGCAATCAGCTTTCCCGAATAGATTTCCTTTACGAACCCGGCAATGCGGTGGTGGTCGGTAGCTGCATTTTCCACACCCAGAAACCTCCAAATCAGGCTATCGGGTCTGGATTCGCTAAAATACCGGTGTTCAATGCATACCTGATTGGCATCGAGATATTTAGTCAGCTCATATTCAAAGTTTGTATTGGTGGCCGTATTGGCATCATAGCCTTCGGTGATAAAGACTACCGGATTGTCGAAATTCCGGTGCGAAATAAAAACTCTCTGATTAAACGAATCAAGACTTCCTCCCTGATAATCAACAGGCTGTCGAAAATAAACCAGGTATTTTTCACTGAAGCTGGTGTCGGTATCCAGCTTTTTGAAAGTAAAATGATAGGAGGATTTCAATTGATCAAGCCGCATTTTAAGAGGCTGTGCAAAAGCTGTTTGAAAACCAATACTCAATAAAAAGAGCATTGAAAAGGCGTAGATTTTTTTCATGAAGCGAAAATAGAAAAATTGTGGCAATACATACTGATCCTGGCCCGGTCAGAATGATTCTCCTAATCGAGTGATAACTCGTTAAAGATCCTTAATCATGTTGATGATAAGTATTATCAAGTGAGAACACGCCTGGCCTGACCGGTAGGCAGGGATTAAATCGGTCACCACAAACAAATCTGTGGTCATCCGTCAAATTCGTGTCACCCGTGTTCTACCCCGACGCTAGTAATTATCTTCCTTGATTTCAAAGTAAGACTGCGGGTGCAGACAGGCCGGGCATTTCTGTGGCGCTTTTTTGCCTTCGTGCAAATAGCCACAGTTGCGGCATTTCCAAACAATCTTGCCATCGCGCTCAAAAACATGACCTTCTTCCAGGTTTTTGTACAAAGTGCGGTACCTTTTTTCGTGGGCTTCTTCAACCCTGGCAATCATTTTAAAAGTAACAGCCACGTCCTTAAAGCCTTCCTCCTCGGCTATGCGGGCAAACTCGGGATACAATTCTGTCCATTCTTCATTTTCGCCATCGGCTGCAGCTTTCAAATTTTCCAGCGTGGTGCCAATTTTTCCGGCAGGGTAGGTGGCGGTTATCTCAACCGGTCGCCCTTCCAGATAGCTGAAAAAGCGTTTGGCGTGTTCCTTTTCATTCAGTGCAGTTTCGGCGAAAAGTCCGGCTATCTGTTCCAGCCCTTCTTTTTTTGCCTGACTGGCAAAATAATCATAACGCATCCGGGCCTGCGATTCGCCGGCAAATGCTTTTAACAGGTTTTGTTCTGTACGGGTTCCTTGTAGACTTTTCATGGTGTTCTTGATTTAAGTTTCAAATATAAACCAATCGAGGCGTTTTTCCTATCTTAAAAATCGTGTGTATTTGATATTCAGTGATTTTACATTGGTAAAAATGCAGATTTTCAGCTTTGTATATTCGTATTTGAATTGGTTTTAAACTGTGATTTACTACATTTTGGCTTCCTTGTACAGAAATTGTCTTCTTGCTTTTTCTTATTTTTACATCCGGAAAAAATAACCAATGAACCACGTAAACCAATCGCTTGTTGACCTTCTGATGGAAGAACATTCGGGGCAGCGCTCAGAATTGATCGCCATGCTGGCTTTTGAAAATCCTGAAATCTGCGAAGAATTGGTTCGCCTGACTTTCTCGGATGAGGATCCGCTTTCGCGAAGGGCAGCATGGCCCCTTCGAAAACTCTATGACCATCATCCTGAAAAAATAATACCCTATATCGATTATTTCATGTTCCAATTGAGGGATATAAAAAGTGAGTCCGTATTGCGGACGATCTTGTCCATCCTTTCCAGATGTACCATTCCGGAAGAACACCAGGGTACGATGCTCGAATTTTGTGAAGCTAAAATACTCAATGCCAACACTTCTATTGCCTCTGTTGCGAATTGCATCGATATTTATTATGCCATTGCTTCCGGTGAACCCGACTTATTGCGTGAACTGGTTTTGATGTTCGAAATTCTTCGGCCCACTGCATCAGCTGGCATCAAGTCGAAGATGGGAATTATTCATCGAAAGATAAACAAACTGTCGATCAGGAAACAATACTGATCTCATTCAGTACCTGCTAGGTAACGTTGCTTTGATTACCTTTGCAGCGAATCTCAGAATGGCATCCTATGGAAATTGGAAAGTACAATACACTCACAGCATTACGCTCAACGGATAACGGTTTTTACCTTATTGATGCAGATAAAAATGAAGTCCTTCTTCCGAATAAATATGTGCCTGAAGGTTTTGCGGATGGTGATGAAATTGAGGTGTTTTTATACCGCGATTCGGAAGACCGGATGGTGGCCACAACCGAGATGCCTGACATTCAGTTACATGAATTTGGTATGCTGGAAGTGAGAGATGTGAACAAGGTTGGTGCCTTCATCGACTGGGGGTTGGAAAAGGATCTGTTGGTTCCCTTTTCGGAGCAAAAATTCAGGCTGTTTCCGGGAAAAAAGTGCGTAGTTTTTTTAAAACTGGATGAAAAGACCCAGCGTTTGGTGGCCACTACCCGCATTGAACATTATCTGGAGCGCAATGATGTGGAACTTGAACCGGGTGAGGAGGTGGATTTGCTGATTTGTGAACCCACCGAAATAGGCATGCAGGTGATTATCAACAACAAATACCTGGGTTTACTTTATGATAATGAACTTTTTCAGGCTGTAATGCCGGGTGAACATGTAACAGGCTATGTAAAAAGAGTGCGTCCCGATAAAAAAGTGGATGTCATGTTGCAGAAACCCGGTTACGAACATGTGGAGCCTGCGGCCCAAAAAATTCTGGATATACTCAAGGCCAACAATAATTTCCTGGGCATCACCGACAAAACTGAACCGGTAATCATCCTGGCCAAACTCGAAATGAGTAAAAAAACATTTAAAAAGGCTGTTGGTGCTCTATACAAGCAGCGCAGGATCCGCCTGGAAGAGGATGGAATTTATCTGATGGCGGAGGAGTAAGGGAGTGTTGGATATGATGACACTATTCCTTTCTCATTTTTTCTACTTTTGCACCAAGTATCTCTTAACAAAAATTAACGCGTTGATAATAAGATAGCTGCTATCTTGCAGACAATTATTTAATCCATTGAATATGCTCGCATTATTTGTATTAATCCCATTATCGTTCACTATTCCAACGCTTTTCGCGTGGTCCATGTTTGTAAAATCCGGACGAAATGGCTGGGAGTCGGCGGTGCCGTTTTACAACTTATATGTGTTTTTACGCATCATTAAAAAGCCCATGTGGTGGTATGCATTACTGCTTTTCCCGTTTTTAAATGTGTTTATGTACATGTTGATGTTGGTGGAACTGGTGAAATGTTTTGGGAAGTATCATTTGTTAGATCAGTTTCTTGCCGTTGTAATTCCTTTTATTTATCTGCCTTACGTAGCAGTAAGGGAAAACGCGCAATTTGTTGATCCTGACGACCAGCCTGTCCGCAAGAAAACGGTAGTTCGTGAGTGGACCGATGCCATTATTTTCGCTGTGGTGGCCGCCACCATCATACGTACTTTTTTGCTCGAAGCATATACCATTCCTACCTCATCCATGGAGAAATCGCTGTTGGTAGGCGATTATTTGTTTGTAAGCAAAATTACTTTCGGTCCGAAAATACCCAACACGCCTATTGCTTTCCCATTCGTGCACCATACACTTCCGTTCACCGAATCGGTAAAATCGTATGTGGAATGGGTCAAGTTTCCTTTTTACCGTTTTCCGGGATTCCGGTCGGTTCGTCACAATGACGCCGTGGTGTTTAACTACCCCGCGGGCGATACCGTTTCCACACGCTTTCAGAGCAATGCGAGCTACTATAGCCTGATTAATGAATATGGAAGAAACCGGGTTTGGAGCGATCATCGCAACTTTGGTGATATTGTTGCACGTCCGGTGGACAAGCGGGAAAACTATGTAAAAAGATGTATCGGCCTTCCGGGCGACACCCTAAAAATAATTAATCGTCAAGTATACTTGAATGGGGTAAAAGCAGAGAATCCTGAGAAACTCCAATATCAGTATCATGTGATTACTGATGGAAGCGGAATAAACCCCATAGTACTCAGTAAATTAGATATCACCGAAGGCTTCAGAACCAATGTGCCCGGAGACTTTGTCTATAACCTGACCAATGAAAGCCGCGATGAGTTAGCCAAATTGCCGATCGTCAAATCGATTGAGCCTTTTAACGAGCCCGCAGGAAAATGGTTCCCGGAGATATTCCCCTATGATTCGGCCTTTAGATGGAACCGTGATAATTTTGGCCCTTTGTACATTCCTCAGCAAGGTGTTCCCATTCATCTTACCCTGACAAACTTGCCCCAATATACACGGGTGATTGAAACCTATGAAGGAAACAGCCTGGAGGTGACTAACGGTCAGATTTTAATTAATGGCCAGGCAACAACCACCTTCACGCCTAAAATGAATTACTATTGGATGATGGGAGATAACCGCCACAACTCTGCCGATTCTCGTTACTGGGGATTTGTCCCCGAGGACCATGTCGTAGGAAAACCTGAGTTTGTTTGGCTTTCGCTCGACAAGGACAAATCATTGTTTGGTGGTAAAATCCGTTGGCAACGCCTTTTTACGGTCATCAATTAATTAACCAATAGTTTGCCGGTGTTCGTGTCGAAATCGATTGTTATTAACAAATAACAGTTTTTTTCTGTTGGAAATTATTTGTATCCGGCCTCTTTTTTACAACAATCCTATATATATTAGCTTTGTAAAGAGGGGTTTGTTACTTTTGCAGCAAATTATTGAAAAGAGAGATCGCCAAATATGGACAGAGATTTTAGCTGGATTGATGATGAGGAATTGAAGGAGCTGATCGATCGCTTCGATGCCATGTTACAGCAAGAGAGTTGGAGCTTTTTTGATGTGGATGATTTTGAAATATTGATTGATTTTTTTCTTGAATTTCAGGATGTTGAATATGCTACCATGGCCATTGCCGAAGCACAGAGACAACATCCTAACAGCAATGCTTTTCAGGTAAGAAGCGCCCGGTTGCTTGCTGCCAACAGTAAATACTATGAGGCTTTGGAACAACTCAACGAGCTGGAACTAACCGAGACCCCCGGGGAAGAAATTTTTCTTGCCAAGGGTGAAATTTACAGCCTGATGAACAAACATGAGTTGGCCATCGAAGAATTTCGTAAGTCGATCCCATTCTCAGAAACACCTGAAGAAGTTTATGCTGCCATTGCTTTCGAGTTTGAAAACATGGACGATTATACCAACGCCATCCTCAACTTGAAGGAAGCACTCAGAGTGAATCCAGCATCTGAAAACCTCATTCATGAAATCGCCTTTTTCTTTGAAACGACTGCTCGTTTCGAAGAAGCGATCGAGTTTTTTAAGGAGTTTCTCGATTTAAACCCCTATTCAATCATGGCGTGGTTTAACCTCGGAATTTTTTATAACTCCATGTTTTTCTACGAAAAAGCCATCGAAGCTTATGAATATGCCCTGGCCATCGACGAAGAGTTTGCATCAGCCTATTTTAATATTGCGAATTCCTATTCAAATGTGGATGAATATCAGAAGGCCATTGAATTTTATACGGAAAGTCTACGTTTTGAAGAGGTGGATCCGATTACCTATTTTTATATTGGTGAATGCTACGAGAGCTTGTACGACACAAAGAACGCCATGCTCTTTTTCAATAAGGCAATCGAAGCGGATGAACTGATAGCAGAAGCCTGGGCAGGAATAGGAAGGCTTATGGTGAAACAGGATCAGGTGAAGACCGCCATCAATTACTATGAAAAAGCACTCGACCTACAGCCAGATGGTATTGATTTTTTATTCGAATTGGCTGAGATCTATTTGAAAATGAGTTATTGGGAAAAAGCAGAAGCATTGTATTCGAAAATTGTTGAGCTCGACAGCAGTGTAGTTGATGCATGGATCAACCTTTCAGAAAGTGTATTGCCAAATGAAGGAACCCAGGGAGCCATCGATGTGATCGAAAGAGCACTCGAGAACAACAAGGACCAGGCTGCTTTATGGTACCGTTTAGCCGGATATCTTTATCGATCAGGTAAAGTTCAACAGGCCTATTTTTTTATTGAAACAGCCATGAAACTGGATGTTGAAAAAATCGAATTCCTGTTAGAGTATCTACCCGAACTAAACAACGAACCTCGCTTTAATGAATTGTTGTCTTTATATAAAAGCACGCGTGATTAGAAATATAAATTCTTATGACTAAGTGCTTACTTAACTCACGGCTATGACATCCAATAGTGAATTCATTTCCGTCTTTAACCGTCAGGGTGTTTTTTTTGCACAACAAAAAACGAAGCCTTTGTTCTTCCGGCTTGAGGCACTGCGGAAATTGAAGGCCGCAATTCTTCAGTATGAACAGGAGATCATGCAAGCACTACACGCTGATTTGCACAAATCAAATTTTGAGTCCTATGCTACCGAAATTGGCTTTGTTCTCGAAGAAATTGGCTTTCATCTGCATCACCTTAAACATTGGATTAAACCTGAGCGGGTATCCTCCTCTTTAACCTCTTTTCCTTCCAAATCTATGATACTCAGCGAACCCATGGGTCGGGTGCTGATTATTGCTCCATGGAACTATCCTTTTCAATTGGTAATGGCCCCCTTGATAGGTGCCATCAGTGCAGGGAATACGGCTATTATAAAGCCCTCCGAGATTTCGCAGCATACGGCTGCCATCATACAAAAGATTTTAAATGCAATTTTCAGCGATGAATTCATTGCTATTTTCCAGGGTGATGCTTCTGTGTCACAAGCACTTCTGAAACTTAAGTTTGATCATGTCTTTTTTACCGGAAGTCCCCGGGTGGGGCAATATGTTATGCAGGAAGCTGCCAAACAACTCATCCCTGTAACACTGGAGTTAGGCGGCAAAAGTCCTTGTATTGTGGACCGTGATGTAGACTTTGAATTGGCTGCCCGCCGAATTGCCTGGGGGAAATTTCTGAATGCCGGACAAACCTGCATCGCACCCGATTACCTGATGGTGCACAAAGATATTGCTGAGAAGTTTTTAGCAGCGTTGGTTCATTCAATTAAAACTTTCTATGGGGACGATCCTTTAACCTCCGAAGCATTTCCCCGAATCATTACAAAGGAAAATACACTCCGTCTTGGTTCGCTCATAGAAGGGTGCACTGTCTTTTATGGAGGGAAATTCATGGTGGATGAACACTATATGGAGCCGACCATCCTTACCGATGTAAATCCGGACATGCCGGTGATGCAACAGGAAATATTTGGACCTATATTGCCGGTGTTGTTGTTTTCCAGCCTGGAGGAAGTAGTGGGTTTTGTTAACCACAGGCCAAAACCTTTGGCATTGTATTGTTTTTCTAACAACAGAAAATTTATTCGCCGCATTTTACATGAGATACCTGCAGGAGGTGTTACAGTTAACGATACACTCATGCACATAAGCAATAACAGATTGCCGTTCGGCGGAGTAGGAAATAGCGGCATGGGGCATTATCATGGCAAATATTCTTTCGATCTCTTTTCCCATCGAAAATCTGTAATGGTCAGGGCAACCTGGCTTGATATTCCTTTGAGGTACGCACCTTTTGGTAAAAAATTGAACTATTTAAAAATGTTGATGAAATAAGCTGGTAAAATTAACTGTTTGAAAATAAAAGGAATGAAAGAATATTTAATCTATACGTTAAAAGGGGTAGCGGTAGGCGTGGCCAATATAATTCCAGGTGTTTCAGGTGGAACCATCGCGCTTATCACCGGTATATTTGAGCGGTTGATCGACTCGTTGAAATCGCTGGGGTGGGGAGCTTTGAAGCTGCTTCTAAGCGGCAAATGGAAGGCATTTGTAGAAAAGACTGATCTGTATTTTTTAATATCATTACTCGTGGGGATTGTGTTAGCCATCGTGTTATTGGCGAGGGTGTTCGATTTTCTTTTTAGCCACTATCCCGTGTATATCTGGTCGTTTTTCTTTGGACTTATCCTGGCTTCTATCTTTTATGTTGGAAAGACGGTGGTAAAATGGTCGGTGTCGGCGATTATCAGTTTTATAGTTGGCACAATCATCGCACTGGTACTTACTTTTCTAACCCCAGCAACACAAAACAGTAACTTTTTCTATTTAATTGTCTGTGGGGTTGTAGCGGTTTGTTCTATGATTCTACCCGGATTGTCAGGATCATTCGTGTTGTTGTTAATGGGTAATTATCAACTCGTTGCCATCGAAGCCATCAACAACCGCGACATAGGCATACTCCTTCCGGTGGCACTGGGTGCTGTGGGGGGATTAATTGCTTTCTCGCATCTGCTATCCTGGGTATTAAAACACTTTAAAGATCAAACCATTGCCATTCTAACAGGTTTTATCCTAGGTTCACTTGGTGTAATTTGGCCTTGGAAAGATCCCGTCATTCAGCTGTTTGGTGAAAAGGAGAAGGTAGTAGGTTATATTTATAATTTGCCTTCCATGAAGATGGAATTTTTTTGGGCATTGGTGTTGATGATCGTTGGAATTTTAGTGATTGCGCTCATGGAAAACAGCGCAAAAAATGTAGAAAAGGCGAAAGTATAGCTGGTAATGGAATTATACGGACTCATCGGCAAAGAAATTAACCATTCTTCTTCTCCTGAATTTTTTAAAAAGAAATTTGCCAGACTTGGTTTGCGTGCCGATTATCGTTTATTTCCCCTTGAAAATATTGATCAACTACCCGGTTTGATTGTTACCCAACCTGATCTGAAGGGCTTGAATGTTACCATACCATACAAGCGACTCGTTTCGCGTTTTTTACAGGAGATTACTTCTACCGCCTTATATTCCGGTTCTGTCAATACCATTCAGATAAGGCGCGACCGAAAAATATCCCGTCTGATCGGTTATAACACAGATATATTTGGTTTTGAAAAATCCTTGCTGCCTTTTATCAAGGGGCGAAAGAATCTGAAGGCATTGATACTTGGCGATGGGGGCAGTTCCCGATCCGTTTCATATGTGTTACGCAAACTGGGTATTATCTTTATACATGTTTCGCGAACCCCGCAAAAAGTGAGTCAAATTAGTTATCAATGGATTACTCCTGACATCATGGCTGGCTACCATCTAATTATTAATACAACGCCTTTGGGAATGTCTCCCCATGTAGAAACCCTTCCGGATATACCTTATTCGTTATTAACCCCCGATCACCTGATTTTTGACGTAGTTTATAATCCGATGGAAACCGCTTTTTTGAGACGTGCCAGGGAACAGGGGGCTCAAATCAAGGGGGGACTTGAAATGCTTGAATTTCAGGCAGAAGCCTCGTGGAAAATCTGGAAGAAGTAACCCGTGCCACTCCTTCCAGATTTACTGTAAAATAATCCGGATATTTCCCTAAACTTCTTCTGTATAATTACTTACAGGTAAACAGGTGCATAAATTGCGATCGCCATAAGCGTCATCAATTTTGGCTACCGGAGTAAAATATTTATTGTCGCGTACCCATTCAAGCGGGAAGGCGGCACTTTCTCGCGAATAGGGCATCTCCCAGCTGTCGCTGATGAGTACTGAAGCAGTATGCGGTGCATTGACCACCACATTGTTCTTTTTATCGGCCCGGCCTTCTTCGATTTCCCTAATCTCATTGCGGATACTTTTCATGGCTTCGATAAAGTAATTCATTTCCGACAAGGGTTCACTCTCGGTAGGTTCAACCATCAGGGTACCATGAACCGGGAATGCCACGGTTGGCGCATGAAATCCATAGTCCATCAGCCTTTTGGCGATATCGATTACCTGAACATCAGCTGTTTTACTAAACTGGTTGCAGTCGAGAATCATCTCGTGACCCACGAATCCATTTACACCACGATAGAGAATCGGGAAATCATCCTTTAGCTCATTCATCATGTAATTGGCATTCAGAATGGCCATTTTGGTGGCTTCCTTTAATCCGTCACTACCCAGCATTTTAAGATAGCCATAAGAAATCAACAACGCCAACGCACTACCATAAGGAGCTGAAGCTACGGCGTTGATTCCATTTTCGCCACCTGTTTCTTGATAAATGTGGCCGGGAAGGAATGGTTTCAGATGAGATGCCACGCCAATGGGACCTACTCCGGGACCACCGCCACCATGAGGAATGGCAAATGTTTTGTGAAGGTTTAAATGGCAAACATCGGCACCAATAAATCCGGGGCTGGTTAATCCAACCTGTGCATTCATGTTGGCGCCATCCATGTACACCTGTCCGCCATTTTGATGGATAATGTTGACCACCTCGCGGATACTTTCTTCAAAAACACCGTGTGTGGAAGGGTAGGTAACCATAATGGCTGCGAGGTTTTCTGCATGTTGTTCTGCCTTTGCCTTTAGATCGTCGAGGTCGATATTTCCGTTTCCGGCAGTTTTAACCACCACGACTTCCATTCCGGCCATCACTGCACTGGCGGGGTTGGTTCCATGCGCTGAGGCTGGTATTAAACAGATGTTGCGGTGCTGCTCTCCCTTGCTTTCCAGATAAGCTTTAATCACCAGTAATCCGGCATATTCGCCTGCGGCACCTGAGTTGGGTTGAAATGAAATCCCCGAAAATCCCGTGACTTTGCAAAGGATCTTGTTCATCTCGTCGATGATATTCAGATATCCTTCAGCCTGGTACTCCGGAACAAACGGGTGGATATCTGTAAACTCAGGCCAACTGATGGGCATGAGTTCTGAAACGGCATTTAACTTCATGGTACACGAACCCAATGGAATCATCGACCGGTTTAAGGCGATGTCTTTGTTCTCCAACTTCTTCATATACCGCATCATATCGGTTTCTGAATGGTAGCTGTTGAATACGGGGTGCTCCATAAAACCGGATTTCCTTACCATGGAGGCAGGCAAGTTGCTGGTTTCATGGGTCTGGGCCGCATGCACCTGAAATACAAATGTTTCCTGTTGAGCGGCCTTTGCGAGAATGGCGCTGATAAGGGCTATGTCTTCGGCAGAAGTCGTTTCATCCACGCTGATGCCAATGTGTTGGTTATCGTCAAAATACCTGAAATTGACACCGTGCGACCGCGATATTTCTTTGATGGCATGTACATTGGTGGTATCGGGAATAGCAATATATAAGGTGTCGAAGAAATGGGCATTCAACTGCTTAAACCCAATGGTGTTGATGGCAGTAGCCAGATCCACTGCCAGACCGTGAATGCCGAGTGCAATGTTTTTAATGCCGTCTTTACCATGGTAAGCGCCATACATTCCGGCCATGATGGCCAGTAAAGCCTGAGCGGTACAGATGTTTGAGGTAGCTTTTTCGCGTTTTATGTGCTGCTCACGTGTTTGAAGCGCCATCCTCAGGGCATCGTTGCCGTATTTATCCTTTGAAATTCCGATAATCCTGCCCGGAATGCTGCGTTTATAGTCTTCTGTAGTGGCAAAGTAAGCTGCATGCGGACCACCAAATCCCATTGGAATGCCCAAGCGTTGGGTGGACCCAAAAACAGCATCGGCACCCCATTCACCGGGAGGTGTTAGTAATGCCAAGCTGAGAATATCGGCGCCCACGGCAACCGGAATTTGTTTTGATTTGGCTTGTCTGATGATGCCGCTGAAGTCAAAGATTTCCCCTTTTTGGTCAGGGTATTGTACCATGCATCCAAAAACAGCTTCACCAAATTCAAATTCACTTCGATCGACAATCACCAACTCAATATCCTTTTGTTTTGCCCTGGACTTGAGTACTTCGATGGTGTGAGGGAAAAGTGCATTGCTTACCAGAAATTTATTGGCATTGCTTTTTACTTGAGATCTTGACCGTGAATGATAAAACATAAGCATCGCTTCGGCGGCAGCGGTACCTTCGTCTAAAAGTGACGAGTTGGCAATGGGCATCCCGGTTAAATCAGAAACCAGGGTTTGGAAGTTGAGGAGTGCTTCCAGGCGGCCTTGCGAAATTTCAGCCTGGTATGGAGTGTAAGAAGTGTACCAGCCCGGATTTTCGAAAACGTTTCGTAAAATTACAGGTGGAACGATGGTGTTGTAATAACCCAATCCTATATAGGATTTAAACACTTTATTTTTTCTCGACAGATTCCTGATATGATTCAGGTAGTCGTATTCACTCATCCCGGCATCGTTTCCAATACCATCGGGTAGTTGAATACTGGTTGGAACTGTTTTTTCAATAAGCTCTTCCATCGACTTTAAACCAAGTCGTTCGAGCATAAATTTCACCTCTTCCTGACGGGGACCATTGTGTCGATTGATAAATTGATTGGCGATCATCATATTGTGTTAACTAATTAATTGAATGATAACGGTTTAAATTAAGCAACCCGTGGAAGGTTGTGAATGCAAAAGTAGGAATCTTATTTCAGTTATTGTATCATCCTGAGCATAGAAGTGTTATAAATTTCACAGTATTTTTTGATTTTACACTCGTGAACTTGTTGTCATCCTATGTGTCAGGATTTACAAAAAAAGGGAAGCCATTAGCACAGCTTCCCTTCGATAAGCAATAATGTGTCTTAGTTTTTAATTCTCATTTTGTAGAATGAACGGTAAACAAAGTAAAGAGCAACCGCCAAAAATGCGACTCCAAAATAAGGTGCAACTACCCTAAATGCCGGTGAAATGGCAATCTCCATCGCTAACAAGCCAAATAATGTGGTGAACTTGATAATTGGGTTAAGCGCAACGGAAGAAGTGTCTTTAAAAGGGTCTCCCACCGTATCGCCAACGACAGAAGCAGCATGTAAGTCAGTTCCCTTTTCCTGCATATCCACTTCAATCACTTTTTTAGCATTGTCCCAGGCACCACCTGCGTTGGCCATAAATATGGCCTGGTACAATCCGAAGAAGGCGATCGAAATCAGGTAACTAACAAACAATGAAACAGGAGCCGCTGCAAGTAGTTTTTCGGCGTCGCTCATTCCATCTGTCAAACCTATGGGCGCAGAAAGGAAAGCAAATGCCAGTGCAAATGAGAAAATAGCAATAAAGATGTTTAACATTCCTTTTTGAGCATACTGGGTACATATTTTTACTACCGCTCTTGATTTTTCAACATCGGCTTTTTTTGGCGCGTTGGGATCCAGATTAATATTGTCTTTAATATAGGCCACTGCACGGCTTGCACCAGTGGTTACAGCCTGGATACTCGCTCCTGAGAACCAGTAAATTACTGCACCACCCAATAAAAACCCAAAAATAGTATACGGATTGAGCAAATTCAATATCTCTTCAGGTTTAATCCCTAATGAATGTTCAATAACCAGAATTAAAGCGAAAATCATTGTGGTTGCACCAACAACAGCTGTTCCAATCAATACTGGCTTGGCGGTTGCTTTAAAGGTATTCCCGGCGCCATCATTTGCTTCGAGGTAATATTTGGATCTTTCAAAATCGGGCGTAAAGCCAAAATCCCTTTCAATTTCAGGGGTCACGGTTTCAATATTTTCTTCTATCAACGACAATTCATAGATTGACTGGGCATTATCGGTAACTGGACCATAACTGTCTACTGCAATGGTAACCGGGCCCATTCCCAACATCCCAAAGGCAACCAAACCAAAGGCAAAAATGGAGGGGTAGATCATAATGTCGCCAAGTCCATAATTAGATGCTTTGTAGGCAACAAACATCAAAAAGAAGAAAACCATGCCTTGCCAGAAAGCACTAAAGTTACCTGCAACCAATCCGGAAAGGATATTTAAGGAAGCACCGCCTTCTTTTGAAGCCTCAACCACTTCTCTAACATGTGTCGATTTTGGGCTGGTAAATAATTTTGTGAATTCAGGAATAAGAGCTGCGCCAAGTGTACCCGCACTAATAATGATGGATAAAGGTATCCACAAACCATTATTCAGATCGCCAATTAAAAAATAACTTGCGATAAAAGTAACAACCATTGATAGTAAAGAGGTAATCCAAACCAGGGAGGTCAATGGTTTCTCGAAATCCAGTTCGTCTGCATGGCTGTATTTGGCTTTGGTAATGGCACCATTAATCCAGAACGAAACAATGGATGTAATAATCATTAAAATACGCATCACGAAAATCCAGGTCAACAATTGAATTTGTAAAGAAGCGTCGGTTATGGCTAAAAGGATAAAAGAAATTAAAGCAACACCGGTAACTCCATAGGTTTCAAAACCATCTGCGGTAGGCCCGACGGAATCGCCGGCATTGTCACCAACACAGTCGGCAATAGTACCCGGGTTACGTGGATCATCTTCTCCAATCTTAAAAATCACTTTCATCAAATCGGAGCCGATATCCGCGATCTTGGTGAAAATACCACCGGCAATACGCAAAGCAGAAGCACCCAGTGATTCACCAATAGCAAACCCAATAAAGCTGGCACCGGCATATTCTCCGGGAACGAACATCAGGATGATCAGCATCATGATCAGTTCCAAAGAAATCAATACAACACCAATACTCATCCCGGCATTCAATGGGATATTTAATAGTTTAATCGGCTTTCTTTCCAACGAGGCAAACGCCATACGAGAGTTCGCCAAAGTATTCATTCGGATACCAAACCAGGCTACTCCATAAGAACCTAAAATTCCAAGCACAGTCCAACCCAGAATCATTAACACGCCGGCAACACCGAATATATTCTCCCCATTTGCGTCTTTGGATAAAAAGCCAAAGTAAAACGCAACAGCAGTGCCAATAAATGCAAATAAAATGAGTATGAATTTGCCTTGTTGTATCAAATAGGTTTTTGAGGTCTCAAAAATAACCTGAGCCACGTCCAGCATCGACTGGTGTGCCCTGATCTTTTTAACCTGAACAAATTGATAAAAACCAAAAAGAAGGCCTGCAATGGTAATAAGGAACCCATAATAGAGGATAGACTGGTTTTTTATTCCTTCTGGAATAACAAGGTCAGCCTCACTTGCTGTGGCCAATAAAGGTGCTGCAAATAAGGCCATTAGGGAAAGAATTTTCTTCATAGTAACAATAATTATTTTAGATTAAACATATATTTCAATCGTTTGCGAAAGGATCGGCTAAAATAGAAATAATCAGTTAATTTGGATAAAAAACTTTAACTTTGTAAAAAATTGAATCAGAAACCTGATGGATGCGACATTGAAGGTTTTTTAAACCTTTAGTACATGTAGGTTGCGGAATTGGTGGTGTGATTTAATTGAAATTGGTAATTGCCTGGAGTTTATGTTGTGTATTTTTGAGATTTATTTATCGTTATGAAGAAAAAACGACTCGAAATAGTGGGGATGTCATATAGTCAGTCGCAAACCGGGGCTTATGCCCTCATTTTAGGATCACCTGGTGAAAAACGCCGACTGCCCATTATTATTGGTGGTGCCGAAGCACAGTCCATAGCCATGGAGTTGGAAAAAATGAAACCTGCCCGCCCACTTACGCACGACTTGTTCAAGAGCTTGGCCGATCATTTTATGATTTCTGTGAAGGAAGTGCTGATTAATAAGTTTGAAGAAGGGATATTTTTCTCCGTGTTGCTGTGTGAGCACCTGGGCGAAATCACCGAAATCGATAGCCGTACTTCTGACGCGGTAGCCATTGCCCTGCGCTTTAATTGCCCCATATTTGTAGACGAAGCCATCCTGGAGGAAGCCGGTATCGTAATGGAAGATGAGCCCATCGGTGAAGATCCGGAGGCCGATATCGAACTACCCAAAACCAGAAAGTCAAAAAGCCAGTATGCAGACTTTACCGAAGCTCAATTAAATGAAATGCTTAAGGTAGCTATCGAAAAGGAAAACTACGAAGAGGCTTCGCACCTTCGTGATGAACTGAGCAAGCGGAACCTGGAATAGGAAACCAGTTGGTCCGGGATTAATCCATTAATTACTCATCCCAATTTTTTTTAACACTTTTCCTTCTTAGTGATTTAGCACTGCAACTTCATTTGGATGATGCTTATGCCTGAATAAAAAAGCAAACAAAATAGCCACTACCAATGAATAAGCAGCAAACGTGAGCCATATTCCCTGCCATTCAAAATTGCCGGCAGCGTCCTTAAAATAATGATCAATCATTAACCCGCTGCTCCAGCTTCCCAAAATTGCACCAAAACCATTGGTCATCATCATAAATACTCCCTGAGCACTTGCACGGATGCTTGAATCAGTTTGGGTTTCAACAAAAAGTGAACCCGAAATATTGAAGAAATCAAAAGCCATCCCGTAAATAATGTTCGAGAGAATAATCATCCAAAGTGCTTCGGCTGGATTTCCAAAACCAAACAGTGCAAAACGCAATACCCATGCTACCATACTGATCAGCATCACTTTTTTAATTCCAAAACGCAATAAGAAAAAGGGGATGGCCAGTATGAATAAGGTCTCCGACATCTGCGAAATCGACATGATGATAGCAGGATATTTTAACACTAACATCGGAATTAGATTTTCTACACCCATTAAGTAAGAAATTTTATTGAAAAAGCCTATGATTTCATGTAAATTCGGAATTGTTATTTTTTCATATATGGAAATCAAATCAGCATATTTGGGTACTTTGGAAAAATCATGCAAAAATGTATCTCCATAGGCATTGGTCAGTTGCAGCGATGCTCCCAACATCATGGAGAAAATGAAGAACATGGCCATCTTGGGATTTTTGAACAGGGTAAATGCTTTTAATCCCAGCATATCAACCAGATTTTTGCTTCTGACGTTTTTGTTTACAGTACATTTTGGTAATGAAAACGAGAACACTCCGAGTGTGAGTGAAGCTCCTGATGCAACATAAAACTGCATGGCTGAGGTCTCAAACTTAAGTAAACTCACTGTCCACATAGCCACAATAAACCCAATGGTCCCAAAAACCCGGATGGGTGGATAACTTTTAATAACGTCTAAACCTGCTCCTTTTAGCGCTGAATAGGCCACTGTTATCGCCAGTGAAATGGTTGGCATATAAAAAACCATGTTCAACAACATGACCCAAAAAAACGTTGTTGGATCGTTTACCTTGGGTAATATAAACAACACAGCGGCACCCATAATGTGAAAAATTCCCAGTAGTTTTTCTGCATTGATCCACCTGTCGGCAATAATTCCTGCTATCGCCGGCATAAAGAGCGATGCAATGCCCATGGTGGAGAAAATAACACCAAAATCTGTTCCGGTCCAATGACGGTTCTGAAACCAGTATCCACCAATTGTTATTAGCCATGCGCCCCAAATGAAAAATTGCAGGAAGTTCATGATGGTAATTCTAATCTTTATACCCATTGTGTATCGTTTTTGGAGAAATACGTTAATTTTGGCAAATATAATCGAAATCAAACGTTGACCATGTATTGTGCGTGACTCGTTTGAAAATAAGCCCGCAGGTAGACCTGAAGCTTAATAGAAAACTTGAATAGTATTTTTATGCACCAGTATTTAGACCTTTTGTCGCATGTGGTTGAACACGGAAACAGGAAAACCGATCGCACCGGAACGGGAACTCTATCTGTTTTTGGACATCAGATGCGCTTCAATCTGGAAGATGGGTTTCCCATGCTTACAACCAAAAAACTTCACCTGAAATCCATTATTTATGAATTATTGTGGTTTTTGGCTGGCGACACCAATACAAAATACCTGAATGATCATGGTGTGAAAATATGGAATAGCTGGGCCGATGAAAACGGAGATCTCGGGCCTGTTTATGGCGCTCAGTGGAGAAATTGGAATGGCGAAGGAATCGACCAGATAAAGGAAGCTGTACATCAGATAAAAACCAATCCCGATAACCGCCGTATCATCGTTGCTGCCTGGAATCCGGGTGTGCTGCCCCTTTCGGGGAAAACCTTTTCAGAAAACGTAGCTCTGGGCAGGGCCGCCTTACCACCCTGTCATGCCTGGTTTCAGTTTTATGTTTCGAATGGAAAACTCTCTTGCCAGTTGTATCAGCGAAGTGCCGACATCTTTTTGGGCGTGCCATTCAACATTGCTTCCTATGCGCTCCTGACCATGATGATGGCTCAGGTAACGGGTTTAAAACCAGGTGATTTTGTTCATACTTTTGGTGATGCACACATCTATTTGAATCATATGGATCAGGTGAAACTCCAGTTGAGTCGTGAACCGCGCAAGCTTCCCAGGATGAACATCAACCAGTCAGTAAACGACCTGTTTTCCTTTCAGTTTGAGGATTTTGAACTGACCGGTTATCAACCGCATCCCCACATAAAAGGGGAAGTTTCTGTTTAGTTAATTATAATTTTGATGAAAGAACAAAAAGATATTTCCATTATTGTGGCCATTGCTGCCAACCAGGCCATCGGAAAAGACAATGATCTGCTGTGGCATATTTCGTCCGATTTAAAATACTTTAAGCGTATCACCCTGGGAAATCCTGTGGTGATGGGGAAAAGGACTTATTTTTCACTGCCCACACGGCCACTACCCAATCGTATGAATATGGTTTTGACTGATATTCCTGGTGAAACCATCGATGGGTGCGTAATGGCCTATTCCATTGAGGATGCCATCGCAAAAATGCCGGTCGATAAAGAGAATTTCATCATAGGTGGTGGTTCTATCTACGCGCAATTCTTACCAAAAGCAAACCGATTGTATATCACACGTGTGTTTAAAGAATTCGAAGCCGATACCTTTTTTCCGGAAATTCCGGAGAATGAATGGGAATTGATTTCTGAGGAGAAAATTACTGATGATGTTCAAAATGATTTTAATTACTCTTTTGAGATCTATAAGAGAAAAACTTAATTCGGAAATCCGGGGATATATAAGGTGTTGCTAATTAAGCATTTCGTTTATTGTCTTTTTCATTTCGTTGAATTCGGTGGGATCGTATAAGCGGGTGAGGAAAACAATTTTTCCTTCTTTATCGATGACCACATTGCGGGTAACCCCGCTTTTAGGATAGGCAAACTGGCTAAAATGATCACCTCCAGGATCAAGTGCCATTGGATAGGTGATTTTCATTTGCGTTACAAAGTCTTCCACCTTATCCAATGGTTCGGCATAATCCACACCTATCAGAATGAAATCCTTGTTTTTATTGGGTTGCCAGATTTCATTTTCCAGGTGAGGCATTTCTTTTCTGCAAACAGAACACCAACTGGCGGTAAACTGCAGTACAACTACCTTTCCGTACAGGTTGGCGAGGGTGATGGTGTCGCCGGTGGTTAGGATCAGGGTGAGGGGAGGGGCTACATCACCAACCTGCACATGGTATCCGCGATCTGGGTCTTGTTTTTCCTGCTGAGCTACGATGAAACCGGAGTGGAGCAAAAAGCTGAGAAGTATTATGAAACACTTAATCATTTTATCAATTTTTGTCAAAGATACTAAATGAGGAATTCCATCACTATTTAGCATCAGAAGAAGAAATTATGGCGAAAATGAGTATAATGCAATTAAAAAATGGGGATGGCGTTGGTTTAGTTGTCCTTTTTTTTATTTTTGCACCCTCAAATCGGCGGGGTAGCTCAGTTGGTTAGAGCGTCGGATTCATAACCCGGAGGTCTCGAGTTCAATTCTCGATCCCGCTACAAAAAGTCCTTTAAACCATTGGTTTAAAGGACTTTTGTCATTATATGTTTCTTGCAAAATATTTATTTAAAACACAAGTTGTTAAAAATCAAGCCCATCAGCCCAATTAAGCAGGGTGTTTTTATCATTGGCAGGAAGAGCCATGAGTATGATATACATATCATGGTTGTTATATTTGATAAGCAATGCATTGCTGGTTGTTCCGTCTTCTTCTAATAATCCATAGCGCATGGTGCGCCCATGATGAGTAAATTCTTCAAAACCAGAAAATTCACTTTCCTGACTATCCACATTTTCCATGGAAGTGGCAATCACGGTTACCATTTGGTTCATCCCCTTCATGTATAGTGCAAAATGTTGTCCTTCCTGATTCAGGATCATTCCACGGGTATATCCCGCCGGGTTAAAACCGAGCACCACTTTCTTAAAGTCATCAAATGGATAGGAAATAGCCGCCACATCCATTTCTTCATCGTTGCCATTTTTCAGTTCATTTCCTATATATTCGCCGTTTTCGTCATAGGCTCCCGTCATTAAATCATGCGTTATCTGTGTGAGGTCCTCTATCTCAATTCCTTTTGGTGGTTCGAACTTACCGGATGGAATGTGAATGTTCTCTTCAAATTTTACAGCAATTTCATTTGCTTCGATGCCCAAAACCTTACCTTGTGATTTTAGCGTTATACCTTCATAAATCCATGATTTGGTGCCCATAACTTCCACAATATCGCATGTTTTGCCAAGTATCATTTCCGTGCCCGCCAGGTTGCCTCCCATGCTGTTCAGGAGATCCTCTCCCATTTGTTTTCGCTCGTCTTCAGTCATTTGGCTTATGAGCTGCTGGCTCAGGTCGTAAAACTCATTTTTCATTTTCGTGCCTGTTTTATCCAACAGGTCAATGTGATAAACTTCCGTGCCAGTTATAATAACGAGTTTGTGTTCCAAGGATTCACTCTTTACACCAAGCATGATGGTCACCCTCTTCACCTTAGTTTCCTCATACGAATTGTAGCCGTAATCGTTGAACCATACACTTTTAATGCCGGTTGTATTTCCTGTGAGTTTATACTCTATGTGCCCTGATTTCACTGCAAAGCGGTTTGCTGTCTGAGCGAAGATTCCATGCGTCAGCAGGCTAAATACGCTTAAAAGCACCATCATTTTATTCATCCTGAATTTTTAAAATAGACCTTACTACACTTTAGTTACATGCCAAAGGATTATTTCTGTCAAATCACTATGTGCCGTAATCAATTGTTTACTGGTTAATTGCGCGCAAAAATAATAAATTTGAGTATTGGATTTTAATTAAATTGTACTTGCTTTAAATTTATTTTACTGAGTTAGAATTTATTATCCGGATGAAGGGTCTGTTACTTTTAAACGGCTGTTAAAAAAATGTTATTTCTTCTTTACTTGTTTTGATATGTGGTTGAATTGCTGTTATTTTGTCGCCTATTTATAATAATTCTAAATTATAGCAAAAATGAAAAAGTTTTACCAATTTCTAATTGTCCTCTCATTGCCGGTATCGTTGATGCTTTATAGCTATTCAACCGGAAGTCCGGGAGGTAAAACCGGTTCTCCCGGCGATGGGGGTTCAACCTGTACAGATTGCCACGCCGGAACGGCTCAATCTCAATCCTCCTGGATTACATCCACCATTCCTTTTTCAGGGTATACTCCGGGCGAAACTTATCAGGTAACCGCTACCGGTGTGCATCCGGGTGTGGTAAAATTTGGTTTTGAGCTCACTTCTGAAAATGTGTCTGGCGCTAAAATCGGAACCTTCGTCATTACAGACGCCACTCGTACGCAATTAGCCAATGGAGGTAAGTCAGTAACCCATAAGTTAGCAGGTACCGTTCCCACGGGGAACTCCAATACCTGGACGGTGGATTGGACTGCCCCTGCCTCGGGTACCGTGCGGTTTTATGCCGCGTTTAATGCAGCCAATGGCAATGGTAACAACAATGGCGATATCATCTATACCTCTTCACTTACAGTGAATGAATTAATATTGAACCCTGCAATTACCGGTGTTGACCCCGATCATGCTCCACTCGATTTCAGTGGTGATCTCAGCATTTCAGGGCAAGATACCGATTGGCAAAATGGTGTGTCTAACGTTCGGTTTGTTTATCACAATGATCCAGGAGTGTTTTTCGAGGCGACTGGAATTACTGTCCAGAGCAACACGGAGCTCACCGTTTCTGTTACTATTGCTAATAATTTAACCATTGGGTCGTACGATGTTTGGGTAGATGACCTGGTGCTCGAAAACGGGTTTATGGTCGATCAACTTGATGGTGTTGAGACTATCGACCTTGTAAATAGTCTGGAGCTTTATCCCAATCCAACGACTGATTTTCTCACTGCTAAAGTTCCACAAGGTGCTAACATCAGTATGGTGGATATACAAGGACGTTTGATGATGAACTTCTTAGCTCATCAACAGTCGATTCAATTGGATGTGACGGGTTTTAGTCCGGGGTTCTATTTATTAACTGTTCAGATGGACGGAAAAACGACCACCCGAAAATGGCTTAAAAAGTAAGTCCATCGAGAACGCTTCAAGGTTATTCAACAGCCATCCCGACTATGTATGAATATAACATAAAGTTGGGATGGTTTGTTTTGTTCAGCTTTTTTTTAACTTTGGTGCAAAAACAAGGTTATGGAACATGCATGTTTGGAGTGTGGAACAAGACTTTTAGGCCGGATCGATAAAAAATTCTGTAACGATCAGTGTCGGAATGCCTATCACAACAGGGAAAACCGCGATGACGATACATTTATCAGGAACATTAACAGCATCTTGCGTAAAAACAGAAATATTCTGAAAGAGCTGACTCCTGATGGAAAATCAAAAATTAAAAAACATCAGTTGGAACAACACGGGTATAATTTCAAGTATTTCACCCATGTATATAAAACCAAGGAAAAGCGGGTTTATTACTTTTGTTACGAGCATGGGTATCTTCCGCTAGAAGATGATTATTTTGCCTTGGTGGTTAATAAAGAGATATAAAAAAAGCCCGGGACGAATTCCAGGCTTTTAATTGAAAATGAATTAACCTAAACAATTAACCTTTCCTTAAAAGGCAGAAAAGTCATAAAATCCGCATGGTGCACCAGGTAGGCTTCGGTGGTTCTTTTGACCATGTTGCCTTCACCGGCATGTGTTGCGATGATGTGACAGACTTCTGCCGGAACACCGGCTTCCTCGGCAAGACTAACACCTGAGAACGGGTGACGCAGGTATTTTCCATAAGTCCCCTGGACAGCTTTGCCCTGGTCGTCGAGTTCGTATTCGAGTAATTTACCCACATCTGCCAATATAGCGCCTGCCACCAATACATCAATATCCACAGGCAATTCGCCATGATACATGGCATTGATTTTATCACCCGCATCTTTGGCGATATGCACCACCGAACGCTTATGGTCCATAAAGGTAACTTTCAGGTCGGGACCGCACAGAAGTGTAAATGGTATCCTGTTCAGGTCATCAGAAGTTAAAACGCTTTTTTTGAGCGCCAACTCCCAGGTTTTGGCCGTTTGCTCCCTTAATTCCTTATTTTGAATCCAATCCAACTCAGGCCACAGTTGATGCACTTTTTTATCCATACCTTTATTTGCTATTGATCTGGTTTATCTAAATTATAGTTTCGCGATAATGGCATCTGACATTTGTTTGGTGGAAGCAGCTCCGTGTTCGATCACATTGGCTTTCCCACGCATTTTCATCATGTCATAGGTGCGCACCTTACCTTCAGCAATTACTTCAGCAATCGCCTTGCGTATTTTGGCTGCCCGGGCATTTTCATCGATGAAATCGAGCATCATACAGGCCGATTCAATCATCGCGATGGGATTAACAATGGAAACGGGAAAATCAGCATATTTTGGTGCTGATCCATGTGTGGGTTCGAAAACGCCAATTCCACTTTCGTTGAATTGTGCCGAACAGGCAAATCCAAGTCCTCCAATGAGGCCTGCAAAACCATCCGAAGCGATGTCGCCAAACATATTACCCGCCACAATTACGCCATAATCTTCAGGGTTTTTGGTCAACCACATCATCTGTGCGTCAATGTTGGTATTCCATAACTCAATATTGGGATAGTCGGCTTTTTGCATCTGCTGGGCCATTTTGTACATCATACCGGAAGTTTCCCTGATGACGTTTGGTTTTTCGCAAACAGTAACCGATTTATAGTTGTATTTTTTTGCGTGCTCAAACGCGGCACGCAGGATGCGCTCTGTGGCTTTTTTGGTGAAAATACGTGTAGATATTGAAATTTCTTCCTTGGGGGTAGCTCCAAAGTTTTTCACAAACTTAGGATGTGTTAAAAGTGCCTCATATACTTGTGCCGGAGGATTCGACCATTCTACCCCACCGTAAAGGCCTTCTGTATTCTGACGGAAGATCACCACATCCACAACGGGTTCTTCTATCGTGTTGCCAACCCCGCGGCGGACAAAGTTCAGTGGGTTGCCTGTATAAGAATGGCAGGGCCTGATGCAAATATCCAGGTTGAAGTGTTGCCTTAATCCGACAATTGGTGAGGAATATACCAGTTTTTTTTCCTTTAGTTCAGGAGCCAGTTCCTCAAATGCCGCATCTTTTGGTTTTGAAGTAATTGCGCCAAAGAGGGCTATTTTGTGTTTTTCAAGTAATTTTATGGTGCGTTCAGGAAGTGGATTTCCTTCGGTTTTCCAAAATTCCCATCCAATATCACCGTTAACATATTCTGCTTCAAATCCGGCGGCATCGAGCACCCTGATGGCTTCATCTAAAACCGCTTTACCAATGCCGTCGCCCGGAAGGGCTACAATTGTTCTTTTTGCCATAGTCATTCAATTTATCAGGTTAGTATCTGAAGCTGCAAATATACGAAGGCAAAGGATTCTTCAGTTGACCTTGAGTACAAAAATGGTGGGTTTTGGTATTTTTGAGTGATTATAAATAAGGTGGTGGGCAGGAAAGTTAAAAGTTTAAAGTTAAGAGTTGGGATTATTGGTTATTCCGATGGACTGAGATTGAAATCTCAGGTTACAATGTCGGTCATGCCTACGGCATTGTAAAAGTGCAAAAGGCCTACCCGTGCAGTTTACGATAGAATTTATACCATCCAAACAGATGGCACTTGGTAAATAGAACTCACAGAAAATATCCTGACCAACTTATAACTAAATTTCACTTTCCTGCCGGCAGGTAGGCAACTTTAGTCACTTTTAACTCCCTTTCAACCCTGGTTCACTATAGGCACTTTTTATTATTTTTGCATCTATGATAAACTATGCTGATCGGTTAAATCATGGTTTTTTCAAAACCATTTCACAGGTATGTGTACAGATGAATGTGAAGGCCTTTGTGATTGGTGGTTTTGTGCGCGATATTATGCTCGAACGACCATCTAAAGATGTGGATGTGGTGGTGTTGGGGAGTGGAATTGCTGTGGCATCAAAAGTAGCCGAGGCACTGGGGGCAGGAGCGCATGCTAAGTATTTTAAGAGTTTTGGAACTGCCATGGTCAGGGATGGAGATTGGGTGATCGAGTTCGTAGGTGCCCGTCGTGAATCGTACCGGACCAATTCCCGCAAACCCATCGTTGAAAATGGCAGTTTGTCCGATGATCAAAACCGACGCGATTTCACTATTAATGCGCTGTCGTTGAGCTTGCAAGCAAAAGATTTCGGGAATTTGCTGGACCCTTTTAATGGTATCAGCGACATTGAAAATAAAGTGATTCGTACGCCTCTCGATCCTGACATCACTTTCTCAGATGATCCACTGAGAATGATGCGTGCCGTCAGGTTTGCCACACAATTGAATTTTACCATCGATAAAAACACCTTTGAAGCTATAGGTCGCAATAAAAATCGAATCCGCATTATTTCCCAGGAACGGGTGATTGACGAAATGAACCTGATCGTGATGGCAAATATTCCGTCAGTAGGTTTTAAATTGCTTGAAGAAACCGGATTGTTGAGTCTTATTTTTCCTCAGTTTGTTGCCCTCAAAGGAGTGGAGATGATGAATGGCATGGCTCATAAGGATAATTTCTATCATACATTGGAAGTGCTCGATAACCTGTGTAAAAAATCGGATAACCTGTGGTTGCGTTGGAGTGCCATTTTGCACGACATTGCTAAACCTGTTACCAAACGTTTTGAGCCTAAAATAGGCTGGACCTTTCACGGACATGAATTTATTGGTGCCAAAATGGTTCCGGGCATTTTTAAGCAACTTAAGTTGCCCCAAAACGAAAAATTAAAATATGTGCAAAAGTTGGTGCAGTTGCACTTACGTCCTATTGTGCTTGCACAGGAGATTGTGACCGATTCAGCCATCAGGAGGCTGCTCTTTGATGCCGGCGATGACATCGACGATTTGATGATGTTGTGCGATGCCGATATTACTTCGAAAAATGAACTCAAGGTGAAAAGGTATCTTAAAAATTTTCAGCTGGTTCGTCAAAAGCTGAAAGAGGTAGAAGCCAAGGATAAAATTAGAAACTGGCAGCCTCCCGTTACCGGTGAAGCCATCATGGAGACTTTTGGGCTCAGCCCTTCCAAAACCGTTGGCGATTTAAAATCAATTATCCGTGAAGCCATTTTGGACGGCGAAATTGGTAACAATTTTGATGAAGCTTATGCTTTTTTGCTTGAGGAAGGTAAGAAGAAAAAACTTCTCCTAAAGAAACTGGTCAATCCACCGGTAAAAATTATCCCCATTCCTGATTCCATTGATGGCACTCCAAACCAATAAACAAGGCTTGCTTGTGGTGATAGCCGGACCTACCGCTTCGGGAAAAACTTCGATGGCGGTGAAACTGGCAAAGCATTTCCATACGGAAGTGATTTCAGCCGATTCGCGCCAGTTTTATCGTGAAATACCTATAGGGACTGCTGCCCCAACTCTGGAGGAAATGCAGGGTGTACCTCACCATTTTGTTGGGCATCTTTCTGTTGCCGGGGAGTACAATGTGTCGAAATTTGAGGAGGAGGTGCTCGATTTATTAAAATTTAAATTTCAACAACACGATGTCATGATTATGGTGGGCGGTTCAGGTTTATACCTGGATGCTGTTTGCAAGGGCATCGATCAGTTGCCTGATCCTGACCCAAAATTGCGCGTTAGTCTGATTGAAAAATTTAACATTGAAGGAATCGAAGGTCTCCGTTTATGGCTAAAAGAACTTGATCCTGATTATTATAAGGTCGTCGATACCAACAACCGCATGCGTTTGATGCGGGGCATTGAAGTGTGTGTGCAGACCGGATTGCCTTATAGCCTTCAAAGGCTTCATACAGCTCAGATACGTCCATTTCATATTTTGAAATTTGGAATAAACTTGCCACGTGAGATGTTAATCGAACGAATTCAGCAACGTACTGATAAAATGTTACAGGCAGGTTGGATAGACGAGGCCAAAGCTGTATTTCCATATCGTCATCTCAACGCCCTCAATACGGTGGGCTACAAAGAGTTGTTTGCTTATTTGGCCGGAGAATGGTCGCTGGAGCAGGCTGTCGAAAAAATTAAAACGAATACCCGCCGCTATGCCAAAAGGCAAATGACCTGGCTCAGACGAGATACAAAGGTTCATTGGATAGATGGCAGAAATGTGGAAGAAGCCGCAATAAGCCTGATCCAACTGATTGAGGTGAAGCATCTGCTTTTAGCAAAGGATTAGTATTTCCCTCCCGATTGATTCATTCTGGAATTATTAGATTGAATGAAGATAATGTGTGAATGATGTAACTTATTTTAGAAATCATATAACGCATTCCGTAATTTCTATTCTCATTTTTGCACACTAATAAACGATTAATTCATTTGTCAAACTTAAGAAGGCAAAGTATATCATCAGCCTTAAACAATAGAATATTAATAAGTGGAAGCCTTAAAAAAATTAAAGAATAATAAATATGCCAACATTTGGATCACCCTTCTCGGGTTTAGCAAAAGACAGAAAGCTCACAGATGCAGAGCTTATCAGAGCAATTCGTTTTATGGTAGCTTCAGAGTATGAAGCCAGTCAGTTGTATATGCAACTTGCTGAGTCAATAGATAATAAACTAGCAATAGAGGTTCTTAAGGATATATCTGATGAAGAGCTTGTACATGCTGGTGAGTTTTTGCGGTTGCTCTACGAGCTTGCCCCTGATGAGAAAAAGTTTTATGCTGAAGGAGCCGAAGAAGTAGAAGAAGAAATCAAAAAGATAAAAAAAGAAACACTTTAACATACCATCTGGTTAAATATTATTTAGGCAATGGCACAATATATTGTAAAAATAAACTCCATTAAACACATCACACATAATGTGCTGCAAATTGTTACTGAAAAGCCTCTGAAGTACCATTTCACTCCGGGGCAGGCCACTGAAGTTGCAATAAATAAAAAAGGATGGGAGGTTGAAAAAAGACCTTTTACTTTCACTTCCCTGCCTGTCAGTGATTTCCTCGAATTTATCATCAAAACTTATCCATCGCACAAAGGTGTAACGAAGGAATTTTTGAAACTAAAAAAGGATGATGAACTGATTTTGCACGATGTTTTTGGTGCTATCGCTTATAAAGGAGAAGGTGTATTTATTGCAGGCGGTGCTGGTGTTACACCATTTATATGTATCTTCAGGAATCTACAGGTTAAGAATGAGATACGTGGAAATATGTTGATTTTCGCCAATAAAACCAAAGAAGATATCATACTTGAACCAGAATTTGAAAAGTTATTAGGCGAAAATTTCATCAATATTTTATCAGATGAAGTAACTGACGAACATCCCCACGGTCAAATCGACGAAAACTTTCTTAAAGCCAACATTGCCGGTTTCAATCAGCAATTTTATTTATGTGGCCCACCACCTATGATGGACGCAGTAAAAAAGCAGCTGGTAAATTTAGGAGTAAGTGAAAAAGCAATAAAAACAGAAAAAATGTAACATGGAAAAGAAAAATATCACAAAAAACAAAAAAGTTGAATATCAGGCACCTGATAAATTTTCTGCAGAAATTAAACCTGTAGGTGATGGACAAAACTTATATAAGCATAAGTCTGTAGAACTACTTGAACAGGATTTGAATGAAAAAATTCTGAAAATTACCATGAGGATTAATGATCATTATCCGGAGTTATCTAAGTATCTGGAAGAAATGCCTGTGACGGTTCCATCAGAAAAGGATCCGGAAATAACGCTTAATCAGTTAAAATCTTACTACGAATCACTGAATTCGCTTCTGCAGAAATACAAAGTTGATTTTCCAAAAATCGAAGAATAACTAAACTTATTCAATTGAAATAATTCTGTACTGTAGAAGCCTGTAAAATAACATATTATAAACATTTTAATCTTAAAATGGAGGACTAAAAAAAATGAAACTGTTCACAAGAAAACTAATTTATTTTAGCATTTCGTTGATTATGCTCATAAACTTCGATGTTGCTTTTGCTCAGAAAGCGAAAGTTGTTTCTTCTTACGGGCCTGTCAACCAGGATGTAGGCTTTAATCAAATTAAAGCTGAAAGAATGAAGGTAAAAGCTGATCGTGCAAAAGAGCACAATGATCTGCTTAATGCCCGGTACGATCTGGCAAAAAAAACATCTCCGGATGTTGTTATGTCGGGTGGCAAATCCATACCCATAGGCCCTACAGCTAAACTTCAGGGAATAAACTGGGCAGATCTGGATAAGTTAACTCCGGAGGAAATTAAATCGAAGGACATTTTTCCTTACAAACCTTTGCCCTTTGCCGACCATGCCGAGGGTGGTATGCTTTTCCCTCCAATGATTACCGATTCGCTTCCAAGGCTTGTTCGTTTCGATCTGGATTTTGATCTTCCGGAGCATATTCTACCCGATCGGGCACCTCCCATTTATCTGACCACTCGCCCCGATTTGGGTGATGTTTCGCAAGGCCGGTTAATTACCATCGATAATTACTACGAAATTTTTAATGGACTTTTAAATCCAAAACAGCTTGAAGGATTGCGATTGCTGGTCACCCAGTTTCCACAACAACAGTTTAATGCTACCGAAGACCGGCGAACCGACCGGCCCAGCCTTGGCGTAACTTGTTTTGATTGTCATGTCAACGGACACACCAACGGGGCAAACCACCTGGTTGGGGACATAAGACCACAGGAGTTCAGGCACCGGATAGAAACTCCGTCCTTGCGGGGAGTAAGTATTCAGCAACTCTTCGGTTCGCAACGGGGACTTAAATCAGTTGAAGATTTCACCGAATTCGAACAACGGGCAGCCTACTTTGATGGCGATCATGTAATGGCAGCAAAAAAGGGGGTCAACGTTCTTGATCGGGGTTCGCAAGTTCATTTTATGGCCGAATTCATGGCGATCCTGGATTTTCCACCAGCGCCAAAGCTCGATATTTATGGTGCGTTGGATGAAACCAAAGCAACTCCGGACGAATTGCAGGGAGAAGCAATTTTTAATGGAAAGGGGCGATGTGTTGAATGTCATCCGGCACCCTACTACACCGATAATAGCATGCATGATTTAAAGGCTGAACGTTTTTACAAACAGGAAATGGCCAACGGCATGATGATGGCACATGATGGTATGATTAAAACTTTTCCATTAAGAGGCATCAAAGACTCACCGCCCTATTTGCACGATGGCAGATGTTTTACGTTGGAAGATGTTGTTGAATACTTCAACCTCGTTCAGCGGTTGCACCTGACAACCCAGGAAAAGGCAAGTTTGGTTGCTTTTATGCGCACATTATAGAAAATATGTCGTTGCTTAAAATTAATCTCATAAAACAATTATCCGCAGGTTCTTCCTCCGGATAAACGTACGGAGTAAAAACCATGAGTAAACTAAATTTTCTTGCAGGAATATTCATATTAGGGCTTCTTGGTTTTCAGTGCACTTCAAATGCGCGATCACCCGAGACAACCAAAAATCAAATAGAAAATACATCCACAAAAATTCAATCTACTATGAATTCAAAAAACAAATTCGAATTTCAACCGCTGCCTTATGCATATGATGCACTTGAACCATCTATTGATAAGCTAACGCTGGAAATCCATTATGGCAAACACCACAAAGCCTATTATGACAATTTCATAACAGCCATTAAGGGCACAGAAATGGAAACAATGGATATAACCGATATTTTCAAAAATATAAGCAACTATCCGGCAGCAGTCAGAAATAATGGTGGCGGTTATTTCAACCACACCTTTTATTGGGAAGGGATGAAACCCAACGGTGGGATTCTGCCAGCTGGTAAATTATCTGAAGCTATTGGTAAGATTTTTGGCTCTCTGGATGAGTTTAAAAAGCAATTTTCAGATGCCGGAAAAACCAGGTTTGGCAGTGGCTGGACGTGGTTGAGTATGGACGATAAAGGCAAACTCTTTATTAATTCAACACCAAATCAGGATAATCCGTTAATGGACCTCGCTGAAAAAAAGGGAACACCGTTGCTTGTAATGGATGTTTGGGAACATGCTTACTATTTAAAATATCAAAACAAGAGACCAGATTATATAGATGCTTTCTGGAATGTTGTGAATTGGGAAGAAGTATCAACCAGATATGAAACAGCTTTGAAGTTATTGAACATGCCAGGCATTTAAGCAATTTGGAAAATCCGAACCATTTCAATAAACAACTAAAAAAGTTTTTAAAAATATAATATAATAAACAATGGAATTATTATCAAAAGAATTGATTCAGGAGCTCCTGTCGGCAGATCAGTCGCCCTGTCTTTCACTATATTTGCCTACGCATCAAAAACATCCAGAAAATCTTCAGGATATCATCCTTTTTAAAAATCTTATCCAGCAATTGGAAGAATCACTGATGCAAAAATATTCATCCGATGAAGTGCAAAAACATCTTGAGTCAGTAAAAGCGCTCATCGATAACGATGATGTTTGGAATCACACGTTAGACGGACTTGCCGTTTTTAGTGCAAGTGGAATGTTTAAAGTTGTAGTATTGCATAAATCAGTAGAAGAACTGGCCATGGTGGCCGACAGTTTCCATACCAAACCACTCTGGCAGTATTTGCAATCAGTTGATCATTTTCATTTATTGGGTTTAACTCTCCGCGATATCAGGCTTTTTGAAGGCAACCGTCACTCACTTACTGAAGTTAAGCTCACTGCTGATACTCCAAAAACCATAACAGAAGCGCTTGGTGATGAATTGACAGAGAAGCACTCGACTGTTGACTCTTATGGAGGAACAGGTGGAGAAAGCACGGCCATGCACCACGGGCACGGTGGTAAAAAAGAAGAAACTGAAAAAGATGCTGAACGGTTTTTCCGTGTAGTGGCGGGTGCAATTTACGAACACTATTCGAAACCTTCAGGCTGGCCGCTCATTCTTGCAGCTTTGCCCGAACACCACAACCTTTTTCAAAAGGTAAATAAAAATCCATTGTTGTTAGCGAAAGGAATTGCTATAAATCCTTCGTCTGTTTCACCGGATCAACTTGCAAAAATGGCCTGGGAAATAATGGAACCAGAGTATAACCTGAAACTTGACAGCCTGGTCGCCCGGTTTGAGCAGGCAAGGGCCAATGGCAAAGGAAGCGATGACTACAAGGAAGTGGCTGTGGCGGCAGTTGAAGGACGGGTTGATACACTTCTTGTTGAAGCCGACCGGATAATCCCGGTGAGGATTACAAATCTGGTGACGGGGAATACACAGAAAAAAGATTTGAGTAATCCGAAAGTAGATGACCTGCTCGACGATATGGGAGAATTGGTAATAAAAATGGGTGGACATTTGATGGTTCTCCCAACCGATAAAATGCCTTCTGAAACAGGGCTGGCAGCAATATTTCGTTATTAATGAAAAAGAGAGAAATGAAAATACAATTTAATACAGATAAAAATGTAATCGGGAGCAAAGAACTTATCGCTTCGGCAACTTCTTTAATATCGGAAGAACTAAGCAGGTTCAGTCAGCAGATAACCAGGGTGGAAGTGCATCTCTCTGATGAGGATGGTAATAAAGACGGGTTCATCGATAAACGCTGCATGTTGGAAGCCCGACTTGCAGGTATGAAACCAATCGCCGTTACCCATCATGCAAACACCCATGAACAGGCTATTGATGGCGCTATCGACAAATTAAAAGCTTCTTTGGAAAAAATAACCGGACGTTTAAAAGATTATTAAAATGGAAAAAAAAAATACAGATACCAGGGTAGAATATATTGAAGTAGAACCCAATGTTCGTCTTCATATTACCGATGCAGGCAAAGGCAGTCCAATTGTTTTGATACACGGTTGGCCTTTAAGCGACGAAATGTATGAATACCAATACAACGCTTTGATGAAAAATAACTTCAGAGCAATTGGTATAACCTTACGGGGTTTCGGAAAGTCAGATAAGCCTTATGGGGCATATGATTATGATACCCACGCATTGGATATTAAGAACGTTTTAAGCACCCTTGATATCAAAGATGCTGTTTTAGTTGGGTTTTCAATGGGTGGCTCTATTGCAATTCGTTATGTTTCAAAGTATAAAGGAGCTCATGTTTCTAAGCTTGTTTTGTGTGGGGCTGCTGCCCCAATTTGGACACAACGTGATGATTTTAAATTCAACCTCCCCAAAAGTGCAGTGGATGAGTTAATTGAACTGAATTATAAAGACAGACCACACTTACTCTCCAATTTTGGAAAGATTTTCTCTGCAACCGAAACCTCATTAAATAAAGGAATACGCGGTTGGTTAAATGGGATTAATCTCAGTGCATCTTCATATGCCACAGCACAATGTTTAATTGCTTTGCGTGATACAGACCTGAGACCTGATTTGGAGAAAATTACAATTCCCACCCTGATCATGCATGGCAAAAAAGATAAAATTTGTTCCTTCGATTTAGCCGAACAGATGAAAGCAGGGATCTCTGGTTCACACATCGTTGCTTTTGAGAATAGTGGTCACAGCATGTTTCTGGAGGAAACGGACAAGTTTAATTCAGAGGTGATAAAATTTGCAGGAAAATAAACCCTGGTTATTATTTGAAAAACGGTTTTGAATAAAACGTCACTATCTAAGGTGCCATTTTTCAACCGGACAAAGCCAACCACCTTTCAAGTGGGAGATCTGCCCCGTATCAGGTCACCTGCATGGTTTCTCCCCCTTCGGGGCCACCATAACATTACCTAAACCAATTCCCAAAACCTTGCTTTTTAAAGTTATCTGGGATGTTATGTCCGCTTGTGGGCAAAATAGCCAAAGAATTGATCGGCGATCCTTGACCTGCCTGGCAAAAGGGTTTCTTAAACACAAAAAACCTGCAATACGTCAAAGAACGTGAAATGATGAAACTGCTACAAAAAAACAAAAACCTTCGTTAAGTACATAGTCCAAAACCCGGCGGATGTAGTTCAACATGGACTCATCGCTGGGCGCTGCGCGCCGCTCAGAGTCCTATTTATTATAGGCCGTTATTTTTAATGAGAATTTTCTGATAGACTTGTTTGTTTTGACTAAAGATTTTAATCAAATAAATTCCATCATTATAACTTGACAGATCGATGCTGTTGCTATATTCTAATGCTTGATCTGATATCTTCTGACCAATATTGTTATATATTTCTACTTTTGCTTTTTTATCGTAAGAGTCAATTGTAAATTTATCTGAGAAGGGATTTGGATAGATACTAATTTCCTTTTCTAATGGATTTTTCGGAATATTTGTTATAAAATCATAACAATACCCATTGATATCTAGGATAAGATTATTGTTAATATCCTTGACACACATCAACCAGGTTCCTGACTCAAAATATTGAAATGGCCTCTCAAAAAGCCCAGCAACACCTCCAATTCCCTCTATATAGTAGCTATCTCCGATACTAGGTTTGACGACAAACTTTTTCCGAACAATTCCGTCGTTCGTTATAATGTCATAAACCGTATCAATAACTGTAGGCTCAATTATAATTTCATGATACAAAGTGTCTCCTTGTTCTAATGAAAAGTCATACAATAAAATCTCGTCATTATTAACCTCATCATATCTCCAAACTTTCTTTTGAAGAGTATCCTCTCTGAGAAAGTAATATCCATTAACTGTGGCAATTGTGTCGACATAAAATGGAGGACAGTTTGGGGGTGGAGTATAACCTATTGGGAGTAATTTCCGAGAATAAGTTTTTGCATAAAACTTACCATTGATAAGAGTGTCTCCAGAAAAAGAGTATCTCTTAGGTGGATTGTTACTAAACCCAGAGCAGATGTATCCCATTTCAGCTCCAGAGATGTCCCAATATGTCGATTCATTCAAAAGTCTATGGTATTCTTGTCCATAGGTTGTAAATGAACAAACAACTAACAATGATAATAATAAGTAAGTGTTTTTCATGATGTTCTGATTTTTAATTCAAACTTACGATAATTTTGTCTTTGAGGTTTTATGATTTTCTAGAATTTTAAATTCTATACCATTTTTCCGATTTTGATATTTAGCTAGCTTTAAAAATCAATCGGATTATTCTAATATGGGTAATGGCCTATAACGTTGACGGTATTAGGTCGTGGCGGATTTCGAAGCTCAAAACTTTCAAACCGACAGAAAGATATAAAAAAAATTCGAATTATCAAATCGCTGTGAACCCGCCATGCCTTATACCGTGGGTTATGCAACGTGTTTTTATTGATTATAGAAATCTTGAAAACCTTTTAATCTAAGTCCATCCTTCAATTTTTTATCTCCAGTCCAAATGGGAATCCCTAAATCAATGGCTAAGGCAATAAATGGAGTATCCTTAATATCAACATCTTTACATAAATCGTAAGCCTTTTGCCTACTATCATTACCAATATAATCAGTTGGAATAAATTTAATCCGTTCAATTATTCCATTAAAATACAAATAGAACTCTGATTCTGTGAGCTTTGAACTTTTCAGTAATTTATCTTTGTGTGTATATATCTCCGTAATAAGAAAATTAGGAGAATAAAAAGTCATGTTACTCTCAAATAATATCTCCCTTATCTTCGATGCCTTTGGAATTAAAGCTGAGAAAATCAAGTTGGTATCTATAACTACAGAATTTGAAATCATTTCTTAACACCTTTAAGAAATTTTTCTCCGTTAGTACTCCACCAATCTTGATTAATCTGCTCTGCTATACTCAAAATATCAGAAGTGAATCTTGACTTTTGAGCCAAATTCTCAATCTGTAAGCGGTTTACCAGCGAAATCAAATAATCATCATCAAATCCTTTTTTATTGAGCTTGAGAATCATTTGATTTCCTTTATTTTCAATAACTAAATCTTCCATAATAATTGTTTTTACAAATGTATAGAAAATCTAGCTAAAAATTCAAATTCAACAAACTATGTTTCGCAGTTTCTCAACATGTTGCATAACGGGCGTGCATATGCTTTGTGGCGGTCTTCAGAAGACAAAACTTTCTGCCCACGATGATTTATATTTGAAACTAAAATACTCATATTCATAACGTAACCCGCCATAAAGTATATGTTGTTGTGCCCCGTTTTTTTTAATTTTCTTTATGTCTCAATTAGGTCTAAAATCAATTTTGTCAGCGTTTTTATATCACTGTTAATTGTCCCTTGCATATATTGGTCGTAAACATTTTTATTGTCAGGTGGGTTTAGATTTAATGTTAATCCTTTTTCCGATGCTAATAATCTTAAAAATTCTCTTTGTGCCCGCCCGTTTCCTTCTCTGAATGGATGCAGGTAATTTACATTATCCAAAATTTCAGCTAATTTCGCTGCTATCTGAAGGTTTTCACCTTTTGATATGATTCTATAATCCGAAATCAATGTGTCAATGAAACGAAAGGCATTGTCAAAATGCGTTGTTGGAAAAAATTGTTTGCCTGCTTTACTTATCTCAACTTTTCGTCTTTTCCCAGCCCAAGAATAAACATCTTGAAACAAGTATCTATGAATACTCAAAAGACTATCTACTCCTTTTATCTTGATGGGTTTTTCGTAAAGTTCTTGAATGCGTTTTGCAACAGCTCCGCTTTCAAAAAAGAGTAAATCATCTGGGTCCGTTATGTCTGCTAAATTTCTTAGAATTCCAGTTTTGGGGTCAGTATAGATGTAATCGTGGTCAACGTATTTGTATGAATCAGGCATACGATTTGTCCTTAGCGATTTTTATCAACTCTGACAATGTGATTTTCCCAATCACATAATCTCTAATTATCTCGACACTTTTGGGAGTTGGTTTAAACCCTTCAAACATATTACTTCCGATTGCATTTGCGGTACTTTCCAAAGTTTTTAAATTGGAAAATCTCACACCCATAATAGTCAGATTGTTACGGTCTATATCTATCGTATTGAACATATTTTTTTCTAATTCAATTAGTTATTACAAAATTAATCATTTTCAGACAAAATTTACTTGTATGTTGCGCTTTTCTCAAATGGGGCACAACGGGCGTGCATATACTTTGTGGCGGACTTCAAAAGAAAAATCTTCCTGTCCACAACGATTTATATTTGGAACTAAAATGTTCATATTCATAACGTAACCCGCCATAAAGTATAATGTTTGTTGTGCTTTCGTGCTTTATATTGCAGTCAACTGAATTGATAGGTTCAATGCATTTGCAATAAGAGAAAAATTTGATAGACGAATATCTTCTCCATTTTCAATTCGTGAGATATAAGGTCGCTTTTTTCCAATAAGTTCGGCAAGATCATTTTGACTTAGCTTTAATTCTTTTCGACGGTTTTTGATAATCTCACCAAAATAAAATGAGAATGCTTCTTCTCTGAATTTTTCGCGAGATTCTGTTCCTGTTTTTCCGTATCGGTTGTCTATAAGTTCTTTAGCATTTATTAATTGTCCCATGATTCAGATATTTTATATTATAAATAATCGTTTAATATTTTTTCTGCCGTTTTAATTGCTCTGAGATAATCTTTTGTTGATTTTTTTTGAAATCCATTCAAACAGACAACTTTCGTGCATTCTGCAAAGTTCGAATGGTCAATTGTAAACATGATTACACGAATTTCGTTTCCAGCTTTAATCCTGAGTTCGTAGAAGTTTGTGTTTACTAATTTTTTCACAAAGTTTGAATGTACAATCTTTGCTTCTCCAATAACCTCAATCAGTTGATAGAATTTAGTCGAAATTCTGTCGCTTTGATTGTCAATAAACTCTAAGCATTCTGGTGTAATCAAAATTTCTCTCATGGGGCAAAAGTAACGAATAAGTTACATTATTACAAATATTTAAAGATTATTTTTCTTGTTGGGTGTTTTTCCTTAGCATGAAGCACAACGGCTGGCGGTATAAAATCGTTGGGGATTGCGAGCCACGAACCTATCAGCCGAAACGGAACTTTGCGCGGGGTACAAAGTTTGAATAACAAATTAACCCCCAATGTTTTATAACGCTTGTTATCATTTGTTTATTATGCGAAAATTTTACTTTACACAGAAAAGAGCAAGGCAATTCAGGATTACTTACGACCTGATAGATGGATTGAAAAGAGCAATTTGGAATATGCAGATTGAAAATGAAACTCATTTAAGATTCGGAAATATTGCCGAAATTGAAAGTAATAATCGCTTAATAAGCAGATTCGAGCAAGATTTGAAACAGTTAGAAAATGAAGGATGGATTGTTGATTATCCGTTTCCTTTAAATAAATGATAACGGGAAGCATATGCTTTGTGGCGGACTTCAGAAGACAAATCTTTCTGTCCAATACGATTTATATTTGGAACTAAAGTATTCATTTTCATAACGTAACCCGCCATAAAGTATATGCATCTTAAGTTTGCAAATTCAAGTAATCGAAACAAATATTTTAAAATTCGTATCATAATAAATTAATAACCAGAAAGAACAAAAGAGAGGATTAAGGTTAATATATGCATGGAGGCACAGACCTCGTCAACATTGATAATCCCCTCTCTTTTTCTGCTGTAGTTCGTTCAGTTCTATGAGGCTACGACCTCGTTTTTAAGTTGTTGAAGCACAGGCAGATTGTTCTTTCACAATAATAATTTCATGGATAAAAATAATACTTTTTTTGGTATCGACATCAGTAAGGATGTTTTTGATGTGATGGATCCTGAGGAAAATCATTATCAATTTGAAAACAATGTCAAAGGTTTCAGGAAATTTTCCAGACTTTTAAACCTACAAACTACCTGTGTCATGGAGGCTGCTGGCTATTATCATCTTCAATTGGCTTATTTTCTTGTTGAAAAACATTTTAAGGTTTCCATCGTGAACCCCTTGTCGGTAAAGCGTTTCATTCAAATGAAACTTTCAAAAATAAAGACCGATAAGTTTGATGCCCGAATGATCAGGTTGTACGCTCAAGGCAATGAAGTTAAATTATGGCAGGGTCAATCTAAAAATCAAATAGAAGCCCTACAAATAGCCCGACTTCAAGAGCAATACACCAAACAGTCAACCGCATTAAAAAACAAAATTCATGGCGAAAAAACACTAGGCAATCCATGTAATATTGTGTCTAATTCGTTGAAAAAAAGCTTGATGCAAATAAAAAAGGAACAGGCCAAACTTGATGAAAGATTGGTGGATTTAGTACGGGTTGAGAACCGGCAACTCCTGACTAACCTGGAATCTATCCCCGGTATGGGACGAAAAACAGCGACCATGCTTGTTATACAAACAGATGGTTTTAAACGCTTCGACTCTGCAGCAGCTTTATGCTCTTATTGTGGAACAACCCCAATAATCAGGAAATCCGGTTCGTCGGTTAATGGTCGAAGCAGGATTAGCAAAATGGGAAATCAAAAACTGCGCAATTTGCTGTTTCTTTGTAGCTTCACGGCCAGCATTCATAACAAGGCCTGCAGGGATATTTACAACAGGATTGTCAACAAAGGTAAAAGTAAAAAACTGGCGCTAATAGCGGTTTCTAACAAGCTTCTTAAACAATCCTTTGCCATTGCACAATCTGGCATCCCATATGACGAAAACTACAAATCCGTCTTAATCATGGCTTAGGTTTTTTAAAACTGTCTTCATTTACTCAGTGAGAAATAAAGTGAAAAAGTATTGAAAATTTTGTTGTTTTTTAGCTCAGTTCTTTGTTAGGCATTGTATTTATTTCAAATTCAAGATGAAATGAAATATCTTTTTCCTTTTAGATTTATAAAAATATTCTGCTGTATAATATCCATAACCATGTTGGGTAAATTCGTTTTTCATGGATTTTGATATATATTCTGAACATTTAATAATTGGTATGTAATCAGACTCGGAAATACTATTTGTCTTGGAGTCATTTCCCATTATAACAAATCCTGCATCATCTATCTCAGTCAGATACTTTAACAATTGAGAAGACGTTTTCAAATAATTATTTCTTTTCCAAATTTTGAACTCAAAAACTTTTCTATTCAATGAGGAAGATTTAATTATTAAATCAGTTCTTCCCGCCTTACTTTCTTCTTCAGAGCTTATTTGATACTTCATTCCAAGCATACGGAAAAATTCAGACCTATAATCATCTTCGAACAATGAATTTGTTTTTCCATTTTTAAAGTCAATCCAAAATTTTGGAGGTTTCCTTTCAAGTAAATTCAGTGCGACAGAAATATCATTTACTAATTCTTCATTTCTTATTATTTGAACAAAGTCAAGAGTTGATGATAGAGAAGTGTCAGCCTCATAAATCACTTCACTAATTTCTGGTGCGCTTTCTTTAACTGGAAAAATCAATAAAACTGCGTTAAAAATCTTTTCTTTCTCTTCTTCGTTTAATGCATTTAGTTTTGCGGTCTGGACTGGTGGAGATATTATTTCAAAAGTAGAAAGAGTTGAGTGCACACGAGTTCCAAATGTTGAGCTTTGATTAACTTTATATTTGGAGAATATCAATAATTCTGAGATTTTCTTGTCTGTGATACTAAGAATTTCAATTAATGTGTTTATTACTTCGTCCATGTCTTTAATATAATGCCTAACGTTTGCGTATATGAAACGTTTGGCATTTCGAAGCACTTTCCAATCAAGTTACAACTACTTTTGATACGGGCTGGAACGCTTAATAACGTACTGACTGCCAAATGTTTTATATACGATGTTAGCGGTTCGTGCTTCTTCCTTTGTTAGTTTGATAATTACTAAGTTTATTAACTAATTTTGTGCTATTAAAACAATGTATATCAATATGATATGTCATTAATATTGCTAAACTAACTAACTAATCGTTACACTAGTTATAATCGGTTAATTTACTGTTTTTAAAATATTATTCAGTTTCAAACTTAAAAAAAGGCGATTCATTGATTGGACTTTCAGATAGTCGTGTTCCATACATAATTGCCTCGCCACTAAAAAACTTATCCTTAATAGTTATTTTGAGATAATAAATTCCTTGTGTTGTAATAAATGCATAATTATTATTGTCTAAATGTATTATTGAATATTGTTTGCCGTCTTCCAAAATCAGTTGAGAATTTTCGGCATTTGAAAGAATCTTTCCTTTTAAAATCAAATCTGCCTCATTACTTTTTTTAATGGTTGCTTTAATATTAAACTCTCCTTTTGGTAGTCCATTTAGCGTCTTTTTTACCATAAGAGTGTGAGCCAACATGTGAGCCGTTTCTTCAATAGAACTAGTCCAACGTGCATTCGTCATTAGAGCAATAGCTATTTCTTCCTCTGGAAAATAACAAATTACTGTTCTCGCCCCTTCCATGCCGCCTGCATGTTCATAAACTTGTGTTCCATTAATGGTTTTACTTAATCTCCAACCAATACCAACTTGTGTTTTTTCGCCCGATTTTAACTCTTGGCTTGAAAACATTTTGTTGACCATTCCTGGTTTTATAAACCCATTTTTATAAGCGTAGGTTAAACTAACGAGGTCTTTTGGAGTGCTGATTAATCCTCCTCCCGCCCACTTATAACTGACATCTTCAGGATTGACAACTTCGCTAATGAGCCCATCTTTTAAATTATAAAGTTTAGCAAGATTTGGATTGGGTTTGTGTAATCTTAAATCGACATCGGTATTATTCATTTTTAACGGAATTAAAATCTCAATTTTAAGATAGTCCAAATAACTCATGTTGGTTGTTTTCTCAATTACCGCAGAAAGTAATGTAAAGCCCGGAGTTGAGTAATTGTATTCTAAACCTGGTTCTGAAATTAAAGGCTTGTTTATAAAAACATTTAATCCATCTCTCACTGTTGCGTAAAACATGTTGTCATTTTTATTGTCATCTTCTGTTATTCCACCAATATGACCTGCCAATTGCATGCTAGTAATTGGAAATTTTTTATAGGGCAAAAAGGGCAAGTATTCTTGAATTGACTTTTCTAAATCTAATTTATTTTCTTGAGCCAGTTTAGCAACTGCGGTGGAAGTAATAACTTTTGCTACAGATGCCGTTCGGAATTGAGTTTTTGTTGTAACAGGAATTTTATTTTCTACATCGGCATAGCCAAATCCTTCTGCGTAAACCAATTCGCCTTTTTTACTTATTGCAATTGAAAGTCCAGGCAAATTCGATTTTAACATTAATTCGTTTATCATGTTTTGAATTCGTTCTTTAGGATTGTTATATGTTGATTCAGGTTCTTTAAAATAATCTTCCATATCCATTGAAAAAACAACACTTACTATTTTCCAATTTTCATTCACTTTTATCATGTGCCAAAACTCTTTCCCCCAATTGTTTTTTTTACCATTTAACCAAAAACTGTAATCAAAAGTCACCGAAGCTACAGCACCGTCTTCAATTATTTCTACATTATAAAAAGATTCTTGCTTAAGATCACCTTTCATGATTTTCCTAAACCATGTTTTATAATCTGAATTTCTGAAACTGTTTATTTTTGTATTGTCTTTTTCAAGTATTTTATTTTGACTCATTTCCTTATATACACCAACCCATGCTACTGGTGCATCGTGAAATAAAGAATATATTTTAATGCTATCCTTTGTCTCTATAGCGTTCATGAAAATTTCTAACACCTCTTTGATTTGTTTTTTATTATCAATGCCTTTTTGTTGAGAAAAAACAATTTGTGTCAACAAGAGAGTCATGCAAATAAACAAGCCTTTTTTCATTTGATTTTTAGTTGTAAGTTTCATGTTTTTCTTTATTGTTTGTCGTTTTTAGCTTGACCGCTAACGGGCATGCATATGCTTTGTGGCGGACTTTAAAAGACAAATCTTTCTGTCCGCGGTGATTAATATTTGAAACTAATATATTCATAATCAGACTAACCCCGCCATAAAATATGATGCATTGTTACCGGTTCGTGCTTTTATAAATCAAGTATTCCAAACGTTTCGTTGTAGGGAGTATTCAAGTCTATAAAGTGAAATTTTGGATTTGTTTCTTGTTTAAGAAGCTTGTAAATCTTCAGGCTTTCAGAATCTGACGATAAGTAAAATTCAACTGTTTTTTCACAATCAGCTTGAGCAAAGAGTTTGGTATCATTAGGAATAATATTTCTTTCTCTAAGTTTTAATTTCCCTTTGTTTTGGAAAACGATTTTTGCAAATTCACCAGTCCTTTTTGAGTGGTCAAGATTGAAAGGAACAATCTGTAAATTTTTCAATGGTAACTCATGAACATCTCCGCCAACGCAATATTCAGCTATACTTATTGTAGATATCATCATTGTGATTTCTTTCTGAATAAAGTACCTAAAATAACAGTCTGCATTCTTGAATAATGGGTCACTGTCGTTTAAGAAACGAAGGAAAAAACTAGTGTCAAGTAATACAGCTTTATGCGTCATAACCTCCCCTTATTTCTTTTAACCATTTGTCTGGATTAATTGTTCCGAGCCATGATTTTTTCGCCCTGTCTCTAAGTGAGTTTAAATAATGTTCATCATATTTAGGCTGATAATCAACTAATTCTATGAATTGTAACGAAGAAGTATCAATCTCACCTGTTTCGGAATGTTGTTTGCCGGTAGCTCGAATTCCAAAATTCTTATACAATAAGTTCTCGTCATATCGCTCTAAAAAACTGATAGGAGTTTGAATTCTAATTGTACCTAGCTCCTCAGTAAATATATGCACATTTGCTTTTTCTTTTCCTCCAGCATTTGTCACTTTTCCGTAAAAATAAAATTCAGCATCTGCCCAAACTGCTTCTGTCCTGTAAAAGTGAGTAGTCTTATCAAGTTTTACCTCATTTGTATTATCAAGGGAGGTTCTAATACTAAAAGTATAGTTTTTTTTAGTCGCTATATCTTGAATGTTTTCAAATGCTTTTGCTGTTCCAATATCCAGAAAATCAATATTTTGAACTTGAACTACTTGTCCAATAATGGCATTAAAGCCTATAATGTATTGAATTGATGTTTTAAGGATATGTTTTACGGAACCATCTTCAATTTTGTAGCTAATTGTTGGTCTATCTCGCTTATCACCAGGATACAGAAGCTTCTCTGCATTTTCAAGAATGGTGATAATTTCCCGAATATCATAGTTGTCAGGGGATAGGTCAAGATTTCCCCTTGACCCAGTGATTTGTATTTCTATATAACCAATTTTTTCCACAAAACAAAAGTAATACTTTTTCGCTATTCAATCTTTTTTGAGTGTTGATTTACTTTGTGCATCTTCCTTAGCATGACCGGTAACGGGCAGCATATGCTTTGTGGCGGACTTCAAAAGAAAAATCTTTCTGTCCGCGATGATTTATATTTGGAACTAAATTATTCATTTTCATAACGTAACCCGCCATAAAGTATGATGCATTGTTGCGTACTGGCCCTTTCTTCTTCGTCAAATCAATGTCTGTCTTAGACGGACAGAAAAACAACAGGCGGTTTAATCGTTCTGATTAAATTCCGTCCGATTCTAAAAGAAAGACGCTGCAATTTAGCAATTATCACGTT
>MEOL01000004.1:0-11509 GCA_001769215.1 Bacteroidetes bacterium GWF2_41_31
TCATTAACACAAGAATTTCCAATCCATAAGGATACCCAATACCGTCAGGTATGGCCGATATTGTAACCCCGGAATTTATTCCAGGGGTCATTAACACAACAATTTCCAATCCATAAGAATACCCAATACCGTCAGGTATGGCCGAAATTGTAACCCTGGAATTTATTCCGGGGTTGAACGCTATACCTTCTTACCTCTCTTTTTCTTGTCAAATACCAAATACAAAAAGCCCTTATTTCACTTAAATCATTTCTCATTTTGAATTCCCCCTCCCTTCTCCCTACAAAAACCACAACCGCTTCCTCCCTGCTTCCGGCATAACCTCCCCTCTAAACCATGGAAAAATTTGTGCCATCATCTGCGGATATTCAACAGTAACAGGTAATCGGGGCTGCCTCACTGAGCGCCAATGCAACAAGCTAAACTCATATACCTGTCGCATCAGCCGCTCGATAAGGTCAGGATCGTCCATCAGCCCGGCCCTGTTCGACTGGAACGAAAGCTTTAATGGCATTGGGGCTTTTCCGCAGGCCTTTGTGCCTTCCTCATTGTCGTTAATGTGTAGCAGATACTGATGGTATTTCAACCGTACATAATTCCCGTTCATGGGTAGCTTTTCAGGGTGCACCGGATTTAGTACCAGCTCACTTTGGCTAAAAGTCGTGTTGATTCGTACCACAATCACCGGAATATCTGCATCCAGGTCATCAATCAACTCATCAATCCGCTTAAAATCTTTTCGGCTCAATTCCTTGTAATAATGGATAACCACCCGTTCTACATTCGGATTCTGTTTGCGGTAACTCTTGATTGCTTTGGCCAGTGTGCCGTGCAAGGCCCATTCCGCATCTGCCGGCCAGCAGTCGAATTCCTGAAACGACCCCCGGTTATCAAAACAAAATGATGATCCTAAATAGGGCATGCCCTTCCTCTTTATCCGGGAAGCTCCAAATCCAATAATCAGCTCCTGTACAGGTTGTTGCCCTAATTGCCAGGGAATCCCACCCAACTTCGCCACCATGGCCATTCCAATGTTGACAATCGACAAACCGAAATTTTTCTCCTGAAATTTATGGCTGTCAATTGTTTGCGAAAGGATGTACCTGCCCAACAACAGTTCTTTTACCTGGTAATACACCCTGCGTTCCTCTGGATTAGGGCTGGTCTTTTGGAAAGGACTTAGGTAAAAGGCAAAATAATCGGTCTCAGCTTCCATTTCCATCATCCGGATACGTGGTTCCAACTGTTCTGTTATCGGAACCGAATCATTAAATACGATGTCCAGCTCATCCATGTATACCAAAGGTCGCCGCGTTACTTGTCCCAATTTGACGAAGCCCTTTTTTCCGGTCACAAAATCTTTAAGTAACTTGGCCTTGCCGTCATCCTGCTGATGATAAATCATAAAAATCTTGATGTGTGGACAAGGTGAAACGATAGCAGGACCTTGGTTAACAATACCTTGATATATATTGTCATTAAGATGATGTCCGCCAAACATCAAATCCCGTGAGCGATTTTTTAGCAAAGATTGCTGATCCTCCGATACCATATTCCATGTCTTACGATGCGGTATAATGCGAAGAAAGCCCTCTGTTCCCAGGAACTGGTGATAGAAGTCAGTAATATAATGGTACGTCATGGTCAGCTTTAATTTCTCATGGTTAAAGGGGAACTCGATGGGTATCACGGCGGTCATTTCTCTGGTCAACACCGGATATATTTTATCCGGTTGGGAGGTGGCTTCTTCTCCCAGGTGTTTATATGGTTCGATTTGCTTTTTAAATACCACCTTTCCAACCATCTTGGTGTCCAGCTTAAATATTTCAGTAAGCTTCATCAAACTATACTTCAATACATACGAAAGGCCATCATAGGTTACCAGGAGTTCCGCCTTATCCTCAGCCTGAGTGGTGATTACGCTAATTGTAAATTTCCTGAAAGCCAACAGATATCTGGTGTTGAGCGACGGAACCTCTTGCCAGTACTGGTGATTTCCAATATAGTCTACCCTTGTAAGCCTTACCTGTGTTGACATGTACTCGTAAATTTGTTGTGTGTACCAATAACAGGCCACAGCCGGATAAGCGCTTAATTCTACTTTTAATTCCGGTTCATTATCATCGGGGTGGGTGGTGAGCCAAACAAAAGGATTCTCCTCATCAAGCCCTTCCACCAATTGATGTATGTTGTTGGGGAGTTTACGAAAATGAAACCTTCGGTAACTGTCAACTGCTTTATCAGAAACCCAAAAACTTATCCATTTGGTGGGATAAGGAAAAGCCAGAATGTTGGTAAATAAGCACTGGTTAGCAATGGCTTCATCTTCTGGATTGTATAGTGATACGATTGGTGCTTCGGAAATGCCATGTACATCGTTCGTTGTAGGAGGGCACTTATTTTCTTGTGATGTTTTCATCCTTTTTGATCTCCTGTTATTTTATTGGTTTTTTCGATAATCTATTTATTTCAGCCATGCTGTATTCGTACCGGTTACCCAATAGACGAAAACATGTTATTTTCCCTATCTTTCTCCAGTCGTTTAACGTGGATTTCGAGATGCCAAGCTGAAGGCAGGTTTCCTTCGGTCGCAGGTATTCCTCAACGATCTCTGACGATGAGGCAGGGGAGGAGGCGAGGTGCTGCAATCCTTCCATTACGGCACTCAATTCCGTTTTAACATCATTGTAAAGCCCGAAAATTTCTTCATTTGATTTGGGTACAATAGGCTTGTCAGTCTTCGGGAAGGTAGCGACAAAGTCGATTGGGTTCTCAGTAGCTATTTCTTCTGGCTGAGTCAGACGGCCAAGTAATTCACAAAGTTCCCTTACAGGCTGCGCTTGCTCAGGAAAGGAAGTCAAATGAAGTGTGACCTCTTCTTTAAACAGGGATAAGCTGATTAAATTCACCAGAGGGATATAGGTTGTATAAACTTTTAACCACACAAAGGCCAACACCGCCCTGATACCTTCCATCGTCGTTTTTATATTGCCCGTGAGCATTGGCATTCGGCTGCTGTCAACAATCAACTGTCCCACCACCGTTAAACTTCGCATCACGTAATATTGCTTAAGTCGCAGGTCACCTTCTTCTGCCTCTCCAATGAGCCAGTTAAAGTGTTGTTCTGCCGTATAAACCGCAATGAGGGTAAATAACCGAAAAGCAGGTGTGCCTTTTAACTGTTGAGCATACAGCGATCCCAGAGATACAGCAGACTCCGCCGAAGGCTGTGCCGACAATTGACGCCAATCTTCTATCAAAACAGGCCTCAACTCCATGCCTGCCCGTTGCAGAGCCTTAGGAAGTACTTTAAAAAAATGACCGCCTTCGCCCAGTTCATGCTGGTGAAGGTAATTCACGGCCAACCTTAATTGCTTTTCTTCACCATACACTGCAAGCCAGGGCATCAACGAATCGTTAACGAGGTGGTAAAATGTAGATAATCCGGGTTCCATAGGTTTATGTTTCAGTCCAATGAGTCATCATTATTTAGCAGGTACAACACCGTTGATTCACAACAACGGTTCATCAGTCTTGATATTCAGGTAGCTAAGATAAATAAAATATTTAATCCGGTGATTGATCCAAGCTTTCGGGGTCGCGGGTATATAGTATATTTTTTTCTTGCCCCGCAAGCTATCGGGGTTTTAGCTTACTGGTAGCCCAATAGTTTTCATTCTAATGACTAATCTTCGATTATTCCTCAATCCAAAATAAAAGAATGAATGATCACCTGCCTGCCCCGTTGCGAAGTTTTACGGGGTCTCTTTTGGGGAATCCCAAACCATTTCGGGAGGGGATAGGGGTTTTGCCAAGAAAAATAGTAAGTGCCCGTCCGGTTTACCTGCCGAAGGCATGGCATGAGGACATTGGGTTCGCTTTAATTTATTTTTTTGAACATCGAACTCCAAACACCGATTAATTAAACGTAAATGCCTGATAAAAAACATCAACTTCCCCCTCTCGTCCGCATTTGCAATGCGGATGCTTTATCCATGGCATTTGCAATGCCATTATTCCATCCTACCCCCCGGCATTTGCAATGCCCCCTTCTTTCATAATCAAAAAAAGGCCACCCCTTGCGGAGCAGCCTTCACCAAATGAAATAAGTAAAACAATCCGGCGACTACAGCACAGTCACATTGCCTGCGTATACACTGTTAGAGATGGTACTTTTTGTCTGTCCTACCAGGGCAGCACCCAACACCATAAAAGCCACATAACACTGTACTTCATCACCGGAATAGCTGGCAGGTAAGTCAATAGTCACCGTCCCATCAGCCCTGGAACCCGCATCCAGCACATAAATGGCATCGTTCTGCGAAGCATTATACACCACCACCATCGCCACATCGGTCGCGGAGGCATCACCTTGGCCCACATTAGGCTCCCAGGCAATAGTAACTTTAGCGGCCATGTCAGAAGTCCCTGCCGGGTTAATGGCTTTGGGCAAGTTACCCTGACTAACGGCTGCCATAGCATAGTCTATCGCAAAATCAGGAAACACTCCTGTTAGCGCGTTGTGGTAGTTGTACGACATGGCAGCGTTAAATGCCGTCTGTTTTACAGCCATACCCCTGAATCCGATTCGGAGAAACCCCGTCATCGGCTGTAGAAACTTCAATACGGTAGCAAATTTGTACCGCTGTGTAACCTGTGATTCTGTGTTGGCATTGGTTACACTTGCAGGGAGAACCCTCAGGTAATCGATCCCTTTCCAACTTCCGCCGACTACATTGCCGACTTTTCCACTGACACCTCCAAGGATGCCTTTCTTAATTTGTCCCATGTTATTAAATTTAATGGGTTAAACAAAACATTTATAAACGAAAGCAGTTGAAATGATTGCTTTCAGCCGCTTCTGGCCTTTCTGTTTCAATAATCAGACAACCTCTGTATTTCCGTTCGTTTTACTACGTTTTCTGGAATGTAATGTGTGTAGTTTGATGATTTTCGTTCGTTATTTTTCAAATCGTCCGGTGAATAGATCCAAGCCGTTCGATTTCGTTCGATTTCCGTACGAATGTGCTATCGTGGATATTTATCCGGGTATTGGCATAGAGTGGTAGGGGTTTCGGCTAGGTCTTCTGCGGGTCACGCTCGGGTTTTTGCTTGATCCCTTTTCAATGAATTCACAATATTTTTCATTGTACTCCTAAAGTAGGCCTCAACGTTGGCGTGCCATGAGCGATAGTAAAACGCTTGTCCACTAAATCTTGAATGATGGTTTATAGATCCTTGTCTCATTGCATCCCTGCCGCTTTTTGGTAGATTACCAGGCAACTATTTTCATCCGTCTCATCCTTCCAAACCCAAGTAACAACTCCGTCTATTTTGTCATTCCGACCGCAGTAACGACTCCGGCAGGAGGAGTTACGTAGTGGAGGAATCTGAACTTCAGCTAAATTAACGTCTGTCTAATGATGCATCATCAGATTCCTCCGTTCGCTCCTGGCGTCCGCTCAGTCAGAATGACAATTCTTTCTTTTTTGTCATTCAGAGCGCGGCTCACTTCCTCTTTTTGTCATTCAGAGCGTAGCGATGAAACTCATCCCCTATACAAACGTTTGGGGATGACCCCCCCTGATGGCTATCGGGGTTATCGGGGTCGTAGCCGCTAAGGCGGCTCTGTCGGGATGACAATCCTCTTTTTATGTCATTTACGAAATACAAAAGAGTCATTAACACAACAATTTCCAATCTATAAGAATACCCAATACAGAAAACTACGTAATCGCCTTTCCCCCTCGGGGAAAGGGGGGGATAGGGGTATTTTTGTCCGGTGCCATGCCTTTATTACATCTCAAACCTTGTCCTTCCGCAGTAACGACTCCCTCTATTTTGTCCTTCCAGACCGAAGTAACAACTCCGTCTATTTTATCATTCCGACCGCAGTAACGACTCCGGCAGGAGGAGTTACATAGCGGAGGAATCTGAACTTCAACTTAATTCACGTCTTTCTTATGAGAAAACATCAGATTCCTCCGTTCGCTCCTGGCGTCCGCTCAGTCGGAATGACAATCCTCTTTTTTATGGCATTTGCGAAATACAAAGGAGTCATTAACACAAGAATTTCCAATCTATAAGAATACCCAATACCGTCAGGTATGGCTGATATTGTAACCCCGGAATTTATTCCGGGGGTCATTAACACTCAAATTTCCAATCAATAACCAAACCCGCTACTAAAAACCAAGTAATCGCCTTTCCCTCATGGGGAAAGGGGGGATAGGGGTATTGACCAGTTACGAAGTAGAGGAACCTATTATTTCATTCCATTCAACACAGTATTCTTGATGCATTTTCAGATTCCTCCGTTCGCTCCTGGCGTCCGCTCAGTCGGAATGACACCGTTTGTTAAGTGTCAATAGTAGTAAAACTATGATCCTTTCAACTCCATAATAATACATCGGTAGTTTCGTTTGTTATCTTGGTCGAAATTAATGGTCTCTTCTCTCAAACGTGCATGTTCTGTTATCTTTCCCCCTTTTCCCCTTTTCGCCCCTGCGTCTTTGCGGTGTACCCCACCTATTTCTTTATATCCAGCTTCTCATACACCGAGTTATTGCTGATATACTCAGGTACGATCTGCTTCATCATCCCCACCAGGGCAAACTCATCGGCATCGATGATCAGTTCCGACAGTTGATCGATATACCCATTGGCTGTGAAGCGTGCCTGTGGTGATACCCGTGCCCGCATGATCTTGGGGTGGTGCGTCGGCAGGGTGTTCTCTTTGTCGGTCAGCAACTCTTCGAAGAGCTTTTCACCCGGACGAAGCCCCGTTTCAACAATTTCAATGTCACGCCCCGGTTCAAAACCATAGAGCTGGATCATCTTGCGGGCCATATCGTAAATCTTAACAGGACTACCCATATCGAACACGAAAATATCGCTGCCAGTGCCCATGGCGCCTGCTTCCAGCACCAGGTTACAAGCCTCGGGGATGGTCATGAAATACCGGGTGATGTCTTTGTGGGTCACGGTAACCGGACCATTGCTTTCTATCTGCTTTCGGAACAACGGTACCACCGATCCATTAGAACCCAGCACGTTGCCAAAACGCGTGGTCACAAAATGCGTCTGTTCATTGCTTAACGACTGGATGTAGATTTCGGCAATGCGTTTAGATGCCCCCATGATGTTGGTGGGATTGACTGCCTTGTCGGTACTTACCATCACGAATTTTTCTGCACCATATTTAATGGCCAGGTCAGCAACGATCTTGGTGCCAAACACATTTACAAGCAAGGCTTCGTAGGGGTTGTCTTCCATCAGGGGCACATGCTTATAGGCCGCACAATGGTAAATTACCTGGGGTCGGTAGACATCCATGATGCGTTGCATGCGCAACCGGTCTTTCACGTTGGCCACGATGAATTCAATGTGTTCAAACTGGGTCTTAAAATTCTTGTTGTTCTTTAATTCGAACTGAAGGTCATACAGGGGCGATTCTGCCTGATCGAGTAAGATAATCCGTGAAGGGGAGAAGCTGAGGACTTGTCTGGCGATTTCGCTGCCAATACTCCCGGCCGCACCCGTCACCATCACCACCTTGTTCTTAAGCTCGCGCACAATGTTTTTGCTGTCGAGTTTGATGGGGTCGCGTTCCAAAAGTTCTTCAATCTTAACCCTCCTGAGCTGCTGAGAGCTGAGCTGACCATTAATCCACAGGTCGATGGCAGGAACCACCTTTACATGAAGGTGCAGGTCGAGGCCCGCCTCAACGATTTTGCTTCTGCGCTCGGGACGCATGTCCTGAATGGCGATAATAAGAAGTTCAACCTCGTGTTGTTTGACATATGAACCACGCAAAGCCCGGTAAGACGATACCACAGGAATACCTTCAAGCGTTTTTCTTATCTTGGACGGATTGTCATCGATAAACGAGATGATCTCATAATGGAACACGGGATCCTGTAGGAGTACATTTTTGGTGAGCAGTCCGGCGGCACCCGCCCCATAGATCACCACATTAATTCTTTTTTTGGTATACTTTCGCATCAGCTGGATATACATCAGCCGGATGAACATGCGGCTGCCTACCAAAAAAAACATAGTCATCAGGTAATGGGTTATGAGTATGCTATAGGGTACCGAGATTCTGGATTCAGGCAGGTAGATATTGACGGAAGCATTGGTGATCATCAGGAGGATAAAAGCTACTGAAGTTGCCTTGAAAATTTTCAGGGCATCTACCATACCCGTATGCCTGATGATTCCTGAAAATGATTGCAATACGAAAAAACCAAACAGATAAGCCGTCAGCACCATCCCTTCTTGTAACTGAACATTGTATGGATTGATCTGGGAATAGTCAAAATTGTACCGGATTAAATAACTAGCCAGAAAAGCGGTTCCTGTGATGAGTGTATCTATAAAAAGAACAATCCACCTAGATAGAAACTGACTGGAGTAGGAGTTTATAAGACGTCTTAGCATAATTTAGTTGTTAATTACGCAGTTACTTAGACACATTACGTAATCCATCATAAAGGGTTACAGTTATGGGTAATATTGCAGCAAATGTAAGAATAAATTGATTTTAGTAGACAATCCCCAGTTTTTTTGTCATTCAGAGCGCATATCACCTCCTTTTTTTTGTCATTCAGAGCGAAGCGATGAATCTCCTCCCCTGTACAAACGTTTGGGGATGAGTTCCCTCGTCGCCGCTAAGGCGGCTCTGTCGGGATGACAAATCCTTCTTTTTTTTGTCATTCAGAGCGCAGCGATGAAACTCATCCCCTAATTCTAATTTTCTACTGTTATGACATTCAATTATAAACCAAAACAATTACCTTTGAACAATGAAACCCATTGGAACCCACAACTATTTTGTTTATATCATTACAAACCATAATAAAACAGTACTCTATACAGGAGTAACCAATGATCTTTCAGCCCGATTATACCAACACGAACAAGAATCAAAAACACTGAAAAAAACATTTGCAGGTAAATACAACTGCTATTATCTATTGTACTCCGAGCATTTCGACTATATTGAACATGCTATTGACCGGGAAAAAGAAATAAAAGGGTGGAGTCGCAAGAAGAAACATGAACTCATCAATTCTGCCAACCCTGAATGGAAGTTCTTGAATGACGAAATCGAGCATTATTGATTTGCTTGTTTGTCATTCAGAGCGTAGCTATGTTCCTCTTTTTGTCATTCAGAGCGTAGCGATGAATCACATCCCCTATACAAACGTTTGGGGAGGAGCCCCGATATTTATCGGGGTCATTCCGCTCCGCTTCATTCTGGATGACAATTCTTTCTTTTTTTGTCATTCAGAGCGAAGCGATGAATCCCATTCCCGAACCAAACCTAATGGGGATGAGCCCCGATATTTATCGGGGTCACTACGCTTCGCTCCGTTCTGGATGACAACCCTCTTTTTTTATTATAGCAATTACGAATTTCACAGGAGTCATTAACACAACAATTTTCAATCAATAAGCAAACCCAATATGAATACTAACCTATCGCCTTTCCCCCTCGGGGAAAGGGAGGGCCTGCCTGCCGATAGGCATGGGATAGGGGTGTAAACAAACCATCCCTACCATCACCATTCCATCTTCAACACAAAACCTTCACCCGGCATCCAAATTGCCAATTTAAATTTTCCTACATTTGCCCCGACAAACCCAACGATATGAAACTAAAATACCCTTCACTCATCATTACCACACTAGCCATTATGTTTGCAACAACCCTGAATGGCCAGGCCCTCTATCTCTCCCTCAACCACGACTACGACATGGAAATCCAAAAAGCCATGTACTCACCCGAATTCCGGTTCCATACCTCCATACAAGCGTGGCGCAGTGGTGAAATTCAGTCACTCATCAATTACGACTCACTCCTGCAAATCCACCGCATCAGTCGTCCAACATACCGCGGCCCGGGCTGGCAAAAAACCTGGAATAAAGCCTTCAACGATGATGTGGTCTCCCTGAAACGCCCGGAATACTGGTTCGCCGTCAACCCCATCATTAACTTCGATATGGGCAGAGAGATGGTGGATGGTAAAAACACCTACATCAACACCCGGGGGCTGGAAATCAAAGGCGAATTCGGCAAGGATGTCGCCATATATACCTTCGTCCGTGAAAACCAGGCCGACTATCCCAACTATGTCGATGCCTGGATTCGCAGCAATGGTGTCATCCCCGGACAGGGAAAAATACACACCATCCTCGACAACGGTTTTGACTTTAACAATGCCAGTGCTTACATAGCCTATACCCCCGGTCAGTTTTTCAGTTTCCAACTCGGTCAGGGCAAAAACTTTTTCGGCGACGGCTACCGCTCACTTTTGCTTTCCGACAACGCCTACAGCTACCCCTACCTCAAACTCGAAGCCACTTTCTGGAATGTTAAATATTCAGTTCTGTACAACCAAATGATGGATCTGCACAACAATCCCGAAGGCAACGGCTGGGACAAGAAGTACACCGTCATGCATTACCTCAGCTGGGCCGCCACCAAACGCCTTACCATCAGCTTCTTCGATGCAGTCGTGTGGGCTGCACAGGGCAGCACTGGCTACCGTGGGTTCGACTGGAGCTATGTCAATCCCATTATCTTCCTGCGCTCGGCAGAGTTCTCCGTCGGCTCCCCCGACAACGCCCTCATGGGCATGGGTGCCAGCATGATCGTTGGCAAACACAATGTCTTTTATGGCCAGTTGATGCTCGACGAATTCAAATTTAGTGAGATGACCGCCGGAAATGGTTGGTGGGCCAACAAATTCGCCTTCCAGCTCGGCTTCAAGACCTTCGACGCCTTCAAAGTCAAAAACCTTTACCTGCAGACGGAGTTCAATTGGGCAAGACCATACATCTATACACACCGCAACGTCATCACCAACTATGGCCACTACAACCAGGCACTGGCCCATCCTATGGGAGCCAATTTTTATGAAAGCGTCAACTTCATCAAATACCATTATAAACGCTTCTATCTAAGCTATGAATTCCAATATGCCCTGTATGGTGAGGACGAAAACGGTCTCAACTATGGTAAAAACATCTTCGAATCCCACAACGACAACCGCCCCCACGAATACGATAACTACGTAGGCCAGGGCCTGAGTACCACCGTCATCTACAACGACCTCACCCTGAGCTATCTTATCAACCCCGCTTACAACCTCAATCTTGCTGTCGGTTACACCAACCGTTCCTATGTCAATGACCAGGAAAGGGTCAACACCTCCTGGTTTCATGTAGGACTTAGAACATCCCTTTTCAACTCCTATTACGATTTCTAAAACACTTTAAACCACCCTCCCTTTTGGGGAGGGCAGGGTGGGGTTCAACGACCTCCAAACTATAAACACCTCCTGGTTTCACGTAGGCTTCCGCACCTCCTTGTTCAATAGCTATTACGATTTCTAGCCTAACCCTTCCCTTTGGGGAGGGCAGGGTGGGGTTGCGCACCTCCTTGTTCAATAGCTATTACGATTTCTAGCCTCACCCTCCCCTTTGGGGAGGGCAGGGTGGG
>MEOL01000004.1:11515-54163 GCA_001769215.1 Bacteroidetes bacterium GWF2_41_31
AGCCTCACCCTCCCCTTTGGGGAGGGCAGGGTGGGGTTGCGCACCTCCTTGTCTAATAATTATTATAATTCTTAGTGAACATCGTTTGGCTCTGAGCGACGCACAACTTCCTTCCCCCATTTACCTCTGAGCGAAGTCCGACATCCCTTTCATCGTTTAACTCCCTGCCTTCGGCAGTCATGTGAGGGAGGCACGACTGTATGAGTCTGGTCAAAAGAAGAGGGAGCCCCACTTCAAATTTCTTAAATCGTTGTTCGGTGTTCGGTGTTCAAGAAATGAACAGGAATGCCTGTAAAGCCACAAAATAGTAGTGAAGGTATATCCATTGTGTTGCGATAACCTTTCAGGTTTTTTTCAACCTGAAAGGTTAGGTGACCATCCATTGCCACGCGGCTTTAGCCCGTGGCCCAGATATTCTATCCTCTATATCTGAAACACATTAAACACCTTTAGCACAGCAAATTAGAAAACAACAGCAAATGGTTTCATTGTAGTTCTTATTTTCAATCAACACAAATCATAAACAACAAACCACCAATTTCATTATATTTGTAAAAAACTTGTTAAAGCCACGCACCTGCCCATTCGACATGAATTATTCTGGGATATGGATGTTGAGATACTTGACGAACAAACCCATGCCGGATACATTATTCAGCAGGTACTTAATTATGGTACCCTCCCGGAGTTTGCCACCATCATACATTTCTACAACCCGGAGACAATAAAACAAGCCATCAAACAAGCCGGCTATTTCGATCCCAAAACCTTTGCCTTTGTACTTTCCTATTTCGATCTCGATAAAAACGAACTCCAATGCTACACCAAGAAGCGGTTACACCAGGCACACTGGATTTAATTCAAATGCTCCAATGCGACCCTGAACTGGAGAATTTCGTTCTGGTAGGAGGTACAGCGCTGGCCCTTATGACAGGCCACAGAAGGTTCATTGATATTGATTTGTTTACCACCGTCGATTTTAACTCACAGTCAATGCTTCAACACCTTGAAAAAAGACATGGTTTTTCTCTTCAATATATGCACCACAATACGCTCAAAGGAATCATCAATCATGTTTTTGTCGATCTTAAATCGTTGTTCGGCGTTCGGTGTTCAAGAAATGAACAGGAATGCCTGTAAAGCCACAAAATAGTAGTGAAGGTATATCCATTGCGTTGCGATAACCTTTCAGGTTTTTTTCAACCTGAAAGGTTAGGTGACCATCCATTGCCATGCGGCTTTAGCCCGTGGCCAGAGCCAACTACCAAACAAAGAAGCATTAGTATGGACTTATTATTATATCAGGATTATGTAAAATTATAACCTGTCATAACCACCATAAAAACCCTTATTCCATATTTCCTGACCCAATAATAGGACGGTGCGCTGCACCTTTTCATTATTCTTTTTTTATGTCAATGGCGAAATACAATGGAGGCTTTAACACAAGAATTTCAATCAATAAACAAACCTAATACGAAAAAAACAACTTAACGCCTTTCCCCCTCGGGGAAAGGGGGGATAGGGGTATTGACAAACCAATAATTTCCCAACAACACATGTCACTCATGAGAACCCCTTCCTGGCACTAGTTTAGCGATTACATAACCAACTAATTTCCCATTGGAACGAATCTCTCCAAAAGCTTAATTCTGTTAATTTTCCATTTCCCGTTTTACATTTCCAAACTCCCCACGACGCTTCCTTGTATCTAAGCAAAATATCACCCCCCGCATATACAAAACAATCCAAGGTACACTCCACCTCCAAACAACAATCAACAAAAAAAATCGTTGTACAACCAATAAGCAATGTGTACTTTTACCAATTCTTAATGATTAGCCGATGAAACGTAAAAATACCCTTATACTGGTTGGACTGGTGCTGGCTGCCACGGCTCTCATCTGGTATTTTTCTGCTGAAAATGTGGTTGCCGACAAAACCATCAGCGTTGAAGCCAAACAGGGTGAATTTGTGATCGAAGTCACTACCACCGGTGAGCTTGAAGCCCGCAGCAGCGAAAACATCATGGGACCCAATGCCAACGGACTCCGCAATGCGCGTATCCACCGCTATACCATCGAAGACATCGTCCCCGACGGTACCGTTGTCGATTCAGGGCAATGGGTGGCTACCATCGACCGGAGCGACCTCGAAAACCAAATCAGGGATCAGGAACTGGAAGTTGAAAAGCTGGAAACACAATTCATCAAAACACAGCTCGATACCACACTCACACTCAGAAGCGCACGTGATGAGTTGGTGAACCTGAAATACCAGGTAGAAGAAAAACAAATCATCGTCGACCAATCGTTATATGAACCACCCGCCACACAGCGACAGGTAAAAATCGACCTTGAGAAAACAGAGCGCAGCTACAAGCAAACCCTTCAAAACTATTCTATCAAGCAACAGCAGTCGGTGGCTAACATGCGTGAGGTAGCCACTAACCTCGAGAAAGCAAGGCGTGTGCTCAAAGAGTTTGCCGACCTGAAAAAGGAATTTCTGATCATCGCTCCCAAATCGGGGATGGTCAACTACAAACGCGACTGGAACGGTCAGAAACTCGGTGCCGGCGACCAAATCAGCAGCTGGGAGAATGTGGTGGCCATACTACCCAACCTTAGCGCCATGAACTCGCGTACTTACGTCAATGAAATTGACATCAGCAAGGTGAAAACCGGACAGGAAGCCATCGTACAGATTGATGCCTTTCCCGATAAGAGCTTCACTGGTCATATAAACGAAGTGGCCAATATGGGTGAGCAGATGCGCAATTCAAACGCCAAGGTTTTCGAAGTGATGATCTACGTGGATGGCTTCGATTCCATCCTGCGTCCTTCTATGACCACAAAAAACAGCATCATCACCGAGGTCATCGATTCCGTGGTCTTCATCCCCATCGAAGCCGTCAACACAATCGATAGCATCAGCTTTGTCTATGCCCGTTCAGGGAAGAGACAACAGGTGGTTCCGGGCAAAAGCAGTGAGACCGATATCATTATAAGGGCCGGGCTAAATCAGGGAGATGAAGTATACCTCATCGCACCCGAAGGAGCCGACCAGTGGTCGTTACGACGTCTTGACCAGGCCACCCTCGACCAATTCAAGGAAGTGAAAACGGTTGAAGATACTGTTGAACACCGCGAGAAACACAATGGCCAACGACCAAATGGTCAGGGTAGGAAACAGAGGATGGGTGGCGGATCAGGTACTCAAAAACGAATCCAATAAAAAACAAGTTTTGGAAAGATACCTGCTCATACTCACCATATCGCTGGAGGCCGTTTTTGCCAACAAGTTCAGATCCATCCTCACCGCCCTGGGTATCATCTTTGGCGTGGCAGCCGTTATTGCTATGATGGCCATTGGCAACGGGGCACGTCAGGAGATACTCGACCAGATTAAACTGGTTGGTTTAAACAACATTGTCATCACCCCCAAGGTGATGGACGATCCCAACAATACCGATACCGAAAGTGACGAGAAATCCATGAGTAAGAAATACTCACCCGGACTGACCATCAAAGATGCCGAAAACATTGCCAAATCATTGCCTACGGTGGCCGTAGTAAGTCCCGAGGTCATTTATCCTACCATGGCCATTCGAAGTGGAAAAAAACTCAACGTCGACCTTTCCGGAGTCACCGCCGATTATTTCTCGATATTCAGTCAGGAAATGAGCAATGGAACAAGTTTCAGTAACCGACAGCTCGAACTGGGAGCACCTGTTTGCGTACTTGGACCGGAGGTGGCGGGGAAACTTTTCCCCAACGAAGACCCTGTAGGTCAAAATATTAAGTGCGGAAGTATCTGGCTCACCGTGGTTGGAGTTCTAAAAGGAGTACAGGTAAGCGAAAAGGCCGAGTCCATGGGCGTAAGCAATTACAGCCGCAGTGTATTCGCTCCCATCAAGACCCTTCTGTTACGCTTCAAAGACAGATCCCTCATCAACCAGGCAAGTCTCATGGGTGGAGGTAACTTTGTCTTTTTTAGTGGAGGAAGCGTGTCATTTAGTTCCGGAGGAGGGTCAGAAGAAACCGAGAGTCAGCTCGACAAGATTGTGGTGCAGGTTAAAGAAAGCGGCCAGTTGTCAACTACCGCTGAGGCTCTCAGAAAAATGCTCCTTAGACGGCACCAGGGCGTGGACGATTTTGTGATCACCATCCCGGAGCTGTTACTTAAACAAGAGCAGAAGACAAAAGACATATTTAACATCGTGCTGGGAGCTATCGCCGGTATTTCGTTGGTGGTTGGTGGCATTGGAATTATGAATATCATGCTTGCTTCGGTGATGGAACGCATCCGCGAGATAGGTGTGCGCCGTGCTACCGGAGCCACCCGCCGCGACATCGTATTCCAGTTTCTGTCTGAAGCCACTTTCATCAGCATTACAGGTGGTATTATTGGGGTTGTCCTGGGAGTCATCATGGCCAAAGTCATTACCTTGTCTACCGACATCCTGACCATCGTTTCTTTCTGGTCAATCCTTCTGTCCTTTGGCGTGGCTGCTTTCGTAGGTATCATCTTTGGTTACCTCCCTGCACGTAAAGCCGCCGCACAAGACCCTGTGGAAAGCCTGCGGCACGATTAACTGATTAAGGTGTCAGTTTGTGCCATTTTTAATCGTGTTTTTATTGCTCCTAAAGCGGTTGCATCAACGCTGTGGTGGAGATAGTTGGATGGTTCTTAATTTTCCTTAAAAATAGTTTCGTATCCCTCTTATTTAAAATAATTCTTAATTTTGCGGCTTAGAAAGTTACTAAACATTAAAAATTAATAGATTATGGCAGTATTAGTAGGAAAAAAAGCTCCGCTTTTTGAAGCCACCGCGGTGGTAAACGGGAGCGATTTTGTAGAAAAATTCTCGTTGGAACAGTACATAGGAAAGAAATATGTTATTTTCTTTTTCTATCCCATGGACTTCACCTTTGTTTGTCCCACAGAAATTATTGCTTTTCAGGATCAAATTGCTGAATTTGAAAAACGCAATGTTGCTGTGGTTGGGTGCTCTGTGGACTCTAAATTTTCACACCTGAAATGGTTGAATACGGAGAGGGAAGATGGGGGTATCAAGGGTGTAAAATACCCGCTGGTATCTGATTTTTCGAAGACCATCTCTGAAAACTTTGACGTGCTGGCAGGCACATACGAATACAACGAAGACGGCGAAGCCGAATTCGATGGGGAACCTGTTGCCTATCGCGGACTATTCCTTATCGACAAACAAGGCATTGTTCGCCATCAGGTGGTAAACGACCTGCCCCTGGGCCGCAGCATCAAAGAAGCCTTGCGCATTGTGGATGCATGGCAGTTTCACGAAGAAAACGGTGAGGTGTGCCCCGCGAACTGGGAACCAGGCGACGATGCCATGGAAGCCACCTCGGCGGGTGTGGCCAGCTACCTGACCAAACACCAATAGAGTGTAAATAAGAAAAAGCTGTCCTGGTGGGGCAGCTTTTTTTTTGGTCATTTCTTGCAGACATGATAGGCGATGATGCAGAAGGCACCGGTACTTTTAATCAATTTATCTGGTTATTACAATAAACCAATCAATCATAAGTTTTATTTTTGTGATTCGTATATCCATGACCTTCTATACAAGGTCGCCGGTCGAAAATATTTAAATGATGAAGAATGAATAAAATTTATTCAATAAGCCAACAAGGACTTCTCTTTTTTGCATTAACTATCTTGTTGTTAACATTGGTGTTACAACCAATTCAGGCGCAGAAAAAAAGTCAATACACATTACAGGAAGTCGTCCGGCTGGCGCAGGACCAATCGCCCGATGCACAGATTGCGCGGCACCGGTTTAAGAGCAGCTATTGGCAATACCGCAATTTTAAAGCAGAGTATCTGCCCAATCTGCAATTTGATGGAACCCTGCCCAATATCAATCGCAGTATTGAGGCTGTCACCTCACCTGATGGAACTTCCAACTACACCTCACGTAGCCTGACCAGTTACGAAGTGTCTCTTTCCTTATCGCAGAATGTTGGGTTTTCAGGAGGAAAAGTTTTTCTAAATACCGGTCTCAGCCAGATGAACAATTATTATACTGATACCTCCACCAGTCAGTTTTTAGCCAACATGGTCAACATCGGTATTAACCAGCCTGTTTTTAAGTACAATGAATATAAATGGCGAAAACGGATTGAGCCCATGCAATATGAAGAAGCCAAACGTGTGCTAATTGAAGCCAATGAGGAAGTAGCATCGGTGGCTGTAGACAGGTTCTTTTCGCTTTTAATCGCGCAAATTGAAAAAGAAATAAGCTTGAAAAACCTGTCCAACTACGATACGCTTTACCGCATCGCCAAAGGCCGCTATCAACTGGGCAAAATTGCTGAGAATGATTTATTGCAACTCGAACTCAATCTGCTTCAGGCCAATGCCGCCATGGAAGATGCCGAACTCAATTACGAAACCAGATTGTCGGCATTTAAATCCTACCTTCGACTAAAAGGAGATCACCCGGTGACACTTATTCCTCCGGGAGAGACCAATCATTTTGTGGTGTCGGCCGATAAGGCAATTGAAGAAGCAAAAAATAATTCATCCGATGGGCTGGCCTTCCAGCGCAGACTTATTGAAGCTGAGAGTGAGGTAAACAGGGCCAAAATGCTTGGACGCTTTGATGCCGACATCTATGCCGTGTTGGGATTGACGCAGACATCGGATATCTTGCGCGACGCGTACAAAAATCCGCTTGATGAGGAAAGGGTAACCGTTGGTATTACCGTCCCCATTCTCGACTGGGGACTGGCTCATGGAAGGATCAAACTGGCAGAATCGAATCAGGACCTGGAGGCCGCTTCCGTGGAACAGGAACGCGTCGATTACGTGCAAAATATATTCGTCAACGTGATGCAGTTCAACATGCAGAAGAACCAACTGCGCATCGCGGCCAAATCGGATACCGTTGCCCAGAAACGTTACGATGTAACCCAGAAACGCTATATGATTGGCAAGATAAACGATGTGCTCGATCTCAACCTGGCACAGATTGACAACGACAATGCCAAAATCGGATATTATCGTTCACTGATGACCTATTGGAAGAGTTATTATCTAATCAGGAAGATCACACTTTACGACTTCGAACACAACACCCCCATTATGGTATCGTTTGACGATCTGATTAGGTAAGGGGATTGAAAATAAATTATCCTGGTTCAAGTGGACGCTTGAATCGGAATGTATTATCTGCCGGATTATCTTAGTCATTCATTTTTAGTAATTATTTAGCAGCAGTATTGATTTACAAAGGTTATCAATATGTTAATATTGTGTGATATATCAATACACTTAATAAATTTTTTCTCAATTCATTCTCCCTTCAGGGTTGGGGTGAAAAGGAATTGAGACAAAATTTATGGTTAAAAACAGGGAAGCTAAATAATTACCATTTTTAATCGCATAAACCGTTCCCAATAAAGTTCTTTGTTCATATCCTGCCAATGCAGGTATCCATAACGATATTGGTAGGTTTGTATCTGACAAAATATAATAAGTAAGAAAACCAATCCAATAATCCATTTCGGACGGGGAAATTGTTGCAAAAACAAAGCCAGCAGGATCATGAAAAATGGAAGGTATTCTATCATCACCCGTGACGAAAAGCTGCCGCCGTAATACCATTGCCACCAGCTACTGAGCAAATACACCACCAGGATAAAAAACCCCGCGAAACCAAATGCCGCGAATTTTGAAGTTTTCCACACCTTCCACCACCCAAACAAGGCCACCAGACACAAGGGTGTGTAAACAAAGAAACCTTTGCGGTAAGAAAATAAAAAGTCAACCATGTGAGGATTGGCAAAATTAAATCCTTCATCCCGATAACTATAAACAAAAAATTCACCTGTTTGCACCAGATAAATAAGGCCCTGTATTCCGACGATGAACCCTGCAAGGAGTATACCTGCTAATAAAGTAACCGGTTTTTGAAACAATACGGAGATACCTCTTTTGAGGGTATACCAATCGCCAGCCAAAAACGGCAAACTAAACAATACCAATCCATTCACGGGCCTGATGAGAACGATCATTCCAAAAGAAAACATGGCCACAAAAAACCACTTCATGCCTGCACCTAAAAAGTATTGGTTCACCGCGAGGACAAACAGGCTCACCATGGCAAATGAATACACATGCGACATGGCCGGCTCTTCTGAAACATAGTAAAAAAGGTTGGTGCCAAACATCACGGCGAAGACTACCACCGCGTTGATCATGGGTTTGATTTGGTAATTGACCAAAATACGCGACAGCCACCACATGCCCAGCAGTGTGTAAAAGATGGCTCCAATATGGATAAATATAAGCACCCACACCGAAAAACCATCCATCGGGTTTCCTGTCAGGTAATTAAGTAAGTGACCGATCAGATAAAACGGCATCATCATCAAAGCCGTACCGGCATAATATTTATTTACGGGTTTTCCTTTATAGTGGGTTCTGTATTCATATTTAAACTCGGAATGTTCCGGGTGACCAGCCACTGTATCATGAAAGCTAAAAGTCAGGTCATGGTATACAAAGATCGCCGGCAGGTATGAAAAATACCCTGTTCCATCGGTCTTCACTATTCGGTTCCATCGGCCTTCACCCCATTTCATGTTGGCGCTTGACCATAGCAGGATGATGGCTGCCAACAAGAGCACCCAATTCACAGGTCCAACCGATTTGAATCCTTTTTTCATGGGGTAAGATGAATGAGTTCGCCCGATCCCTGTTTGATAAAACCAACCACTGGTGGATCACCATAATAATATATATTGCCCAATCCTTCTATTGTGGCGCCAAGAACTTCACTGGCACGCACGTAAACATCGTTGGCACTTTTGTTGTTCACATACATCAATGAGGCATATAGTTCCCGGGTGTCCACCAATCCAAAGCTGGCAGAATACACATAGGCTACTCCGCATCTCCCTGAGACCACCAGTTCCTGGGTGCCATAATGCAAGGCCGCCGTTATCAGGTTGGCCCGAACAACCAAATCCACTCGCCCGGCGCCTTCGTACAAATTGATTACCAACGTATCCAAAAACAGGGTGTCGATGGTGCTGATGTCGCCAATTGATCTGTAAACCAAGGTGTCCAGCTGTTTTACCTGCAAATATACCGAAAGCGGATTGTCGTAACTCCGCACCCAATTGCAGGTATTGGTATTCCTGATTTCCAGATTTCCTTGTTCGTCAACAGTTGTGGTGATACCTGACAGGAGGTTCTTTCCCGTTTCAACTTCGCAGGATGTCTCGTTTCCCTGACTGATTACGAGGTTCACATTGTCGTATAATTTCACGTTGTTAAACCAGGGAAGAGAGCGCGTTTCTATCGTTTTTTCGCCTGTATTCTTAAAACAATCGGTCAAATGGGTTTTGTTACAGGAACAAAGTCCGGAAACGATTAACAACCCGATGATCCATTTTATTTTAGTCATGATGTATTCTTTGGCGGTATTTAAGAAACACCCGGTGGCCGATGCCCAGACCGATATATTCTGCTTTTCCCAGGTGCGCACTCAGGGCCATATTGGCAAACCAGTTTTCGGTAAACAGGTATTTTAAAGTCAGTCGTTGAAAGAAATCCCCTTCACCCCTTTCTTTTCCTGCCACATACATGCCTGCATTAATCAAAAATGAAGTACGTTCGAGCACCAGCTCATAGGCAAAACCAACACCCACTTTGGTGACATCGCGCAGGCCGGGCTCCATCCCGGTTTCCTTTTTGATTAAATAGGCATCCGAACCATCATAGGTATAGTCAACACCGGCTCCGAATTTACTTTTAAAGCTAACTCTGGCCATGATGTTGGTAAAAGCGGCATATACCATAAACTGTTCACCCAGTTGTTCGCTCATGTCTTTGGCGGCCACTGCCGTGGAGAATTGTAGCTCCAGGTATTTACTTCCATCAAACTCGAACGGAAAATGTCGGGGGAGAATTTTCTTTCTCATTCCGGGATTGGGTTTGCTGAGATAGGTGGTTACTCCAACTGTTGCGGTAAATATGTTCAGGCCGTAATTGGGTGTTTTGGTCGATCCGTTAGAGAAGTGGGTGAGACCGAAACCTGTCGAGATCGTAGTTCGTTTGGTCAGTTGCCGTCTGTAATCAAAATAAAGGCTGGCGGCCATGTTAATCGCTGATCCGATGGCAAAGTTCTTGTAGTTTTCGATGCGGTGGAAGTGATTGGTGAGATAAGCCACGCCGATACCCAGTTTGAAATGCAACGAGTGTTCCCCGCTGCGAGTCAGGGGAAAATTGATAAAGGGATACAGGGCATAGGCTGAACCAATGGACTCGAAACCACCCAGGTTCGATACCCAACCGCTGACACCCAACGATGGATAGGCATAGGCCTCTTCCCATTTGCTGGTACCCCAGGTTTCCTTTTGCAGTGTAAATTCAAGGGCCGGAAAATGGGCATTGAAGATATCCAATTCAAGATGATGGCTGAGCAGGAAACCATATTGAGCTTTAACTTCAAACGACAGGTTGTTTTTACTATGTGGGCCGGCGGGTTGTGCCACAGCGATTGTTGCCAACAGCGACCAACACATCATACAAATATTTCTCAGTGGCTTCAATGGCAGCTCCATGATTGTTTAGTGCGCAAAGGTAGAAATTCTATCGGATGACAAGAAAGCCCTTCGTCAGGTTTGAATCCGGAATTAAATGTAGCGGATTCAATTACATTGCGTCAGGAAAGCGGATAACAAACTTATTCTGAACTTTAAGCACTGGCAATTCAAAAGCCTCATCCATGCGACGGTATGAGAGCTCCGGGCAACAGGCGATGTTCCTGATTTCACCGAAGTTGTGCTGTTCGATCCAATTTTTAGCGTATATTGCACAAAATTCTGCTCGTGAAATTGAATTGGCATCTAACCATCAGTCTGTTGTTTTTGTGGTTGTTAACAAATAACCCGACAGCTACTTTTGCTACCAATATCGATAGTCTTCAGAACGTATTAATTACTGCCCACGACAGCGTTAAACTAAAATTGTATAGTGAGCTCAGCGAAATTTATTACAATCTTGACATTCAAAAAGCAATCGAATACGATTCCCTGGGCCTGTTACTTGCCCAAAAAAATAGCGCGATTCAGGAAGAAGGAATCTATTTGAATAACCTGGGCTCCGATTATTACGGGATTTCACATTTCAGCCAGAGCCATTTTTATTTCAGCAATGCCAAACTTATTTTTACAGAATTAAACGACACCACCTTTCTTGTAAAAACCCTCAACAACCTCGGACTAATTTATCAGGTGCTTGGCTTTTATAAGCTTTCGGCCGACTATTTTGCAGAAGCCATCCACCTGAAGCGGATGGTTGGCGATACGGGTAGTCTGATTACCACCCTCAACAATATCGCCGTGTTGTACGATAAAGTTGGATTGCACCAGGAAGGGATGACTTTTTTGGAAGAAGCCAAAAAACTGTCGGAATTATTCGGCGACAGCACCCTCACAAGCCTTACCTATCAGGATTTGGGATTACTGAGTCTCAGTCTCAACCAATACACACTATCCATTCAACATGCTGAAATGGCACTTGTCATGTTACCCGTTAACCGGATTAATGATCAATGCGCCATCTATACCAGCCTGGCGTTGGCTTATCAAAAGATGAATAATTTGGCGATGGCCAGTCGGTATTTTCAACGTGCTATCGCTTTATTTCCTGATGGGGTAAATGATTATGAAAAAGCCAATACCCTCTTGCATTATGCTACATTTCTAAATACCAATGGTAATTATGATGGCGCTCTGGAGGTGGCCCTGGAGGTGCTCAACCTGGCCTACAACCATGATCTGGCTGAGATAAAAGTCACTTTATATAAGTTGTTGGCGGGGATCTATCAGCAAAAGGGCGATTACAAAAAGGCCCTGAAATTCTTGCTGGAGGCGAACTTACTAAGCGATTCAATACATAATAAAAATCTCACCTCCAGCCTGATGCTGATCTCTTTAAATGAAAAGGTAGTACAGTCAAGATACGATCAGCAGCAGCTCGAGAACCAAAACCTGTTGCAATCGCAGCAAATTACCTATAGCCAAAAGTTATTAAACGTCATGATTACAGCTTTTTTGGTATTGCTGGTTTTATTGTTGATCATCCTTTATTATATGATCAGAAAACGCAAAGACAACACTACCTTACAACAGCTAAACACTAAACTCAGCGAGAGTGAAGAGAAATATAAGGCGGTTGTTGAACAAAGCCCTGAGATTATGCTGATCCATCAGAACGGGAAACTGTTGTTTGCCAACCAACATTTTTATACCATTTTAGGCTATTCACCCGAAGAACTCACCCTCCGCTCCCTATACGACCTAATTTTACCAGAAGAAAAGGAGAAAATTGTTCAAATGGCCCGTGATCGCATGGATGGGAAACTGCCACCGGGAAGTTATGAAATAAAAGCATTCAACAAAGATAAAAAGTTACTCTATTTCGACATGTCGTTTAGCAGGATAACATACAACAACCAGCCAGCCATTCTGGGCATTGGCAATGATATTACAGATAGGAAAGAGAATCTGGAGACCATTAAAAAACTCACGGCAGCCATCGAACAAAGCCCAAACATGATCCTGATTACCAACATGAAAGGTTTGATTGAATATGTGAACCCTGCTTTTAGCCTGATTACTGGTTATACTTCCGAGGAGGTGCTGGGCCGCAACCCACGCATACTCTCCTCAGGTAAAGTGAACATCCACATTTACCGAGAGCTTTGGGAAACGATTTTAAGTGGGAAAATATGGCGCGGTGAACTGTTAAACAAGAAGAAAAACGGAGAACTCTATTGGGAATCGCTGGTGATTTCTCCTATTCTTAATGAAAAAAATGCCATTTCCCATTTTGTTACGATTATGGAAGACATTTCGAAGCGAAAGACATTTGAGAATGCATTACACGAACGTGAAGAAGCATTGCACCAGGCCAATGTGACCAAAGATAAATTTTTTAGCATCATCGCTCATGACCTGAAAAACCCGTTTAATGCCATTCTGGGGTTTTCCAGCCTGCTCACAGCCGAATACGATAACCTGAGCGACACCGAAAAGCGAAGCTATATCGAAAATATCAGCATGGCAGCCAACACAACCTATCGACTGCTTGAAAACTTGCTTGAATGGTCACGTACTCAAACCGGAAAAATTAAATTTGCACCTTCAACATTCGATTTAAATGGAATAATAAATGAAACCATGAACCTTCACCAGACGCAAGCATCAAAAAAAGGCATCAAACTCATCTCCGAAGTTCCCTTTAATACCTTCGTAAATGCAGACAAAAACATGATAAAAACAGTAATGCGCAACCTGTTTTCCAATGCTGTGAAATTTTCTGCTTCCGGGGAAGTAAGAATAACGGCCAAAAACAAGGAAGGTTTTGTTGAGGTATGCATTACGGATACTGGTGTCGGGATACCAGCCGAAGGTTTGGACAAATTATTTAAACTCGACGAACAATACCTCGCCGAAGGTACCGAACATGAAAAAGGTACGGGCCTTGGTTTGATCCTCAGCAAAGAATTTATTGATAAACACGGAGGACGTATCTGGGTGAAAAGCAAAAGAAATACGGGTTCACGTTTTTATTTTACACTTCCTGCTCTAGAACAAAATAATTGAATCGCAAATGAAATCAAAAGAAATAATAAAACATGTGTTGTTGGTCGAAGATAACCTGCTCAACCAAAAGTTTGCCATGGCTGTGTTAAAACTGAAAGGCTATACTGCCGACCTGGCTGAAAACGGTAAGATTGGAGTGGATTTGTACATGAATAACGAATACGATGCCATTTTAATGGATATCCAGATGCCTGTTATGAATGGCATTGAGGCCACCAAACAAATCAGGGCGATGGAACAAAAAAATCATTGGCCGCGGGTGAAAATTATCGCGGTAACAGCATATGCCATGCCTGGCGATGAAGAGCGTTTTAAGCAGGCAGGCATCGATTTGTATATTGCTAAACCTTACAAAGGTGACGATCTGATTGCCTTTATTCAACAATAACCTATGAATACACTGCAACAAAAGCTAAAGGCTTTTGAACAACTGCTCACCATTATGGATGAATTGCGTGCCGGATGCCCGTGGGATCAGGAACAAACAATACAAAGCCTCCGGCACCTGACCATTGAAGAGATGTATGAGCTGTCGGATGCCATCCTCGACAATGACTTCCCTTCCATCCGGGGTGAACTGGGTGACCTGATGCTTCACCTGGTGTTTTACTCAAAAATAGCCTCCGAATCAGGTCAATTCGACATCAAAGATGTACTGGATGGTATTTCTAAAAAACTGATCCACCGTCACCCCCATATATACAGCGATGTGGTTGTCGCTGATGCAAGCGATGTGAAACAAAATTGGGAAAAGTTAAAACTGAAGGAAGGAAAAGTATCTGTGCTCGAAGGGGTCCCTTCCTCGTTGCCCCCGCTGGTGAAAGCCTATCGCATTCAGGAGAAGGTAAAGGGGGTTGGTTTTGAGTGGAAAGCCCCCGAACAGGTATGGGATAAAGTGTTGGAAGAATTGGACGAGCTGAAATATGAGGTAGACCAGAAGGCAGACAAAAGCAAAGTGGAAGATGAGTTTGGCGATCTGCTGTTTGCCCTGGTAAACTATGCGCGGTACATAGGCATTAATCCGGAAGATGCCCTGGAACGGACTAACCGCAAATTTATCAAGCGATTTCAATACATCGAAACCGAGTCGGCACAAGATGGAAAATCTGTTGAACAGATGAGTCTGGAAGAAATGGATCATTACTGGAATCAGGCCAAGAAACTTGAATAATGCTGCTTTATAACGCTATTTCCAAATGACAAATCGCCAGACAAGCAAATCGACTGCCTTTTGTAAGTTGTTATTGTTCATGTTGTTGATATCGTTGTTGACTCCTGTTAGGGGTCAAAATACGAACAGGTTTACTTATCCTGATCAACCCAATGGTGCTTATTTTAAGTCTTATTTTGCTGCCACCAAAGCCATGGCCATAGCGCCCTTGCACTGGAGCACAAAACAATGGATTGTTTCGGGAAGTGTGCTCACGGCTGGTGTTTTGCTCTATGTGGCTGATGACCAGATCGGCGATTTTTTTCGGCGTAACCAAACCTCCGGGTCTTCCAACGTTTCAAAGTATGGACTGGAACCTTGGGGAAGTGGAGTTTATCCCGCGATTTTGTTAGGTTCTTATTACCTGTACGGATTGGCGGCTCACGATCCTGCAGCCAGGCAAATCGCTTTAGGAGGGACCCAAGCCTGGATAATGAGTGCGCTCACTGTGCAGTTATTGAAGTTTGTGACGCACAGGCACAGGCCTTATCAGGACATGCCAGCTAACCCCGGGTTGTGGGAAGGCCCGTTTCAGGGTTTTGAATATACCTCATTCGCGTCCGGGCATACCATTACGGCCTTTTCATTGGCGGCCTTTTTTTCTTCGGTTTATCGCGACAGACCCTGGGTAGGAGTGATTTCGTATGGAATTGCCACAGGAGTCGGGCTTTCGCGCATCTACGACAACCAGCATTGGGCAAGTGATGTAGTGATTGGCGCGGCACTGGGCGTGGTTATTGGCAGAATGGTATTTAAGTTGATGCAACCCGAATCGAAATGGTCGATGGGGGTTGGAGGTAATGGGAGCATCGGGTTGGTGTATCAATTTTAGCGGTTTCACTGGCTTCCGATTTTAACTTAAATGGGGTAAATATTAGTTATTCGTGAATTTGTTTATAAGGTTGATGATCATTTAATTGTTGATGTTGAAGTAAATTTTAATCGATTGATTTGCACCTTTATGCTTTTATAAGGGAGACGATAATATATCGCATTTTAAATCAACATCAAAGCGTGAATTAGATTCTATTCTCCTGAATGACCGAAAATCCCTTGCCCGGGGCTTAAGCCCCGGGCAAGGGATTTTAAACAAGAATATAAAAGATTCCTGACTTTTGATGCTTTGCAGATCGAGTGTGTTTGTGATTTTCAGCTAATTGAAAATGAACAATATAAAACTGATAATTTTGAGGTGCAGCGCACCGAAAATATTTATAGCCAATTTATTATCAATAGATTCAAGGTGCGGAGCACCGCAATATTGATTTAAAAAAGCCAATATTTTTTATATTTAGCCTTAACTAAAAGATAAATTCCATTCTGTTTTTCAGGATATTTACCAGCATTCACTAACATGAATAACGAGCCGGATATTTCTATCCTCATTTCAGAAGGATACTTAATCAGGAATTGTTGTAAGAATACAAAAACAGCTTCGCCTGAACCAATACAATCAATACGCCTTGGCAAATACCACCCGCTGCACCGAAGGTTTACCTGTATAAATACATGATCCCGGTTTCGACCTGGTGTTGGACTGAATTACACGAATAGTGGCCTTGGTGAGTTCTTTGATTTTCTGTTCGGTTTCTGCAGTACCATCCCAGTGGGCTAACACAAAGCCACCTTTCTCAATGCGGTCGGTAAATGCTTCCCAGGTATCCACTTTAAATGTATTGTCATCACGAAAAGTGAGGGCTTTTTGGTAGATATTTTTTTGAATCCTTTCCAGTAAGTTTTCAATCTTGTCGGCGATATCAACAAACAGAAGCACTTCTTTTTCCATTGTATCCCGCCGGGCCACCTCAACGGTACCCTTTTCCAGGTCACGCGGGCCGATGGCCAAACGTACAGGTACACCTTTCATCTCCCATTCGGCGAACTTAAATCCCGGTTTATGTGTGTCGCGGTCGTCGTATTTAACCGAAATACCCTTCGCTTTCAGGTCTTTTATCAAGCTGCCCACCTTTTCGGTAATGGCCTTGAATTCCTCTTCTTTTTTGAAGATAGGCACAATCACCACCTGAATTGGAGCCAGTTTAGGGGGCAACACCAGACCGTTATCATCCGAATGCGACATGATCAGGGCGCCGATCAAACGAGTACTTACACCCCACGAAGTAGCCCAGACAAACTCCTGCTGGTTTTCACGGTTGACAAATTTTACATCGAATGCCTTGGCGAAATTCTGTCCCAGAAAATGTGAAGTGCCAGCCTGAAGCGCTTTTCCATCCTGCATCAGCGCCTCAATACAATAAGTCTCTAACGCACCTGCAAATCGTTCGTTGGGCGATTTAACCCCGCAAAGAACTGGCATGGCCATGAAGTTTTCGGCAAAATCCGCATACACCTTCAGCATGAGTTCTGCCTCGGAGATAGCCTCCTGGCGGGTGGCATGGGCGGTATGGCCTTCCTGCCACAGAAATTCCGAGGTGCGCAAAAACAACCTGGTACGCATCTCCCACCTCACCACGTTGGCCCATTGGTTTATCAGTAGAGGCAAGTCGCGGTACGACTGGATCCAACTGCGGTAGGTGTTCCAAATGATGGTTTCTGAGGTCGGTCTAACAATTAGCTCCTCTTCCAGTTTGGCATCAGGATCTACTATAATTCCTTTTTCCGGGTCGTTTTTTAAACGATAGTGAGTCACAACAGCGCACTCCTTGGCAAATCCTTCGACATGTGATGCCTCCTTGCTGAAAAAGGATTTCGGTATAAAAAGCGGGAAATAGGCATTCTGATGACCGGTTTCCTTAAACATGCCATCAAGTATCGCCTGCATTTTTTCCCAAATGGCATAGCCATAAGGTTTTATCACCATCGAACCACGTACGGCCGAATTCTCGGCCATGTCGGCTTTGATCACGAGGTCATTGTACCATTGTGAATAATTTTCAGCCTGAGGTGTTAATTCTTTTGCCATTTTAATAGTTTGGTATAGTCTTTGTATTTTTATAAGATGGCACAAAATTACACAATGTTTAATAACGCTCAACATATAACTACCATGGAAACGCCAAAAAACACCCTCAGAATCTTATCAGCGATAGCGCTGATTGCCATGTTAACAGCTTGTTCTTCTTATAACAACATACCCGGCGATGATGTGTATTATTCATCCAAATCAAGGCCGGTTGAGGCTAACACTCCTTCCACCACAGCTGTGGTAAGTGAAGCAACTCCTGCTTCTTCGGATGGTCAGTTTGATTATTCCACTCAGTATGAGTCGAATGTGGCTGCTTCTTCCGATAATACCCAGAACCAGGCTGAAGAAGACGATTACGAGTTTGTCGACAGTAACTACGAAAGCGATTATGCTGCACGCATCAGGCGTTTTAATGGTTCGGGCCAAAGTGATGAGTACTATGATGAACAATATACAAGTAATTGTGGCGGTTGTGAAGATTACAACTCCTCATTTAGCATGGGTGTCGGTGTTGGTATGGGCATGGGCTATTCGATGAGTTATGGCTATGGATGGCCCTCATACAGCTACTGGGGTTATCCTTATTCAGGATGGGGCTATCCTTACTATGGATGGGGTTATCCACATTATGGCTGGGGTTATCCCTACTATGGAGGTGGCTACTGGGCCGGATACAACCAGGGTTATTGGAATGGTTACTATGATGGCTATTACGGTGGTGGATATGGCGGATATTACGGTGGTGGATACGGCGGATATTACGGAGGAGGCTACTACCCCGAGTATGGTAATGACGTTCACTATGGTTCACGCGGCAGGGGAGTTGGTGGAACTACCATTCCCGGACGTGGAGGCCGCCGTTCAGGTGATGCCGTAAACCCCGGTTCAAGAAAATCTCCTGAAACTGTGGTAGCAGGTAGTGGTGCATTGCTTACTCCACGCACGAACACGATAGATGCAGGTACAGGTAGCAGCAACGTGACTACCCGCAATCGTGATCAGGAAACTACTCAGTCAACACGGCCAGGAACCAGACAATCAGGCGAAACTGCAGGTCAGGATAAAACCCGGGTCATCAGAAAACCGGTATCGGTTGAAAGAAAAGCTCCCAATACCCAGGATACACGTTCCTCACAAGAAAAATACCGCAAACCAAAATCCTATGAGAGTCTGCCCTCGCGACAACCACGATCGAGCAAGGAATTCGTGAGAACAGCACCTGCTCCCACGCAAACACGCGAAAACAATCGTTCAGCCACCAATACCCGCGAAACAGTACAGCCACGTAACAATAGCCAAACTGGAACCAACACCCGCGAATCGGCAACCTTTAATCGCTCACGTCCGGCAAAAATCTATACACAACCAAGTACATCAGGTACCCAGAAGAACGACAACAGAGGTGGAAGATCATCAGGCTCAACTACTGAAACGCCTTCCAGGGTTTATTCGTCGCCTGCAAATAGCCAGGGTACATCCTCAAAAAGTTACAGCGCTCCTTCTACTCCAAGCCGAAGTTCAGGAAGCAGTAGCTCTGGAAGCAGCTCACGTAGCTCTGGTTCAAGTAGTAGTTCGCCCCGTGGTGGAAGAAGATAACTCATTGCAATACTTCTTACTTTATACCGTTTTACAATAAGTGTTTTACCATTGATTAATAAATCGTTATCATGAAAAAATATTTCATAGCAACTTTGTTGATGTCCTATGCCCTGGTTTCAAATGCTCAATTGGCAGAAGATGCACTCAGATATTCTCAGTCGTTTTATCAGGGGACAGCCCGAAGTATGGGAGCGGGAGGCGCCTTTGGTGCCATCGGAGCCGATTTCTCGGCAGCCAGTACCAATCCGGCCGGACTTGGTCTTTTCAGAACCTACGATATGACCTTTACCCCCGAAGTGTTTTCGCGTAAAGCAGCTTCAACTTATAATGGTAATAGCCGTGAGGATTTTAGCACCGTATTCGATCTGAGTAACCTGGGTTATGTGATGACCAAACCAGTGAAAAATGGAATGGGTTGGAAATATACGCAGTTTGCCATTGGCATGAACCGCCTGAATAACTATAACTCCACAGTGAACATACAAGGTACCAATCATGAAAACACTAAACTAGATGTATATATGAACCAAGCGGATTACGTTCCTTACTATAATTTGTACAATGTAGATCCGTTTTATCTGGATCCCGCGTGGGCAGTGTACCTGCTCGATACCGTGCCGGGTTATGATGATTTTTATGATGTCCCCGTACCCAATGGGGATGGTGCTTACCAAAGACAAATGACCACTTCAAAAGGGTCAACCAACGAATGGCTGATGTCGTTTGCGGCCAACTACAACGATAAATTCTTTCTTGGTGCCACAATTGGCTTGCCCTATATCAGGTTCAACCGAAAAACCTATTACAGCGAAAGCTTTACTTCGGATAATGTTCCGGATTTCAACAGTTGGAGTGTCACCGAGAACCTGGTAACTACCGGGTGGGGGATCAACCTGAAACTGGGGGCTATCTATAAACCAACCGATTGGGTGCGAATGGGCCTGGCTTTCCATACCCCTTCCTATTACTGGAATATGACTGATGACTGGAATACGGAGACCACAGCAACTTATGGCGGGGTCACTATTGTACCCGAATCACCGGCTCCAAAAGGAAACTATTCATACCGTTTTTATACACCACTGAGGACCATTGGAAGTGTGGCGTTTTTTATCAATCAAATAGGCTTTGTTTCGGCCGAGTACGAATATGCTGATTACTCAAGTGCCCGATTTGGTTTTACAGACGATGACACCAATCCCGTAAATGATGAAATACGAGATGCCTATCGTGCCACCAACAACCTAAAGTTTGGCACCGAATGGCGATTGGGCATGGTTAGTATGCGAGGAGGGTATGGTTTTTCTTCCAGCCCTTATGCCGACAACCTCAACGATGGAAAGAGAACTTCCTTTTCAGGGGGTATAGGCTATAAAAAGGATGTATTTGCTATGGATTTTGCCTATGTGTATTCGGTGATGAGCGAGGACTATTACCTGTATTACTACAATGCAGATATTTACACCAATGCTGTAAAGAACAAATATACCACACAGCAGTTTGCACTCACGTTCCGGTTTAATTTTTAGGAAGTCAGATTTCAACACTTATCTGGTGCAAGCGTCCGCTTGCACCATTTTAAGCTATTTTGCCATTTTAACTTCGTCCCCAGGAAGTCAGCTTATGCCACCTGGTTGCATAGAGATAAATAATCAGATAACCAGGTACCAGCACCCAGTAAGCTTGTTGAGCAGAAAACATATCTGATAACTGTCCCCAAAGCAACGGAAGCAAGGCTCCTCCCGCGATGGCCATAATCAACATGGCAGAACCTGTTTTCATGAATTTTCCAAGACCATGGATGGCCAGCGGCCAGATGGCAGGCCATACGAGAGCATTCGCCAATCCCAATAAGGCTACCGAAGTAACTGAAATAAGTGGGGAACCAAATAATACACTAAAACTCAGCATTAATCCCAAGGTGGCTGAAGCTGCCAGTGCATTTTGCTGACTGATGTATTTCGGGATGAGGACAATGCCGAGCAAATAGCCGATAATCATTCCTGCTAAAGTAAAAGAGGTAAACATTTTAGCCTGTTCGATGGGGTATCCGAGTGAAATACCATACCTGATGATGGTGTCGCCGGCAATTACTTCAACTCCTACATAAAAGAACAGTGCCAACACACCCAGCACCAGATTTGGAAATTGAAAAATATTGGTCTTTGACTGATGAGCTGTTTCCTGAAACTCCTCCTGCTCATCTTCAATCTCAGGAAGAGGCGAGAACCGAATGCCAATGCCCAATAGAACCAGAACTACTGTCATGATGAGATAGGGCATCACCACACGTTGCGACAGGATATCCAGCTGGAGATTTCGTGAAACATCATCCAATCCAGCCAATCCGGCTACAAAAGCATCCCCATCGTTCAGGATAAAATAGGCCAAAATAAGAGGTGCCAACATGCCCGCCACCTTGTTGGCAATCCCCATGATGCTAATCCGTTTGGCAGCCGATTCCCTTGGTCCGATAATGATAATGTAAGGATTGGAAGCTGTTTGTAGAACTGCTAATCCGGTTCCCATAATGAAGATACCCAGTAGAAATAAACCGTACAGCCTTGTTATGGCTGCAGGAATAAAAAGTAAGGTGCCAATGGCCATGACGAACAATCCCACCATCATCCCGCTTTTAAAGCCGGTTTTCTTAAGTACCCACGAAGAGGGGAGTGCCATGACGGTATAGGATATATAGAAGGCAAACGCGACAAAAAGGGCTTGAAAATTAGTGAGTTCACATGCTATTTGAAGGTAAGGTATGAGAATGCCATTGAGCCATGTTACAAATCCAAAAATAAAAAACAACAAGCCGATGATTGCGATGGAAAGTGAATTTCCCTTTTTTTTGGTAACATTCATTTGATTTCGTTTTGGTGGCATCATGCCTTTAACATTCCTGATTTTTTTTTAACGGAAGCAAAGGTAAAATTCTTTTGCCATCTGCTCACCTCCTTTTATTAATACCAAATGTGATATGACAAAATAGCCAATTAATGACTAAATAGCAATGCTGTTATATGAAAATCAAATGAGAAATTACTCAATTATTGATAAGCAGGTGCTGTCTGAAATTGCATGAGGATTTCCTCATGTTTAAAAAGGTTGCCAATGCTATTTCGAAGCGAATTTTTTGCACGCGACAATTGCGATTTGGAAGTGTTGACCGAAATATGCATGATTTCTCCGATTTCTTTGTGAGAATAACCCTCGATGGTGTTTAGATTGAAAACAGTCCGGTACCCGTCGGGCAATTCGTGAATAAAACGGAGCAATTCCTTGTGCGACATGGCAGAAACAATTTCATGGTCGTTATGGAAAGGGAGACGAAGGCTCTCAGGTTCAATATCTTTGCTTACCAGGTTCTTTTTCTTGTAAAAATTCATGGCAGTTGTCACCATGATCTTTCTCAGCCAACCCTCAAACGAACCTTCACCCCTATAATCACCCAAATACCTGAATACTTTAATAAATCCATCCTGGAGAATGTCTTCTGCATCAATAACGGTTTTGGCATATCTTAAACAAACACCATAGAGTTTAGGCGCGTATTTTTCGTAAAACTCGTATTGGGCTTTACGGTCGTTTTTGAGGCATTTTTCAATTAAACCAAAATCAAGTGTTGTATCTGTACCTACCATTTGATTGTTTCAAGTATGAATTAATTTTGGCCAAAGATAAGTGAACACCCAATGCCATTTTATTTGTCATTACTACAGGGCTTCTACAACGCAACAATTCATAATTAATTCAAATAAGCGTACTACTACATTCATCTTCTTAAAGATCAATAATTCAGTACATTAGAAGTGTGTATCCACCTACAACATGGGTATTAAATATTTTGTAGATACTTGGGAAGGCCTTCACTGTTTTCTATACCGCATTTTTTTCGAAGCCTGTACCTGCTCATTTCAACAGCCTTAACCGAAATGTTATTCAAGGTGGCAATTTCTTTCGTGCTTAGCTCAAGACGAAGTAATGCGCACAGGCGTTCTTCATTTTTGGTAAGCGATGGAAACCTGATCTTTAGTTTTTTAAAGAATTCGTCGTAAGTTTGATCGACTTTGGCTTGAAACTCATCTATTTCCTTCTGTATTTGCAAGTTCTGCTGGATGTGAATCGAAAGATCTTTTACTTTTCTATTGATTTCAGCATCATGGGTTGTTGAAATTCCCTTTAATTCACTTTTGAGTTGTTTAAGCACTTCATTTTTCTGCACCAGATGCAACGCGAAGTTCATCAGGTCGTTGTCTTTGCCTTTTAACTCAATTCGCATCAATTCCTGCTGAGTATGGTGCAGCAACGCATCTTTTTCTCTCACCAATCTTTCCTTCCTGATTTTTCCACCTGCCCGCATCAGGATAATCACAGTGATAATCACGATGGCGATCACGCTAATGATTAAGAGGTTTAATTTCAGGTTGTTAATTACTTTTTCTTTGTTAAGCAAGAGGATGTCATTGTCTTTTAATTTGATTTCTATGTCTTTGATGTCGTTCAAAAACCTGGATTGCAGTTCCATGGCCATGTCCGATTTTTGCTTCAGGTTGATCGAATCATTATATCGGGCATAGGATTTATAATAAAACAAGGCTTTGGCAGGTTGTCCGGTGGCTTCATATATTTCGCTTAATCCTTCCGCCGCATCACGGATATGATTCCACTTGCCAAAATAGCTGGCTTGTTTGTAAGCATCTGTAAGGGTTTTTTTCGCTTGTTCATACATCCCCGAAATGAGGTACTCGCGACCCATCAATACCTGAAGCAAGAGTTTGGATTCCGCATTGTTGGTACGGTTATAAATTTCAAGGCTTTTTTCAAAATAGTCAAAAGATTTTTGCACTTCTCCTTGTTTTCCATAAATTAGCCCCATGTTTTGGTAATTGGTGGCTACCCTGTCGGGTAAATTTAATGCTTTGTTTATCGCGAGGCTTTTTTCATAGTATTCGATGGCCCTTTTATTTTCATTTTGAAGCCGGTGAATTTCTCCGAGGTTATTGAATGCTTTGGCAATACCTGCCTGGTTATCATTCAATTGAAATATATCCAGCGCTTTTACAAAATACTGATAGGCTTCTTCCAGGTTTGCCTGATCAAAAAATATGCTTCCAATGCGGTTGTAGGCTTCTCCGATGAGTTCTTTGTTAGTTCCGAGAATGGCAAAGTCGAGTGATTTCCTGAAATAATCAAGGGCCTGTTCCATGTCATAGTTGTTGCGGTAGTAGAGCAAGCCCAATTTCCCATAAATGGAACTCAGCTTATCCGGTTGATCGCGTCCTTCATAAATTTTAGCGCTGATCAGGTAGTAATTAATGGAGGGTTGAATGTTGTTTTTTAAATCAAACAACTCGCCCATGAGCTCATTGGTTACCCCGCAAGCGTCAGGTGATTTGATCTGGTTGGCCAGTTTTAAGGCTTTTTTATTGAAGTACAGGGCCTTGTCGATGTCTGAAATTTTCAACACATTGGCGATTTCGTTCAGCAGATATACTTTTTCAAGACTGTCGGTGGTACGGGCAATTTGAGTGTTTAACCGGGTTATAACAGAATCCTGGGCCAATAAAGCCAACTGCGCCAACAAGAGTGAAATCAGCAATAAAACGACCGGGACTTTATGTTGAACCATTACTCAATTCCTTCTTAACATTCAGGCAAATGTAAAGAAAAGAAGTTTATTGGTAGGGGTCTGTGACGGGAATTACATAGTACTCGCCGGTACGCGGATCTTTGTAAAATTTTGAATAACCATTGATACTTTCTATGTTGGCATCTACCGCACCTTTAATGAATACGGTATTGAGCACATCCACTTCTCCGGTGACAAGGATGGCAGAATCGGCCACGATGCGTTGCGGGATAGCTTGAGGAATAATTCCTGCGTTTTGAAAAACGATGATCCAAATTCCGATTGCAATGACAACCAGGACAGTTTTAAAAAATCGAATATGTATTTCCATTCTACAGTTGAATTAGCAGATTAGTAATCTGTGGTCAAAGGTATCCATTTTCAATCAAAAAATCAACAACCTATTATATTACCTTTTGTTGAAGATCATTTCCTCAGGGCATCTATAAAACCAGTTTAAATTTTTGGAATATTTTTTAATATTTCGATCAGAAGATCCCAGAATTTGGCGGTACTTTCAATATCGAGTCTTTCATCGGGAGAATGTGCACCTTTGATGGTAGGACCGAATGAAATCATGTCCATTTCAGGATATTTATTTCCAATCAGACCACATTCGAGTCCGGCATGGATGGCCAGCACCTGGGGTTCAATGTTAAACAATTTTTTGTACGATTTTGCCGACAAGTCCACTATGGGTGAATTCGGATTTGGTTTCCAACCCGGATAGCCTTCCGAAGTAACTATGCGTGCTCCTGCGAGTTTAAAAACAGATGAAACCATGTTGGTGGCATCCTGTTTTTCAGATTCTACCGAACTACGTTGGTTGGTTGTGATTTGAATTTCATCCTCCTGAAATTTCACCGAGGCCAGGTTGGTGGAGGTTTCAACAAAATTCTCCAGGCTGGGCGACATGGCCAGCACACCATGCGGACAAGCATAGATGGCGTTGGTGAGGTAAAAAAACGATTCGTCATCAATAACCGTTTCCGGTAGCTCGGTTTCCGAAATAGCAATCTTGAGGGCCGGTTCGGTAATCGAATATTCTTCTTTGCACATCAATTTGAAATCGTCCACTTTTTTGATCAGCTCATTGGCTCGTTCCTGAGGTAAAACCACGGTGGCAAATGCTTCCCGGGCTATGGCATTGCGGAGGTTGCCTCCATCAAAAGTATGCAGTTTAAGGCTAAGTTGAGTCATGTTTTCCCACAAAAAGCGATTCAGGATTTTGTTGGCGTTTCCACGTCCTTTATTGATGTCGTCTCCGGAATGACCTCCGGTTAAGCCGGATACCATGATTTTAAATGCAGCCATGTTATCAGGAGTGGCTTCCCAATCAAAGGGCAGCCAGGCCAGGGTATCTTGTCCGCCGGCACATCCGATAAACAGTTGTCCTTCATCTTCTGAATCGAGATTGAGTAGGATGGAACCCTTTAAAAATCCGGGCTGCAGACCAAAAGCGCCCGTGAGACCGGTTTCCTCGTCTATCGTAAAGATGCATTCAAGTGGGCCATGTTCAATATCATGAGAAGCCAGTACTGCCAGCTGGGCAGCAATGCCGATACCATCATCAGCACCCAGCGTAGTACCGTTGGCTTTTACCCAGTTGTCTTCAACATAGGCCTCGATGCCATCGTTGTCAAAATTGTGTATTTTATTGCTGTTTTTCTCACATACCATATCGACATGGCATTGAAGAACAACCCATTGCCGGTCTTCCATGCCTTTGGTGGCAGGCTTGCGAATGAGTACATTGCCAATTTCGTCCTGTAGGGACTCCAGCTGGTGGTTCCTGCCAAACTCAAGCAAATAGGCGATGATTTTTCCTTCTTTTTTTGAAGGGCGCGGGATGTTTAATATATCATTAAAATAAAACCAAAGCGAGGCGGGTTTTAGTTCTATTACTGAATTCTTCATACCTTAAAAATTATTTGGCAAAAATATGGAATTGATTTGGATGAAACAGGGGTAATCAATTAATTTGATTGGGTAGGATGTTTTCAGTACTTTTGCCGATCAAATATTTAAATCATAATGCTATGTCTAAAGCCAGTGCACGACATATTTTGGTGTCGACCGAAGAAAAATGTAACGAATTAAAAATTCAAATTGAACAGGGATCTGATTTTGCCGAAATTGCCCGGAAGTATTCAACTTGCCCATCGGGCCGCAATGGCGGTGACCTGGGAAGTTTTTCGCCCGGAATGATGGTAAAAGAGTTTGATCAGGTTGTGTTTAGTGCCCCGCTCAATGAAGTTCAGGGGCCGGTTAAAACCCAGTTTGGTTATCATTTATTGGAAGTTACCTCCAGAACATAGGAGGTTTTCATTCCAAGCAAACCGCAAGCTTACTGGTGTTAGCTTGCGGTTTTTTTTTGTCCGCTAAAATGGGTGCAAGTGTCCTGTCTATTCCTGTCGTTATGTGCCTCCTGCCAATGCCCCTTCGTATGTTACTTAGTCCAAATCAATTTATAACCAATACAAATAACAGAATACTCCCGGGTATTAAAATTTCCGCAATCGTTTGTAATATCAACAGGATTAAGAGGGTAAAGACCTGATTATTGTTAGTAAAGAAATTATTAATTTAAAAATCTGAGTGATAAAGACAACAAAATCAATCAGCTAAACTCTGGTTGCAATTGCCTTGTTTTATCAAACGGGTGTATTTCGCTTTAATATGAAATGTAGTTATCCGAATGATCATTGCATCCATTCTTGTTAAACTTGATTATAGTTTAAGCAGATGTTACGGTTTTATTAAAAAAGATTAATTTTATCAAAAAAATTGACCATGATATTACTTCTTAAAGTAATGCAACGACAAATCAATTAACCAATTCATAAACTAATCTAATGTACAATGCTTAAACATTTATCCACAAAATTGCTCATGCTTGCAGCAATCGTGTTCTGTGGTGTTACCGCAGCCTTTGCGCAGGGTGGTACGGTTACCGGTTTGGTAACGGATGCCGCTGACGGGAGTTTCCTTCCCGGGGCAACAGTTGTTGTAAAGGGAACCACCATGGGTACCGTTACCGATATCAATGGGAAATATTCTATTCAGGTGAATCCAAACCAGGTATTGGAATTTTCCTATGTAGGGTATGCTTCGCAAGATCATGCTGTGCAGCCAAATACAACTTTGGATGTGGCCCTGCAATCTTCGGCCCAGTCGCTCGAAGGGGTCGTGATTATCGGTTATGGTGTAGCCAAAAAGAAGGATGCAACCGGCTCTGTGACAGCCATTGAATCCGAAAGCTTTAACAAAGGAGCCATAGTGAACCCTGCCAGCCTGATTGCAGGTAAAGTAGCCGGTGTTCAAATCACTTCCAATGGTGGTGCTCCCGGGACTTCATCACAAATTTTAATTCGTGGGGGGTCATCCCTCAACGCCAGCAACGATCCTTTATTTGTAATTGATGGGATGCCTGTCTCAAACGATGTCGCCGGTGGAACCCGCAGCCCGTTAAACAGCATCAATCCTAATGATATTGAATCGTTTACGGTGCTGAAAGATGCTTCTGCAACGGCTATTTATGGATCGCGTGCTTCCAACGGCGTTATTATTATCACGACAAAGCGCGGGAAAATAGGTCGGCCATTACAGCTCGATTATCAGGGACAGTTTTCCTATTTTCAAATCCCAAAAACCATTGACGTGTTGTCTTCTTCGGAATTTATTAAAACGATTCAGGAAAAACATCCTTCTCATGTCGACATGCTGGGCGTTTGGACTGATCCTGACGGAAAACCTGTTACATGGAATGATCTTCCCGAAGACCGCACTGGTTACAACCAAAAATTTTATGATACCAACTGGCAGGATGAAATTTACAAAAATACCACTTCCATGGATCATACTTTATCAGCCAGCGGTGCATGGGAAAACGTACCTTACCGTTTTAGCATGGGTTATACCGATCAAAATGGTATTGTTCAAACTTCTGGTTTTCAAAGAACCTCACTAACAGCGGCCTTAAATCCCAGTTTATTAGACGATCACCTGAAGATTAACTTCAATATTAATGCTTCGCTTATTCAAAATCAGTTTAATAATGGTGGGGCGATCAATGCGGCACTTCAAATGGATCCTACTAAACCTGTTAATGCTGACAATGCCTACGGTGGATATTGGGCCTGGCTTCAAAGCAACGGCGATCCTGTTACCCAAGCTACCAGCAATCCAATGTCACAACTGAATCTGAGAGATGATAGATCGCATGCCAACCACGTTTATGGTAACTTACAGTTTGATTATAAACTTCCTTTTTTACCTGAATTGCGTGCCAATCTGAATTTAGGTTATGATTATTCAAAAAACGGCGGATCAATAAACACTCCACCTTATGCTGCCTGGTCATTTAATAAATCACAAGGCGGTGGTGAAGACAACTATTACTCCAATACCTACAAGAATAAACTGGCCGATTTTTATTTGAACTACGTAAAAGAGGTAGCTAATATCAGAAGTACATTTGATGTAACAGCAGGTTATTCCATACAGTATTTCTATGACTATTCCTATGGAAATTACAGCAATGTCCCTATTTTTAAAGATCCTGTTACGGGTGAGTCTACAGGACAATCATACGTAACCAGGCATACTGAAGGTGGTAAGGGCGAACTCTACCTTGAATCATTTTTTGGCAGATTGAATTATATATTTAACGACAAATACCTCCTAACGGCCTCTGTACGTCAGGATGGAACCACCCGTTTTGCCTCTGGAAATGTCAATGCAATATTTCCTGCATTGGCAATAGGCTGGAAAATAAACGAAGAAGCCTTCCTTCGTGATTCAAAAATTGTCAGTCAGCTGAAATTACGTTTGGGATGGGGAGTTACCGGTCAGCAAGACGTTGGCGGATATTATGATTATATGGGTCGTTATACTTACGGAAATGATTTTGCCATGTATCCTTTAGGAAGTAATTATTATTTGACCCTTCGTCCCGAAGGTTACAATACCAATATAAAATGGGAAGAAACCACTACCTTGAATGCAGGATTGGATTATGCGTTATTAAATGACCGCGTCTATGGATCTGTTGATTATTATTTCCGTAAAACCACCAACCTGTTAAGCTGGGTACCTGTGCCCGCCGGGGCTAACCTGAGCAACTATATCAATAGGAATGTGGGCGATATGGAAAACAAAGGGATTGAATTTTCCATCAATGGAAAAATTATCTCCAAGCCTTCCATGTATTGGGAGCTGGGTTTTAATGCAACTCTTAACCAAAACGAGATCACCAGCCTGTATGATGGTGTCAACGTCCCAACGGGAGGCATTGCCGGGGGTGTTGGTAACAACGTTCAGGTACAAGCCGTTGGCCAGTCCCGCAATACATTCTTTGTGTATGAACAGGTATATGACAATAATGGTAAGCCCATCGAAGGATTGTATGTAGACCGCAACGGTGATGGTGAAATTAATACTTCCGACAAATATTTCTACAAAGATCCCAATGCTGATTTATTTTTTGGCGTATCCTCCAACTTCAGTTACAAAGAATGGTCCATGTCCTTTTCGGGACGCGCCAACTTTGGTAATTACATGTACAACAACGTTCAAAGCGAAAACGGTTGGTATGATAGAATGTACCGCGATGAGGGACCCTATATAAGCAATATCGTGACTGATATTTCTGAAACAGGTTTTAACAGCGCTCAATACCACTCCGACTATTATATTCAGGACGCTTCTTTCTTCCGGATGGATGAAATTACACTGAGCTATATGTTCAATAATTTACTGAAAAACAGGCTGGATATTCGATTGTCGGCAACCGTTAACAACGCGTTTGTTATTACTAACTATTCAGGAATAGATCCTGAGGTAGTGAATGGTATCGACAACAGCGTTTATCCCCGTACAAGGGTTTGGGTTTTTGGTGTTAACCTGATGTTTTAATTAAAATAATTAAAGACGATGAAAAAATTTCTTTATATAACAACGATTGTTACAGGGTTGATGCTCATAACGAACTCATGTATCAAAAATATGGATCTAACACCCATTGATCCGGATGTTATTACCGCCGAAAAGGCGTTCGATAATCCTGAAGCATATACCCAGTTTTTAGCTAAATGTTATGCTGGTTTGGCTGTTGGCGGACAGGAAGGTGGCGATGGTATGCCCGACATCAGCGGTATCGATGGTGGATTTAGTCAATACCTGCGTCAATATTGGTATCATCAGGAATTAACTACCGATGAAGCCGTTATTGGTTGGAATGATGCCACCATTAAAGATTTCCACTTTCAGCAATGGGGCGATGGCGACACCTTTATTGCAGCCATGTATTATCGCTTGTTTTACCAAATTTCAGTGGCAAATGAATTTTTGCGCCAGACTACCGATGGTAAATTAAACGACCGTGGTACCTCTGATGAGTGGCGTGCAAAAATTGCCAATTATCGCCTGGAGGTACGTTGGCTGCGAGCTTTAAGCTATTGGCATGCGCTCGATTTGTTCGGTTCGGTTCCCTTTGTAGTAGAAACTGATCCTGTTGGAGATTTCTTTCCCCCCCAGATTAGTAAAGCCGATTTATTTAATTTCATCGAATCGGAACTCCTGGATATTGAAGGTCAGATGATGGCTCCCAGGACCAATGAATATGGTCGTGCAGATCAGGCAGCAGCCTGGATGGTACTGGCTAAACTTTATCTAAATGCGGAGGTTTATATCCAGCAACCAAAAAATACCGAGTGTTTAACTTATTGCAATAAAATAATCGGAAGTGATTATACCCTTGCTCCCAAATTTCAACAATTATTTTGGGCCAACAATGATGTAGATCCAACCACCACCCAGGAAATTATTTTCCCAATTCGTTATAGCGGTGAACACACACAAACCTGGGGAGGCACAACTTTTATTATCCATGCTGGTATTGGTGGCTCAATGGTTCCCGGTGACTATGGCGTAGATGGTGGATGGGGTGGTACCCGCACTACCCGTCAGTTAGTTGAAAAATTCGATGCAGCCGACTCACGCGGCATGTTTTATACCGATGGTCAAAACATCGACATTGACAATGTTGGTTTGTTTACCGATGGGTATGCCGTTACTAAGTTCCGCAATGTTTATTACACTCCTGCCGGAGAAGCGATTTCTGGATTTAGCTTGTCCTTTCCTGATACCGATTTCCCCATGTTCCGTTTGGCTGATGTATATTTGATGTATGCTGAAGCTATACTGCGTGGCGGTAGCGGTGGAGCCATGGGAACTGCCGTTGGTTATGTGAATGATTTGCGTTCACGTGCAGAGGCTTCTGTTGTGAGCGATATAAATCTTGATTTTATTTTGGATGAACGCGCCCGCGAGTTGTGTTGGGAAGCTCATCGCCGTACCGATTTGATTCGCTTTAATCAATTCACCGGTGGTGAATATATCTGGGCATGGAAAGGCAATACCAGGAATGGTCGTGCTACCGAAACCAAATACAATGAGTTTCCGTTACCGGCTGCTGATGTAAATGCCAATCCTAACCTAACTCAAAACCCTAATTATTAATAATTTAATTAGCTAAAAAATGAAAAAAATAACTTTAATATTAACATTGGTAGCGGGACTGTTCATCTTCCTGAGTTCATGTCAGAAAGTTGAAAAAGATCCTGTCATGGACCTCAACCTTTCAACCCCCGCAAGCTTTACATCCCCGGAAAGTGGTACTGTCCTTGTGTTGTTGCTGGCTGATTCAGCCAATCCGTTTGTAATGAACTGGAATGCGGCTACCTACTCTGTTTCGAATGATGCGGCTGTTCCTGAAACAAACTATACGTTACAAGTCGGGCTTGCTGACAGTAATTTTGTTGGTGCAAAGGAACTGTCGAATACAAAGGTATTAACCTACGAAACGATTGTGTATTCGCTTAATAATTTTCTTTTATCATTGGGTATTCCTGGTGATTCAACTGCCACAATCGAACTGCGTATAATAAGTGCTATTAGTGGTGCTGCACAAACCAGCGATACCTCTGCCGTCATCACCATGACGGTAACCACCTTTAGCCCGCCGGTCCCTCCGCCACCGGATGAAACACCTCATTTATGGGTACCCGGCGATTATCAGGGTTGGAACCCTGGTGCTGCGCCAAATGTGTGGTCACCTGCCAATGATGGAGTTTATAAAGGATATGTATATTATCCCGAGGGAGGTACTTTTGAATTTAAATTCACGGCAGCGCCTGATTGGGACCATACCAACTTTGGCTTTGGCAGCGAGGGGACACTTTCTACCGATCCCGGTGCAGGGAACCTCTCAGTTGCAGAATTCGGTAACTACTTCCTCACCTGCGATACCGTCAACCTGACCTGGACCAATGAAATCAGGAACTTTACCCTGATTGGCAGCTTTAACGAGTGGGCGGGAGATGCCGAACTTACCTGGGACAATACCAATCGTATGTTTACCATCACGATGGATTTTGCAGCGGGTGCAGAAGTCAAATGGAGAGCAAATGCTGATTGGGCCGTTAACTTTGGCGATTCGGGAGCAGGTGACAATACACTGAGCCAGGATGGAGCGAACATCGTTTTAACAGATGCCGGTAATTATACCCTTAACCTCTATCTTGAGAAAGAAGTCCCTACTTATGAAGTGATAAAGAACTAACTCATCAATTGGTTCATTTTTAAAAAACCTCCTTGTCGTCGGCAGGGAGGTTTTTTTTATTTGAGAACCCAATACATTAATTTTTTAGCAGGAGTATTAATTTAATCTACAACCCCCACACGCAAGACGTAACAGATTGTTCATTCCGATTGAGCGGACCAAGGAGCGAACAGAGCATCCCTTTTGTCATTCCGATTGAGCGACGCCAGGAGCGAACAGAGCATCCCTTTTGTCATTCCGATTGAGCGACGCCAGGAGCGAACAGAGGAATCTGCTGTGGTCTCATTCAAATGGACGTAAATTTGGTTGTAGTTCAGATTCCTCCGCTACGTAACTCCTTCTGGCGGAGTCGTTACTCCAGTCAGAATGACAAAAAAAAGAAAGAATTGTCATCCAGAATGGAGCAGAGCGAAATGATGGATCTCATTCCCTAACGTTACTTTTGGGGATGAGATTCATCGCTGCGCTCTGAATGACAAAAAAAGAACTGAATGACAAAAATGAGGAACAGGACTCTGCTCTGACAAAAAAGAAGATATGTGCTGCGCTCTGAATGAACAAAACAGGCGAAGAGACCCGGCCTGCCGATTCCTATCGGGTTCAAATCGCATAAGTATTTGCTAGTAACTACGTTACAAAGGAAAACCCGGTGTTTCCCTTCTGGTGCTCCTTCTTTAAATCAAAACCTGACAGAGGGCTTAGTTCGATTTGTGTGGTAAAGGAGTTACTCTCTGGCTTGTGTACGGTATTTTTGAGGAGCAGGAGCCATTATTTTTCTTCAATCATGATTGAAAAAACCAAAGTCATTTGAAAAAGTGTGTTAAAAAGCAAATAGTCCTTTGAAAAAGTGTGTTATAAAGCAAATAGTCCTTTGAAAACCCTCTGCTGACCCTCGTTTGCAATGAGTGCTAAATTTTCAATAACCGCCAAACCTAAATCTTACTTATGTGCTGATTTAAAAGGCAATATAAAATCAAGAAAAGTCCCTGCCCTGCACAAATGTGTAGGAGAGGTGGGTACTTTGGTTACAGTCAAATCGCATCAGTGGGCAGGATTATCGTAACATTGTTATCCTTAAATATCACTTGATCAACAATTATTACCTGGTTGTCAATTTCTTCTCAAAATATATCCCGATAATGGAAGAAGATCAATTTGCCTTTTGTATTCTGAGGAGCCCATCAGGTCAGCATAAGTAGCACCTTCGGGAAAGTCAAAAACCTCCGCATTTTCACCCAGGTTAAACAACACGACGATTTCCTCTTCTCCATCCGTTCTGTTATAAACCAGTACCTTCCCTTCCGCTTTCAAAAAATGGAGTTCCCCATCCATCAATACCGGATTCTCTTTCCTGATGGAAATCAGTTTTTTGTAAAACTCATATTGCGTGCTGTCGAAGGCGATGGAGTCGTAAACGGGTTCTCCGGGTTGGATGTTGTTTCGGTTTTCAGGATCAAAATGATACTCCGGCCACCAAAGCGGTTTGCGGCAATCGGGATCATCTGCCCCCCACATTCCCATTTCATCTCCATTCCATACATGGGGTGCTCCGATACTGGTAAATTGGTGCATCAGGTATAACCTCATCCGTTGATAGGTTTCGGCATCAGGTTTTCCCGTTTTATAGTGTTTGTCATCTGAAGGTTTTGCATTGAGTTTGTATTTTCCAGGATTGTAAAAAGAAGTCAGCAATCGCGGAGAATCGTGCGAAGCCGCCAGCGACATCATGGCATCGCGTGTTGGTTTTCGCAATCGATTCCATTGAAATTCCAGACTGTCGACCAGTTGTTCGGCTGTGATCTCAAAATCTGTCCTGGCAAAGAAATACCGGGCGGGCCGGTACGATTGATAGAACATCACGGCATCGAACACATCTCCATGCACATAGGGTACCGGGTTCATGAGCTTGTCGGGCCATTGCTCCCACCAGATTTCACCAACAAGATAGGCCTGTGGGTTGATGCTTTTCACAAAATCATGGTAATCACGCCAAAAGCCCATGGGAACCTGGTCGGCCACGTCCAGCCTGTATCCGTCGATGCCACCGGCAATATTTCCGTCAGGAGCAAGCCATCGCCTGGTCACATTCAGAATGTGTTGTTTTGCTCCTTCATTTTGATCTCCTTCATAGGGTTGGCCATGAATCCGTTCCCCGGTAATGTTGACTTTTTTTATTTCAGGAAGACTGCTGATATTCAGCCATCCCTGGTACTTAAACTCGTTTTCGGGAGTTTTTGGATCATCGAAAGCAAGGATGTTATACCAGTCTTTATAAGGTGATTTTTCCTGGTTCTTTACCACATCCTTAAATGCCCAGAATTCCACGCCGGTGTGGTTCCATGAATAATCCATAATCACCATCATGCCCCTTTTGTGCAATTCATCCACCAGTTTTAAAAAAAGCTTGTCAGCCGATGTCCATTTCCAGGTAGCCGGATCTGCCGGATCTTCACTTGCCATCAACGCGATATCGCCTTCGGGATCGGGACCAAAATTGACATCGATGTGCCGCCAGTTGCGGGCGTCAAATTTATGCAGTGAAGGCGCATCGTTGAGCGGGTTAAAATAGATGGCCGTAACCCCCAGTTCCTGTAGGTAATCCAGTTTGTCCAATACTCCCTGTAAATCACCGCCATAATGTCTGAGTTGCAGGTTACTGTAGAAATTATTGCTGGTTTGTTTCGCCCAGTCATCTTCCTGATACCAGCTTTGTGTCCAGGGCGTGATGTGCCAGTTCTCCGGAATTTTGTAAAAGTCGGTGGCGGTATGGATGGTGGCCGGGGTAGGATCGTTTGTGGTGTCGCCATTGTTGAAACGCTCTACAAAAATTTGGTACCAGACCACCGATTTTGCCCAGTCGGGTGGGGGAGTGACCTGTTTTTTTTGCCGGCATCCGCCGGAGAGCCCGATAATTAGAATAAGGATCAGGGTTAATGGTAGTTTTCTCATGCCAATAAAGGTTATTTGAAAATGTATCGACCTCAAAAATATTGAATTTTGTTGCAATGTGCTACTCAGGTGAGTAATTAATTTTACCTGAGAGACCTTGTCACTTCCGAATCTTACAATTTCAGTGCAACCAATTTCTCAAAAAAGTGTCATAATTACCATGTATAAAAGGTAGCTTTTTAGTTTCATGTTGCTATACCAGGTATCATTTCAAATGTAACGAAGCCTCATTTCCCCGGAATCAATGGCCGATCGTAGATTTGATTACTTTTGATAGCCAATAATATTGTGTGATTGCAAGTCTTTTGTTATAACAAACCAAAAATATATGAATACATTTTTACGATTGTTTACCTATATCAAACAACAAGTTGCACAGCGTATAACAACGCGCAGTCTATTCATCGTTGTATTGTTTATGGCCGGAATGGTTCCGGAAAAGGTGGTTGGCGAGGGATCGAATGAGTTAAGTGTCACAGGTTCTGGTTTGACGCACTTTTATTTATGTAATGATTTTTTTGACGGTTGTAACACTGGTTCTGGTTTACGAACCCAATTTGCCATTTTTGGGTGCAATGAAAATGACCGACTGAACTTCACGCTTGAATCTCCTGATGAAGTGGTTTATATGGGTTTTCGAGGTAATCCCAACAGTTCAGGATTTAATCCGAGGCACATAGAGTTTAGAATTAAAAACAGCAGTGGAATTGTAGTCTACGCGCAGCAAAACTTGCCTACCGGGGGCATCGGCTATATTAGCGATTTAGGGCAGGCACAGGCTGGCCCGAATCAGGTTGTTGGGGTTGGTGGTTACAATGCCCTGGAGTTTGCCCCGGGTGTGGCAGGCACTTACTTCATTGAATTTGATAACCTTTCGAATAGTACTGGAAACAGGGTTATTGGGTCGTTTGAGATGGAATTGATTGACATAACCGTTTTCAATACCACCACCAATCTGGTCGAAACCGGCAGATTGTACTCAAAGTCGTGGCAGTTTATTGAGACAAGTGATATGACTGGCTTTGATAAAAACTCTTCTACCTTTTACATTTATTCATCGGATCAAATCATTACTTCTCTTGAATTTGATCAACTGGAAGGTAGGGCTTGGTTAATGTTTTGTAATGCAACAGGTTGTGCCAATACTGGCGATTTTGAGGAAGACAGAAAGTCTGTTAATGATTTTCAAGCGTATGTTCCGTCTTTTAATATTTTTTTAAATCAACCGGATCCAGACTTATTTCCTCCTGCAACTACTTTAGGCGAAATCATTGGCACACCCACAACTGATGTATTTTGTGATGATGGATCTATTCTGTTTCACGTATTTGTAGATAAGGCCGGTAATGCAGAAATAGAACTCGTATTTGATTCGCCATATGTAACCAGGTTTGTTCCTCAGGCCGTTGTTGCCGGAGAGAACTTAATTCTTTGGGATGGAAACGATGGAATGGGAAATCCCGTTCCAAACAATGTAACTATTACCATTACAGTAAAATATATCAACGGTCTAACTAATCTTCCATTATATGATATCGAAGGAAACCCCAATGGTTTCAGAATTACATTGGTGGATCCTACGGGTGATCCACCTTTTGTAAGGTGGGACGATAGTAATATTCTAAGCAATGATTTCCCCTTTCCGTCTATTGGCACCTCCAATTTTACGGGATGTAATAGTACACCGCCCAATAATGGATGTCATTCATGGACAGCAGCTAATAATGCTGAGTATGGTGATGGAAATACTATTAACACTTGGTGGTATGCTTCGTCTCCCAGTGTTGGTATGCCGGTTATGCAGGAAGCCCGCCGGCCTCAATTAATGACCTTTAACCAGGTGCCCCCACAAGAATATTGTGCCGGTAGTAATGGCAATGCTTTTTCCGTAGCTCAGGATCTGAATACAGATGTATATCATTGGAACTATACAGGAACCGGAGCCACCATCACACCCAATGTCAGCAGCCCCTGGCAGGTGTCGGTTAATTTTGCTGCAGGAGCCACCAATGGAAACCTGGAGGTATATGGCACCAACGCCAATTGTACCGATCCCGGCCCCACGGCTCAGCTTGCCATTACCATTATTCCCGTTGCTACCGCCAATGCAGGAAGTGATGCCTCTGTCTGTGCAGGATCGGGTTTTCTTGTGACTGATGCCTACTCTACAGGATTACCCCCTTATTTTTGGACTACAGCCACGCCCGATCCCGGAGGTTCATGGAGCCCAAATAATACGGTACTTCTTCCAACTTACACACCCGGGCCAACGGCCATTGCCAATGGCTCCATCGTATTGTCATTAACCGCGTTTTCAAGCGCCCCATGTGAGGCTGCCGCCACCGACCTGATGACCCTCACCATCGAACCGGCTCCCACTGCCGATGCAGGTTCCTACGCCACCCTTAATGTGTGCGAAAATGGCTCTTTTTTGTTGGATCAGGCTCTTGTCACCCACAATTCAGCTCAGCAATGGAGTACCTCAGGTGATGGAGTATTTTTACCGGATGAGTTTACAATTCAGCCATCTTATGAACCCGGTTTGGCGGATGCCGCTGCCGAAACTGTTACACTGACCCTCACTGCAAATGGCATTGACCCTCCCTGTAGTATTGATGCACAGGATTTTATTACCCTGACCATCGATCCGCTGCCTACAGCCGATGCAGGGACATATGCCGATAACACAGTTTGTGAAACAGGAACCTTCCCACTGGATAATGCCTCAACATCCAATAATTTAGGACAAACCTGGACCACCTCCGGTGATGGGACTTTCTTACCCAATGCCAGTGATCTTAAACCGTCCTATGCGCCCGGAGCAAACGATGCCATAAACGGAACGGTTACTTTATCCTTAACCGCACATGCTACAGGTACCTGTCCCTCACCTGCAAATGATCATACCAGTACGGTTATTTTATCCATCCAACGCAACCCCGTTGCCGATGCCGGTCTTTCCACATCCCCACCCATCTGTTCCAATGGCACCTATACCTTAAACGGAAATGTTTTCGATCAGCAATCCTATTTCTGGAGTGGTGGCGATGGCAGCTTTGATGATGTAAACTCACTAACAGCCACTTACACCCCCGGACCAGGGGACATAGCCGCCAACACGGTCACACTCACGTTGACCGCTGTAGCGCTGAGCCCCTGCTCGGTGAATGGAGAAGATCAGATTACCATCCCCATCACCAAAGAACCCACCGTGGATGCCGGCCCCGACGGACTCAACTGCCAGGATGTGCCCTTTGTTATTTTGGCCGATGCCACCGAATATGCCGGGTTGATCTGGACCCATACCGGAATCGGCACCCTGGACGAGACCGACCCGCTGAGCCCTGTCTACACCCCTGACCCCACGGAATATGGTGCCAACGGAGGCATCGATTTCACCCTCATGGCCACGGGCAATGTACCCTGTGCCGATGTGTCCTCGTCCATGCACCTGCAGATCAACGAAGGTTCCTATGCCAATGCAGGGACAGATGAGCTGGCCTGCGCCGAATTGTCCTTTGACTTTGCCAACAGCAGTATTCAGCCAGTACAATATAATTCACAGACCATTTTGTGGTCAGTAAGCAATGACCCCACAGGCGGTTCCTTTGCAGGCACCACCAATACCGATGTCTGGCCAGTTTACAACCTGGGTACCAACCCGGTTACCTATCCGGTATCGCTCACCTTTACCATGGCTGTGGAAACCCCTCCATTTTGTGATGAATCTGATGATATGCAGCTTACCGTGGTGGATTACCAACCCGGCAGCGTCATCACGGGCAACCAGCAGATTTGTTACAACATCGTCCCGGCGATCCTCGAAGTCACTGCCCCCACGGGCGGCGTAGGCACCTACAGCTTCCAGTGGCAGAGCTCCACCGACAATGTCACCTTTACGAATATTCCCGGCGAGACAGGCCTTACCTATCAGAGCATCCCATCGCTCACGCAGACCACCTATTTCAGGAATGTGCAGAGCTGTGATTGCGGATCCAAGGAAACCCCCACCATCACGGTGAACGTATGGGATGAGTATTTGCCCGGCACCAAAGCCCCGGACGAGGTCATCTGCTTTGGCACCCTGCCCCAACTGCTCACCGGCGGGGCCCCCACAGGCGGCGATGGCACCTACACCTATCAGTGGCAGAGTTCCACCGACAATGTCACCTTTACCGATATAGCCACAGCCACCACCCTGAGCTACCAGCCCGGGATGCTGAATAACACCATGTATTACAAGCTGCGCCAGACCAACACCTGTGGATTGGTGTTTACACCCACCACCACCATCACCGTGCTGGATGAGTTTTTGCCCGGAGCTGTAAGCCCCGACCAGGACATCTGCTTTAACACACAGCCGGCATTGCTCAGCGCCGATCCACCCACCGGAGGCGATGGCAACTACACCTACCAGTGGCAGAATTCAACCGACAACATCACCTTTACCGATATCCCCGGGGCCACCTCCCTTACCTACCAGCCCGGACTGCTGACCCAGACCACCTACTACAGATTAGACCAGATCTGTGTCTGTGGAACGGTCACCACGGCTACCATCACCATCAACGTGTATCCCGACTTTTTGGTGGGATCCATTACCGGAGACCAGACCATCTGTTACAACACCGTTCCAGGAACCATGCTCACAGGCACCGCGCCCACCGGTGGCGATGGCAACTACACCTACCAGTGGCAGAGTTCGGTGAACAATGTGACCTTTAACAACATCGGGGGAGCCAACCTGCTCGACTACCAACCCGGCGCCCTGACCACCAGCACCTGGTACCGACTGGAACAATCCTCGGGAAGTGGTTGCGGAACGCTGATCACCAACACCATAAAAATAACGGTTTACAACCAGTTCCTGGCAGGCACCGCCAGTGGCAACCAGACCATCTGTTTCAACACCATCCCCACCATGGCCCTGTCGGCCACCGCCCCCACCGGGGCCGATGGCATCTACACCTACCAGTGGGAAAAATCAGCAGCAGGTGGTCCGTTTATGCCCATTTCGGGAGCCACCAGCCTGATTTATTCAGAACCCAACGCGCTCCAGGTCACTACGGCTTACAGGGTGGTACAGACCAGCGGTTGCGGATCGGTGAACACCAACCTGGTGACCATCACGGTAAACGATCCACCCAATGTGTTGATCTATTCGGACATGGACATCGCCTGTACCGGTGCTGACATCCTGTTTTTGGGCTACAGCACCTCCAACCCCATCTCATGGGAATGGGACTTTGCTGATGGAACCACCTTCAGCGGACAAAACCCTCCCCCTCATAGCTACAGTTTTCCGGGGTTCTACGGTGTCACGCTCACCGTTACCGACAACATAGGATGTTCCAACACCGACACGCTCACCATACAGGTGGTAGAACCTCCCGTGGTGGACTTTACCTACGCTGTTGACACCTGCCACAAGATCCTGTTTACCGATGCTACCATCGCGCCAGCGGGATATAACCTGGTAGCATGGCATTGGGAGCTGGGCGATGGCAACACCCACGACGACTCTACCTTCGCCTATGAATATGCGGCCGGCGGACTCTACAACGTCACCCTGACGGTTACCGCCGAACGCGACAGTGTGTTCTGCACCAACTCCATCACCCTTCCTGTCATCGTCCCCCACATGCCCACGATCTACTACACCTGGGATCCCGAGCCCACCTGCCTGGGCGACACGACCCATTTCTATGGCACCTCGGGCACAGAGATCACCACATGGTACTGGGACTTTGACGACGGCCTCTTTGGCAATGGCCAGGGCATCGACCACCTGTACACAGCCCCCGGCACCTACGATGTGACCCTGTACATCACCGACACCAACCTGTGTACAAACAGCCTTGTCCACCAGGTAACCATCAACCCCATGCCGGAGGTTACGATGACCATCGACTCAACCCCCACCTGCGCCGGAACCACCACCCTGTTCACAGGCAGCAGCACCGCGACCATTACCAACTGGTACTGGGAGTTTGGCGATGGCGGCATCAGCACCAGCCAGAACCCGCAGCACATCTACACCACCGGAGGCACCTA
>MEOL01000005.1 GCA_001769215.1 Bacteroidetes bacterium GWF2_41_31
AATGACCAGGTAACCAAACATTCTGTGTCGGCCTCGTTGGGATCGGCATATACCCATTGTACAGGATAAGGTGCTTCACAGAGCTGCTTGTTGATTTCAACAGGGCTGCCTACAACACATACAACGTCTTCAGCATATTCTGATCCAAATCCGAGTTTAAAGTAGGTCAGGTCATAGGTTCCTGCATCTACACGCAGTTCGTACGTACCGTCTCCATCGGTTTCGGTGGTGTAGTCGGTGAAATCTGCACTAACGGTAACGCCGGCCAATGGAAGGTTGGTGTTACAGTCTGTTACCTGTCCGAATACCGAAGCCGGTTCATAAACTACCATGGTGTTGCCAATCATGGTCGTTGGGGCATCAGGATCGTTGGTCAACAGTTCCAGGTCTTCCAAATAGGTCCCGACAGGGAAGCCCATGGAAGTATAGGTAACTACAATAAGAGCGGATCCGCCTGCGGGGATAAATCCGGCTGCGGGCTCTACATCAACGATAAAGCTGGGCGCTGGTACAACGGCATAGAGCGCTCCGGCCGGAATACCCGTCGGGTTGGTTCCACCGGCACCATCTGTCCATACCACGTTGCCTTCGGTATCTATGATGTCGTATTCACATTCGTAGCACCATGATCCACAGGCAAAAGTACTGGTGATCATATCGCCGCCTTCTACCGGGAAGGTAACCACTACGGGGCCTGATCCGGCCATCGTTCCGTTGAACACAACGTTGCCGGCTACATAAAGGGTTAAAATACCACCATTCCAGCCATCACCAAAGTCATCGGTCATCGATAACTCGTAAATGCCACTGAAACGTGCCCTGGTTGAGGTGGTGGTGTAAGCGGGGAAGGAATATGACAAAGTCCCTGTGCCCGTGTTGTGGATGGTAAAGGAATCGCCACCAAAATCATCAGGCCACAATGCATCGTACAAAGGTACGTCCATCAACATCAATGTGGGGTTGAACCAGTCTACACATTCAGGGCCTGCAGGTGCACTGGCGCCCTGGCTGTATACTGCCTGAACGGTGTAACAGTAGGAACCGTAGTTGGGTAACATGTTTACATAGGTGGTGGTAGTTGGCAAACCAACAACAACACCATTTCTCTTTACCCTGAAATACTGGAAGTTGGGCTGAATGTTGTGGGTCCAGCTTAATTCTACTCGTCCGGTAATGTCATTGGTGAGCTCTGCTACCAAATCAGAAATCGGTTCAATGGGGTCACCGGCTATCGACATGGTACATGGGATGGTGATCACGCCCACGTTGGGATCGGTCGTCAAAACGATGTCGGCGGTGTAATATTCGCCTACTTCGGTACCTGCTGCGTTAAAGTTCGCTGCCAGGTTGTAAGAACCACCACCACCATTCACTGCTCCTTCGTATTCGTCCAGGGTCAGCCAGCTGCCTGCTCCGCCTCCGGCGATGCACATGGCACAGGTTTCACCTGGATAAGTCAGGTAAGAAGAGCCACTCCATTGCAGAACAGTTCCTGTTCCGGGGATGCTGTTCAACCAATAGTTGGTTGGAGTGCCGCCCAATGCCTGGATAGCTACCCATCCATCGGTAATGGCTACTGAAGGGATCTCAACGGTAAACACATAGGTGTCGTAGCCAATAACCTGAACGCCCGTGTTCACAGGGGTCAGGGTATATACGCCCGAGCTAACCATCGCGCCGGGGGTGGTGCCTGCCTCGTACACCTCAACATTGTAGTCTTTGGTGGCAGGGGGGGCGCTGGTAAAAATAGTCCAGAAGGTAATGGTGCTCACCGAGGTGGTTCCGGTAAACGACTGAAATACCTTGTATCCTACACCGGCATCTGAGGTATATCCATTGTTTGATCCAACAGGAGGGTTGCTGAAGGTAGAACCATCAGGGCAATCCATCGTTCCTCTGTCGTTCATAGGGGGACCATTGGCCAGGATATGTGAGTCATTGGCAAATTTACCATCTAAACGCCTGGCTGTGCTCCAGTCAATGGTTTCAACAGGGGCACTTGCAGGTGCTTTGGTTACCGGGTAAACCACTTCTGCGGTCCAGTCAACAGGGCCTGAGCCGGTGTTGAGCATGCCAATGTAATCGGTGAGATATTCATTGGGGGCCATGATTTCGTCCAAACGCAAGGGCGAAACGCTCAGGTTGGGTGAGGTCATGGAAAAATTCAGTGTGTTTACAACACCAGGTACCAGATTAAAGATGACGGTGTTGTCATTGTAGCCTGGTTTTACACAAGTAACTTCAATAGGTCCGGCAGGAACATCGGTTACAGAATAGAATCCTGAACCATCGGTTGTGGCTGCCAATACACCTTCGATGTAAATTTCGGCACCACCAATGGCCAGACCACCTGTGTTGGTCACATTTCCCTGAAGGTCGCCGAGGGCCAGATAATAAATTTCAAAATTATCGACCATGGCCACATCGCCACCCTGATAATATTCGAAATAATATTTTCCTGAGTTCTGAATGGAAATATCAAAACTGGCCAGGCCTTGGTAAGGGGTCAGGTCGAACTGTAAGTTTTGCCAGGAATCTCCCTCTGCGGTGGTAGGGTTCCAATAAGTATCTCCGTTAAGATCGGCAATGGGAGTACCATTTACCAGCACCCTGAAATACTCATAGGCCCAACCAAAGGAATAGTTTTGGCGCATATCGAACTGCATGGTTAACAACCCCATCGCACCCATATCAGGATGTACTTCCATTAGCAATTCAGCTATGTGAGTAGCATTGGTAGTAAAGGCCTGGGTATAGGTTGTGGAGGTAGAACCACCCGACCAGCCTGTGGAACCCACTCCTTCCATCATCACACCATAGGCAGAACTGTTTGCAGCACTTGCTGAAACATAAGCATCTGACTGGGCACGTGGAACAGCTGTAATTTCTGCCGGAAAAGCACCACCATCGAAGTCTTCATTAAATGGAAAAGCTACAATGGGAGTAATCACCGGAGGTACATAAGCCGTGATAGTCATGTTAAAATTAGGGATACAGTTTGGAGAAGGCCATGTATCCACCATCAGATAATAAGTACCTGGTGCCAGATTAACCTGCATCAACCTGGCTGCCCCGGAAGAGCTTGTGCTGGTGATGATACAGCTACCCACGTCAGGACATCCGTCCATCACAGCCATACCTGACCACGTAGTGCCCTTGGGATCCAGGGCAAAAGTATAATCGTTGGCAACAGCTACATTTAGTTGATAAATGATATCTTCACCTCCGTCGTAAGAACCTAAACAAGAGGTAGAATAGGTATTGCCCCTTCCACAGTTTGTCTGATTCAAATCGTTAAAAGGTAAATCGGTTGCAAAATCAACGATGATTGGATTGGTACAATCATCGCCAACAGCTCTCGAACTGCCTGGTAGTGTGGCCGGTACAATTACCGTTGGCCCATGAATTGACTGTTCATACTGTATTTCTACAGTACTTTGAGTCTGCGCGTATACCCATGTCGACGACAATACAATCGTCAACATCAATACAAGCAATTTAGTAAAGTGTTTCATGTTTAGATAAGATTAGTTAATAATTAATTTTAATTAATAAAGTGAAAATGACACTATTTTTAATCATTCTATGCACGCAAAAGTAAAAAAATATTTGAATGAGAGACAAAAAGTCATCTTTTCAACTTTTTTTTTTCATTTTTTGATATGTTTTTAAGCATATTACCAAATGGTTCAATGATTAAAAGGCAAGCATTTTAGAATAACTTTGCTTGATAACTTGTGCCCTAAAAAAATTAATTAAATTTGAAAAAAGTTATCCAGTCAGATAGACCATCGCAGGAGGGAGGAGTATTTCTCCTTCCTCCTTTTTAAGTATTTGGTTATGACAAATGAAGTATATGGCATGATGAAGATAGAAAGGAGCACTCGTCTCCCTCTGATATTCCTGTTGCTGCTGATTGGGTCAGCCTCTTTCTCACAACCCAACAAAAGAACCAATTTCTGGTTTTTCAGCACGCACATTGGCCTTGATTTCAACAGTGGAGCACCTGTTGAAAATCCTTACTGCCCGATTCCAAATACTGGTTGGGGTGGTACTTCTGTCATGAGTGATACCAATGGCAACCTGTTGTTTTATTCCAATGGTCATAAAGTATGGAACAAGGAACACCAGTTAATGGCAAATGGAGACGGGGGCACCGGATTTTTTCCAGGCTTCCAGGGAGCACTTTGCATGCCCATGCCAGGCTCCGATAGCTTGTTCTACATTTTTACTGCCCGGCAGTTTACAGCCGACAACCCCATGTTTTACTATGTGGTCGACCTGACTAAAAATGAGGGAATAGGCGAGGTAGTTGACAAGGATACACTTGTCGCTGGATGGGATGCCGCAGAACAGCTTACGGCCTCCTATGTGAAAAACAAGGAGGATTTTTGGTTGATCACTCGTAAATTCAGGGAAAACAAATTTGCCGCCTTTAAAGTAACTTCACAGGGAGTTAACCCTGTACCTGTTTTAAGTGATGCCCCAAATAGATATAGCAATAACGGATCATATAATACAGGGTATATGAAAATTTCATATAATAAAAAATATCTTGTAAATTGTTTCCGTTCGGGATCAAGTTTTGACAGTGAGGTTGAAATTTGTAAGTTTAACAATGAGACAGGGGCTATCGATTTCTTGTATTCTTTCAAATTAAAAGATATAATGCCCGGGGTACCCCCTGCAAAATCAACGAACCTTGAATTTTCCCCATGTTCCAAATACATGTATCTGGCCGGTGAGCTTGGTTATGACACGCTTACCCATATCTATCAATTTGATGTGCAATACATAGAGGACCAGTTGTTGTTCAGACAAACAGCCCTAAAAATAGGGGAACCTCAGGGATCAAACTTACAACTGGCCCCGGACGGTAAAATCTATTGTTTTACACAATGCTCCTGGAACCCCACTCCTTACAACAATTATGTGGGAATCATCCACAACCCGGAAAAGCCGGGAGACGAATGCAACTATGAAGGCAATGCCTTCCTGCTTAATAATGGAGTTGCCAATTTATCTTTTGTCAACTTCGCACCGGATTTCCTCTTCCGTTTTGATTTCGATGGCATCTGCGAGGGCAATGTATTCACTTTTGATCCCTGGTTCTTCCCCCAACCGGTTTCTATTCAATGGAACTTTGGGGACCCTGCTTCGGGTGCTAATAATACTTCAACCATCCCCCATGCTACCCATGTGTTTACCGATGGGGGATCTTTTGAAGTTTCGGTACACGTGGTATATACCAATGGCCGCATCGAAGAAACCTCTCGCCGGGTAGAAGTAGTATATGCCCCGGAGCCTGACCTCGGCCCCGATACTACCCTTTGTAACGGGCAGGATCTGTTACTGGATGCCGACTGTGGTCCGCACTCCTATACCTGGAGCACAGGACAAATTGGCGTTCGTCAAATCACTGTTTCAGATACCGGGTGGTATTGGGTAAAGGTAATAAACGGTGCCTGGTGTTTCGCATACGATTCCATTTATATTGCAAATTATACTGCTGCCATTGCCGACACCACAAATCTGATCATCAGCCCTACCACCTGCGGGGGTAGTACGGGTGCTATCCGCGGACTTTCTATCATCGGAAACCCTCCTTATTCCTTTCAGTGGGTCGATGATATAGGCAATCCCGTGGCTTCAACGCTTAATTTATACCAACTGTCCGTAGGTAACTACTCCCTGCAAGTAACCGATGATAACAACTGCACCTCTCAACTGGGTCCCTATCCCGTCATCGACGCAGGAGATGTACTGGTTAATGGTGTGTCTGCTTTACCTGAACATTGCGGCAGATCAGACGGAACCATTCATGTTATAGCCACATCTGGTCTGGGTGATATGTTGTATTATTCCATTGACAATGGAAATAACTACTTCTTAAACAATGGGGTGTTTACAGGTTTGTCTTCGGGAGCTTATGCCGTCAGGGTACACGACTCTACGTTCTGCGAAGATGCTTATGCAAACAATCCCATTTTAATAGAAAATATAAGAGGGCCTGAAATAACAGATATTCAAATAACTCCTGCCACAATCGGACAAAACGATGGCTCCTTTATTATAACCGCATTATCAGCGGGTGATACCTTGTATTATTCGAAAGATAACGGAGCAAGCTTTCAAATCAATGATGGGTTGTTCGCTAACCTGGTGGCAGGATATTACACTTGCCTGGTGGTGGATGGATATGGTTGCGATACCAGCTTTATTGTTGAATTAACAGAAAATTTTACCTATAGACTCAATGCTGTAGCCGGTGATGACCATGTTTGCCCGGGCTATTCGGCTTATGTACCACTAACTGTTAGCAACTTTAATGATGTGGCCGGTTTTAAGGCTACACTTTTCTATAACAAAGATTACCTAACCTGCACAGGATATGCCAACGCACATCCACTATTGGCAGATTCACTTTCTGCCATGTTGTTTCCTGCCGATGGAAAAGTTGAACTCGAATGGGCATCGGTTTCCTTATTTTTACCTGACAATTCAATTATTGCCGAGCTGGTGTTCCAGACCACAACCTCAGGGGGAAGCCAGATAGAGTGGGATGGTTCAGCCGGGGCAAGCATGTTCCTAAACTCAACAGGAATCTCCATTCCGGTTGATTATACCATTGGTGAGGTTAAAATTTACAAGGAAGTATATTTCACACTGGCCCCTTTAGCCGGGGTTTGTCAGGGAGAAACAATGATGTTACAACCCATGATGTGGTCGAGCAATGGAACTGTAACCTATTTATGGATCAATCCCAACGGTGATTCTATCAAGGCTGAGTCGATCGTGATAGACAATGCACAGACGAATCAGGGAGGAATTTATTCACTTACGGTCACCGATGCCGCTGTCTGCAAGGCGGATGCTGCTGTTGAAGTAATTATATATCCAAACCCCGTCCCTGAATTTTCATTGCAGGATACTATTTTTACCGTTGAACCAATTGATCTTGATGCAGGTGCAGGATTTTTACATTATTTATGGAATACCGGAGATACCACACAGTCAATCCTGATTGAAGAAAATGGTTGGTATGCGGCTTTAGTTGAGTCTATGGTTGGTTGTTTGGGTAAGGATTCTTCTTATGTTATGTTTTCATCTACCCCCGAACCCATGAAATTTTATTTCCCAAACGCATTCACTCCCAATGGGGATGGTTTAAATGATGTATTTATGGTGGTGACAGATACCCCTGATGTGGAGCTTTTTTCAATGGAAATCTACGACCGCTGGGGAGCCATGATCTTTCAATCACATAAACTCTCAAATGGATGGGATGGAACCTGTAAAGGAAGACACTGCCCGGCTGGAACCTATGTGTTTAAAATTGCCTGTAACAATTCAATGCTATCGCCCAGCACAATCGAAACAAAAATTGGCACTGTTATGCTTGTGAGATAACGCCGCTATCCGAAAAAAACCTGGAATATAGTTCAAAGTGTAAAGGGTGTGTATATTCATGATCCAGGTTCTTATCAGGAAAAAATCCGGATAATAAAGGTTGCTGGCATATTAACAGAAATTGGTACCGATGATCTAAAAATTGGAAGTAGCATTCTCACCTGCTTTTATCCATTTATCAAATGCTAAACCTAAAATAACTATGAGTAAAATCATCGGTTTCACTATCCTGAGATTTGGTAACCCCAAACTTATATTGTAAAAGTTGAAAACAACACCCCCGTGTATTGAAACTCTAAGAATACGGATGTGTTTTATAATAAAAAACCAATCATTCCAATAACAAAAGAGGGGGCATCCGATGGATGCCCCCTCTTTTTATCGGTAGTTAACTACCCTGAAGGTGGTTATTGAGAAATAACAACTCTCTTGGTAACTAATCCG
>MEOL01000006.1 GCA_001769215.1 Bacteroidetes bacterium GWF2_41_31
AACATGTTCAAATATACATAATAATCAGCTAATTACAAAGTAATTGGCTGATTATTTTCCTTAACTAATTGACATTGGCCTGCCGGCTGGCAGGAAGGGGGGTGATATCGGAAGGTTTAAAGTTGAGCATGGGAATTCTGGGCTTGAAGATGGTAGTAAATCATAACCTAATCTCACTTTAATTCCCTTCATTTAATTTAAGGATAACCTGCAATTAATATTGGCTTAACATTGATGTGCTTTCTTTGCAACGTTAAAAGAAATAACTAAAAGAAAATACACACCATGAAAAATACAATCGCCATTTTCGCCTTCATCGCCATCTTAGCTTCAAGCAGTTTCGCTGCCAACGACAATACCGGTACACCCGCTGCTACCACGACCATTTCCGGACAGGTTTTCGATAAAGCTACCGGTGAAGCCTTAGCCGGCGTGAAAATCATTCTGGATGAAAATGCCACTGAAGTATATACTGATTTTGATGGCAACTTCACAATTAGTGAAATTGCGAGCGGCAGCCATGAAATAACAACTGAATTAATTTCATATAAAAGCGAACAAAAAAGCATTGAAGTTTCACCCACTCTCAATACAATAAAAGTGGAAATCGGAATTGATAACAACTAAACGTTTCATTTTTTACAATATACCTAAAGACAAGCCAATGGTTTGTCTTTGTTGTTTCTGGTAGTGTTTAAACTGACGTTCATATAGTTGTCAGGAAAGATAACCAAATAATTTCAGAAATGGGTAGCTCAATTTGGAGCGGGTATTTTAACATTAAGTAAATATTAATCAATCACAGAATCAACTTCCATTTCTTAACACTTCCATAACCTTAACTTAATTTTCACTTTTAACTCAACTGATACTTTTGTCGCATTAAATCTAAACAAAAAGATAAATATGAAAAGAATTAAAATGTTTGCTGTTATAGCAGCAGTTACGGTGATAGGTTTTTCAGCTTGCAAAAAAGATGACAACAAAAAACCAGCCCCAACAATGTCTTCTGCTACAGTAGCAGGTGAAAATAAAAATTTTGACGTTACTGTTACATTTAGTGAAGCAGTATACAAAAACACTGACAAAACAGGAGATCTTGACAATGGTAGTTTTACAGTAAGTGTTACCGGAGGTTCAGAAATGGCTTCTTATAACGTAACTCACATTGCCGGACAACCAACAGCAATGATTGCGCTAGAACTTGCTGATTATTCAACAGGCAATGAAACTGTTACAGTATCACCAGGAGGAGCATCAAGCATTTATAATGACGAAGGAACAGCAATGTCAAATTCTCAGACCAAAAGTGTAAATCTTAGCGGTGCCTCAAACGAGATTATTACCAAAACCGGTATCCTTACTGCTAATGAGACATGGACTTCAAACAACATTTATCTATTAGAGAAAAAAGTTGTGGTTGGAGCGGGTGTTACATTGACTATTGAAGCAGGAACAATCATTAAAGGAAAACCAGGTGAAGAAACTTTAGCTTCCGCTTTAGTTGTTGCTCGTGGTGGTAAATTAATGGCAGAAGGAACTGCAGATAAACCAATTATCTTTACTGCAGAAGCTGACAATATTACATTTGGTGAAAAATTTGGAACCAACCTAACCAAAGAAGATAATAAATTATGGGGAGGTGTAATCGTTTTAGGTGCAGCTCCTATTTCAGCTGAAAATGGTGACACTGAAACCAATATCGAAGGTATACCTACCGAAGAAGGATATGGTTTATTTGGTGGTAGCAATGCCGCAGATAATTCAGGTGTTATTAGTTATATTTCAATCCGTCATGGTGGTATCTCCATTGGAGAAGGAAACGAAATCAACGGTCTTACCTTAGGTGGTGTTGGAAGCGGTACTTCAATTTCAAATGTAGAAGTATATGCAACACTTGATGATGGTTTGGAGTGCTTCGGTGGAACAGTTAATGTTTCTAACTTATTAATATTCTACCAAGGAGACGATGGAGTTGACATAGACATGAATTATGCCGGAACTGTTTCAGATTTCGCGGTTGTTCATGGTAATGGTATAGGTACTGACGAAGGTGCAGAAATTGACGGACCTGAAGGTTCAACTTATGTTACCGGTATGTTCACATTATCAAACGGAAAATTCATAAGTGAAGGAACCGAGCCTTCAGCAGCTGATTTTAAATCAGACGCTCAGGGAAATATTAACAACTGTTCATGGATTAACTATGGTACTGGAAAACCAGTTAAGTTCAGAACTAAATTTGTTGATCCCGGTGTTAATTGTAATCATAAAGAAGATGCATACCTACACCTTGTAAGTGATCCTGCCACATTGGTATTCACAAATTGTTCACTCGAAGGCACCAAAGTTTATGATGGTGGTGATACAGGAACTTGTCTTGATGAATTAGCCGCCGCTAATGCAACAGCTGCTTCCAAAGTACAGTTAAACGGATCAGGTTCAACACTAAACGTTGCCGGAACTTTCAGTTGGACTTATGCTGCAAGCAGAGGTCAATTATAAAATACAAAATACTAAAGTTAATATATAAACAAACCCTGCGGTACGCCGCAGGGTTTTAATGTTTTAAATATGGTAATTAGACGATTCATTTTTAGTATCCTGTTCTTATTGACATTTAGTTTGCTCAGCGCACAGGAAAAAGGATTCCTGCGAGGAAATATAGTAGATGGTGATTTTGGAGGCCCCATGATTGGAGCTACAATTATTTTGGCCGATAATCCAAGCGTGGGAACAGTTAGCGACTTTGATGGTAACTTTTCGTTAAGCCTCGATCCTGGAACTTATAACATAAAAGTTTCTTTTATTTCTTTTGCTACTTTGTCATATCAAGGAATTAAAATTGAAGCTGGAAAAACAACCGTTATAGACGGTATCATGAAATCTGATGATAAACTCCTGGAAGAAGTGGTAATAGTGGCAAAAGCATCCCGAAATTCTGAAATCGGTATGATAACAAAAATGAAAAATTCTACAAATATTGTTGATGGCCTGTCAGCACAGTCGTTTCGGAAAATTGGAGACAGTGACTTAAGTGGAGCTATTAAGCGTGTTACCGGAGTAACAGTGGAAGGTGGTAAGTATGTTTATGTACGAGGTTTGGGAGACCGATATACTAAAACAACACTTAATGGAATGTCAATCCCTGGCCTTGACCCCGACGTTAATGCCGTTCAAATAGATATTTTTCCAACCGCGGTTCTTGAAAATGTTGCAGTATATAAAACTTTTACCCCGGATTTATTTGGTGATTTTTCAGGTGGACTGGTTGATGTTGAAACCAAAAGTTTTCCTGAAACAAAAACAACCAGTGTTACAATTGGCTTAGGATATATTCAGGGACAAACCTTTAACCCGGATTATATTCTTTATGATGGTGGTAAGTTCGACTGGGCCGGATTTGATGATGGCACAAGGAAACTGCCTTTTGCAAAAACTACTGATATTCCGCAAGAGGTAGTTGCTGCTTTTGATCCTGTTGAGGGAGAAAAACTTGAAAGTATTACCAGCTCTTTTAATAAACAACTTGCAGTAGAAAATAAAACCGCTTTGCCAAACGGTTCATTTTCATTTAATCATGGAAATCAGATTAATGCAAAAAATGGAGTTACCTATGGATACAATGTGGTATTTAACTATACAAATCAATCATACTATTATGATCAATTTCAATCAAATACCTACTTAAAAAATAATGATACCACTATTTTTGAACTTGATCAGGAAGAAGGACGAATTGGCGTAGTTGGTGGCAGAACAGCACAATGGAGCGCTATGGCTTCCGGCTCTTTTAAAAAGAAAAACAACACCCTAAGTTTGATGGTTTTGGCAAATCAAAGTAATGAGTCGACTGCCGCGAAAAGAACCAGCAAAAACTATAATCAAACACAAGCTACTCTACTTGAAGATATCCTGACTTATAGTCAGAGATCGTTATCTACAGCCATACTCAATGGTAATCACCTAATAGGTAAATTACAATTAAACTGGTCGAATGCATTCACAATTTCAAGGGTTTATGATCCTGATTTCCGTACAACAGCCTTATCAATAAAAGGTAATGATACTACGCTAAGTACAGGCGATGGAGCACTTATAAGCAGGTTTTGGCGTGATTTGAATGAAAAAAACGAAAACTTTCGTGCTGATTTAAAAATTCCTTTCGGAGATCACTTTTCGTTAAAAACCGGTATAAATGCCTTGTTTAAATGGCGTGATTTTGAAACTTTAAGTTATAAACATGACAGAAGAAATAAAAGTGATGTAAGCGGTACTCCTGATTGGTTTTTAAGAGATGATAATATTTGGACAATAGATAACAGAAACGGTACCTATACAACGGGTAATTATCAACCGGCAAATAACTTTAAAGCACGTCAGAATGTTTTTGCAATCTACTTGATGGCAGAGCAAAAAATGGGCTCAAAGCTTAAATTTATTTACGGTTTACGTGTTGAAAAAGGAGATATGTTTTATACCGGTGAATCCAATCTGGGTGATGTTATTTTTGAAGATGAAAAAACACTCGATGAATTAAATTTTCTTCCTTCTGCAAACATTGTGTATTCAGTTACTAACGATATGAACCTCCGTTTTACGGGTACTCAAACGATTGCCCGTCCTAGTTTTAAGGAAAAATCAGCATCTCAAATATATGACCCGATATCAAAAAGAACCTTTGTAGGCAATATTGATCTTAAACAAACAAAAATTATTAATCTTGATTTAAGATATGAGTGGTATTTTTCCCCGCGTGAAATATTATCACTGGCCGCATTCCATAAAAGATTTGATGGACATATTGAACTTGTTTCTTTTGAGCAGGATCCTGACAATGTTAAACCAAGAAACTCCGGAGATGCAAGTGTTTCAGGTCTTGAATTCGAAATTAGAAAAGGATTTTCCAATGCTGATAGCCGGTTCTTTAAAGGATTATTCCTTGGTGGAAACGTTACTGTTGTTTATTCTCAGGTTGATATACAAAAGGTAAATACCGGAAATGAAAATCAAACTGAATACGAACTTAGGGTAAAAAATGCAAGAGAAGGTGAAAACATTGATAAATTTCGCCCAATGGCAGGTCAATCTCCTTATTCTGTAAATGCCAATATTTCCTATGAGATTCCTGAACGTAACAGTGCAATTAGTTTAGCCTATAACGTTAAAGGTGAACAACTTGCAATTATCGGGTCGGGAAGGAATCCTGATGTTTATCTTGCTCCGTTTCACAGCCTTAACCTAAATGCTTATTATAGTTTTGGAATGGATTTCCGACACAGAATAACTTTAGGAATTGACAATATTCTGGACCAGAAAAACAAGATGAATTACAAGTCATTTGGTGCTTCTGATCAGATATTCAGTTTAACAAATCCGGGAATTGCTTATAGCTTAAAGTATACGTTTACTTTTTAATATCATTTAATATATCCAACCAACACAATAAACTTTATATTTAATTCAATGGCCTAAATATATATAAGCTTTGAAAGAATAAGAATACATAATAATTTGTAGTTTTACACAATAATAAGATACGCTGCTCATGTTAAAAAAAATAATTCTGTTGATCATTTTTGGTCTTTTTATTTCACCAACAATTTATTCTCAGGTAGTTAAAGAAAAGGACGGAAAATATTATGAAAATAAACCCTATAGCGGTAAATACTTTGAATACTATGAGAATGGAAATATTAAAGTAGAGAAAAGCCTTACAAATGGTGAAGAAGATGGTTTAACATTTCTATATTTTGAAAATGGAAATAAACAGGAACAACGTTCATATACAGAAGGTAAAAAAGATGGTCTATGGATTAAATGGAACGAAAAAGGGATAAAAACCGGTGAAGTTTCTTATAAAATGGATGTTAAAGATGGCAATTGGACCATTTGGGATGATAGTGGTAATTTAAGTTTTGAAATGCATTACAATTTAGGTGAAAAAATTGGAACCTGGAAAATTTATAATGCCGATGGTAGTATCCGCGAAACAAGAGATTACTAATGTTTTTCTACCTAATAGAATAACAATAATTTCAATGCAGAACATTGAAATTTTCAAAACATCGTTACAATTAATTTTGTAGCGGTTTTTTTTTAAAACCTACTATGCTCATACTACTTTCGCCTTCAAAGACAATCAAAATCAGCCAGTCTGGTTTTATAACGGAAACCACCCTACCTGATTTCCTTAAACAAAGCGGTAAAATTGTCAAAACATTAAAAAGATTCTCTTTTGATGACCTGCAGAAACTTCTGAACACCAGTCGTCCGCTGACGCAAACAGCAATGGATTACTATCAACTATGGAACAGAGAACATACCAGTCAGAGGTCGTGCCCGGCAATACTTGCATTTCAAGGCGAGGCCTATTCAGGGTTCAGGGCTGAAGAGATGTCAAATGACACCTTATTATATGCACAACAAAAACTCCTGATCTTTTCAGGACTTTACGGCGTCCTGCGTCCTCTTGATTTAATTCAGCCATATCGCCTGGATGTGGCAGACTCCATCCTGATAGACGATAAAAATTTGTACCATTTCTGGAAAAACCCGATAACCCTGTGGATCAAAAAACAATTTAAAATGCAGGGAGACAATACAATTATTAACCTGGCCTCGAAAGAATATTTCAAGATGCTGGATCAAAAAAAGCTAAATTGTGAGATAGTCACTCCGGTTTTTAAAGACCGGATTGGAGATGAATATAAAATTGTGAGTGTTTTCGCCAAGCAATCCAGAGGTAAAATGGCACGCTTTATTCTCGAAAACAAAATTACCGATGCGGATAGCCTTAAATTTTATGAAAAGGATAGCTACTTTTTCAATGAAAAAATGAGTACAAACAATCAATTTGTCTTTACCAGAGGCTGATTAACCAGAGTATTTGAAGGACTAATGCCTGAAATAAGATAATTTATTCCCATTAACTAATTGTTACCCAGTCCCGGAAAAAAATAATGAAATAATATTTCAGAAAGCACTTGTAAAGATAAAAAACAAGTGTACTTTTGCACTCCCAATTCAACGCATACCAACAAGAATGGAAGTGTGCAGGAGCGGGGAAGTTCATAAAAAAATTAGCGGGTAATGCAGAGGGAGACTTCCCTTTAAACAAAGGGAGGTTAGGGCAATTTTTGGGATTAAAAAAAAAATTTAATTTTTTTCACAAAAAGTTGCATGGGATAGAAAAAGCATTACTTTTGCAGCCCCGTTCGAGTGGAAAGATTGATGAGGAAGACGAAGGGGAAAAAGAAAGAAAGAA
>MEOL01000007.1 GCA_001769215.1 Bacteroidetes bacterium GWF2_41_31
TGTGTATACTTTTTATTAAACATGTTCAAATATACATAATAATCAGCTAATTACAAAGTAATTGGCTGATTATTTTCCTTAACTAATTGACATTGGCCTACCGGCAGGCAGGCGGCAGGCCGGCGGCTTCTGACTTCTGTCTTCTGACTTCTGTCTTCTGTCTACCGACTTCTGTCTTCTGTCTCCCGACTTCTGTCTCCCGACTTCTGTTTTCTGACTTCTGACTTCTGTCTTCTGTCTCCCGACTTCTGTCTTCTGACTTCTGTTTTCTGACTTCTGTCTTCCGACTTCCGACTTCCGACTTTCTCCTCCCGACTTCCCTCTTTCCCTTTCCTATTCCCACTCAATGGTTGCCGGCGGTTTGGAACTGATATCGTAAACAACCCTGTTGACTCCTTTCACCTGGTTGATGATTTCGTTGGAGACTTTAGATAAAAACTCGTAGGGGAGCGGCGACCAATCGGCCGTCATCCCGTCAGTGGATTCCACAGCGCGGAGGGCCACTACATTTTCGTAGGTGCGTTCATCGCCCATAACGCCTACCGAATTTACAGGCAGCAGGATGGCTGCGGCTTGCCACACTTTGTTATAAAGTCCTGTGGTTTTCAGGTGGTTGATGTAGATATAATCCACATCCTGCAATATCTTAACACGTTCAGGGGTTACTTCGCCCAGCACGCGGATACCCAGGCCTGGTCCGGGAAACGGGTGACGATCAATCAGATGTACAGGCATATCCAAGGCTTTACCGATCCGACGAACTTCGTCTTTAAACAAAGTATTCAGGGGTTCAACCACTTTGAGTTTCATAAAATCGGGAAGCCCTCCCACATTGTGATGCGATTTGATGGTCGCAGAAGGTCCTTTTACCGAGACCGATTCGATCACATCCGGGTAAATGGTGCCCTGAGCCAGCCACTGTACATCTTCGATGCGGTGTGCTTCCTGATCGAAAACTTCTATAAATGCATTTCCGATCGCTTTGCGTTTTTTCTCCGGATCTGTGATACCTTTCAGAGCACCCAAAAACCGGTCTTTGGCATCCACTCCGGTTACGTTTAAACCCATATCACGGTATGAGTGGAGCACATCATCAAATTCATTTTTGCGGAGCAGTCCATTGTCAACAAATATGCAATGCAGCTGGTCGCCAATGGCTTTGTGAAGCAAAACGGCAGCTACCGATGAGTCGACGCCTCCCGAAAGGCCCAAAACCACTTTGTCGTGGCCTAGTTTTTCTCTTAAGTGGTGAATGGTTGTATCGATAAATGAGTCTGGCGTCCAGTTTTGATGGCATCTGCAGATGTCTACCAGAAAATTCTTTAGCAAGGTGCTTCCTTCGGTGGTGTGATATACCTCCGGGTGGAATTGGATTCCATAAGTTGGTTCACCTGCGATTTTATAGCCTGCTACTTTTACGGTTTCGGTGCTGGAAATAATTTCGTAATTCTCAGGAATATCCAGGATGGTGTCGCCATGCGACATCCACACCTGAGTGTGTTGCGACATATTCCTGAGCAGGTTGTTTTGTTGGTTTATAAACCCCAGGTTGGCCCTGCCGTATTCCCTGATTTTGGATGGCATTACCTTACCGCCGTCCAGTTTTGCTAAGTATTGGGCTCCGTAACAAACTCCCAACAATGGTATTTTCCCGCGAATGTCGGTCAGGTCAGGGGCCGGAGCCTCTGTACTGTGCACCGAAAACGGACTACCTGAAAGAATAACACCTGCTACTTCATGGGTGATTTCCGGGACTTTATTGTAAGGATGTATTTCGCAATATACGTTTAACTCCCTCACCCTGCGGGCGATAAGTTGGGTGTATTGAGACCCGAAGTCAAGGATAAGGATGGTTTCTTGCATGTGGCAAAAGTAAGGAAAGTGTTTGTGATATTTAAAAATTTCTGTATTCTGTAAATTTTACATCCAATGGAATTATTTACCTTAGCAAAAAAAATCGATCATGGCAAATCGAAGAAATATTACGCGAAAAAGTAAGAATACACCCAATTCTTTTTTAATCTTTATGGTGGTGGTGGTCATATTGGCATTGATATCATTCGCTATCAGCTACTTTGTTTTAGATCAGGATAAGGAGATACAGAAAAAGGTTGCTGAACTTGAGGAACCGATCAATCCTGACCCCATTGAAGGACAAGCTACTGAAGTAACCGATCAGGAAGGATTGAATACCATGGCTCAACTGAGCGGCACATGGGTAAGTAATTACGATGGTACCATGTTATCCATTCAGGGGAATACCTGTGTATTTGAATCTCCTGCCGTGGATAGTCCCGAAAAAGTGTCAGGTACCATCCAGGTGAACAAATCCATTATCACTATTGTATATACAGGCAAGCACAGCTGTGGAAGTACCGAAGGACATTACGAGTATCAGAAAGAAGGGGAGGCAGGCGTGTTTTTTAAGAAAATAAAAGATAATTGTAGCTCCAGGAGCGAACTGATGAGTGCCAGCTGGTTCAGGCTGTAAGCTTGGAATTTGTTGTAAGAATAGCGTGTGTGGTTAATTTTTAATCTGGGATAAACCGCAGTGTTGCGCTTTTTTTTACGCTGGGTTTCGCAAAAGTGATAACTACCTGCTTTTTAAATGCTCACCACATCCCTTCCAAAAGGCGTTAAAGCCAGGGAGGCCAGTTTAAAATGCTGTTTTGCCCAGGGGATTCCGATGATGGTGATACCGAGCAGGATGCCAAATAACAAATGAGTCAGCGTAATCACCAAACCTCCGCAAAAAAACCAGAGAATATTCATGAACGTTGTTAAACAACCTGTGGATTGCCGCGAACTGGTTACTGTGCTTCCAAAGGGCCACAATGCCAAAATGCCCAGTTTCATGGTTTGAAGGCCAAACGGAATGCCTATAATGGTGATCATCAACACTAAACTTGAGATAAAATATTCAATAGCGATGGCGAAACCGCCGAAGATTAACCAGACAATATTCCCTAAAAATTTCATAATGTGATGAGTAAGGTTCTGTTCATGAATTTGTGATGAATTTGGATGTAAAAATACTATTTTATCAACTAATTGAACTTTTGTCCAAAGGTCTTTACTTTTTTTTGCTCAGGATAACCAAGGGTGGCATCCTTTATGCCCTTTTCGATTCTAACTCCTGACCAGGAAAGATCAATCACCGAATTGTTCAACATCACCTTAACACCTCCCTGCATCATCGTCCATTTATGCTCAAGTGGATCTTTTTATATCTTTGCCTGCTCATGAAAACAGTCGTATCCTATAAGCGTATCTGGCAGGTGGCTTACCCCATCATTATAGGAAGCATTGCTCAAAACATCATCATTTTCACCGATACTGCCTTTTTAGGCTGGGTAGGAGATATTGCTCTGGGAGCCAGTGCTTTGGGCGGACTGTTTTATCTGGCGGTGGTAATGCTGGGCTTTGGCTTTGGAACAGGTGTTCAGATTATCATTGCCCGCAGGTTAGGCGAAAACAACCTGAAGGCCATTGGTCCGGTGGTGATTCACTCTCTTCTGTTTTTAATGATGGTTGCCGCAGCTGCATTTGTCTTGTTGAGATATGGGTCGACCGTTATACTCAAATCTACCGTTCATTCTGAAGCAGTGTATCTTTCGACCATCGATTTCCTGAAATTCAGATCGTTTGGAATTTTCTTTGCGTTTATCAACATCGCTTTTCGGGCGTTTTATGTGGGATTGACTCGAACCAAAGTCATCACCTTTACCACAATCGTTATGGCCATAGTAAATATAGTACTTGATTATCTGCTCATTTTCGGGCATGCAGGTTTTCCTGAAATGGGCATCCAGGGTGCTGCTTTTGCCTCTGTTATGGCTGAAGCCTCTGCCATGCTTTTTTTTATAGCGTATACCCATATTACCATTCGATACCAGGATTATAACCTGCTTCATTTCTCTGCCCTCAGTTTACGTAGGCTGGGCGATATCTTTCATGTGGCAATTCCCATGATGATGCAACAGTTTATCTCCTTATCAGTTTGGTTTGGCTTTTTCCTTTTCGTGGAAAAACTGGGTGAACAGTCGTTGGCTGTCTCCAATATTGTACGTAGCATATACATGATCATCATGGTACCTGTGTGGGGGTTTTCAACGGCAACTAATTCGTTGGTCAGTTATCTGATTGGAATGGGCCGGGAGAATGAAGTCATGTCGCTCATCTATAAAACTGCTTTGATGTGTTTTACGCTCGTCCTGGTTCCTGTGGGACTTACAGTCGTTTTTCCAGAAGCTTTTATGCATATCTATACCAATGACCCGGGTTTAATTACACTTGGAATCCCGGTTATTTATGTGGTAAGCCTTGGAGGTATTTTCGTTGCTATCGGGTTCGTGTTTTTTAGTGGGGTTTCAGGCGCGGGTATGACAAAGACATCATTGGTAATTGAAATGTTTATCCTGACATTTTATTTAATCTACACTTATTCGATGGTGCATTATTTTAAAACTGATGTAGCCGGCGCCTGGACAGCAGAATTGGTGTATGGTTTGTTGATGTTTTTAATTTCATGGCCTTATATGAAAAGTGGTCGGTGGATGTCTGCCAGGGTATGATGAGGAGGAAAGCATGAATGTAGGATGTATTATGAAGTGAGGAAATGCCCCGTATATGAACCAACAATTTATTGACTTAAATTCATTATCGGGTTCATCCCAAAATTGATTACCTTCGTAGTCCGAACAACTGCATTTTATGGTGAAGAAGAATTCCAAACCGAAGAAAATTTTCTTGATTTCAGGCATCATACTTGTTATCATCCTTTTGCTGGTATTGTTTGCAAATATGATTGTCAGTCGCATCGCGGAAAAAAAATTGCGCGAACTGTTGGTCCCCAGGCCTAATACAGGGTATAACATCAGTTTTAAAAATTTAACGGTGAACCTCTTCACAATGTCAGTAACCATCGAGGATATCCGCCTGATGCCCGACAGCGTTTTAATGCATCTGTATAAAAATCATTCTTCAGCAAAAAAAACGCTTTTCAAGGCTGAAATACCCATTATGAAACTGTCAAATCTGGATCTGCTTTCTATACTTGGAAGCAAATTGGTCAATATCAGAGAGCTTCAATATGATCAGGCTGCAATCACCATCTATACCGGGGGTGGAAAACGAGAGAAGCACAAAATAACTCCGGAGGAGCTTGATAGAGGAATTGATGTCAGTCGTATTGTGGTGCCTGGAATTGGTGGTGTAGACATCGGAGTAATTAGACTAATCGACCTGAGTTTTTTTCTGGTGAATCCCCTTACGGAAGATACCTTGCTTAACAACAAGGATGTCAATTTTGAGCTCTATCACCTTTATTTGGTTAAAAACAGATCAGATTCCAATAGCTTTCATCTTGACATGAAAGACCTTCGTTTTGAACTCGATAATGAGCATTTCGATTTAAAAAAAGGAGGTTATCATCTTTCATTTAAGAAATGTTCGTTTGATGCTAATTCTGGCAAGGTGCATATTAATAAACTGATGGTAAAACCCACGAGGGATATTTTTCACGTGGCAGCGGCTTATTCATATCGTACCGATGTTTATGATGTTGAAACAGAGGATGTCATGATGGAATTAGGTGATATTAAAACGATGCTGATTACCGGAAATTATTATCTGCCCCGAATCCAAATTGATGGATTAAATCTGGTAATAGTCAGAAATATTTCGCTGCCGTTCGATGAGACCAGGCGCCCGCTTTTACTTAACCAGTTGTTGCATGAACTGAAAACGGAACTTGATATCGATAGTCTGAAGATAAGGCATGGCCACCTTGTTTATCATGAGAGTAACAACAATCAGGACCCACCGATGAAGGTTACTTTTGATCAACTGAGCCTTGAAATGAGTGAAATTACCTCCATTCGCGATAGCATGAGTTATGAGCATCCCATGAAATTAAGACTGACGGGCAATTTGCAAAACCAGTTTGCACTGGATGTCACGTTTAACTATCCCTTATTAAGCAAGAGCGATACATTTACCTTTTCAGGTACACTGGGTGGTGGCGACATGACCCTTTTTAATCCCATGCTTGAATCGGCTGCAAATGTCAGGTTTTTAAAGGGTAAACTTAAGAGCATCCATTTTTCCGTGCAATCAAATGCTACTGTAGCCATGGGTAAAATGACGATGTTGTACTCGGGCCTGGAAGGTGAGATTTTAAGGAAGAATGAGGTGGAAAGCAATCAATTTCTTTCCTGGATTGCCAATCAGGTGGTGAAGTCTGACAACCCTTTAGGTGGGGAAGAACCACGTATTGTCCCCCTCTACTTTAAGCGGGTGATGTATAAAGGGACAGGTAATTTTGCATTTAAAACCTTGCTCAGTGGGATATTAGCCTCCACCATTCCTACCTTCGATCACACGAACCAAAAGAAAATTGATGTTGTAAAACATCAAACTAGAAAAGATAAACGCCAAGAACGACGTGAAGAGCGACGCGAAAAAAAATGAGTTTCTATCTCCTTTGTCTGGCCATTACCGGTCGGCTCGATTTTTTCTGATTGGCAAAAAATTCCTGTTTCCGTCGTTGTTTTTCCTTTTCCCATTCCTTTTTTTCCGCCGTATTCATGGGCTCTTCGGTTTGAGGAAATGGATTCCCACGTGCAATCCTGATTTTCTGGTTAATCAATTTCTCAATATCTTTTATAAACACATTTTCTTCCGGCTCGCAAATGGAGATGGCTGTGCCTTTTTCCCCGGCCCGGCCTGAACGGCCTATCCTGTGAACATAGGTCTCGGCGATGTTGGGAATATCAAAATTGATCACGTATTTTAACTGGGCAATGTCGATTCCCCTTGCGGCAATGTCTGTGGCGACCAATACCCTGAGTTCGCCCTCTTTAAACATAGTCAACGCTTTCTGACGTTGATTCTGGGCCTTGTCGCCATGGATGGCTGCCGATTTTATTTTTTGCTTTTTCAGGATGTTGTCGATGCGGTCGGCACCATGCTTCGTTCTTGAAAACAACAATACCTGATCTATTTTCTGATCTTTGAGGATGTGAAGCAACAAATCATTCTTGTCTGAACGGTTGGTATAGTAAAGATATTGGGTGATGGTGTCGGCGGTGGAACTTACCGGGCTGACTTCTACTTTTCGTGGATTTCTGAGGATCTTTTTCGAAAGTTCGACGATATTATCCGGCATGGTGGCCGAGAAAAATAGCGACTGACGTTCTATCGGTAACAGGTGTATAATCTTACGAATGTCGTGAATGAAACCCATATCGAGCATGCGGTCGGCTTCGTCCAGGACAAAGTATTCAATGTTGTTTAGATTTACGAAACCCTGATCGATAAGGTCCAGAAGCCTTCCGGGGGTGGCTACCAGTACATCGACACCCCTTCGGAGGTCATTGGTCTGGCCACCCTGGTTCACACCACCAAAGATAACCGTGTTTTTAATTCCGGTGTATTTGCCATAGTCGGTAAAGCTTTCCGCGATCTGAATAGCCAGCTCGCGTGTGGGAGTAATCACCAGTGCTTTTATTTTACGCTGGCCGTTTAGTTGTGTGTGGTCCTGGTACAGGTGTTGCAGGATAGGGATGGCAAAGGCAGCCGTTTTACCGGTGCCGGTTTGTGCCGACCCCAAAACATCATTTCTGTTGAGGATGAGTGGGATGGATTTTGCTTGTATCGTGGTAGGCTCAATATAATTTTTATCTTGTAGGGCCTTTAAGATAGGCTTAATAATTTCAAGGTCTTCGAATTGCATGCTGATTTTTTAAATTTATTTCCATATAAAGTATAGGAGGTTTTTGAAGGGTAGGATAACATGGCGCAAAGATACGGCTTTAAAGCATACCAAAAGCATAAATGTGGATTTGGTTGGGGAGGTAAGGGTGTGGGCTGGTGAATATACCTTTTTGCAATATGAAATAAACACATTCAAGGACCAATTTAGCGGCTGCCTTATCCTGATCAGGCAGAATGGTATCCTATATTTCTAATATTCTTAGTTGCAATTGAAGTGGCTTTTTCTTTTTTTCGACTTTTTTAACCATACCAGGTTTGGTATCATGCGAAGTTATTTTATATTTGTGCAGTTTGTCTGGCATTATCCGGGGGACAATTTTAATCTCCTGAAAACCAGATGAGGATAAAGATAGAATAAAATACTAACCTTTAACAGCCTTAAATTTGTCTGCAAATCCAGGGAAAAAAAAAGTAAAGAATGCCGGTCAGTTAGAAAAATCGGAGAGAAGGAGAGCATTAAATAAGTTTTACCGTAGCTTTTTGCCCCTAATGTTAGCGGTATTGCTTTGGATCATCACCATTTCAATCCTGCATTTACCTGGAATCAAGGAGGAGACTATGCAGGTATTTATTCAATTCACGCTCAGTTCGGCCCTGGTATTCGGAAAACTTTTTTTTATTCCTGTCGAAAGTCTCAGTTACCCAAACATAACGGTGAGTGGATATACAATGAAAATTGTGATGGAATGCACGGCGTACAATTTTTACATTTTTGTAATCTTTTTAAGCCTTTTGTCGCCGGTTAAATGGAAACAAAGAATCATCACCCTGCTCATATTTATTGGTGCGGTATTTATTGTTAACAACCTGCGTTTTATCACGATGGGTTATATTGGAAATTATTCGGGGCAATTGTTCCATCTAATTCACGATTATCTTTGGAATATTCTGTTTGGTTTCATGGTTTTCCTGATATGGGCCTGGAGATACAACCGCAATATAGAGGGTACGAATGATTAAAGAATTAAAATATAGACTATTAGGCATTTGTTTAAACTAGAAAAAAATGGTCCTGTTTTCTTCGACAAGAAATAAAATTATCCTGCTTTTGCTTATATCGGCACTCGTTTTTACAGCATGGCAATCAGGCGCAGAACGAGTATACGCGCAGGTTTTGATAGGAACCACCAATTTCTTTGTTGGCATGGCAAAAGAGGACACCCATATTGAATTAGAAAATATAAGTGAAAATGACAAGACCTACCAGTATCGGGTGTTTACCCGCATTGGTGGGCGTAAGGGAAATTATCCACAGGAAACTGGCGGTGTGATGCAGCCCTTTGTCATCGTTTTATCATGGCAAATCTTTCTTTTTTTTGTTTTAAAAAGGAAATCTGCATTGACCTCTCTGGTGATGAATGTGGGGATTTTTCTATTGATACAGGTTGTGTTTTTGGTATTCCTCACAGGATATTACAATTCCGGGGTCCAAAAATATTTGTATACCATGATGCTCGATAGTTTCTATATTTTCGCGCTTATATTGGTTATCAAGGACCAAATGCTATATCGGGTGTTCAGGAAAAAGGTTGACGGTACAAAATCCCCCAGTTAGTTTACGTTTTTTTTTCACGTTCATTTTTAAAGCTCACTTTATGGGTTGTTGTCATTCCGCCAGTTTTCATACCGAAACAAAGCAGAACTTCTTTTCTTTCTGATATCACCATTAACAAGGTGATAAAGTCGTTGCTTAAAATATGCAACATCGCCTTCTACTTTTCGTGACGAACTATCCAGATTGGTAAAAATGGGTCATGTTCAGTTTTTGAGTAATTTTTACTGTAACACTAAGCTCTACATGGTTTGATTTCCTAATTGGTTATTTTAGTTTTATTGTTTTTAAAAACCCTTCAATGTCATCCTCGATTAGTCTAAGATTTTCTTTTCCTAACCTGTAATGAATAATCCAGCAATCGATGCTTTCACCTGGTTTATTAAAAAAGATGTATGCTTCATCTGTATAATCCGATTTATTTAGTGGGTCAGGCTGCAAACCATAAAAGCCCACAAATGCTATTTTTGATGGCGAAGAATAATTAATAATCCCATTCTCTATAAACCCAACACTTGTTTTCCATTGCTTGAATTGCGACATGGCATCAAGGTAACTTATCGCTGTTTTATTATCATCTTTCTTAAAATAAAGGAAAGTAGAACCATCTGAATATATACTTATATGTCCATACAGGTCACCACCCTGCTGATATAGTGAAGTTGGTACTTCCATGGTAAAAACTCCGGGTATTACCTCTCTTTCTATTGAAGGAACAGACATACTTTTCTGATTTGCAGTCACAAGCTCAAATTCCTCCTTGCCACCATTATTGATGGTAGTTTTTAATTGTTTCGAAATAATGCTGCTTACTCCATTTTTCCGTACATCAGCATGGCCATTATCCAATGATCTAGCATCATCATATTCTAATGGAATGACAGTTTTCCCACTTAAATCAATATAGCCCCATTTCTTATTGACAGCCACCGCAGCGAATCCTTCAGAAAAATTTCTGGCATCATCAAACTTACAGGGAATCATAACTTTTGTATCTGTGAAGTAATAACCATAAAGTTTTGATTGCTTAAGCATAGTAATTCCGTTTACTATATTTCCGATTTCATCATAAGAAACAGGTAAAAGTTCTTTTCCACTCCTTGTAAAGAGTCCATACTTCGGTCTTTCAGTAGTTTTATTGTATAGTGAAACCTGAACTATCGCTGTATCCTGTGTGTCATCTACCAAACTATATTTTACCGGGATTATTATCTTTCCTGTTTTATCAACTAAACCGCATAAGTCTCCAATCCAGACGGTAGCAGTTCCGGATTTAAACTTGTCGCATTCATCATATTTTAATGGTATAACCACTTTACCTGTGGTATCAATGTATCCGCTTTTCTTATTGAGTGTAACTGATAAAAGTCCTTCTGAAAAAGTACCATCACCATTCCCCATCATTTCATAAGCAGTCGAACCGATCATTTCCCCCGAATCATTCACCAAGTTCCATTTGCCGTTTTTTCCTTCCACACCTTTTACCTGCGCGTTTATATTTGAAAATGAAAGGAGTAGCGAGAAAAGCAGAATTGCTATTCTGTTCATATCTAAGATTTTATTTGTCATTTGTAAATATTTATTTGTCCCTACTCGTGTGGCTTTTCGGTAACGCCCCGTTTTTTATAGTGGATGCTGGCCTCCACTTTATCGTATTCATTTTATGCAGTCACTCAATAGTCAAGATGTGTCAAAACCTGACTCCTCGCTTGCCTGTGCCATTCCATTGTGTGGTTTTCACAATTGACCATAACTAAATGACGTCCAGGTTTTGTTATTTTGCAACAGGAAATGAATGAATCACGGCCGTGGTTATTTTCCATTCCCCTTTTTCAGTTTTCATCCAGTTGATTGTAACGGCACCTGTTCCCTGATCAACCACCTGATTGTTGACCACGACTTCTAATGAATAGGTTCCTGTGTACCCGGCCATGTCGTTCGTCGACCAATCCTTTAATTTGACGTCCTTGATATTTGTTACTACATTGATAAAAGCCCGTATGAATTTAGTATTTATCTGATCGGTACCGATGGCAATCAGGTTGTCGTCAATGAGCAGAGCGTTTTCGGTAAACTGATTTTTAAAACCAACGGAATCCTGATGATTCCAGGTGTTTTCCCATGTCGCCATTAAAGCGTCGATTGGTGCTTTTTCGATCACAGATTTGGAAGGATGTTCTGTGCAGGAAATCATTATTCCTGTTGCCATAAGAAGGAGAAAGAATTTTTTCATTTGTTTAGTTTTATTAGTGAATAAATTTATTGTTTGATAAAGATTTGTGAGTACGTTCCTTTTTCAGAAAAGGCTTTTACGAAGTAAGCACCTGTGCTTAGCATTGCAACATCTATACTCGATTGTGTTGTTGTAAATTGTAACTGTCCTGCCATGTTGATAATTTCGATCTTGGAAATCAATTCTTTATTGATGATATTCAGGCGGTTGGTTGCCGGATTGGGATACATTTGGAAAATGAGATTGCTTTGCATTTCTCTTTCACCAGTGGTGACCGAAGTAAGTTCCCATAAGATAAAACCATCGCCAGAAGCCTGAAAAATTGGTACCAGGGGAGAAGTCCTCCACCAGTCGACGTAAGTGTCGCCATTGTCATCTTTATAAGTTCTCACTACATTGTCAAATGTATTGTCGTTTGTAATCAGAGAGCCATAGCCGTCGTAGGTGTTAGTAACGGTTTTTTCTTCCTGATTCTCTTTTTGGTAGATGTCGGAATACGACATGTTGAAGGTGAAAGGAAAAACCATGGTTGTTCTGTAATTGATAAAAGAAGTGGCGTTAGGTGTTCCTACTTCCTGAGCCACTTCTACGAACAATGAACTCGTGAGAGAGAACAAACTGTAATTAGTGGCGCCTCCTGTCTGGGTAAATTTCATGGCAAAGTTAGCTTCAGGATACTCTGACTCATAGGGTGTATCTGCCATATCGAGAAATTCGGCTGTTCCGGCTAATGTCGCGGTTGTGCTACTTAAATCCCATATTACGTTTTCACCGGTTATGGTGATGTTTGAGATGTTAACATTGTTCAATGAGAACAAGTTAAAACTTCGCCCGGTAAGTAAACTATCGCTCATCAGGATGGGTTGTGAAAACAAGTTGGTTACGAGTAGCAGCAGGATAATAAAAGTAACTGTTTTTTTCATGATATTAAGTTTTGTGATTAAGAATTTGTAAGGCAAATATAACCCTGCTTATTAGGTACCGCAATACCACTTTAGTGTAATATTACTGCAAACAGTAGCTGTTTAGTGGCATGCCACCAGCGGTGGCGTAAATTTACCTCACTACATGGGGCTTATAGAAGTGGTGGGTTTTTTAATCGCGGTTACCAAATACTTTGTTTACCGCATCCATACGCGATTGAACATGTAGTTTCTGGTAAATGTTATTGATGTGTTTGCGGACCGTTTCAGTACTGATAAACAGTTTATCCGCAATTTCTTTGTACCTAAACCCTTTGGCCAGATAGCCAAGTAGTTCGGTTTCCCTTTTTGTAAGTAGATGACTCACTTCGTTAACAGCAGGCTGATTAAACGATTCGATAACACGTCGGGCAATCTGCGGGGTCATGGGCGAACCTCCGGAATGCACTTCCCAGATGGCTGAAATAATCTTCGCGGGATTATCATTCTTGAGCAAATAACCCGTGGCACCGGCCTTGAGGGCATTGAAAACCGATTCGTCATCCTGAAAAATGGTACTCATGATATACATCATTTTGGGATGAACGGTTTTTAGTTTTTTAATGCATTCGATACCGTTCATTCCGGGGAGTTGAATATCCATTAAAACAACATCTACCGGATGTTTGGTAAGGAATTCAATGGCCGATTCGGCATCGGCAAAGGTCGCCATACATTCAATGCCTTCTGTGGAATGAATATAGGCCTTTAGGCTTTCCCTGATATCGTCAATGTCTTCAACTATAGCTATTTCAATCATGCATCAAATGTAATGTTAATTAAAAACTGTGCAATACTACAAAAGTGGTACTTTTTAGGCCAGGCGGAAACGGATGTTAATTTGCGTACCCAGTTGGGCACTTGAACAGATGGTAAATTTACCGCCAATATCCTGCATTCGTTGGTTCATGTTGTACAGGCCATTGCCCCAACCTTGTTTTTCTTCTATTTTAAATCCGATTCCATTGTCGTGAATGGCCATAGCGACAATATTTTCCTCAATAACAAGTGAGATTTTTACCTTGGTGGCTTGCGAATATTTGGCGATGTTGTGAATGGCTTCCTTGACCACCAAAAAAATATTTCGTCGGTTTTCATCATGAATAACAAGTATTGGAATTTCATCAGGAAAGTCAATCTGGATATCTATTTCATTCATTTCGAGGTATTCGCCAACAAATCTCCTGATGTAGGCCAAAAGACTTTCCAGACTGTCGTTACTCCTGTTCATGGTCCAGATGATTTCCCCGATGCTTCCGAACACTTTTTTGCCTGCCTCCAGGATTTTCTTTAGTTTTTCCTGTTGTTTAATGTCGATGCCAGCCTGGTTTTGAAGTAGTTGGGTAAGAACTGTGATTCTGGTGAGTTCGGCTCCAATATCATCGTGAAGTTCTTTTGAAATCCGGGCTCTCTCTTTTTCTATAAGTTCAAGATATTCGTATTGCATCATAAATGCAGCAATCACCCCCGCGATGGCCTCCATGGCATGTACATCATGTGCCAATAACCTGGAGGCACCTGTTGGAACCATCTCCCGCCTTTTTCCAGCAACAATGAAGGCGCAAGTTTGTTCATGGAACACAATTGGCGTCATGATATAAAAGGGCATCATTAGCAGGATTTTTAAATCCTCAATAAAAGGCGTTGGACTGGTTTGCCTGTTAACAAGAAGTGAAGTCCTGGAGTTTAGTAATTCACTGTCTGGACATACATTTCTGTTTTGTAGTTCATGCGTGTCGGTTTCGGAGTATCCTTTAATAAATGACGGACGAAATGATTCCGACTCATTTCTTTCCGGAAGTAGAACCATGGCATAATCCATGTTCAGGAGAATGAGGATCATTTCCATAAAATAGTTGTACAGAAACGAGATGTCACCCGGGCGTGCTATAGCAGTTTTCAATCCCGTGATGAGGCTGAAACCCTTTCGCATCTGTTCGATCTCATTGGTCATTTCAGCCATTTGGTACTGTAACTTGATGGTGTTCCCAGTAAGTTCAACCACCATCTTTTTGTAATAGTCAATTTCTTTTCGGAAATTAATCACCACCTCATCGTCATCATCAGTTTTCATATCTTTACTCAGAAAACATACATAGTACCCCCGACCAGTCGAGAGGTTGCAACGATTCACCCACCTGACCCACTTCCACTCCCGAGTAAAAACCCATAAGGGGCGCTAGTTCGGCAGTGGCCTTTTGCACTTCTTCCGCATCTTCATATTCGCCTCCTGAATAGGGTTTTGCCCTGCCGGCACAGTTGATGTAGAAATAGAAATGGGGTTTTGAATTTCCGGATTTTATCATCAATTCATCAAGATTCAACTTGATATATTTTAAATCCACACTCCTTCGCATCAGTTGTACTTCATCTCCTTGTTTAAGATCGGGTTCAAACATGATCAAGGCTTTTAATTCTTCATCTACGGCCAGTGTCAGTCGGTTGGTGTAGAGTTTCTCATCATACTCACCGAATTTATCCCCTTTATTTAAGCCCAATGTAATAAAGAAGGCAAACTCTTTCCATGAAATGGTATGTTCCTTTCCCAGGAGTTCATCTATCACATCCAGCGCCGGCCTGTTGTTTATTTCCAAAACAACCGGTCCAGAGGTTTTTGTGATGGTCAGGTAGGGGCTTGCCGGCCGACATCCATGCATGATGGTGGTGTGCATTTTTATTTTTCCTCCAATTAGCACTGCCACCACGTGTTGTGTTAACACCTCATTGTTGTAGAATTGATAACATGGGCTCAATTGCATATCTCCGAGTAAACCACCTCCCGCACAAGTTAACCTCTTGGGAAGAAAAGGTTCCAGACCTTGAATGAGCAGGGTAGCAAAGTTCATCAATGGAGGATTCTGTTGTTTACTTGAATCGTAAAAAAACAACAAAGCCTGATCTTCCTGTGTCAGCTTGTCGGATATTTTTTTGCCCAATTCGGCACCTGCTTTTGCTTCATCCAGGTTGAGCTCACCCTGGGCAAAGATTTTAAAAGTCACTGTATCGGACGAAAAAACAGTGACGCCTGCCTCAAACCCTTCATACCCGTGGAATTTGTTGGTAATAATCCCCATGGCAATTCCCCCGATTTTTGGTACATCACCCAGAATGGAGTTCACTCCTGCGAGGAATTCGTGGGGATTGTGTTTCCCGCTGCAAAAGATGAGTGCAAAATCGGCTTTTTCCAGTTTGCCGTTCTCGAGCGCTATTTTCGATGCAGCGATGCCTGCGTTGCGGGAATGAGTCATTTCAATATAACCTACACCAGTTTTTATAGTCATTGTAGTAGCAATTTAGTGAGGCGAATGTAGGTGTATTTAGATTACCCAATAAAAAAAAAGTTTGATGCGAAATATCCGTAAAATTCGATTCGTTTTTAGGGTAGAAACATTTATTTTAAGGGAATTTACTTTTCAAATACCCTCAAACTTGTCAGGATGAAACAATACACAAACTAAAAGACATGAAATCTAATCGATAACCCAGGGTCTCAATTCGTCAGCTTCTACCCATGCTTTTATCCATTCGGGCATAGGGAGTTCGTTACCTGTATAACCCATGGCTCGGCTTACCTCGTTCACTTTAACAATACCATTTGCCGAAGTAACTGCCGTTCTGATGAGTGCAGCCGAGTGTATTTTCCCATTTCTAACCGTTTTCTGGTGGAAATAAATCCACTTTTCATCGGCGCCTACTAAGCGGGTGTGTAGAAAGTATTTCTGAAACAGTTTCAGCCGATGGCGGTATCTTACACTGGAACCAGCTACCACTACTCCCCATTTTTTTTCCTTCAACACCTTAAATAAACCGGTTCGCAATGTCATCTCAAAGCGCCCAAAATCCATCATGGTGAGGTGGCGTCCGTTGTTGAGCTCCCAAAAGGGGTCAATATCGGTGAGGCAAACCCGCATGGGGATGATGCTAATGTCCGTCAAGGTAAGACGTGGTTTCCAGTGTGTTTTAATGAGGGTGCGCGCCAGGCGAAGATAAGGATACATCGACTATTGTTTAAGTAAGTGAATAGTCAGGGATGGGTTTTTGGATTTGAAAACGGTGTTGCCGGCTACCAAAACATCGGCACCAGCGGCCACCAATTTGGGTGCGTTCTCAGTGGTTACTCCGCCATCCACCTCAATCAGGGCATGGCTTCCACTATCGAGGATCAATTGTTTCAAGCGGATAATCTTGCTGTATGTCTGTTCGATAAATTGCTGACCGCCAAATCCGGGGTTTACCGACATGAGCAAAACAAGATCGAGGTCGGCAATCACCTCTTCGAGTACCTGAATGCCGGTGTGTGGATTTAATACCACGCCCGCTTTCAGGCCTTCCGCTTTCATAGCCTGGATGGTTCTATGCAGGTGCGTGCTGGCCTCGTAATGAACGGATAGTATATCAGCACCGGCCTCTTTAAATTGTTTGATATACCTTTCGGGCTGAACGATCATCAAATGAATGTCAAGCGGCTTGGTAGCCAGCTTTTTTATGGCCTTAATTACCGGAAAGCCAAATGTGATATTGGGTACAAATACGCCATCCATCACATCTAAGTGAAACCAGTCGGCCTCACTTTGGTTAACCATCAGGATATCGTCATGTAGGTTGGCGAAATTGGCAGAGAGCAGAGAAGGAGCTATGAGTGGGCTCATGTGTTTTTTTTGCAAAGATAAAAAAAAGCGCTCCGGGGAACGCTTTGAATGATTATCCTAAATAGGATTTAAGTATTTTACTTCGCGAGGTATGTTTCAGTCGCCGGATGGCTTTTTCTTTGATCTGGCGAACACGTTCGCGTGTGAGATCAAATTTTTCACCAATTTCTTCCAGTGTCATGGGATGGCCTGCATTTAAACCAAAGTATAATTTCACTACATCGGCCTCACGTTGCGTGAGTGTTTGAATGGCACGGTCAATTTCTTTGCGGAGCGATTCATAGAGCAAACCAGTTTCAGGAGTAATGGCTTCTTCGCTGCGCAGTACATCGTACATGGTGTTGTCTTCGTCCTGAATCAACGGGGCATCCATGCTCACATGCCGTCCGGCATTGCGCATCGATTCTTTTACCTCGGTTTCAGTCATTTCCAACTCCAAGGCAATTTCTTCCGAATTGGGTTCACGTTCAAAAGATTGTTCCAGCCTGGCCGAAGCCTTGTTGATTTTGTTGATGGAACCGATTTTATTCAACGGAAGTCGCACGATGCGGGATTGTTCTGCCAATGCCTGCAGGATAGATTGTCTGATCCACCATACGGCATAGGAGATAAACTTAAAGCCCCTTGTTTCATCAAATCGTTGGGCTGCTTTTATCAAACCCAGATTTCCTTCGTTGATCAGGTCAGGAAGACTAAGTCCTTGGTTCTGATATTGTTTAGACACAGAAACGACGAAACGAAGGTTAGCTTTGGTTAGTTTTTCCAGAGCTGCGCGATCACCTTGTTTAATCCGGCGGGCGAGTTCAACCTCTTCCTCAGCCGTGATTAAATCCACCTTGCCAATTTCCTGAAGGTATTTGTCAAGAGATGCGGTTTCGCGGTTGGTTACCTGCTTCGTAATCTTAAGTTGCCTCATACTAATATATCAAATTAAATCTGAAACTTATACGATTGTGTAGTTAAAAAGGTTACCGACGTGGTTTATCATACCTGTCGTCGCGGTTCCTTCTGTCAGGGCCGTTGTTGCGGTCCGATCGTTCTGGTCTGTCATGACGTTCAGGTCTTTCTGGTCTGTCAGAATCTTCAATATGATCCGGTTTTGGAAGCAATACTTTTCTTGACAGTTTTAGTTTTCCGGTTTTAGCGTCGACACCAATTAGCTTAACATCAATTTTTTCACCTTGCTTCAGCACATCTTCCGGGTTTTCGATGCGTTTCCAATCGATTTCAGATACGTGCAGTAAACCGTCTTTTCCCGGTAGAATTTCGATAAAGGCTCCAAAAGGAACAATACTTTTAACCGTTCCGTGGTATATCTTATCTAACTCAGGTACCGCTGTAATGCCTGATATCCAAGCTTTAGCTGCATCAATGGATGCTTTGTTTGATCCCATCACATCAATCACTCCCTGGTTATCGATTTCTTCAATAATGATGGTTGCTCCGGTCACTTTTTGGATTTCCTGGATTACTTTTCCACCAGGTCCGATAACGGCACCGATAAATTCTTTATCAATGAACATCTTCTCGATACGTGGGACAAAATCCTTGTAATCGGCACGAGGTTCCTGCATGGTATTGGCCATTTCGCCCAGGATATGAATCCTTCCCTGGCGCGCTTGTTCGAGGGCCTGCTCAAGAACTTCATAGGAAAGGCCATCTACCTTAATATCCATCTGGCATGCGGTTATTCCATCTTTGGTCCCGGTAACTTTAAAGTCCATGTCACCAAGGTGGTCTTCATCACCCAGGATATCTGACAGGACGGCAAATTTGCCCGATTGACTGTCGGATATAAGACCCATGGCAATACCTGCTACGGGTTTGGTCATTTTTACACCTGCATCCATCAATGCCAGCGTTCCTCCACATACCGTTGCCATGGATGAAGAACCGTTGGATTCAAGAATGTCGGAGACGATACGGATGGTATATGGATTGTCTTCTCCATTTGGCACCATCACCTTCAAGGCGCGTTCGGCCAGGTTTCCATGGCCTACTTCACGGCGCGAAATGCTCATCATGCGTTTAACTTCACCCGTTGCGAAAGGAGGGAAATTGTAGTGAAGCATGAATTTGCGATATCCTGAAATAACCGCTCCGTCAATCATTTGTGAATCCATTTTGCCCCCCAGGGTTACGGTCACCAAAGCCTGTGTTTCACCACGTGTGAAAACGGCTGAACCGTGTGCCGAAGGTACATAATCCACTTCAGACCAGATCGGTCTTATTTCGTTGGTCTTGCGTCCATCAAGGCGGATATGGTCGTTCAAAATTGCATAACGTACGGCCGCTTTTTCCACATCATGGAAATAGCGTTTAACCAAGTTGTTAATCGCTGCACGTTCTTCTTCTTCAAAAGTTTCGATGTAGGCATCGCGAACCGCTTTAAATGCATCAGCCCGTGCATGTTTGTCAGGGTTTCCCTGAAGCGCTATTTCGTAACAAGCCTGATATGTAGCTTCCATCACTTTGGCTTTCAGCTCTTCATCATTGGTCTCGTGACAATATTCGCGTTTTACTTTTGATTTTTCAACTTTTTCGGCCAGGTCGATCTGTGCCTGGCATTGGATTTTAATGGCATCGTGGGCGACTTGAATGGCCTGGAGCATGTCAGCTTCCGAAACTTCTTTCATTTCACCTTCAACCATCATGATATTATCTATGGTGGCAGCCACAATCATTTCGATGTCAGCACCTTCCAATAAGGAGAGTTGGGGGTTTATAACAAATTTTCCGTTAATACGGGCTACACGTACTTCCGAGATAGGTCCGTTAAACGGGATGTCAGAAACGGTAAGTGCTGCGGAGGCTGCCAATGCGGCCAATGCATCCGGGGCTGTGTCTTCGCCACCTGAAATGAGGCTGATTAGTACCTGGGTTTCGGCGTGGAAATCCTCAGGAAATAAGGGACGCAATGCTCTGTCGACCAATCGGGAGATGAGGATTTCATGCTCGGAAGGGCGCGCCTCACGTTTAAAGAAACCTCCGGGGAATTTTCCGGTAGCAGCATATTTTTCTTTATATTCCACCGAAAGTGGCATGAAATCAACGTCTTCTTTGGCGTCTTGTGCCGCTACTACGGTTGCAAGTATCATGGTGTTGCCCATGCGTACCACTACAGAACCATCTGCTTGTTTGGCTAGTTTTCCTGTTTCAATGGTTACGGTTCTCCCGTCTTCCAGTAAAAAGGAGGAGGTTATTGGTTCAATTGGTTTCATAATTTACAAATTATTTATTATCGAGAACACTGAAAACACAAAAAAAGGCAATCGGTAAATTGCCTTTTCAAGGGAGGAAGGAACCTGTTCCTTCTTATTTTCTTAGACCCAATTGTTTAATGATATGACGATATCTTTCAATATCTTTTTCTTTTAAGTAGTCGAGCAACTTTCTTCTTTTACCAACAAGTCTGACGAGTGATCTTTGTGTAAAGACATCTTTTTTATTAATCTTAAGGTGTCCGGTAAGGTGTTTAATGCGGTAGGTAAACAAGGCTACCTGGCCTTCGGCAGAACCGGTGTCGGTAGCGGCGGTACCATACTTTTCAAAAATCTCTTTTTTAGTTTCAGAAGTTAAATACATACGTTATATTTTTTACTCAAAAATTCGGGCTGCAAAAATAGAAAGATAAATTGAATTACGCAATCTTTTTTCTGAATCTTTTTCTGTTTTTAAATCTTATGTAAATCAACTGATTAATTTGAAATGAGTTATTTTTTTAATGATGGATTAATCTGATCGTTCAATATACTTGTACAAGGATCCAAATCGGTATGTCGGTTTACTGAAAAGGAACCTTTTTTCTGGCGACGGCCAGATAAATACCAACAATTCCATAGAGGATAACTGCAAACGACATCAAATAATTTACCGATCCTAAAGTTTCTGGATTATAGTTCATTACAATAAACCCAAAAATGATCAAAGCGAGTCCGGATAATACATACAACCAGAAATAATTCGATTTTTTGTGGTTGAAAAATCCTCCTGAAAGGTATAAAATGCCCATCATGGCAATCCAGAAGGCGAAATCTACCAGAACAAATCGTTGGGATATTTCAGGAAAGGTGAGTAGTACCAGGCCTGCAAAAACGTCAATCAATGCTTCCATGATGACCTTTTCGTTGAGAGTTTCGTCAAAATGGATAAAAAGATAAATGGCTGTGAGTGCTCCGCCGATAAGCAGGGCTACACCAAAAAAGAATCCGAATTCGTTGATGGTCATTGATAACAGAAGCGATGCGAACGCAATGATGATAAGCAACGAGGATCGAATGATGCTGTAAATAGATTTCATAGTCAACGATTTTTTACAAAATTAGAAAGATTTTCATATTCGATCTTCAACGATGTTAAATTCATTCAGGTCATCTTCAATCAAATGATTCTAATCCACCAATTAAGTTTTTAACCGGGATTTACGGTTCATCCGATCTGTGTAGTGCCAGGTTCACTTGGTGATATAATTTCCAGATGAGATAGCAAATAGCCAAACAAACCAGTATCTCAAAGCCATTTTCTATCGGAGCTCCGCCACCTACCGGAATTCCGCCTCCTGTTGGATCGCCTCCCGGGTCCGGTGGTTGACTAGCGGCGATCAGGTCTGAAGGAATCAGGATAATCCCCACGGCAAGAAGAAGGATTAAAAGTTGGGATAATTTATTTTTCATCTGTTATTCTCATTTTTTATCTCATTTCAAATAATTCAACTTTTTGCCCTATTGTCCTGGTCTATTGTTTATTGGTGTTACCGGTTGATCAATAGCTTTTTGGTCTTAACCGATTTTTCACCGGTTAAAACAACCAGATAGGCTCCTGAGTTAAAAATCGCCTGAATCGAATATTTGCTCTCTCCTTTCAGCTCTGAATCGAAGATCATCTCACCAAGTGAATTAAATATCTGAACCCTGCCATTGACTACATCACCCCTGGTGTTTTCAATAAATAATTGTCCAGGACTACCATAGATAAGGATATTGTCCGGAGCGTCAACTTCTTTTTCACCCAGTGTGGTGGCATCAAAATGCAGGATGAACCTGTCGGGCAAGTCGGAGGGGCTGCCATAGAACGTGTATTCAGGCTGATCTCTGAGGTCGATTACAATTTCCTCCAATTTGTCTTCGAGTTGAATATATACATCATCCGGAAATCCATCCATCCCAATGGCCAAAAGGGCATGGGTTCCTGGTGTTCCTGCTTCAAAAAATACAGGGATGTCCATGGCATCTCCCTCAAATGGAAGTGTATTTACCGCCAGTTTTTCATTTTCAAAAAATGAATATAACTGAGGAGCCACCTCTATTCCATCAAGTTTGTAAGCATCGTAATTCGGATCAAATGCATTGTGGGCTTGATCGTTGAATGCCACTACCGTTTCATCGGAATAAGTATCAGAATCAACGTGCAATTTAAGCTGATTGCCAGTGAGTGTTTGGGGAGTCATAAATGGTTGTGTATCATGCACTCTGGTACTTTGAGGAATCGTCAGTCCGGGACCTGGTGCATTGGCATGAATGTAGAATCCCTGAGCTGAGGCAATATAGCGGGTAGCACCATTCGTACCCAGGCCATCTCCTCCATTTCCAGAGGGGTTGTAAGTTGCATACTGCGATCCTGTCCAAAAATAGAGGGTGTTATCTATGTTGTTGAAGATCAGTTCCGGGTTGGGATCATTGTCTGTTCCCCAATCGATGGCCGAAGGAAATTTGTTGCCCACCAGATTCCAGCCATAATCGAGTCCCGGATCGCCACTTAATGTTAGAGCAAGTGAGTAATCTCCTGAATTCATCGTTCCTGAAAAAGTGATTATCGCATTACCTGTTGTACTGCTACTCGACCATGCGCTATAACCTTTTCCTGCAAAGAGTTCTTCCGTAGGTTCAGTAATGTATGTCCACTGGTTTGAAACTTCATCCCAATATTTTAAATAAATCCCAAAGAAATCATTTGCTGTGGAGTTGCTAACCGGTGGAGTGATATAGTGCCATTGATCCTGAGTCAGTATTTTTTCTATGTTTATTTCACCGTCAACGGTAAATGTACCTTCATTAATAAAGGAGGCATATCCGCTTTCATCCGAATTAAGTAAGAGATCGCCGGCAACCGTAAGGTCAATTCCGGCCGCTATCGTCATGCTGGATTGTGGTTCCATGGTCAGGTTATTTATACTCCCACCATAATCAACATTCACTTTACCTGATTCAATCACAACATTGCTATTTTCATAAGGAATTCCATTGGACCATTTCGAGACATCAGTCCAGTCACCTATGCCATTCCAGATGGTTAATACACTTCCCGGGGTTTCGTCCAGTTTGTATAGTCCGGTGGTGGTTCCAAGCAAAGTTGAACCTGTTTCCAGATCGGGAACAAATTCACCTGGTAGTCCGTTGAAAACCGTTGTGGTGGAGGCCAATATCCGGTTATAGCGGAACAAGTTTCTGCGAGCCGCCACCGATATAATATTCGGCGAACTTTTAGTGACCAAAACTGATGAAAAGGCACCTTCTCCCGACACATCGAGATAAGTATAGGTGACACCGCCATCTGTTGTTCTGCAAAAAGCGTAATCAAGGTTTTCACCAGACGCAATATAAAGAACCTGATTGCTGTCGGGATCCGGATGAATATCCATGTCGTAAATTTTCATCCTTAGCTCGCCTCCATTTTGTCCTGTTGGTCCATAATTCACGAAGCTCCAGGTTGAACCCATATCGTCAGATTTCCATAGCTGTCCATCATCTTTTGGTGTGTCTTGCCAGTAGCCTGTACCTATATAAATAATGGTGTCGCTTGTTCCAAAACCAACTACCACGGTATTGCCTTCTCTAAAATAAACTGGAGTCCCCGAGTCGTCGGTGTCGCCGGGTGCTGTTTTACTCCAGGTGGCTCCTCCATCGTAGCTCATCCAGATATTGCCATATTCATAGCTTGGCTGAAGGTTTACATTGTCGCCATGACCTGTGGTGGCAACGATGGTGTCGGAGGTGATAAATTTGATATCATTTACCCTAAAGTCCAACTGAGAACCTGAATCCCAACCGGTGGGAAGTACAAGGGAAAAGCCGGCAGCCCCTGTGGTGGTGACATAAAATCCACTTGTTGAGCCTGCTACCACATGCAGTTCGTCATTGGGATCGATGGCTACACTAAAAACTCCGGCATCAGTACCCACTCCGTTGATGGGAAAGTCGCCATGAGGCGGTATCCATTGGTCTACACCTACCACAGTTGGATCTTTATACGCATCTGTATAGCCCAGACCGGCTTTGGTGGCTACATAATATACATCGGTATCCTTTTGAGCAATTTTTGTTATACTAACTGCGGCATGACCTACGTTGGGTGCGCTGGCAAAAGTGCCCATTGCTCCATTGATACTCAATTGGGGTCCCTTATTTTTAGATCCGACGACATAACTCGTGTCAACCGGATGAGTGGTCGACGCATTGTCTTCCAACATATGTGAACTCCATGTATTTCCCAGATTATCAGATTTTTCAACACCAGGGAAAGACAATCGTAATCCGTTACCTGAAGGCATTTGGCTTACCCAATCGGGATTGTAGTCTGCATTTTGAAGTGGCCAGTTTACACCAAATCCCCCAGGGGTGATATCTGTCCAGGATGTTCCGCTGTCCAGCGATCTGAATATTTTTCTCTGACTTCCGGTTTTTTGTAATGCCGAAACGATGAGTGTGTCGAGTGAATAGTCCAGAGGGTGAATGAATATTCGTTCGAACCCATAGGTGGATGGAATGCCCGTAATTTCTGTAAATGATGTGCCGTCAAAACTATAAAGTTTGCCGTATTGGTCTCCGGGGATATTGGCCACCAGTAATATAGGGTAGCCCGAAGCATCGCCTGAAACAGCAAGCCAATTGATGTGGGTATTGGTACCTATACCCGTCACCGTGTCGAGTTTTACCAGGATATTATGAGGGCCATACGTGCTGGTATCGTTCATTCGAACCAAGGCATTGCTTAATGCCACATATACCCATGTTTCAGACAAGTCAATGGCTGAGGTGCCTGTGTTTTCGGAAAACGAAGGGTCAGTCTGGTGCAGTAAATATCCATCGTAAATAGTGCTGAAAGTTCCGCTATCGCCATGGTTATAGCTCACAACAGAGCTGGTCAGTGTTCCACCCTGTTCCGCTGTCTGTAAGGCTACCCAGCCTGTCCGGTTGGTGACAATTCTAAGTCCGCCTCCGCCCCATCCGCGTCGCACACCATCAGTAGTATATTCCAGCGAATCGATGGGGAAGGGTTGTGTCCAGGTGGCACAGGTGTCGTCACTGTAAAATACACTGGCAGGTGTTTCTACTGTAGAGAAAAGTCTGTTGGTGGAATACGCCCAACTGAAGTCATGACTTGCTCCTCCGTAAAGTCCTAAATTAACAACCTCTCCGCTGCTTTGAGCAAAAATAGCATGAGCAGAAATGAGTAAAATGGTTAGAATGTGGATTCTCCATTTGTCATAGTGGTTTTTAGTGTATTGGAATTTCATAGGTTGTATTATTTAATAATGTTTAAATTTGGAAACTGTTAAAAAAGCTTTTTAAGACATTTTTACAATGCTTCGATGCCAAAAATAAAGTGTAAAGATTCCTTGGACAAGTAGAAATGAGTAAACGGTTGTTTAACGACAGTGAACGGTTGTTTTTAGGTATAAACCAATTTTCAATGCATGTATCATCTTCGTTCAGTAATCAATAATATTTTCCTTACCTTGATTGTTTTGTTGTTCGATATCTCAGTTTCATCAGGACAAAAACAATTAATTGATAGTTTGCGTGTGGTAGTCGATCAACAACAGTTTTCGGAAGAACTGCCAGATAGATCTGTTGTGAAGGCAGCTTTGGCGTTGTCTAATTTTTACAGCAAGGTATCGCTCGATAGTGCCAAGTTATATGCACGTCTTGGGAATAAAATGTCACATACCATAAACTACAATGTCGGTATTGCTTTTAGCCTTAATGTAATAGGGGTTTCGTATTTGAGTAGTGGTTACATTGATAGTGCCTATCCATACATGGATTCAGCGATAGCTATATTTACTGCTATAAACGATACCACCGGCCTGGTCCTTGTTCAAAACAATATTGCCGTTGCCATGATGCGAACCGGAGATTATCCTGAGGCGCTTCGACTTTATCAGGAGAATTTATCACTTGCAAGGCAACGCGGTGATTTTGAAAACATGTTGCTCTCCTACAACAATATGGGGAATGCTTACTTAGATTGGAAAAAATATGACGAAGCATTCAGGTATTATCAACTGGCCCTGGCCGTTCTCGACAGCCTTGGGGAAGAAAGCAGAAAGGGATCTTTGTACAACAACCTGGGTGAGTTGTATATTGACAAAGGAGAACCTGAGAAAGCACTCGATTATTACAACCGTGCTTTGGTCATTCATCAAAAGTATCAGGTGCAGCGTTCGGTTATGATATCGATGATGAACCTGGGAGAACTCTATTTGAAACTGAATCAGGCAGATTCGGCGCTCACATTTTTGGTTGATGCACTGGATATTTGCGAAAAAATTCCGGATAATTATAATGTGGTATTGTTAAACATCAGGATCGGGCAATGTTATGTTCAAAAGAAAATTGCAGTAAAAGCACATCATTACCTGATGATTGGTCTAAAAAGGGCTTTGGAAGAAAATCAAAAAAACTTCGCCCTGGAAGCATACCGGGCTTTGTTTGATTATGCAAGATTGACAGACGATGCAAATTTGCTTTACGAATATGGAAATCAGTTTATTGCATTGAATGATTCTGTGTTTAGTGAAAAAAACCTGGAGGCAATCAGTGAAATGGAAACCAAGTTTAAAACAGCAGAAAAGGAAAAGGAAATTGCTGTACTAAAGGTTGAACAGAAAAATAAAGACCTGGAAATCCAGTTGCAACGAAATCAAAAATTTCTGATTATCATTATCTTTCTTGTCATTTTGCTGATCATTATCCTGTTTTTTAACCGCAACAGACTGCGCCAGATAAAGGAAAAAGGGGAGTTGGAGAAACAGAAAGTGAGTATCGAGCAACGCATGTTGCGGTCGCAAATGAATCCACATTTTATTTTTAATTCGCTTAATTCAATCAACAGTTTTATTGGCGACAACCAGCCTGCAGATGCCAGGTTTTACCTCACCAAATTTGCCCGGTTGATGCGGATGATTCTGGAAAACTCCAGGAAAACTACGGTATCGCTTGAGGAAGAGATAACCTCACTCACATTAAATCTTGAGCTGGAAAAGCTTCGTTTTGGGGGAAACTTTAATTTTAAGATTTCTGTTGAACCAGGTTTGATTCCTGAAGATGTTTACCTGAGTCCCATGTTGATACAACCATTTGTGGAGAATGCCATTATTCATGGTTTGGTGAAGAATGAACCAGGTGGTTTGATCACACTTGATTTTAAATCGGAATTCGGACTGTTGGAATGTGTGATAACGGATAACGGTAAAGGAAGGCCGACAACTCCATCCGGGCAAAATACCGGGCACATAAACAGCCATATTTCGCTGGGGACGCAGGTCACCGCCGAGCGCTTGGAAATTCTCCGAAAGGAATCAGGTAAAAATGCCGGCATTGAATATGTAGATTTGAAAGACGAAAACGGACTTGCATTGGGAACCAGGGTCTTGATAAGAATACCCTGCGAAGAAGAGTAGGTGCCTTCACCCATGCTATCCCGGCTGGTTAATTTTGCTATTTTTGTTTGCGAATCCATTGTTGATTTATAAAAACCGGAACCAAATGCGAGTAGTAATTATTGATGATGAGGCCAGTGCCAGAAAGAACCTTGTTTCGTTGATCGAAAGTCATTTTCCTGAACTCGAAATACTTGGAGAGGCTGATGGTGTTCAAAGCGGCAGGAAATTGATTGAGGAAACCCACCCGGATCTGGTGTTTTTGGATATTCAAATGCAGGATGGAATGGGTTTCGATTTGGTAAAATTGATCGATCGCAGTCAATTTCAGGTGATTTTTGTTTCAGCTTATGACCATTTTGCAATCACAGCAATCAAGTTCAGTGCCGTGGATTATCTGTTGAAGCCTGTGGAACAAGAAGATATGAGCTTGGCTCTGGAAAAAATAAAACAAAACAAGTCAGATAAAGATTTAAAACAAAAATTGGACAACCTGTTAAGCAATATTAACCGGATTGATAAAATAGCCTTGCCATCGTTCAATGGAATGGAGTTTGTAAAACTGAATGAAATCATCCGGTGTGAATCGGATAACAACTACACTTATTTTTTCCTGGTGGGTGGAGAAAAACTACTGGTGTCGAAAACCATGAAGGAATTTGAAGATTTGTTAGACGGTAGGGGCTTTTTCCGAACCCACAAATCTCACCTCATCAACCTGCATTTTATGAAAAAATACCTCAAGGGCGAAGGGGGCACGGTCATTATGGAAGATGGTTCTGAAGTGCTGGTCTCCAGAAGGAGAAAAGATGAATTCATGCAAATACTTTCAAAGCTGTAGCTGGTTCGGCATTGACTAGAAACTATATTTCAGTCTAAAATAATATATCTGACCGTATCCGCCGAATTCTGTTCCGGCTTTGCCTAAAAAAACCTGGCTCATCACCATCAGACCCATGTTTTGGGTCAGATTAAAACTTACATTGGGTCCCACATAGGCAGAATGATCCAGAGGATTTATGATGCCGTTCAGGTTGGCCCTGATCAGGGGAGTGATGGGGTAAGAGACCTCTGCAAAAACATCGAACTTTGAAAGTGTCAGCGTTTTGGCCGACATCTGTCCAATCAGCAAATTGGCGCCTTGTCCGCCCGGACCACTGGTTCCGTTGCTGTTGTAGATTACCGAAACATGCATGTACAGGCTGTTGGGAAGTGTGTAATTGGCTCCAATGGAGGCTACCAGAATTCCGGTGTTGTCACCAAAATGGTCCTTGTCCCTGAAATAGGTGGCTTCCCCGTTAAACCCGGCACCCTGAATTTGTCCCGACCAACCTGCTCCGGCGACCATATCGGTATTCATCACGCCGCCGAAAAACTGAAAGTCGTAGTTCCATTTGTTAAACTTAACCATGGCGGCGGCTGTCAGATTGTTGTCCTTGTCGAGTTTGGCTGCAAAGCTGACGGAAGAAAAATTTCCGGTGTAATATTGCATCAATACGGCGTCGCTGCCTGCCCGTTCAACATAATCGAAATCCAGGTAGTTAAAAGCGTTGAAGATGTCGTTGGGAGTCCAAACGGTGTTGATGCCCCAATTGATGCGTTGACGGCCAATGGTGGTTTCAAATTTACCTTGGGTCCAGGTAGCGTAAAAACGGTCGATATTGGTGTAAAGCACATAGGAACTGTCGTGGGCCACATCGAAGGTCATGTTGACCAATCCATCGTCGTTGGTGAGTAAATCGGTATAAACAGGGTAGGTGTTGGCCAAAAGCGGTCCATAAAGGAAGTTGTTGCGCATGCCGGCCTGAAATTTCAGATTTTTTGTGGCATAATAATTCAGGTTGATGCGATTATAAACGCCTGACATATTTTGCCAAACAGCCGAATTGGCCGGAGCCATGGTAGTATTCAGGTATTCAAGAAAACCTGAGACTTCAACTTTTTTCTGGGCAACCGATTCTTTTGGGTTGATTGAAAACCAGGCTGCCAACAGGATCAATAAGATATGGTTGAATGAGATTTGCATGTTTTTTTGCACGATCTAGCGTTCGTTTTTAATTTGATATCTGGCAATGATTCTACGGTATAATGCGTCAAAGTTTAATAGCACTTCGGGGATTTTGTAGTTCGGTGAATTAAAAATAGGTAATCCAATTTTCCCGTCCGAAGTTTCGATGTTATATCCGTAACCTCCCGCACCTACTTTCTCTATCATCAATCCATTTATCGGAACAGGTTTTTTGTAATTCATGTCAATCTTCAATAAACCAGAGGTCAATATGAAATTGGTAATGGAATCATAATCGGCTGGTTCAGGTGTAATATAAACAGGTGGTGTATTTAATTTGTCGTACTTTTCAAGGTCATAGCTTTGGATTGATTCCCTGGATGGCAAAATGGTACGAAAGCAAATCTGCCCATTGGAAATTTCTGTTTCTATTTTTTCAAAGGGAGGTCGTAGGTAGGATTGCGAAGCCGCCACCCGGATAAAATGAACATGGTGTTTTGTTGAAGTCTGTCCAAAACATGAGCCTGTAATAATCAACAAAACGAATAAATAAGTCTGGTAATGAAACATTAATTTAATCATGACTTTTGAATTAAAACAAACAACATTAAACTCTAAACCTTAAACCTTGAGTCCACTCCGAAAAGTATATGCTCTTTGATTTTCAACTCATTTACCCCCCTGCCTGCCGTCAGGCAAGTGACCCCTAAAGGGGGATTCGTTGAAAATCAATGAACTATCTAAAGTCCCCTTTAGGGGATTTAGGGGTATTTGTCTTTTCGGAGTGGACTCAACCATAAACCCTAAACTTTTACACATCACTCACCACTTTCCCATCATCTATCGTCACAATCCTGCGGGCTTTGTCCATCACCCTTTTATCGTGTGTACTAAAGATAAACGTCATATTTTCCGATTTATTAAGTTCTGCCATCATGTTCAACAGGTCTTCGGTAGAAGCGGAATCCAGGTTGGCGGTAGGCTCATCGGCCAGGATAAACTTGGGTTTTGAAGCCAATGCACGTGCCACCGATACACGTTGCTGTTGCCCTCCCGACAATTCACCGGGGCGGTAGTTTTCTTTGCCTTCCAGGCCTGTTTTTTTAAGCAGTTCCATGGCTATTTGATGGCGTTCTTTTTTCGGAATACCCTGAAGTTCCATGATGAAAGCCACATTTTCGATGGCGGTCAGCACCGGAATCAGGTTATAGGATTGAAAAACAAATCCGATGTGATGAAGCCTGAAATCAATCAGTTGTCTGGAGTTCAGGTCTTTGATATTTTTATCACCGATCAGAATATCGCCTTCGGTGGGCGTATCGAGGCCGCCCATCAAATTTAAAAAGGTGGTTTTCCCGGAACCGGAAGGCCCCACAATGGCGGTAAATTCACCTTCTTCGATACTGAGGCTGATACCGTTAACTGCTTTCACCGGCACCTTGGTATCGGTGTAGGTTTTGTGTAAGTTATTGATTTGAATGATACTCATGGCTTTTTTTCTTAATTTAATTCCCTAATGGCATCCACCGGGTTTAATTTTAATGCTTTTATAGAGGGCGAAATGCTTGATAGCACCGCTGTGATGGAGACCAGAATAAAGCTGGTGAGGTAAAATCCATCCGTTACCTTAAAATAAACGATCGAATCGTAACCAATATAACTCATCCCGCTGCCCATCGATCCAAAGTCAAGGCCATAGTGAGCGTAATATTCAACCAGTCCATAGCTCATCAGCAATCCCACCATGCCTCCAACAATGGCCAGAAATAGCGTTTCCAGCATAATCATGGTAAAAATTTTGCCTCTGGTCATGCCAATGGCCATCAGCATGCCGATCTCACGTTTACGTTCTAAAATGGCCATGGTCATGGTATTGATAATGGCAAAGGCCAGTGCAATCAGGATGATGACCAGAAACAAGTAGGAAAAAAAGGCCGTCATTTCAATCATCGATTTAAGTAAGGGCTCTAACTGTTCCCAGGTTCTCATGTCAATTAACTTGTTGTTGATATGCTGTTTAAAAGATGAGGATAGTTTATCGAAAACCTGACCGGTTTGCTCATTGTCGAAAAGAGAAATGGCAACTTCGTGCACCTGTCCGGTGATGCCTGTCAACCTGCCCAAGTCGTTAATCCTGACAAAAATATGGGCCTCATCGTACAGGTTATTTGATGTCTGATACATCCCAACTACAATAAATGCTCCGTAGGTGATGGTTCCTGAACTGTCGGCAAGGGTTACGATCAGCTTGCTGTTGAGTTTGAGGTCCAGCTTGTCGGCGAGTTTTTTGCCCACCACAACCGGTATGCGTTGGTCATCGGTCAGGTAATTTCCTGAATACACCTTTTGATAAATGCCGGTTACCTTTTTCTCTAGTTCCGGAACAATTCCGAAGATGAGCACACTGGTAGCCGCTGTAGCTGTGCTGGCCATGGCCCCGCATATCAATCGTTTACTGGCGCCCTTGACTTCAGGCAATTGATTTGCAACTTCAATATACTGGTCAGGATTGGGGATGGTGTAGTTAATTTCGTTGTTTAACAAAAAATCCGGTTGGTGAAGTTGAATATTCGACAATTCGTTGGCGATGGCGGTATTTACACGTTGATCCACCATCCCTTCCATAAAACCATCGGAGCCAACGCCTCCCAGAATCCCCACCACGACAGCGGCAATGATGATCAGACTTCGGAGTTTATTCCGCCAGAGATTTCTCCAGGCTATTGATGCTATCATATTTTGATATTTTATTGCCTTAAGGCATTGAGTACATTGAAACGCAACACATAAAAAATGGGATAAAGTGCTGATAACAAAGCCAGCGAAAGCACGATTAACGACTGGCTGAAAAAGATGGAGGGTGCGATGGAAAATGCCATTAACGGTTCCTGGTTAAAACTCTCATACATGGCCGCCATTTCTCCGGTCATTCGAATGGGATTTAAGTAGAGGTACATCAATGCGGGAGTGGTGAGAATTAACCCTGTGACCACGCCGATAAGTGCAATGAAAATGGATTCAAAGATACTGGTGATCACCAGTTTGCCCTTTCGCATCCCGATGGAAATCATCACCGCAAACTGTCGTCGCCGTTCCACGGTCATCATTAATACGGTGCTGAATATCCCAAAGGCGACGATGATGTACAGAATCATCAGCATGACCATCCCGCTCAGGTTGTCGAGTTTGATGCTTTGAAGCATGTCGCTTAACATTACTTTCCAGCTAATGACTTCAAAGTGATCGCCCACAGATGCTTTTATTGTGGACAGCAATTGGTCCTCTAACCCGGGTTCACAATACACCGAGATACCAGTGAGCAATCCGGGTTGAAATGGAAAGATGAGTTTTTGCAAGGTTTCCAGGTCCATGTATACCATCAGGTTGTTCATCTGTGGAGAGATAAAATGAGCAATTCCCGTGACGGGATAGATGCCAACGGCTGTAGTGCCTTCATAACCCTGGCCCATGACCACCAGGCTGTCGCCGATGTTAATGTTCAGGTATTCAGCTATTTTATCACCAATAACAAGGCCCGCTTGTCCTTTTTTCAGGTAGGAACCACTGGTGATCTTGCCTGAAATTTTTACCTGGAGATCTTCTGCTTCAGGATTGACACCTACCAGTTGAACTCCTTTTGTCTTGTCGCCATAGGAGGCCAGAACAAAGGTTTCAAGGTGGGGCAGCATGTGTAAAACTCCCGGCAAACTGCTGATTTTCTGCTCAAGTGCCGTGTTGGTAAAAAAGGCACGGTCGATGGTTTTGTTGTCCCAATATCCGGTATCATGTACCTGCATATTGCCTACTTCGTTTACACCAGCCCTGATCATGGTTTCGTATGACCCGAATTGCATTGAGCGCATAAACAAGGCCAGAACCAAAGCCAATACCACGGATGTGGCTGTGATATAAGTCCTGCGTTTATTTCGCCACAGGTTTCTCCAGGCCATGATGAATAGTATTTTCATGAGATCAGGTATTTGGTTGGAAACTGAGGTTGGGATTCGCTAACGTGGTCTGACATTTTTAATGTTTTGAATGGAGAAAAAATTTTGATCGATAAAGGGAACATCAAACTCCTGATTTATGATATCCATGATGGTACTGTGTCCTTTTTTGTTCTTGGGTATCATTTCCATGTGAGTCAGGATTTCACGGTCGCCCATTTTCTTTGGATCAGAGGCGGTTTCTACTTTCACTACCTGTTTGTTGTCGTCGAGGTATTCTACTTTCAGGCCGAAAAACTTCTCCTTTGCAATCCACATATTGATTCCGCCCCAAACCACGGCTGCTTCGGGCAAAGGTTCCAGGTGAATGACATAACAATCGTATCCTTCGATGGTGTCGCTTTCAACGATGGTGTGGTGATAATCGGTTACCAGCGTGTTTTGTTTCATCAGGTCGTTGTTGGTAAAATCAGAGCCCATCCACGACTGCATCATCATCGATGGCGGAATCTTGATCATCCGGTTAACAGAAGGCAGAAAATTCCACATGTCTTTGTCGGATTTCAAAAAAACCTGGCCTTTGTCTTCGGCGGGAGCCGTGATATAAGTAATGTAATAATCCTGCCCCATCGACCAGTTTTGCATGGTGATGGACCGTGTCCACGAAGGGCGAACAATGGTCATGGTCATTTCGCTGAAACTGGACTTGCCTAAAAACAAATCGTGCGATTTTTGCACGATGTCTTTGGCTGTCAGCTCCTGAGCCAGAAGCTGGTTTCCAATGCCGGATATACAAACTACCGCGAGGCTCAATATCAGGTACCACCTGTTTATAAATGGGTTCTTCATCTTATAAAAATTTTTGAAAGAGTATATTTTTGATGTCGGTTAACGGGAAATTCTCAGGATCCAGCATATAGTTCAGGCTGATACCATCGAGGATGGCACCGAGCATGCGCGCATGCGCCATGGGGTTGGCCACTCCCTGACTTTCGTAATAATCAGCCATCAACATCACCACAGGCATCATGATGGCCATGAGTTGATCTTCGATGAGTTTCATTACCTCAGGTTGCATTACAATGGAAAAATAGAGCTTCCAGTATTGAAAGTCTGTTGTCAACACATCAAAGGTTGTATTTAAATAATGAATGAGTTGTTCTTTTGATAGGGATTGTCCGTGGGTTTCAGGAATCATTCTGGTGAATTCTTCAAATCCTTCAGTAACAATGGCCACAATGAGCGCCTCTTTGTTGTCGAAATAATTGTAAATGAGTCCTTTGGATATGCCGGCTCTTTTCGCAATCATACTGATCGAAGTTGTTTCGATGCTATATTGTGCGAAAAGTTCCAACCCTGCCTGCATGATGGTAATCTTGCGTTGTTCTCTGATCTCACTATATTGTTGTTCGGTTCTGGGGGACATTTTATTTTGTAATGATTTTATGATTGAACGGTCGGTCAAAAATAGTATTTAATAAATGAAAAGTCAAGTGTGTGGTGTTTATTTTTATCGGTACATGATATCACGCCTCTAGTCACAGGCTTTTATCCAAAATCCAATGGTGTTTTGGATGTATTTGGTCTGTTTTCCAATGGTATTTTGGATAAAAAAGTCTAAAATCCAATGGTGTTTTGGATTTTCTTTTCCAGCACAACAATAAAATTTATCCGATAGAAGTCAAAGCCGGGAAAACGGGTACATTAAGATCATTACAGGTTTATTTGGCTGAGAAGGGTGAACATACGGGCATTCGTTTTAATCTTGACTTACCTACGGTTGGAACCAATCTATCGGCAAATATCATGGTTAACGGGGAATTAGAAAAACTGGATTACACCCTGATTTCATTGCCCTTGTATTTTGCAGGAGGACTCAGTAAGGTTTTAAACAAATTGAAAACGAGAGTAAAATCAAATGCATCAAATAAATAAAGGTCAAGTGTTTGTTAAAAATAAGTTTTAATCGATTTCAGTTAAAACTCAAACCTAACATAAGGAATCACCATTATCCCCAATTGATAGGTGTAGTAAATTTCGCCGGTAGAAGTATTAAAGTTTTGGGAATAAATGTTTTGCGCATTGGTGAGGTTTTGCAGGTCGATGCCCACTTCGTAGTTGGACTTTTTTCCGCCATGTTTAAAATATACCTTCAGGTCGATGCGAAAATAGTTATTAAATTGCCTTGCATAGGTTTCATTTGTAATATAAACGGGGCGGTGTTCGATTTTGGATTGGTTTTCATCAATGGGTGTATAGCGTCGTCCACCTGCCAAGTTGAGCTTGATGTCGGCACCAATCACCCTTTTTTTCGATGTTAATTTGGGATTGGTACTGTTTTTATGTAGTTCCCATTCTTTTCCCAACAGTAAATTGAAAACGAAGTTTGAATTAAAAGCAGTGTTTCTTTCAATGCCATCGCTCCCTTTATATTTCGATTCAAAAAGGCTTGCCGTGCTGAGTGCGTAAAATCCGTGTTGGAGGAAATGCTCATAGGTAAGTTCCACTCCATAATTTTTTCCTGTGCCGGTACTTTTCAGCGTGTCGGGATTCCAGACGTAAAAGTCGGCACCCTGATTGAGAACTGAGTATGCATCCTCGTCGTGTGCATTTACCGCCGCATCAAAAATATACTGGAAATAGGTTTCAGCTTTCACCCGCGAAAAATCCGTTATGTTCCAATCGTATGCCAAAACCAGGTGGTGACTTTTTTGAAGGCTCAGGTCATGGTTCATGGCGACATATTGACCGTTGCCGAGATAGGTTTCGCGGTTATAAACCGTAGTGGGCAGCAGTTGGCTGTGAAGCCCGTAGCCGAGGCTGATTTTGGACTGTGTCCCCAGGTGGTAGTTTACGCCGAATCGGGGTTCCAGACTCGATGTAGCATTGAATGTGTAGTACATGTAGTCGAAGCCTGCGTTGAAAACAAGCTGTTCAGAAAGTTTCAATTGCCACGAAAGAAAGGGCCTGATCAGCGATGAAAAGCCCTTATAGGTAGTAAGCGTGATAAACTGGTTCATGTCTTTTTTAAACAGGCTGTCCTGAAGGTTGCTCATGTAGTAATTTATATTCACTCCCACTTGGAAATTGTTTTTGGCGTTCATCCTTTTTTTAAGGAATGTGGAAAATAAAATCCTGGTTTCTTTGAAATTGGAATAGTAATAAGGGATAATTTCTTTGCTTTCGGGTACAATGGAATCCTGTTTCACGAAAAAATATTGATAGGATGCTGAAACGGCTGTTTTTAGCAAAGCTGTTTTGTTGATGCTGATGGCATGGTTTACACCAATTACGGCCATTTCTGAGCCGGTATGCATATCCCATCCTTCACCACCATAAAAATCAACCTCATTGGTATCTCTTTTGCTGTCAAGAAATTTGATGTTGCTTTTACCTCCAATGGAGTACAACGAGAACACCCCTGCCTTTTTAGTAGGGAGATTTATTTTGAATGAAAAATCCTCATATTTCGGAACGGCTGTGCCTGTTCCAAACGAAACCCCCATCATATCAAATACTTCCATGGTTGAATACCTGAAGTTGGCTATAAAGGAGGAATTGTTTTTTCGTTGAATGGGGCCTTCGGCACCCACTTCAAAACCATTAAAACCTACCATCGTCATCAGTTCGTATTTGTCGCTGTTTCCATTTTTTAATTTCAAATCGAAAACCCCGGATAGTGAGTTGCCATATTCCGCAGGAAAAGCACCGGTAAGAAAATCCGAATTATCGAGCTGGTTGTTGTTGAGCATGCTTACCGGGCCTCCGGTTGATCCAAAAGCTCCGTAATGGTTGGGATTGGGAATGTCCAACCCTTCCATGCGCCATTGCAGACCTGCCGGCGAATTTCCCCTGATGACAATATCGTTTCTGTCGTCGGAAGCCACCTGAACCCCTGCAAAATTTGAAGCCATCCGGGCCACATCGCCACGACTGCCGGCATAGCGGCGGGTTTCGTCAATGGTAAAGGTTCGCGAACTGACAGAAGTCATGGTGTTAATGGTTCCTTTTTTATCCACACCGCCCCGAATCACCACTTCTTCACCCAATATCACCCTTTCTTCCATAAATACATTCAAATTCAGTTCCTTGCCAGAACGGAGTTCGCGGTTTTGAATTTCAACGGTTTGATAACCCACAAAGGAAATTCTCAGGCTGACAAGCCCCACCGGAATATGCCGGAGTTCAAATCTTCCATCCACATCGGTAGTTGTTCCAATAGGTGGGTCAAGGCCTATCACCAGAATGTTGGCTCCTGCCAGAAGTTCTCCGGTAATATTATCCTGCACGCTCCCGGTGATGGATTGAGTAATGTTTTGTGAAGTGCCCTGAGATACAAAGAAGACGGTCAGAAGCAAAAAGGTAAAAAAAAGTTTCATGAAATCTGCGGTTTAAAATGGATAAGTTGAGTTATCGTTAATATGTTAAAAAGAATACTATACAAAATAGACAAATAAAAAACGGAAGGGTTTAAATTGCAGGTTAAATAGTTTGTTTTTTTGCTCAATTATTGGTTTGCTGATTATACTGTCATCCTTTTTGGCATGAATAAAACCAATACAGGTAAAGATGCGGTTAAAATTCTCCGGTATCCATTTGATTTTCGTCGTTGTTTGAACTAAATTTGATGACTGTAAATTAACCTATGATAAACCATTTTAACCAATAAGAATATGCAAATAGATCATCAACATCATTTAGCAGGAAATCAGGTGATACAAAAGGATTGTCCAAAGAACAAGATAAAATTTGAATCCGGACTTCCCGACACCATTGTGATTCACTTCACCGCCGGACGAAGTGCCGAATCGTCGGCCAACTACCTGAGTAGCGACGTAAAAGCCTCGGCCCACCTGGTCATAGGAAGAGCGGGCGAAATTTATCAACTGGTGGCCTTCGACACCATTGCCTGGCATGCCGGTGAAAGTCAGTATGGCGGGCGCACCGGATTAAACAAGTATTCCATCGGCATCGAACTCGACAATGCCGGCGAGCTCAAGCGGGTGGGGACGGAGTATCAGGCCTGGTTTGGCGGGCGGTATCAGCCCACGGATGTGCTCTATGCCCGTCACCGCAACGAAACCATGCGTTCGTACTGGCAGACTTATACGCAGGAACAAATTGATATGTGCGAACAGGTTTGTCAGCTGCTGATTGAAAAATATGGTATCAAAACCATTTTGGGACATGAAGAAATTGCACCAACCCGCAAGCGCGACCCGGGACCGGCATTCCCATTGGATAAATTCAGACAAAACCTGCTGTCGCAAAACCGCACCGACGAGCCAGATGAAACCGGCAAAGAGGCTGTGGTTACCGGAGATCTGTTGAATATCCGCGCCGGTGCCGGAGTTGATTTCCCCACCATTGCTCCTCCGTTGGCTGTTGGAACCCCGGTAAAAGTGCTTGAAGAAAAGGAAGGCTGGGTGAAGGTAGAAACCAAAATATCGGGCTGGGTGAGCAAGGCTTTTCTGAAATATGAGTAAGGGGTAGGGAGTTTTTAGCCATCTGAAAAAAAACTTGGTTTTGGTGGTGAAAATAGGTGGTTTCCTGATTTGCACATGAGCAGTCTGGGACGAGTGAAAGGAGTAGCCATATCGTGGAGATACAATCAATCCTTGATAGCGAATCCTAAAGTTTAAGTAACGACATAGAAACCATTTCTCCCGGACTAAGCACATGAATTTGTAATCCTTCAATGTCAGTACACTGGTTTTTAAGTTCTTCCGGGGTTCCGGTTAGAGAAGGAAAAGTGCCATAATGGTAGGGGATTACATGCGTTACCTGCAACAATTTGATGGCGTAGGCGGCTTCGCGCGGACCCATGGTGTATATGTCGCCAATGGGCAGGATGGCCAGTTGCGGGTGGTAAACTTCACCTATGGTGCGCATGTCGGCAAATACTCCGGTATCGCCAGCCACATAAAGTGTAAAACCATCTGATAAGGTAATTACAAACCCGCTGGCTTCGTGAGGGTAGGAAATTCCCTTCCCGGCAACCGGAATATATGAAATGTGGTGTGCCTGCACCATCGTCACCTGAACACCTGAGGTGGTTACGGTTCCGTCAATATTGATATCCACAAACAAACCGGCTTCGATGCCATGCTCGATTAAATACCATTTACACACCGGGTTGGCGATGATTTGAGGCTGTTGTTTGGACAGTTCCCTTATTGCCAGAAGATCCATGTGGTCGAAATGCCCGTGGGTAATCAGGATGAGGTCGGCTTGTTGCTCTTTGAGGTTTGGCGGTAGCATGGGATTGCTGGTTAACCAGGGGTCAACCAGGATGGATTTATTTTCGGGGCTGGTGATTTTTAAACTGGAATGTCCCAGGTATTGTATGGTGGTGTTAAGCATTGCTGGATATTTTGGACTGGTTCAACAAGTCATTGTGAGAATTGTTACATTAATCTGCGATATCGATTCAATCAGTTACCAATGGTGTGTACAAAAATAAAGGAAACAGAATGCGGCATGTTGGCTTAGGTTGGAGATTTTGAATATTTTAACAAAAGAGATATAAGGTCTTAATCACTTGATTAAATTGCCTGGCAATATGTGGCACTAATCATTCAAAGGGTTACAGGTTTTCAACGTTTTATTTACCCTATAAGTGATTGTTTCCCCGCATTGATGATAGCTCATTTTATCATTGTATTGATAAATTTATCCTGCTCATCATGGATAACCTGGGGGGAAACTTGATCTTGCATATCCCATCCGATCCAGCTATGCTCGGTTCCGGAACAGACATAAGCATAGCTGGAATCTGATCAGATAGAATGATTTCAAAATGTTGAACGTACCACTTTATTTTTGATCGGAGGAATCGTCTTTAAATATTGCAAAATGGCATAGGCCTCATCATCTGTTAGATAGATATAAGGTATCATGGGATACCTTAAAGCATCTTCACCTTCCTTGGAAGCATACTTTACCGCTTTGATAAACTGTTCAGTCGACCATGATCCTATTCCGGTTTCAACATCAGGTGTTAAATTGGGTGTCAATATTACCTTGCCTTCTCTGTTTAAGGGTTTGTTCCCACCTCCAAAATAACCTTCCGAAAGTTCGGGATTTAAATTGTTCATCGTCTTAAAATCTGCCGAATGACAAGCGTAACAATCTAAATTTTGAGCCAGATATTTACCTAAAGCAATGGTATCTGTGGTATCGGGGAGTTCAATTTTATGTTCCGGCATGGGTAAAGGTTTAAAGGCCACCGTACTTAAAAATTTACTTAAGAATGAAGGCTCACAGGGTTGGTCAACCGTTGCGTCTGCAACTACCATGGGGTCATCCGATCGCAAAAAAGAAATAATGGCATCCACATCGGCATCCGCCATGGTTGGAAGTTTCGACATGTAAGGTGGAGCATATTCTCCGTTCTTCTTAATGCCGGTCCTAAGCAGATAAATTAATTCGCCATCTGTCCAGTTTCCAATTCCAAAGGTACTGTCCTGGGTAATATTTTGAGAATAGATGGTACCGAATTCTTTCGGTGCATCCAGCATCATCGTGCCGGTAAGCTTACCTGTTTCCGGATTTCTATGGCAGCTAGCACACAACATCATGGCTAATTTTTTCCCCCGTTCGATACTGGCAGGGGTGCTTACTACCCTGTGATCGATTGTTTGAGTTTCATAAGATGGAATCCCTCTGAATTGAATAAAAAGGAAGCCAATTAAGCCAAATCCCACGATGATAGACAACAGGATACCTAAAATTTTAAAGAGTTTTTTCATAGTACAAAGAGTTAGTTGGTTAGTTAATTTAGTATAAAATAGGTTGATTTGTAAAATCAAAAATAGTAAAATTTCAAAATGTCAACTATTTTACGAAATGGTGATATACGGAAGTAGCTGTTTATTTCACCCGAAAGCGAAAAGTCAATGTATTAATACCCGACGTTGAGTGTTGCATTTGGCTGAGTGATTAGTTTTGCTCCGGATTCAACAGATAGTCGTTTGCAATTGACAACCTCACCGGAAAAAATAATGCAGTCGGGGGTTCCTGCCGGAATAACCACTTCATCGCTCAATGTCGGAACACCGCAATCCCAGTTCGTGCTTAATTGCCAATTATGATCTATTTGACCGATCCAATGAATTGTCTTCACGGGAACGCTTTCTTGAGTAACTGTGCTTTTGGCACAAAGCCACAGGTCGGGATCGAAAACCGCATCGGTAGGTGAAAAACCAATTGTTTCGAAAAACAAATTATCTTCAGGGGTGTTTTGCTGAAATATCAAAATGGTATCCTGTGTTCCGTTGATAAATTTGATGGGAACAGGCATCTCGAAAAATGTATTTCCGCCCGAGGAGTGCGTTTGTTGAATGTCGACCCTGAGCTTATTGTTGCACGAAACATCCACCGACCAGGTAATTTGATAATCCGGCCACCCTTCACCATAGTACCAATCGTTAAAAAACTCAGTAAGAGTGGTGTCGCCTGCGGTTTCCATATGTGATATAAAATCAGAAGTGAGGGCGTAATCGTAAACCAAATCAGGATCGTTGATGTATGCATTTAAGCCTGAAAAAAAGTCAACATCGCCCAATACCCAACGCAACAGGTGAAGAAGGTAGGCTCCCTTGTTATATGATAATCTGGAGCTGAAAATTCTATTGACACTGGTGGTATCATCACAATAAACAGAACCAAAGTTATTACTCAGTATGTTGCTTCGTTTGCCGGCTAACCAACTGCTAAATGTGGTGGTCTGAATCCCCTGTTCACAAGTCAGCCCCTCCAGATAAGTAGCAAACCCCTCATTCAGCCAGATATCGTGCCAGCTCGCACAAGTAATTTTGTCACCAAACCATTGATGGGCCAATTCATGGATCAGTATATAATACCACCATCCTCCCATAAATGTCATGGTCGTGTGCTCCATGCCACCACCAAACCTGCACTGCGCATGTCCGTATTTTTCAGTTTCATAGGGGTATGGGCCGAATTTGTCAATAAAGAAGTTCATTACTGTATCCAATTGCACGGTTTGTGAATGTGCATAAGCCGAGTCGCAAGGAAAAACATAATTAAGTACGTCGAGCTGTCCTCCATTAATCAGATCAATGGTATCATGATAAATGGAATACTCAGCAGCAGCAAAGGCTATCAGATAGGCTGGTATGGGATAACGGTGTTTCCAATGATCAGTGATTTTGCTTCCTAAGGTATCACGTGCTATCAATACCCCGTTACTTCCAATATTATATTTTATGGGAGCGGTTACCAAGATGTCGACAGAATCTATTTTATCTGTCAGTCCTTCTTTGCATGGCCACCAATTTTTGGCTCCATAGGGTTCTGAAAGAGTCCACATAACAGAATCCTGGGTTGAACAGGTAGTAATGGCTGTCATAAAAGCCCCAAAGCCACCCGAACTTGGGACACCATGATAATATATCGTGACCGAATCCAGAGTTCCTGAAGCAATTGTGCCAGGAAAAACGATCTTTAGCTCGATGGAAGTCGAAAAATAGTGACTAACACCGTTCCCATGGTAATTAACCGAGTCGACTACCATATTATTTCTAAAATCAAAATACATGAAATTCAGGTCCGATGTTGGAATAAAGTAGGTCGTTACGTTTCCCTCAATGAATACTACCGCCGGGTTTACTTCAAGCTCAAGGCGATGATACTTTATATCGTAATTTGCCTGACTGTTGGTAGACCGGGAAGTAGATGAAGAAGTTTGACTTTTATATTGATAAGGTTCACCCTTCATGACAATAGGTTTATCCTGAACAACCTGGCCTATCAGACTGAAATAAAAAAACAAAGGCGATAAAATGAGAAATCTTTTTCTAATCACGGACTGATTATTTTGGTTCTTTCTTTCGCAATAATACTAAATATCTCATTATTAACGATGTTTGATTTTTTTCTAATTGTTTAGTTAATTTAATATTGCATTTCCGTTAGGTTTGTCTGCCCTAGGCTTGGACCCATGAGGAAAGGATGTTTTCATTGTCTTAAAGAAAACCTGATTACTTTGGGATTCATTTCATGTCTGAAAGGGGCATTTTTGTATCTTTGTGGTCATTCAATCGGTAAAACCAAAAACTTATGCAAGTAGAATACGTTGTACTGGTGAACCAAGAGGATCGTCCTTTGGGAACACTTGAAAAAATGGAAGCCCATGAAAGAGGCGTACTCCATCGTGCCTTTTCGGTTTTCGTGTTTAACAAGTCGGGCGAACTCATGCTTCAAAAACGTGCCGAGGACAAGTACCATTCGCCAGGGCTTTGGACCAATACCGTATGTAGCCATCCGCGTTTGAACGAAGCGGTGATTCAGGCTGCCCACCGGCGTTTATTGGAGGAAATGGGTTTTGATTGCGAACTGAAAAAGATTTTTTCGTTTTTATATAAAGCCGATGTTGGAGACGGGCTGACCGAACATGAGTTTGATCATGTGTTTTTTGGCACTAGTGATGATTTGCCAAATCCCAATCCTGAAGAGGTAGGCGAATGGAAATACATGCCTTTAGAAGAGGTGATCGCCGATGTTTCGAAACATCCTGAAGAGTATACTGTGTGGTTTAAGATTGCCTTAAAACAGGTTGCAAAACACGTTGAAAGCCAGGACGCGATGTTTTAAGGGATTCTTAAAATAAAAACTCTATATCTCTTGTATCGTTTTGATTTGCAATATTTAATTTCCAATGGGGAGACGGAATAACAGCATGATGGTGTAAAGTTCCTCCTTCACTCCGCCACATCCTAAAGCTGGATGTCCTTGTTTGAATGTCACATCAGGTTTCCGGAAATAAGATGCTAACCTTCTGTTGCCTTACCTTCTTAGAATGACCACCGTATCATCCGTATCAGGGATATGGATCAGTGAGAACCCCATTTTCCGGGTAAATTCATCCACCGCTTTTACAATACCGGGCCAGTCGGGGTTGTAGTCGTGGATGAAGATCATGCCACCGGGGGCAAGTCGTGGATAGAAAAATTCCAATCCTGATTTGGTGGGGTGGTATAAATCTGCATCCATGTTTACCAGGGCAAATTGTTCGTTTTCGGCTTCTATTTGGGTTTGAGAAAAATCTCCCGGATGGAAAATAAATTCTTTTGCATCCAGGCGTTGTTTCACTCTTTCGGGAGAAGTGTCGGCAAAGTGGTGTGTTGTATATCCGGCTGCTTTACCGGTTTCTCCTTCCAGGTCTTTTGCCTGAAATCCACTAAAGGTATCGAAGAGGTGAAAGGGTCTGGATTCATCCATCAGGTGGAGAATTTCGGCGGAATCACCTTTGTAAACGCCCAATTCGGCAAAACTACCCGGGACGTTTTGTTTTTTAATTTGTTCCACCGCGAACCACCAGGTAAAAAAACGGATGCTGTCTTTGTAACGGCTTTCTGATTTCTGAAGTGATTTTGAAATATGTCCTGCTTTCATCTGTTGCTTCCAAAGACGGGGCTGGTAATTTTTTCCAAAGAAAGTTTCGTAGACGTAATACAGAGCAAAGAGGAGAAGTGCCGCAAGGAGAATGAGTTGGATGGAGTTGACGAGAGGAAAACCTGCCTGGCCGGTAGGCAGGGACCCCGAAAGCCTTCGGGGGAAGTCAGAAGTGGGGAGATTGGAGAGGGAAGTGGGGAGTTCGAAGCCTGAAGTCAGAAGTCCGAAGTCTGAAGTCGGGAGACTGAAGATCAAAGTGAGCATAATTAGATTTTGCAGGATCATTTGATTTTATCTTTAAAGGCGATCATTTGGTTCATAAGGTTGAGGGCGAATTCATATTGTCAATGTCTGAAATATGTTGACCACTTTTAATTAAAAATTAAGTAACAAAATTAATTAAAAATGGCAACCAGATAACCAGTCAATCAAATCCGGAAACTATGTTGAAATATGCAAAAATATTTTTACATTTACACTTTAATGAAATCTATGCTATATGGATAGATAGTAAATTGCCGAAGTTGCGCCAAAGCGGAAATAAGTGCAATCGTATTGTAGTTAGCACGTAGTTGTGGGCCATAATAAAGAACAGTAGTTAACAAATTATCTATGAGAAAAATTGAAAATGTAATACTAATAATTGCTGGTGTATTCTTTATCTTTTTTATTGTTCAAGTTTTAGTACAAACTGGTTTTTACTGGTTCGTGAATTTTAAAATAGCATCTGACTGGGCATCTTCTGTTAGTGGCATTCTTGCTTTCTTTAGTTTCGTTTTAATCTACTTTTCCTTTAAGTACCAACAAAAATCTTTCAATAGGGGCATTATTGAAACCAATTTTTTTGAAAAAGTAAAAATACATAGAGATAATGTACAAACTATGGAACATGAAGACCCTGAATCAGAGTCAAAAGAAGATATAAAAATTGTCAGAGGAGTCCGGGTATTTATGTCGTTACTTAATGAATTTAATGTGGCTTTTAGGTCACTTGAAAGTAGATTAGCAGGGTGGGAAACGGAAAACATATATAAGGATAAGTATGAATATAATACTGAGAAATTAAAACTTGAACTTGCTGGGCTAAACATTGACCTCAGACTTTTGAATAAAATTAACATCTCATACCTTGTGCTATATTACGGTGCTACAGTTCAAGGAAAAGAAATGCTCAGAAGTTTCCTTAAAAAGAAATATAATGAAGAATTTGTCGATAGCATAGTTGGTTATTATGAAAGCATGCCTGTTTACTATTCTGAATACCGTAATGAATTCAATTTCAATAATTACGTAAATAAAGAAAAAAAATTCAAAAAATATTTTGGCGGACATCAGAATAGATTAGGACACTATTTTAGACATTTGTTTCAAACAGTTAATTACATTAATACACGAGAAGACTTAACATATAGGGAAAAATATGAATATATTAAAACATATAGAGCGCAATTTTCAACCTATGAACAAGCACTAATATTTATCAATAGTCTTTCGCAATTAGGTGAAAATTGGGAATTTAATCAAACTGACATTGACTTAAAACTAATTACAAAATATAATCTGATAAAAAATTTATCTAACCGTTTTGTTAGAAATATATCTGTGATAGACTTTTATCCGGCTATTGCTTATGAAGTTGAATCCTATGACATTATAAAACGAAAAATATTAGAAAAAAAATACAAATAATTACGGCCTACAACACTGCAAATACTTTATGGCGGGTTTCGGTCTGAATATGAACATTTTAGTTCCAAATAAAAATCATCGTGGACAGAAAGATTTGTCTTTTAAAGTCCACCACAAAGCATATGTTGCCCTTAATGCAAACGGATAAAAATTAGACTAAGTAATAATTTAAAATGTAATACGATGAAGAAAAATATTTTGATTTTCACAATCCTAATCATAACAACAAGTGGATTAATTTATGGTCAAGATTTTCGAAAAGCAAACTGGGGAATGACAAAAGCCCAAGTTAAACAAACAGAGACAAGTGAGATACTAAAAGAAACAGATGAATTGCTTTCTTATAAATCGGAATTGGCAGGTTATAAGAGTCTCGTTATCTATATTTTTGCTGGCGACAAATTGACTAGAGCCAAATATTCAATAATTGAAGAACATTCAAATAAGAACGATTATATGACAGATTACAATTCAATAAAAGGAATGTTGGAGAAGAAATACGGAACACCAAAGGACGATGAGAAAGTATGGAAAAATGATTTATACAAGGAGGATTATTCTCAATGGGGATTTGCGGTAAGTCTTGGGCATTTAATGTATTATTCTTCATGGGAAAATGACAGAACAAGCATATTTTTCTTATTAAATGGTGAAAATTATGAATTGAAAACAGTTATTGAATATACAAGTAAAGAATTAGGTTCTGTTGAAGATGAAATGAGAGATAAAGAAGCATTATCGAATTTTTCAGATACTGGATTTAGAACAAGTAATTGGGCGGCTACAATTTCTGATGTAAAATCTAATGAAAAATTAGCAGTAATTGACGAAAGTAGTTCTTTATTGGCTTATGAAACAACCATTTCAAATATCAAAACAATTGTAGGCTATTTGTTTACTGAAGAGAAACTAACAACAGGTCGTTATCTTGCAACAGAAGAACACTCAAATAAGAATGACTATATAAATGATTATAACACGCTAAAAGACTTGTTGGAAAAAAAATACGGGAAACCCCAAAAGGACAATAAAATATGGAAAAATGACCTTTATCAAGACGATTATTCACAATGGGGTTTTGCTGTGAGTTTAGGACACCTTTTATATTATTCAACTTGGGAAACGGAAAAATCAGAAATTACAATAATGTTATCAGGCGAGAATTATAAGACACAATTAATGATAGAGTATGAAAGTATAGAACTAAAAGGATTTAAAGAAAAAGCAAATGAGAAGAAAAATCTGAATGACTTTTAGTAAGAATTACTACACTCAACACGCAATAAAAAACATAGGGCATAAAGTGCTAAATTTAAACGACATAACATTTAATACTTGATAGATATGTGCTTCGAAATGCCCTACATTTCTTATTGCCAAACCGTTGGCAACCATAAAAAATACGACCCTTGACAGATTCAAGTAAATTGTTTATTTTTGAATAGTAATTTAAAAAACAGATGATTATGAATATGACATCTCAAATAAAAAACAGCTTGATTTTGAGAATAAAAGATTCTAAAGACCTGAATTTTCTTATCGCACTTCAGACAATATTTGATTCATCGGAACAATCTCTTTATCAATTATCTACTGAACAGAATGCTTCAATAATAAAAGGCAGAGAAGATATTAAAAATGGAGATTATATTGAGAATGACCAATTAATGGATGAGATGAAAAAATGGCTAACAAAAGAATAATTTGGTCAACTGGTGCAAGTAGAGAATTGAAACAAATTCTTGAATATTTTAATCAACGGAATAAAAGCACTCGCTATAGTTTAAATCTGCTTAACGATATTGAATATTTAACCAATAATCTTTCGAAAAATGAATTAATTGGAAGATTGGGCTTTCCCATTTTTGAGCGTCGCAGATGCTGATAAAAGGAAATATTCCGTCTCCCACCTCTTAAACTATCTCCGCTACCACAAAAGTACTTCCTCCAACGTAAATTACATCATTTCCTCCGGCATTGTTAACCGCTGCATTGTAAGCCTGACGCACAGAATGATAGGTTTTACCGTTGAGTCCGGCCTTAAAAGCTTCCTCACTTAGCTGTTCCACATCGCGCCCACGCGGAATATCGGGTTTGCAAAAATAGTAGGTTGCATTTTTTGGTAAAAGATTGAGAATAGAAAAAGCATCTTTGTCGTTCACCATCCCGAAAACCATGTGAAGCTTATCGTACCTTAGCTGGACCAACTGATTGACAACAGCTTTGATGCCATCCACATTGTGGGCAGTATCGGCAATGGTAAACGGGTGTTTTTGCAGAATCTGCCACCGTCCCATTAATCCAGTGTTTCCTATCACATTTTCAATTCCTTCACCCACTTGTTTGTTTTCTAATTGAATACAACCATGGGCCCTGAGGATTTCGATGGTCTGCACTACCGTGCAGAGATTTTCCATCTGATAATGACCCAACAAGGGCAAATTCAGTGCGTCCAGGTAGGGAAGGTTTTTATACCAGATGTCGCAGGGTTGCACAGATGAATCGCGGGTTTGCAGTCTGCGCACATCTACCTGGTCCTCTGCAAAATAGATTTCCGAACCACCTTCCTCTGCTTTATTGATAAAGACCTGTTTGGTTTCGGGCTGACGTTTGCCAATGACTACAGGAATTCCGGCTTTAATAATCCCGGCTTTCTCACCGGCAATTTTCTCCAGTGTATCGCCCAGAAATGCGGTGTGATCGAATCCGATATTGGTGATCACGGAAATCAGGGGTTCGCATCGGTTGGTGGAATCGAGCCTGCCACCCATCCCGGTTTCGAGTACTACGAAGTCTACTTTTTCATGTGCAAAATAATCGAATGCCAACCCCACTGTCATCTCAAAAAAGGACGATTGGATGATATTGAAAATGGCTTGGTGTTTTTCCACGAAAGTGACTACAGCGTCTTCGGTGATCACCTGTCCATTGACTCTGATACGTTCTCTGAAATCTTTCAGATGAGGACTGGTATAGAGTCCTGTTTTATATCCGGCCTCCTGTAAGATGCTGGCGATCATGTGCGAAACGCTGCCTTTTCCATTGGTTCCGGCAATGTGGATGGCTTTAAGCTGTTTCTCAGGATGATCCAACGCCTGCAAAAGTACATCCGTATTATCGAGGTTGGCTTTGTAGGCGGCTTGGCCCACGCGTTGGTACATGGGTAATTGCTCAAAAAGCCATTGTAAGGTTTCTTTATAGTTCATGGGCATTCCCGGAGGGGTGCTCCGGCTATTTCATGATAATAAAATTGTAGGTGATGGTACCCCGTTGTAAATCAGCAGCTTGTTGGTCTTTGGTAAAGGTGGAATTTAACGCTGCATCAATGGCTACCTGACGCAGGGTAGCATCCAGTACGGTAGTCCCTTTGGGATTTACCTGTGCTTTTTTCACATTCCCATCCCTGTCCACCCAGATTGAAACCACCACCGAGCCCTGTTCTGTCACTTTTGGTGATGGTGTTTCCAGATGTACACTTCCTCTTCCGCCAAGGAAAAACGAAGGTCCGTTGCCTTTTCCACCCCGGCCATCATATTTCTCACTGTCCTTGTCACCATGGGGTTTTCCCTGATCACCGGGACCATCGGTTATGCCCTGGCTGCTGCCGGTTTTGGCATTTGAAGTCCCTTTGTACAAAGCCCGGCTGTTGACCACAGGTTTTGGTTCCTCAACCACCACATCTTCTACAGGCGTCTCCTGTTGAAGAACGATGGTGTCTATCGGTTTTTCTTCTGGTTTCTTCTCAAGTATTTTCTCTGGTTCAGGCTTAACCTCTGGTTTCTTTTCCGGCTTTTTGGGCTTTTCTACTATTTTTTTTTCTTCAATAACGGGTGCTTCTTCAATGTCCTGACTGATTATTTCTTCTTCTATCAACTCAGGCTCAGGTTCGGGGGGCGTTGTAATTTCTTTGGGTTGAGGGGCAGGGGTTGACAGAGGCGGTGGATTGTCTTCCTGTATCACCCCCGATCCACGGTCATCGTATCCCAGGTTTACTTCCACTCCTTCTTCTCCGGGCAAAGGAAGCGGTGTGCGTAAGGCAATAAAGAACAAGGCCACCAATAAAATCAGGTGTATCATGATGGTACCTGCGACGGCTCTTCTTTTGTCTTTATTTAGTTTCATGGTGCTTAATCATCCATTATCGTTTGGGCGAGGTAGCCAGAATCACTTTATGTTGGGTGTTGTTTTTTTTGTTGATTTCGTTTATGGCATCAATCACCACCACGATATCCTGAACCGGTACCGTCTTATCTGACCTCAGAACCACCGAAGCAGCCTGTTCGTTTCTGATCAGGCCAAACAATACATTTTCGAGGTTGGTTGGATCCACTTTTCTTTCTTCCACGTAAATGTCGCGATCTTTGTTCACATAAACCGTCACCGTTTGCTTCGACATGGTCTTGCTTTGGCTGCTGGGCAAAAGCAATTTGATGGCATTTGGCGCGACAAGGGTTGAGGTAAGCATGAAAAAAATAAGCAACAGGAAAACAATGTCCGACATGGATGCCATGCTGAAATTGGTGTCGCGTTTATTTCGCATTTGAATAGCCATAATCTTCTGTTATTTGGCAGGTTCGTTGAGTACATCCATAAATTCGGTGGCGGTAATTTCGAGTGTGTATACCACCGACTGAACCCTGGATACCAGAATGTTGTAGAAAATATAGGCTGCAATACCAACGATTAAACCACCCACGGTGGTTATCATGGCCTGGTAAATGCCTTGCGACAGCAGCTCGATGTTGATGTTGTTTCCTGCCATCGACATGTCATAGAAAGCACGGATCATTCCAATGACTGTTCCAAGAAATCCCAGCATCGGTGCAGCTCCGGCAATGGTTGCCAGACCCGCCACGTTCTTTTCCAAATTAGAAATTTCCAATTTTCCGGAATTTTCGATGGCGGTGCTGATGTCGTTCAAAGGACGGCCAATACGCGAAAGCCCTTTGCTGATCATCCGCCCGATAGGGGAATTGTTAGCCAGGCATAAAGCCTGAGCCGATTCAAGTTTCCCATTGAGGATAAAATTTCGAATATTGTTCATGAACCCTTTGTCCTGCTTTCTGGCCTTGCCTATAACCAGGAGCCGCTCGAAAAAAATATAAAACGCGATCACCGAAAGCACGCCCAAAATGACCATGATCGACCCGCCTTTCATCACCAGATCAAGAATGGGTAAGGTAATTTCACCTTCACCACCAATAATAGCAGCAGGTTCCTGAATTTGCAAAATGATTCCTGTTATCATAGGATTAATTTCTGAATAAAAATGTAAAATTAGTTCAATTCAACTTTCTCCTTTTTCCGGAGATTGGTATTTGTAAACAAACTCCTGTTAATACAAACTCTGTTTTGCGGGTGTTATTATGTTGGCTTAGAAAATATCTGATCCTAAAGAACAGATGGGATTTGGCATCAATGGGTTTTTTTATGCGATTTGAACTGATGCCGGGGAGATAAAAAAAAAGAATTGAGATACGAAAGAAGGAATTGAAACCTTATCTCATTCTTCATTTTATTATTTTAATAATATTACTCATTAATCTGTAATTTTATCTCCTTTCAATCGTCTGGTGTAATGATATGACAGTAGAAGAATTTACCAATCAAATGCTTCCTTTTAAGGATAAACTGTTCAGGTTCTCATACCGTTTGCTCGGAAACAGAGACGATGCACAGGACACCGTACAGGATGTTTATCTGAAGATGTGGAATATCCGGGGAAAGCTGAAGGAAGTTCGGTGTCTGGAGGCTTTGATGATGACCACCACGCGGAATTTGTGCCTGGACCGTTTAAAAAGTAAAAGCAATAAGTTCATTACACTTCATGAAGAATTTGGAAAGGGAAGCGAGGAAACACCCCACACGCAGATAGAACATGCCGATATGCTGAAATGGGTGAAAAAAGAAATGAATGGGCTTCCCGAACAACAAAAAACATTGCTACATCTACGCGATATGGAGCAACTGGATTTTGATGAAATCGCTGAAATTACAGGGTTCGACCTGAATTACATCAGGGTAAACCTTTCGCGGGCACGCAAAAGCTTAAGAGAAAGAATACTAGAAATTAACAGCTATGCAACCACAGGAATTAAATCAACTAATTGAAAAATACTACGAGGGACTGACCTCCCTTAAAGAAGAAATGCAGCTTTTAGATTGGCTGCGGACTTCTCCCGAAGGAGGCGCTTATGCTGATGTTCTGGCACAGCTTGAGATAATGCTGCAACTGAATACGGATATAAAGACCGATCCCGGATTTGATCAGCAGATTATTGCGGCTCTTCAGGTCGATCAGCCGATGAAAAACAGGTGGTTACAGACTTCTCGTCTTACGGGCATTGCCGCTACTGTATTGGTGTTTCTAGCCGTGTGGATTGGCAGTGAACTATTGAAACCCACCGAGGTCTATGGCACTATCAACGATCCCAAACTTGCTTTTAACGAAACTACGCGGATTCTGGACAAGGTTTCCGGTGGGTTGAATAAAGGCCTCAAACCTGCTCAGCAATCCACTGAAAAGTTGGTGAAAGGGTTAAAAAAAGTAGAAAAAGCAATTGAAAAATCGAACCAACTCAACGAAGTCAATAAAGCCTCACAATACCTGAATTCATTTACACGGGTATATATTAAACTCGGACATAAGAATAACAAAAATTAGTAACCATTAAATATTAAAACCATGAAAAAGACCATTTTAATTACCGCATTGTTTTTATTAGCACTGATGCCAGCGATACTCCAGGCACAGACGGCCATTGATAAACTTTATGACAAATATGCCGGACATGAAGGGTTTACCAGCATTAACATTTCACCCGGGATGTTTCAGATGCTGGGTAATCTGGACACCGATGACAGCACAGAGGGAGTAAAAGATGCCCAAAATGTGATGGAGCAGCTTAAAAGCCTCAAGATGTTGGTTTATGAACCTAAAGAAGGACAGAAATTCGACTTCATGTCAGAGGTCAAAAAAACAGTCAAACTGGGCGATTATGAAGAACTCATGGCCATTCGTGAGGAAAATTCCGATATCCGTTTTCTGGTGAAGAAAACCAAGGACGATCATATTTCAGAATTGCTGATGCTGGTGGACGATGATAACGAGGGACTGATCATGAGCATGACCGGTAACATCGACATGAACACCATTTCAGAAATAGGTAAATCGATGAATATGAAGGGAATGGAGAATCTGGATAAGCTGGACAAAAAGTAACCCCAGCAGATGATGTAATAAAAAAAGGGGCTTGCGCATACTGTGCAGACCCCTTTTTGTTTGGTTTGGATTTAAACTTATAAAAGTTTCTCGATTTCTACCGTTGTGGCAGCATTGCTGGGTCTGGAAGCATTTGTATTTACAATATTGCCCTTGCGATCAACAAGTATATAGCGGGGAATCGTTCTTACATTCAGCAGTTGGTTGTATTCCTGATGCACTTTTTGGCTGGCAAGGTAATGATCTCCGGTTATCTGTAGCTGTTTGATCATACCTTCCCATTTGGCTGCATCCTGATCAGAAGAAATGTAGATGAACACCACGTCTTTTCCTTTCAGTTGTTTTTTCATTGTCGCGGAGTGTGGCATTTCTCCCCGGCAGGGTCCACACCAGCTGGCCCAAAAGTCTACATAAATTACTTTGCCTTTATATTTGGCCAGAATATCATTAAAACCCATGCCGGCATTGTCTGCGTCACGTAGGTTTACCAAATGGGCACCTTCGGGAAGTGCTTGTGTTGCATTGGATTGTTGTGAAAAAGCGGTCATGCCCACTAACAATATGCTTAGGGTAATAATTGATTTAAATGTTCGCATTGTGATTCTTTTTTCTGCAAAAATAGCATCATTTACATTCCTTGTGAAATTTTAACACTATTTTAGAATTACTGGATATAAGCAGGGTGTTGCGAATTGAATAAATGAAGCATTAAACAGTGATTATTGAATGGAGAGTTAATGATATGAAATCCAGATTAAAATGTTAATTGACCAATTACTGTGTAAACACAAACTGAATCATATTTGCCCCCATTTCCAGTGCTTCATTTCTTTTTTCCGGTGAGTCGTGGTGGACTTGCACATCTTCCCATCCATCACCCAAATCGCATTCGAAATCATAAAAGCAAACTAACCTGCCACCAACAAACAACCCAAAACCCTGCGAGTCTTTGTTGTCGTGTTCATGGATTTTAGGCAATCCATCGGGGAAATTAAATTTCTGATGATAAATGGGATGATTTAAAGGAAGTTCAACAAACTCCTGATCGGGAAACACCCTTTTCATCTCCCTGCGGATATACGGATCAAGACCATAATTATCGGAAATATGTAAAAAGCCTCCCGACATCAGGTACTTCCTCAGGTTTTCCACCTCCTCGGGTGATAATATAATGTTTCCGTGTCCGGTAATATGTACAAACGGATAATTAAATAACTCGCTGCTTCCAATCGGAACAGTTGGAATATCCGTGTTGATATTGGTATTAAGCCGGTCGTTACAAAATTTGACCAGATTGGGCAACGAGGTGGGGTTGGCATACCAGTCGCCACCTCCATTGTACTTCACCAATGCAATGGAGACTTCCTGCGCACGGGTGGAATAAACAGTCAGGGCAATAAGGGTTATGATGATATATTTAAGAAATTTCATTAGCAAGTTTATGTATTCAAGAGATTGATTACGTGAATGGTATGACAAGCTGCCACGCCGGCAGTTTCGGTCCTTAGCCTGGCAGGTCCCAGTTTAACCGGAATAAAACCCTGTTGTTTTGCTGCTTCTACTTCTTCGCGTGAGAAATCGCCTTCCGGGCCAATCAGCACCAGGGTGTTTTTGTTTGGTTTGCACAATTGTGCAAGTTCCTGCGTCACGACTTTATCAATAAAGGCAATGAATTTATCTCCTTCAAAGCTTTGTGTAATAAAGGAATTAAACTTTTTAGGCTCATGCAACTCAGGCAGCCGGCTTTTTAACGATTGTTTCATGGCTGCCACCAGTACTTTTTCAAGTCTGTCGGGCTTTACATCGCGCCTTTCCGAGTGAAATGTGATGATGGGGGTGAGGCTGTCTACACCCATTTCGGTGACTTTCTCCAGAAACCACTCAAAACGGTTGATGTTTTTGGTGGGGGCTACGGCCAAATGGATTTGGAAGTTCCTGGTATCATCCCCATTTCTTTCGGTCTTAACCTCAACCTTACACCCTTTTGCGTTGCCATCAATGATCTCACACTCGTAAAACATACCCTTACCATCGGTGGTGGTAATCACGTCACCAATCTGTTTTCGTAACACCCTAATCAGGTGCTTCGACTCTTCTTCATCCAGTTTAAACTGCGGTTTCTGAAGTTGGGGTGTGTAAAATAAATTCATGACGACAGCAAACGGATTTATCTGACAATGATGACTTTGTGTGTGGATAATTTCCCGATTCCCGAGGTTTTGATAAGATAAATCCCCGGTGCACATTGGCTGCTTTCGTTCATTAAAATTTCGCCCGGGCCATTTACAGGTTTGCTCATCAACTTTTGGCCCATCCGGTTGAGCAGTTCAACCTGATGGATGCCTGATTTCTCAGGAACCAACACATGGATGACTCCGTTGGATGGATTCGGGAAAATATGAACATCTGAAATAGCTGGTTGTTGATCAACTCCAACGGTCTGCGAAATGGATACGTTGTCGATGAGTATGGCATTACCATAAAAGCTGTAAGTTTCGAAAGCAATTTTAATGTTCGGCATTCCCAGCCAGGCGTCGAGATTGATCACGTTACACTCACTTCCCCAGCCGTCACCACACCAATCGGAGGCCATCTGAGGGAAGAAAGGATCGATGGTAGGTTCGTGGGTGGCAAAATTACCTGAACCATCCTCACCCATGGCTTTTAAGCGGGTCCAGGTATCGCCACAATCAGCCGACAGGTATACAATCAGCGAATCGGTGGCAGGAACGGCTGTATTTTGTGCGTAAGCATGTTGAAATTCAAGATAGGCATTGGTCATTCCTTCCAGGTTAAAAGGAGGGGAGATGAGCCGGTCGCGTTGCCCGATGGCCATGTAGTCGCGGAAGTTTACTCCTGCAGCTGTATGACCAGGGCTGTTTCCACCAATGGAAAATAGTTCCCAGGTTGTGCTATGGTCCGGGTTCTCAATTTCCCAATTGTTTCTATCAAAACCATTGTATTCAAAATCTTCGGCAAACCAGGGTTGATAACCTCCGGCAGATATCAAATCAAATTCAGTCAGTGTGGAAGACCCATTCATGTTGGTTGCTGTAAGTGTAACAGCATAATCGTTGGCCTCATTGAATTCCACTTCCGGATTTTGGTTGTAGGGGTCTGTTCCATTGATAAAAGTAACAGTAGAAGGATCGAACTGCCATTCCCATTGGATGGGACTGTACAGGCTTAAGTCGGTAAAACTCACCGGTTGGTTGACACAAACTTTCTCAAGATCGGCAGAAAAACTGATTTCAGGAAGGATGGATGAACTTACCGTGATAAACTGTTGTTTGGTAACCACATCCGTTCCCAACACATTGGAAGCTGTAAGGGTAACGGTAAAAGTACCTTCGTTCGGATAGACAATGTTTTGTGGGTTTTGGTCGCTGGAAACAGCGGGAACACCACCTTCAAATTCCCATTGCCATTCGGAAGGAACGCCAATGGTGAGGTCGGTAAAGTTGATGCTTTCACCGGTAGGAATAAGGGTTTCATCCGATGTAAAATCGGCCACCGGAGAAAAGGATGGCTTCACCATGGCCCACCAGGTTCCCCAGGTGTCGCCACTCTGTGGTATCATGGCGAATTCCTGTAAAGCCCAGAAGTCGATGTCGTTTTCGGGATCCACGCAAGTGGCTGAATAGTCACCCCAACGGTTGCGGTCGCCGCCATAGGTTTTGTAATAGGGTGCTTCGCCGTCCTTGTATTGATAATAGGTACGCATGGAGTTGGGTTCGTCGTAATAGGCTTTAAATGAATATCCTGCACCGGCATATTGGGTACTTGAAAATACATTGTGCCCGATCATCACATCTTCGTTGGCGTTTACCGCGATGGAAGGAAAGGCAAATGAAAATGTGTTCGACTGATCCTCAATTCGGCCATGTTCAAGAATCACTCCGTCGGTATCAAGTTCCCACCATTGCACGGCGCAACGTTGTGGGTCGCCTGCCGGAAGAAATACATGGTGCACCGCCCAAAGTTTGTTGTTCCGGTAAATAACGGTTTCCATGCGTGCGTCCACAGAATTTATCAACTGCGAGGAGCCAAGCTGTGGCAGAAAATTGCCATAATCGCCACCCCATCCTGACCAGGGTTCTGGTATTCCAATGTCGCCCTGGTATTCAAAAACCGGATTGTTGAGCTCGCCACTCAGTTTAAATTTCTTGATGTATCCGTATCCGTTTTGATCGCCATCACCGGTGGCAATAAGGTACTGATCTTCAGTTTCATTATCGTAAGTAACCGATGGCACCAGGGTAAATCCTTCGTAGGTGGCAAATCGGGTAAAATTGATGTCCTCATCGCCATTGTAGGCCGCCATCTTATCAAAAACAAACACTGTGCGGTAATAATCGCCACCAAACATATTTCCGCTTACGGTGATCCATTTTTTGTTGAAACCAATGCTGGGATAATCAAACCAGGCGATATTGGAGGCATCGGTATCAACCCAGTAAAAGTTCCAGTCGCCCATGGGATCCGACGAGGTGCTTACACCAATGTACAACTTCGATTCATTTACGTTGGAGCCACTGGGAGTGGTCATAATCCAACGGTCGTTGTAGGGATCGTACAGTATTTTAGGGTCAAAAGTACCGGTTGTGCCGGGAAGTGGTCTCCAGAAATTTCCCAAAGCGGTGGTCATCAACACATTGCCCTCTTTGTCCTGAATGCGGACTTCCGTATTCAGGGTGGTCATCAGGTGGTTGGGACCGGCAGCGCCCATTACGTCGGGAGGTATCGATCGCTGGTTGTCTTCCAGTGAGAGGAAATCCCTGGTGGGTGCAGGCGACATTTCGCGGCTAACAGGTTTATTGGCTCTCTGTGGTGAAGGTGCTTCCTGATGGATGATGCGATCGGGATTGGTTTTAAAATCAGGTGCTTTCCAGTTTTTGTTGGGAGTTTTTATCCCTGAAAAGTGGCTGTAGTCTGTGATGGTGTCTTTAGCCATTTCCCCAACGTTTACCGTAGCGCCTTTAATTGCCTTTCCGGCTTTTCCATGATAGCTTTGCGCTGAAAGAGAGGCGCTTAACAAAATAAATAGGGTAATTAAAGATATAATCCGCATGGTGGTTGTACTAAGTGATTGATAGAATACCGGATGCAAATATAGTATTTTGTTGGTTGTGGGGGGAAAGGACTTAAGTCCCCAAAGTACATGCCTCAAGAGTACGGATGCTTGATTCACTATTGGTTAAACACGATTGAGGTATTTTGCCGGATTTTGATTGAGATAATTAAATACGGAAATTGAAACCAGAATCAAAATTATTATCACGGTAGTTGCAGTTCCCAAAAGAAAATAAAGAATATTAATCTGAAGATGATAGGCAAAGTGGCTTAACCAATCGGTCGCATAATACCAGATTAGCGGATAGGTTATTGTGTTGGCAATCAGTAGCCCAAGAAGAAATTCTTTTGAAATCAGTGTGGTAATGGTTATAAAACCGGCACCATGAATTGTTCTGATCATGATTTCCTTGCTTTTTTTTTGCAGGGTGAAAATAAGTAAACCAACTATGCCAAAGATTCCCAAAGAAATTGCAATAAAGGTAAATGTCAGAAATATGGACTTCATCCTTTTTTCATGCTTGTATGTATCATCGATAATTGAAGTATAATCGAGGAGGCTGAAATTTGAAAGTGGTACTAATTCGAGTTGCTTTGATTCAATAAATTTGGAAAGATCCTCCTTATTTCCTTGGTATTTAAGGGCAAGGCAAATGGCAGATTTATCCATGGGATAAATAATCAATGGAGCAATTTCGTCGTACATTGTTTCGATTTGAAAATCGCTTACAACCCCAATAATTTCTTTCCACATAAACTTTTTCCCAACCGGGTTATCCAGTTCAAGGAATTTTACTGCGGCTGCATTCAATATTATAGCATTTGTTTTATCATAGTCACCGGATAAATTAAATGTTCTGCCATCAGTAATGTTGATATCCAGTGTCTTAAAGTAACTCTCATCTGCATACAACATCAACATACTAATTGGCTTTGAATAGTCCTCATTCATAAAGACCTTGGTATAATTATATACAGGACCATAGAGAGGTAGACATGTTGCTAATGAGATATTTAAAATTTTCGGGTTACTTTCAATATCATGGATAAGAGTTCCAGGATCATACCTAAGTTCTTTAGGTAACCGCATCACCAAAATGTTCTCAGGATTAAAACCTAATACGTCTCTGTTTTTAAGAAAATTCCACTGGTTGAGCATGATGGATGAGATGACAATTAGCGTGCTAAAAATAGCAATCTGCCCCAAGACTAGTAGTTTATTCATTCTAAAAAAAGGGAGCTTATTTTCATGTACAATTTGAATGCTTTGTCCGGTTTCATTTCTAACCAAATAAAAACTGACAATTGTAACGGCAATCAATCCGATTAGCAATAAAACACCAATACTGAGTATGAAAGGTGTTATGAAATCATGACCCGAAATTGAGATGCTTTTTTGAAAAATCTCCTCCATATATGGCACTAAAAGGTTTGACAAGATCCATGAGAGCAACATAGCCGTTAAAATGAGGATAAATATTTCAGAGCAGATAAGTGTAATCAAATTGAATTTTGTAGCTCCGTTAATCCTCCTGATCGAATATTCACGCTTTCGTTGACCGTGTACTGCGGCCGTTATGATTATGAAATTGGAGGTGGCAATGAGAAGGATGATCAGACCAAGAAGGCCAAACAAATATACATTTTGCAAACTACCCATGGGCAGAAAATTGTTTATCAGTCCATTTGAGTGAAAGTAGATATCTGATAATTTTTGAAGTTGAAAAGTATATTCTGTTTCAGAAACAGCAGACCGCACAAGCTGGTTAATCTTATTCTCAACCTCAGTTGGATCACTGTTCTTATTCAATACCAGATAGGTAGTAAAAAAATTTTGGTTAATGGTTTTATCAAAGGGCGTCTTGTCAAATTCTTGATTATCTAAGTCAAATTCAATTTTAAAATTCCCGATGATTTCCGCTGAAAATGTGCTGTTGACAGGGATGTTGGTGTATTCTGCAATTACAATAGCCTGTATTTCATTTCCTCCTTTTTTTAGTCTTAAAACGCTACCAATGGGGTTAATTTCCTGAAAATATTTTTGAGCTGTTTTTTGTGAAATGGCCACCCAGTATGGATTGCTAGTGTTTTTAAAGTCGCCTCGAATCAATTTAATGTCTAAATTTTTAAACAGGTCATTATCTGCACAGTAAAAGTGAGTCTCCGGTATAAATTCTTCATTGTTTCTAATGAAGATATCAGAAAGCCGTCTGTACTGAAAAGCAGTATTTACATCAGGAACACTGTTTCTAATCAATGATTTCAATGAAAATGGCGTAAGTGCGCTGGCCCAAGACTGGGATTCGTTGGTCTGAACTACCCGAAATATATTGTTTTTGTTGCTGATGTATTCATCATAAGAGGTTTCGGTTATTAAATACGACAAAATCAACATCAGAAATGACAGCGATATGGCTAAACCAAGGAGCCTTAAAATGAATGCAGTTAAGTGCTTTTTCCAGATTTGAATGGTTATCATAGTTAGATTTAATTAAACTACCTTTTTTTTGTTCGGAAGAGGTTCGTCAGGTTGCAATTGCCTCAATCGCCGTTACTTGCTAATTTAGCCCTAACCACCTCAATCCCTTTATCCATCACAACATCCTGGTTGTTTAGTATTTGGGTGATGGTTGGGTAAAGGGTGATATCAGGTTGGATGCCAAATATTATAAAAGGTTTGCCACTGTATGGGAACTTGCATCTGCGTGTACAAATACGGGCAATGATATCACCGGATAAATCTTCAACCATCAAGGGTGCCCCGGTGGATCCTCCGGTTGGAACCCCAATGAGTTGCGGGCGGTCCTGGATTTCATACAACATAATCAGAAAATCCTCTGCAGCCGAAAATGTGTACTCACCAATAAGTATCACCACAGGACATTGAATACGTTTAATCGTGTCTTCTATCCGGATCGTGTCAGCCTCTTCCTGACGAAACACGTTGTTTTCGTAATAAGGTTTGTATTCATCATACCCAAACCCCATGGCTTTGTACACTGCATCACTTTTTCGGGTTTCGCCGGCCAAACCAAGGAAGTAATTTTGTTTGATTATCCTTTGAATCAAGGAATAGGCTACGCGCGTTGATCCACCTCCATTGTACCGGATATCCACGACAAGCCCATTGGCTTTAAGCAATTGGGGCATAATCTGCTCAATTTGTTCAATGGTTTCCTCTTCAGGGTAAAATCGTGTAACCGTAAGCAGGGCAATGCTGTCGTCGGTGAATGTAAGATCCAGGTTATCAGTATATTTTGGCTTTGCGCCCATAAACTGATATTTCTCTCGTCCCTCATTGTCATACCGGGTAGACTCACCGTTGCGTTCAATCTGCACAGTTTTATCTTCTCCCATTGAATTCCGAAAGGTCAGGGTCAGTGGTTGCGATTTAAGTCCATAAGGAAAAGAACTGGTGCCTATCATCCACTTGTTTGCCTCCGTAGATGCCGAAATATACGGCAACACTTCTTCTTCCATGTATTGTTTGGTGTGCTTTCCTTCAATCTTCACAATTTTCGCACCCAATTCCAGTTGGTTTTTCAGAGTTTCACGATAGCTTTTAATGTAAATATTTTCTTCAACAGAAACCAGACTCAAAGGTGCATAGTCGCAGTAAATACTAAACTTACCCGTGTTAAGAAACTGTGAATGACCATCATTTAATCTGGCGGCAAACGAACTCAGTAATCGGGAAAATTCATAATCGTTTTTGGTGTTAAGCGCCTTTGGGATAGTAGCCTGATAAAGACTGTCCCAGCTAAAGCCCAGTAAATCATAGTTTGCAAAGTTGTATTTCGCCTCACTCCAGAATAAACTCAAGGTATAGATTTTCTGATCATCGGTCATCTTATTTGGAAGATCATGAACTCCAACGATTTCTGTAAATGCTGTATCTGTCTGATTCAAGATCACCACAAACCGGATGGTATCGCGGTTGTGCAGCTGAAAAGTGATTGAATCCACATCAGTGATAAACCTGATTTCCTGGGTTTCTTGGTTATTGTTGAAATAAATTTCAAGCCTGTCGGGATTCAAATCAGGCGAAATTCTCCAATCAGTACCTGTTCCGTTTAGTTGGCGGATAATAATTTCCTGACCTGAAAGCAAATAATGTTGCGACAGCACGATGTTTGGGGTCAACATGGCAGTAAGCAAAACAACATGGATGAATAGTTTTAGTCGGGTTTTCATTGATTGAGTGGGTTTTTGTATTTAATCTGCGTGCCGTTGATTTTATGTTTAAATGGTTGTTATTCTGATGCGTATATTTAACAGGAGGCCAGAAAAGAGTAGGATTGTTAGTTTTTTATAAGCTCGGAAATATTTTTCCCAATGAGGCTATAAAGCTAACAATAATTTGAATTTCAATAAATTTCCAGAAAATATTTTACAACCGTTCCAACACTACCGCCTCATAGCCCAGTAAATCAAGAAAATTGTGTTGTGTCCGGTCGTTGAAACTGATGTATGTGTTGAGCAGCACTCTCCAATGGGTATTTCGGGGCAATGCGATGGTTTTTTTTCGTGAAGTAAAATTGAGAACCACCAGGATATTTTCTTTGTTATGTTGTCTTAAATATGAAAGCACACCGGATTGACCTTTTTCCATAAATTCCATGCCTCCCTCCGTCAGTGCGGCTCTGGTAGAACGGATGTGTAACAACTTTTTATAGAGGGAATAGATGGACATTTCATCTTTGGCTTGATATTCAACACATTTCTCCTGATAACGGTTGTTTACAGGCAGCCAGGGTTTCTGCGTTGAAAACCCGGCATTCACAGAATTGTTCCATAACATGGGTCGTCTTGCCTGGTCGCGCCCTGAATAAAGAGGCCAGTATTTTAGGCCCAAAGGATCACTAATCTTACTTCGTGGAACGGGCGTGTTTTCCATGCCAATCTCTTCGCCATAGTAAATAAATGGAGTGCCCCGCAGCGTTAACATCAGTACTGCCGACACCTTGGCTTTTTTTTCCTGTTCCAAAAACATTCCGTTCCGGTTAAAACTACGGTGTAAGTCGTGATTCGACAATACATGGCACGGCCATCCTTCTTTGGGAATCAGCTTGTACCATTTTTTGATGCTGAGGTAATAACTTCGTGCATTCCATCTGGAAAAAAGCAACGAAAAATCGAAGGCCATGTGCAACGAGTCAGTACCGTTGCCCAGATAACTTGCCGCTATGCCTGCATCACCGGGTGGTAACGTATAGATCTCTCCAACAAGCAGTTTGTCAGAATATTCATTTACAATGGTCCTTAATTGTTTTACAATTTTTAGTGATTTGTTTTGATTGGAATTGTATTTAAGCTCTTGAAAAAACGGAAGTTTAAATGTTAACGGATTGTCCCTGAATTTTTTGTCCTTAATAATCATGTTGATGACATCCAGGCGAAATCCGTCAACACCCATGTCCAGCCAATAGCGCATAATCCCAAAAAATGCTTCCTGAACCTCCTTTAGGCGCCAGTTCAAATCGGGTTGTTCTTTTAAAAACGAATGAAAATAATATTGTTCAGTTTTAGCGTCCCACTCCCATGCACTTCCTCCAAAGGCATTTTTCCAATTGTTGGGAGGACCACCTTTAACCTTGTTCTCCCAGATATACCAGTCGCGTTTTGGGTTGTCGGTTGAAGACCTGGACTCCAGAAACCACGAATGAAGGTGAGAAGTGTGGTTGAGCACCAGATCGAGAATCACCTTGATACCACGCGCGTGTGCTTCATCTAACAGTTGTTTTAAGTCCTCCATACTGCCCAATGTTGGATCTGTTTCAAGGTAGTCGCGCACATCGTAGCCGAAATCGAAGTTGGGTGTTTCGAAAATGGGTGTCAGCCAGATAGCTGCAACACCGAGTTGATGCAAGTAATCGAGCTTTTTTATCACACCTGCCAAATCACCAATACCGTCGCCGTTGGAATCGTAAAAGCTGCGGGTGTAAATTTGGTAAATAGCGCCATGTTTCCACCAGATCCAATCTTCAGGTTCGTATCTCATGGCCTGGATGGTGAAATAAGTTGAATGTCAGTTAATAGTTGGTTCATAATGGTGGTGGCATCATAATCTTTTGACCTAAGCCTGGCTGCCTGCCTGATTTTCTTATGTAACTCTGTCTGATTAAGATAGCTGATTGCTTTTTTTGAAAAGCCGTCTTTGGTATCTGCAAGAAATCCATTTTTACCATCAGTAATAATGTCTTTTGGGCCCTTGTTGTTATAGGCAATTACCGGAAGTCCGCAACTCATGGCTTCAAGCACCACGCAGCTGAATGTATCGAATCTGCTGGGTAATAGGAGTAAATCGGCTGAGGAATACAAATCGACGAGCTGTTTTTGTTCCACCCATCCCATGAAAGTAGCATCGGGTAACAGCTGTTTTAAGGAATCCTCTTCAGGTCCCGATCCTGCAATGATGACTTTTAAATTTGGATGTGTTCCCTTGATTTTCCCTATGATTTCAGGCAGTTCCATCACCCCTTTTTCTTTGCTCAATCGTCCTGCATAAATTACTGTTGGTTGGTTGTTCGGTAAGGTGTTTTTAATTTCATGATTTCTTGTCGTTTGATAAATTTCGTCCACCCAATGTGCCGTCATTTTCAATTTCTCCTTGTCAATTTTCATTTGTTCACCTGAAAGCCAGTTTTGTTGATCTTTGTTTAACACAAAAACCACATCAAACATTTGATAGAAACTTCGTAAGAGCCGTTTTAATCTTTCCAAACTAGGCTTTTCGAGTTGAAGTACTTTTTTTCCAAACAACATCCAATCGGTGTGTAGATAGAAATAAGCCGGCACATGGTAAGCATGTTTAAGAAACTGTGCCACAAGTCCCATGGGTAGCTCAGTAGAGGTCATTACCCGGTCGTATTCGCCCTCTTTGAAGATTGCATTTATTTTGTTGAAATTTGGAATCCTGATAGGTTGCTGGCTGTAGAATGGAAGTGTAAAAGTGGCATCGGGTTTCACCACAATCAGGTTTTTTTCTGATGTTAAATGATCGGAACAAACCAACAAATCGATGGGAAGATCATGTTGTTGTATGTGGCGAAGCATACTCTTTAGCACCATCGACACTCCGTTTTTATCTTCAAAAGTATCAGTTAACCAAAGCATTCGTTTAGGATGTTTGTACTTTTGTAAGTGTTCGGAAAAGTTGTTGAGCATCGGACGGGCATTGTACAACACCTTGATGCTGGTAAAGTTGGCCGCCAATAACATACCCGAAGCCAGAAATGGAAACGACAAGCCGTCCAGGATTTTTAGAAACTCGCTTTTGTTGGCTGAATTCTTGTCTTTTTTGTCCGATGAATTACTCTTTGTTAAATACGTCCGGAGGTCTGCCGGTAATTCAAAATCCTTGAGAATCTGGTCAAACGATAAACCAGTAAAATCGTACGCCAGTTTTAATTTTTCTATTTTTTTTTCGGCTCTCGCCCACAGTAGATTGTTAAGTTCATCGCTGATGTTTTGCACACTCCTGGTATAAATGGCGGCGGCTTGTGTGGGTTGATTTTTTTTAGCATGTGCGATTTTTAGTGCTTCATCAAATACCGGTTTATAAGGTTTTTTAATGAGCATTCGTTTCAGATTTCCGGGGACTACTCCAACAAACGACTGGTGAAACAGTTCCACAAATTTCATGGTTGTTTTGTGTTGTTGCAATTCAGCGAAAGCGTTTGTAATAAACAGCGCCAACATTTTTTCCTGGGCAGTACCCTGGTGTAACAGCACCCTGAGCAATCCCGGATCTTTGTGGTTAATGGCTATCTGACAAACATAATCCAGAAAGGCGATGTTGAGTTTTTCATTGTTGTTGTGTGATCCGTAAGGGGCCATTTGCCCGTTTTTTATGGCTTCAAGGGCCAGCTGTGACACCGGCATTGACTTTTTTCGTTCCTCAAGATCAGGTACATGAAGGTAGGTGCCAGAAAGTCCGGTAAAAATTCCCATGTGGCTGTCGGAACCACCTGTCATGTACTTCTTATAAGGATGGTTGCAAAAATCAGATGGTTTTATCCCTGCATGGTAGGCATTTGACTCTAATACGGTTGGTGTCAGACTCTCAATCCAGCTTTTAACCAACAAGTTTTGCCAGGTGTCGCGTTGCCCATTAATCACCTCGAAACGCTCAAAAACCAGAGACATCTTATTGAAAAAAGCCATATCCGGAATATGTTTCGGACTATAGTGATAGAGTGGATGTGCCCAAACAGTCGGAATATCATGTGAAACAGCATATTCCTGAAAGGCGTACACATTTTTCCTGAGTTTATTCAGCATGGTTTCCTGGGCGGGAGTAAAGCCGTAGGCCAACACATGAATACCAATTTTGAAATCGGGAACCGTGCAGCTAAACTCGGCACCGGTAAGTATATCTACGCCTTTGTTTTGCAGCTCGTAACACGAACGGGCGTTGTTGTGGTTGGTGATGGTAAAGGCATTGCATCCGTTTTGCTGAAGCGTTTTAAGCACCGTTTCAGTGGGAGTCCAGGTTTCGGGTACGTTGAGTATGCGTCCCAGGATCTCATCGGGTACATCGCTGTTGTAGTCATGGCAATGCAGGTCCATCCTGAGGGTTTCCTGTAATGGAAACCGAAGTCGTTGCGTTTCGGTGAAGTTTGATATATCAGTTTGAAGTAGTTTTGAAAAATCACGGGTGTGGTTAAAAGTAAGTTCCATTCAGATGACTTATATTGGTTGTGCCAAAAGTCCTGAATTCGTGTTAATTGTATATAAAGTGAGGATTAAGGTTGTATTAAAAGCCAATGGTAAGTGAAACCCAGAACCTTCTTCCCGGGGCATCCACTCCTGAACCGTGTACCCGATACAATGTATTGAAAATATTCTCAAGCCCGGTATTGAATTTCAGCTTTTTCCATTCAAAATGACTTTCAATATGTACAGAAGTCCAGCCGGGCGTCCCCCCATCAGCAATACGGTCGTCGTCAATATCACCATGGCTCAAGCGGTTTTGGCTGGAGGCAAACATCATTCCGACATCAAAACTCAATTGACGAAGAGGGCGATAAATACCACCTACATAGCCATTGAACGGAGGTATTCGTCTTATCGGCTCATCATTTTCAGAGTTGAAACCATAGGTATAGATTGCATAGACCCTGGCAGACAGGCTATTGGAAAAATCATGTGTTAATTCCGCTTCCGCACCTCTGATAATAGCCCGGTGAATATTCTCCCGATGATAAACCTGAATGCCATCAATTGAATCCTGCCCCATATAGGTAGTCTTTACATTGTCGATCAGGTCGGTAAGTAAATTTCGGTACAAAAACAGGGAAGCAAACCACCCTTCTCTCACAAACTGAAAACCCAGTTCCATATTAAAAGCCTTCTCCGGTTTTAGTTGAAAATTAGGGACTTCATACCTGAAATCGGCTATTCCTAAACTGGATACATCGCTGATATTGGGTGCGCGATAAGCCGTACTGGTAGAGACCGAAATCCTGAATGACGGACTTAATGCCCATCCGGCGTTTAGCAAACCCACCAACGCATTGGGAGTAATGTGCGACCTGCCAAAAAGGGGATCGTCTACCACCAGTTCTATAAAATTATACCTGGCCCCGGTTTGAATGGTTAGCCGTCCTCGTTCAATTTTATTAATGGTAAAGAAGGAAGTACTCATCATGGAGGAATTATCGGGATACAATCCTCTATCCGATTTCTGAGAAACGCCGTCTGTCAAAATTGTATAAGCAGAACTGGCGATGTGGTCGTAATAGGTCTCAACACCGGTGGTGGCGGTCCATTTTTCCGACAAAGTAGATATATTCTCCAGAATGAACCCCGTAGTAGAAACGCCGTCTTTTTCCACCACTGTGTGGTTGGCGGTTGATTTTCTCATATTTCGTTGTTCAAACGAATACTGAACGGAAAGTTTGGCATTGATTTGTGAAAACAATGGTTGGCTGGTGTACATTTTGAATTTTAAATAGGCCATACTACGTTGCTGGGGGTCGAAACTGTACAAAGAAAATGCCCCGGATTGAATCTGGTGATAAAGGGGGACATCTTGCTGAATATTATGCTGAAGGGCAAAGATCATTTCTTTGGAATGATCAAGTTTTATCTTCAACTTGAGATCGCCGGAAAAATCGCTGTAACCGGTTGGACTAATCACTTTACCCTGTTTACCCGGGTGTATGTCGCCAAATTTTTTGATTGAGAATCCCGATACCAGTGCTACCTTTTTAGAAGAAAAGCCCAACTGCACACGCGTACTTTTTTCCATGTTGTCGCTCATCCATTTTCCATAAACCGACCCAGTAATGCGGGGCTTTTGGTTTGAATATTCAGGCTCAATGGTTTGAATGTAAACGGTGCCACCAATGGCATCGGAGCCATATTGAACAGACCCTGAACCCCTCATCACCTCTATTTTACTGCACATCAACGGATCAACAGTGTTGAGATACTGATTTGGGCCTGAGCGAAAGGTGGCGTTGTTTAGCCTGATGCCATCGATAAGGATAAGCGTCTGATATCCGGTAAGTCCGCGAATAAACGGAGAACCACCTCCCAGATTGGTTCGTTGCATCCAAATACCCGGCATTCGTTCCATGGCTTCGGGTAGGGTGCCAGGTGATATTTGCCGGATTTGTTTCTCTTGCAAAAGCGAGATCGCCGAAAGGCTTACATAATGCTTTTCGGAACTCCGTTGAGCCACAATAACGACTTCGTCAAAAGTAATGGTATCCGTTTGTACGGAGGTTACTTGTGCCCTCAGCCATCCCAACTGTAAGAGGAATGCAAGTAGAAGCAATTTTTTCATAAAAAGAAAACTTTATGGATTGATCATGTCATCCACATTATCTAATTTCGGGGAGTTGGCCACAGCCTTCCAATCAAATTTTTCGTCAAACGGATCAAGAGCCTTCTGTGCATCGAACACCCGCACATCAACAGGTAAGGCATGATATGGAGTGAAGTCGGGTTGTCCAGAAAACAAATCTGATAAATCAGAGGCCCACGCATCAAATTGATTCAAATACGGTATTCCTAGAATATTCCAGAAAGTTTTAAAAATGCTACCAAAACTATAATGATGGTGACCAACATAGTTTTTTTTGGCGTATGGCGAAATAACCATCAGGATACTTCTGTGGGCATCCACATGGTCCTGACCATTTTGTGCGTCATCTTCGGTCACCACAATGGCCATATTTTTCCAGAAAGGCGTTGAAGACAGGAATTCAATAATGCGACCGAGGGCCAGATCGTTATCGGCCATATAGCTTTCGCGGAAGGGGAATCCTGCCGCCGGCCTTTCGCCTGCTCCATGGTCGTTGGGAAGGATGAGCGAGATAAATCCAGGGGGCTCCATGCCCGGTTTCAACCACTTTTGAGTGTATTCATCAATGAAAATATCAGCCCTGAACTGATCGGGGATGGCCATGTTGAAAGTGGGATATTTCCGTGAAGAGTTAACAAAAACCGGAGCAGGTACAGGATAGTTTACCAGGTATTTTTCGCCTCCGTATTTCATGGTTGAATCAGAAATGGCACCGGCGAGTTCGACACTGAAGCCAAAATTGAACAAGGATATGTTGTTTCTCTCTAAATGCTCCCACATCGATCCTGCTTCGTTATAATCTTCGGGATAAATGGCACCTGAGGATCCTACAAAAGCTAAATTTCCCGGGGCTGTGGAATTTCTATTCATCCCCCTGCGTCCACCATATGAAGCAGATACACTGGTTTCAACCCATTCGTTGGGATAAGTGCATGTCAACCAGCGATGACCGTCGGCAGACACATCCGAATCTACATAGAAATTATCAGAAATGCCAAACCTTTGCGCTAAAGCCAGGTGATTTACCATGATAACGGCATTATTTACTGAATCTGTTTGTGTGCTGTTTTTGAATGAAACACCTTTTCCATATCTGGCCATAGAAGGGTCGCCCCTGGCTTCTTTCACCTGACCAAACACTTCATCAAAGGTTCTGTTTTCTTTAGTAAGAAACACCACGTATTTTATTGGTGACGTAAACTCTCCGGGGTAGGCAGGCACGGGGTTATTATCCGGTTTTTTTTTGTAAGGTTCTATATTAAAATTGTTGCTCATTACTTTTTGAGAGAGTGCGTCAAGTTGGCTATCGTCGGGAATATCCATTATTGAAACGGTTCCATACATAATGCTGCCTATGTAAGTTCCCGCAATGGAGGGATCGAAATCAGCACCACCATTGGGACCGCTACCAAATCCTTTAGCATTGGCCACAACAAGTTTTTTTCCGTCGGGAGTCACTTTTAATTTGGATGGAAACCAACCAACCGGAATATGACCCAAAACGTCGAGCGTTTCGGCATTTATCACTGCAACCGCGTTGATTCCCGATTCAGCTACATACAGTCTTTTCATATCAGGAGAAAGGGCCAATCCAAATGGAATTACACCCCGCAGATTTGAAAACCGGGCATCCGGATACAAATGGATATGCTTAATAATGGTATCGGTATCATGATCGATGACAGAAATCAGGTCGTTGTTGCCATTGCTCACGAAAAGATATTTATCGGAAGCCACTACAGAATTAGGACTGGAGCCACCAACAGCAGCAATTCCTTCAATCACTTCTCCAACAAGAAAGCCGGTCTTGATTTTTGCTGACACATAAGCCGAATCACCCAGATTGACAACCCACACCGAGAAAGATTCAGGCACGTTGGGATCGCCCAACGGAGGAACCGACATGGAATCGTTAAGTGCATATCCCTCAATTGCTTGTTCTGACAAGTAGGCTGACGTAGGAAAATCCAGTGCCTGCTCTTTCAAATGCTTTACATCCAGTCCTGTAATAGGTTTGTATTCGTACATTCCCACATTGGCCACATAGGCTTTCTTTCCATCGGGAGATAAGGTTACACCAAAAGGATATCGCCCCACCTGAACCCTGTTTGTTAGTTTTCGTTGTTTTATATCAATGATATTCAAACAGAAATTAATCTGATCAACTACATAAAGGGTGTTTCCATCAGTAGACAGGGTCATATCCCCCAGATATCCATGGCTATACTCATTTCCATCCCAGGGGGAAGCGCAATTGATGGAGTCAACTTTTTGGGAAGTGTTTAAATCAAATAGGTAAACATTGTTGGAGTTTCCTCCTGAAACATATACAACCTTGTTGTCGTCAGAGATGGCCAGTCCCATGAAAACAGACTCAAGCACCCCTTTGTCGTTGTCGGGTCCTTCAGGTATCTGGGTAACCTGAATATTGTCGCTATCCAGGTTTTTTATTACCGAAATGGAAAACGGATTTGTACCTGAATTGGCCGTTACAGCCACCGTTCCATCAGGGCTTAAAACCAAACCGTAAGGATGTGGTGCTACTGTAATTTGTTTGCCCATCGGAGTGAGTATTCGACCATTGGGGAGAATGGATTCTCCGCTTTTTGCAATCTCACAATACCGGTTTCCGGCCGGAGCGCTCACAATGTATTGCTGATTAGTTGCGCGCTGTTGGCATGCGGTGAAAATAATACCCATTGAAATCAGAGAGATCAATGCAGAGGATTTTAGTAAATTTTTCATGTTTAGTTATATTTAAAAAAAAAGTCGGCTGCTCATTCCCTGATTGTGAACAAAGCAACCGACAAAACAAACCAAAAAATAAATGAAAATGTTATATCAGATAGTCGCTAAAAAAACACAATCTTAATTGATCCACCATGTAGCCACACGCGTTTGATCGTTACCAGCACCAAACTGGCTGCTAATAGCTTGCGAAACATTGTCGGCATTAAGATCATATTCAGCGTTTGGATACATCCACCTTAATGGAGGTGTGGATGTGGGAAGATAATCAAAATCCGGATATCCTGTTCTCAGGTGTTCAAAATAAGCATTCCATCCACCCTGCAAAAACGATTGGAAGTACTTTTGCATGATGATTTTTTCTATTTTTTCTTCCGGGGTTGGTGCATTGTCAAGATCCACAATTGGATGTGTCAGGTAATTAGTTGCGGCTGCCTCATCCACATAGGAAGCATATTCCTGGGCATAGGTGTTATAAAAGGCAAACGAACCCATGATAGCATTGTTGTAGTATGTTTTAGCATTCCCTGCGATCCATCCTCTTACAACGGCTTCAGCCAAAATCAACTGTAATTCAGGATATCCTAAAGCAACTGAGGGTTCTGTGGTTGGATCGGTGGTATAGCGGGAATTAACTTTAGAGGCGTTTCCTGCAAAAGCTTTGTCGTTGTTAACATCCGGTGAGGCAACAGGATTTCCGCCATCATAACCGTTGAAATCGTTGACAGGTAAACCGGCTTCTTTGGCATTCCGGGTTTGTTCATAAAAAATATAGAGGCGGGGATCCTGATGGTCGCGTAACTTTTGAATAAAGGTTGAGTCTCCATATCTGGAAGAACCATAACTACTAGCGTTGAATTCAGTATATCGATTACCCAATTGGTCAACAAACACCAACTGACAGTTGTCTGCCAAAGATTCAAATATAGCTTCGTTGTTAACAATCTGAGCAAATTCAGCAGCGATGTTCAAATTGGTATCTCCCTGCTTTTTGGATAACGACATCAACACTTTCAATCTGAAGGAATTGATCATTTTTCGCCATTGGGTTGCTTTTCCATTGTATATAATGTCTCCGTCAATCAAATCGTCACCCATCATTTGATTGGCTTCTTTGAGTTCGTTAAGAATACCCACAAATACATCCTTTTGTGTATCATAAACGGGGGTAAATATGGCATCATCTTCACCCGAAAGGGATTGTGAATAGGGAATATCGCCAAACTGGATGGTCAATTTATAGAAGTACCAAGCCCTGAAAAACTTAGCAAGTGCCTGATAAGAAGTGTTCTCGATGCGGGTAGCCTCTTCCATCATTTTTGTAACATCTCTAAGCCTGGAATAATTGTCAAAACTACCTCTGTCCCAACTATAATACTGATTAGGTTCTTCACCATCGGTTTGAACGACCATTCTGGTAGCAAACAGGGGTGATACTCCTTCTACCTGAAAAGCATCCCACTCAATGGTGGTAAGCAGCAATTGCGGGTGCGATTCTGAAACGTTATTAGGATTAACATTGATATCTTCAAGTTTCCTGCAGGAGCTGAAGGTGATGATCAGAGTGGAGATATAAAAAAGGATTTTTATTGTTTTCATGGTTCAATTTTTTAAAAATTTTAAAATAATTTAGATGGTGAATTTAAAACCAAGTCCGAGGTATCGCGCTGAAGGATCCTGCAAATCGTTGTCCTGACCGAAATCAGGATCAACAACGATGGCTTTTTTCAAAATCAGGAGGTTATATCCAAAGGCATAAATCTCGAATTTTTTAGATCCTTTGATATTGAACAGGCTGGTAGCATCATAGGTAAGCGAAACTGTGCGAAGTTTAACGAAAGTCCGGCTAAGCACATTGGCAAATTCACTGCTTTCGTCCTCGGTAACGCGGGCACGGTAAGGATAGTTCTGGCACCAGGTTTGCCAGCTAACGGCGGTGGTATTGTCTTGAAAAACACGGGTATCCGAAATAACTTCACCATTCACGCCACGAACAAGTTCTCCACTCACCACATTTACCCCATCTGGAACATATACAGGTTCACCTGCGGCATATTCAGCATCGCGCCAGGTGGTCGAATTGGGGTGTTTTCCGCCCCACCACATCTTCTCAATGGTTCTGGACCAAAATACTCCTCCAACAGCACCATCAATGCCAATATCTACTGAAAGCTTTTTGTATTTAAAATTGTTGGTAAAACCAAATCTCCAGTCGGGATCCTGATGTCCCATCATTTGCGGATAGGAATCCTTGGTAGGCAATCCGGTGGTTTCCGAAAGAATGACTTTTCCATCGGGAGATTTCATCCATCCGGTGGTATAGAAGTTGTCAACTCGCTCACCAACTGATAAATAGTTGTATTTTTCCTCATCACCATAGATTTTGGTGAGTTTTTTAACACGATGCGACCAGTTGACAAGCACGTCCCATTGGAAATTGCGGTTGCGTATGGGTTTGGCCGTTAAAACAACCTCTACACCGTTGGTAGTGTATTCGTTTCCGTTTACTTTACGTGAACTAAATCCTGTTGAAGGGGTTATTGGAAAATCCAATATTTGATTCTCATCTACCACGTTGTAATAGGTAACGTCAAGAGCAAACTTATTTTTCAGAAAAGCAGAGGACAGACCCAGCTCGATAGAGGTGGATTTCTCGGGTTTAATGTTGGGGTTGATGATATCACCGGGATAGGTAATCATGGTTGTTCCGTCGTAACTTCCGGCATTGGTATAGTAAGATGATATTTGGTAAGGATCTAAGTCGCTGGAAACCGAAGCCCAAGAACCATAAACCTTCAGGTAGTCGATTGCTTTTGGCATGGTTACTAAATTGGAAACCAGGGTGCTAAGAGAAACCGATGGATAAAAATAGGAGTTATTGGCAACGGGGAGTGTTGACGACCAGTCGTTTCTTCCGGAGAAGGTCAAAAAGAAGATATTATAAAAATCCACATCAGCGGTAGCATAAACACTGCGCAAGGCTCGTTCCCGTAAGTAGGTTGAAGCTTTTACGTTTCCTTTGGTGTTACTTAGGCTATACACCCAGGGAGCGATAATCCCATCGGTAGCATTATAGTCCTGACCATATTTTCGGTAGTTGGTTGCAGCACCGGCATTCACTGTGAGGTTTATCTGAGAGGTGAGTTGCTTGTGGTAGGTAGCCAACAAATCGTTGTCCATGGTAAGCCATTTGGAATTCCAGGTTTTGTAGTCGCCATCACGCGGGTCACCATAATTCAGGTACGACTTGGGACTTTTTCTGTCTTCAAACAGATTTTTGCTGATGGCAGAGGTTCTCATTTGTACCGAAAAATCTCTGCTTATATCCCATTTAAGGCTCAACTGTCCGTTCATGATGTCGGCATCATACATCTGAGTTAACTCATAAGCTGCAAAATATACGTTGTTGTACCAGGCATAATTGAAGTTAGCCTGACGGTATCCTTCCATTCCCGGGATATATTGATGAGCATCCAGATCCTGGCCATTAACGTCGTCACCCATCCAGATCAGGATTGTGTACATGTGGTTTTTGGGGCCATAGCCATATCTGGGATAGTTAGTGGAGTACACTTTTCCGTATGAAAGCTTGCTGTCGAGGGTAAGATTGTTGGCCAGTTTGGCTGTTGAAGCAAAATGTACACCACCGTTGCTCAGATCAGTGTTGGGCACCTGACCTTTTTGGTAAGAATAATTTCCGGAAAACCGGTAACTAAATTTGGCACTTTTGTAGGCCATGGAAAAATCGGAGTTGGTTACGATACCTGTTCCCAAAAAATCTTTCAGGTTATCGTGTTGCTCCCATGGGGTAGGAGTTCTCGAATAGCGTGACTGGTCATCGTATTTGGTGCCTGCGACATCTCCGTACCAGGGAATGGATTCGCCGGTAACATTGTCGTAGATGGGACTATTCCATTGCGCGATCATCTTACCTGGCTCAAATTTTGGTCCCCAGATCATGTCGCCGTCCGAGATGCCACCATCCTGGCCATCCCAGAAGGCATACTGACCATTCGATCCGTTTCCGTATTGGGTTTGAGTTTCAGGATAAACCGTAAAGCCGGCAGTAAACATGGTGCGGTTGGAGAGGGTAATCTCCAGTCCCTCCTTGTCAGCGGTTTTTGTAGTGATCAGGATAGCGCCATTGCGCCCTCTTGAACCGTACAAAGCAGAAGCAGAAGTGCCTTTTAATACAGTAATGTCGGCTATGTCGTTGGACGACAGGTCGTAAAAGTCTGTTTCAACCGGTATGTTGTCAACTACAATTAATGGTTTTTTTCCACGTAGTGAAAAAACCGGTGCCTGAAAAATCCCGGTAGGATTGTTAACTGTCAACCCGGCCACTTTACCGGTGAGCAGGTTTCCAATGTTAGGAGCATCCACTTGTTCGAGCTCCTTGGCCTCCACTTGTTGGGTTGAATAACCTACGGTTTTTTTAGCATGTTCGATACCCAAAGCGGTTACCACAAACTCATCCAGATTCACCGAGCTTTCACTTAATTCTACATTCATGGTTTTTTGAGTGCCTACGGGCACTTCCACATTCTCATAGCCAATAAATGAAAAAACAAGCGTGGCCTCTGAACTAACAGTTAAATTGTAAATACCCTTTGCATCGGTAACGATTCCGTTAAGAGTGCCTTTTTCGAGCACATTTACACCCGGCAAAGGTTCACCGGTTATTTTGTCGGTAACCGTTCCGGTAACATTCTCATTCTGGGAAAACAAGGCTGTCCCCAGAAATAGAAAGAGAATCATCATGTAGAAATTCTTCATTGTTGTTGGTTTTTTTGATTTAGTGATTTTTATTTAGTATTGTTTCATTTCGATTTTTTAATTCCATTGAACTTGTATGTTATCAAAGACTAAAATCATTTCAGCCACATCGTTTGATTTCTCAAGAAGCTGTTCAATTTGAGATGATTCCTGATGACAGAGTACGATAGCTACTCCCAGTACATGTTCCAGCTTTTGTTCCGCCTCTGTTTTATCAATGGTACCCTTTCGTACACCTTTGATATAGTATTTGTTGATTTTGCTTATACTTTGGTATATGGTGGGTTTTTCTATCATCACATGCCCGCTGAAAGCACCCGGAGCAGGTTCTGTTATATAGGTGTAACTTTTCTCTATCAAATACATCTTTTTGGCAAAGTCTTCTCCGAACGCATGATTTCTGAAGTCGTCGTCATTCGCTTGTTCATACTGCGTTTGGATGTTTGCCAGAGAACCCATAATGATGATTCTTTCCATGGTATCTTCAACTTCCATTATATTAGCTTTGTAGGACGATTCTGTGTGGTGAGCCACTTGCGACCAAAGCGATGTACCCGAAAATATCCAGGCGATAGATAAAAGGATAAATAATTTTTTAGGTTCCATGTTTAGTTGTCTTTTGGTTATAAGTAAAATGGGCATGAGCGTTGTTTGTTAAATTTATTTAATCAGTAAGTGTTAATAGGTAGGCGATACTTGAAATAGATAAAAATCCTGGTTTATCGTGATACATATCTGCCAATATTTATTGGTGCAAATATATCGGCAGCCAGGTTATCGCATGGTTAAAAGCATTTTACGAAAATTTTATTATACTGTGAACTCAACTTTAATTATCTGTTAACTTCCGGCGATAATTTGGATAAGAAGCAAAAAGGAACGCTTTAAATTGCCTGTATGTAACATATATTGAGCTATTTACCATCAGTTAGTAAGTTTCTGAAAAACTTGATATTCTCGTAATATTAGATTCCTGTAATAAGAATGGTAAAAGGATGGAGGGGCGATCTGAAATCAGGAGTTGTAAGAAAATTTAACTCATCGTGGCAAACGGGGGGAGTTTCGACCACAAAAACAAAGAGAAGATACACTAAAAGAGATCGGGGAATTAAGATAAATGAGCCTTAGAAATTAATTCCCAATCCTGCTCTCAATATTACTAAGGTAGTCATTTCAACAATGTGGGTTTCTATGGGCTCATCATAATACCTCACTTCGACTGCTGAACAGTTTCCTTGTATGTCAGCAATTAACAGATGTTTTTGATTGCTGTAATAGAATCCTACTCCAGCATTGAAATCTGCAATAAGGCGGATTCCCCTGTATTTAACGATGGTCAGTTTTATCCCTGCCATATTTTGTAGTCCATATTCATGATGATATTCTGACAACAGACTAACTTTCGAATCCATATCCATTCCAACACATTGGTAAAAATATTTATTCTCAAAATAGTTATACCTATAAGTAAGATCAGAAGCAACATAGAAACCAGCCTTTGGAATGATTAAAAAACCATATCCTACAGAAATGGAATTACTTGTAAAAACTTTATGCTTGTTCAGCGTAACGCCAAATAGCAAAATCTGGGTGCTTTTATAGGAGTCTTTATTCGATAATGATTGAATGGAACCATTGAGGCGAATAATGCCTTTTTTTGATATCATCCTTTCATAACCGAAGCTAAACGTTCTGAAGAACGGATAAGTAATACTTGCAGTGAGTTGGTTTTTACCAAGTTTAGCTTCTGTTATTTGCGCATAAGTTTGTTTTCCAAACAGAAGGATATTCATTAAAAAAATAAATACAAACGACTTGCCTAGGGAAATGATGTGATGCATTGTTAACGTGTTTGTACAAAAATAGAATAAAAACCATTGTTGTCAGGTGGATACTGAAATTGTTTTGTAGAGGTAATGGTGCCCGGCAAGCTTTATCAGGATAATACCTGGTTTTGATCATTAGGCAGCCGAATCCCATTAACAAATTATATCTCAATAAAAATACCCCGACTAATAAGCCGGGGTATGATTAATTCTATGTTATGCCTGGGTTATTGAGCTTTGGATTGATCCAGTTTCTTTAAAGCATACCTGACCATTTTGTAGCTAAACCAGATAAAAACCGGCCAGCTGATCAACCACAATATTTCTTTTAAATACATCTCTCTGTTTTTTTAAGGTGAATAAAATCAACTAATAAGCATGGTGGTCATCTTCCATTTCTTTGGCAGTGATGGGTTTTTTGTTGAGCGAACTCCATGCATACCAGATATAAGCAACAACAAATGGAACCAGCAACGAAACATAACTCATGGCCACCAGTGTGTATTTACTCGACGACGCGTTCTGAATGGTAAGTGAGCTTTGTAAATCGCTGGTGGAAGGATAGAAACAGGTGTTGTTAAATCCAACCAGAATCAGCAGAGCGAACACTGTGAGGATGGTGCCTCCACCGGTAAACCAGATGGCTTTGGTTCCACATTTTTCGTAATGAAATGCCCCCCGGTAGATTCCCCATAAAACTGCCACCACACCTAAAAGCAGGATAACAGTATTCAAAGGCATTTCGATTAGGTTGTTGAAGTATTTGTATGGAACCATACTCACCACACCATTGGAATCATATCCAAATCCATCCATGAACAATACATTGATGAGGAAAAACAGGAAAAAAACCAAAAATGGCAATGCGTTAACTAACAACTGTTTGCGGGCACGAGTCAGGATAGTTTCATCCTCAATGTTGTTGAAGAAATACAGAATTCCCAAAACTCTGGCCAGAAAGAATACGGCCAACCCCAACGAAAGGTTAATAAACGTTTCGTAACGGGCAAAGTTAAAGGCCAGCTCCAAACCTCTGTATGGATTTTGCCAGATGCTGTGGTTCATGTTGGTGACCAGAAAATCGGAACCAGTAAAGAATGTGGCTACTGCGGTGCCCACGAGAATCGTCCCCAACAATCCATTGATAAACAGAAAAGTCTCGTAGGTTTTGGCCCCCAGGAAATTATCTGCTTTGGTTCTGTATTCATATGAAACGGCCTGAATAATGAAGGCAAATAAAATCAGCATCCAAACCCAGTAAGCCCCGCCAAAACTGGTGGAATAAAATAATGGAAAGGAGGCAAAAGCGGCACCACCAAAGGTCACCAGCGTAGTAAAAGTGAGGTCCCATTTACGACCCAGTGAGTTGACGAGCATTTTTATTTCGTTGTCGGTTTTGCCCAGACTTTTAATCATGGTTTGACCGCCTTGAACAAAAAACATAAATACCAGAATAGCGCCCAGCAAGGATACAATCATCCACCAATACTGTTGTAATGCGAGATATGATAAGTTTTCAAACATAATTAGTGCCCTCCTTCATTTTTTGATCCCGAAACGATCTGTGAAACCATAATTTTAATTTCTGCAATCAGCAGCACAGTAAAGGTGACGGCAAATATCCAGAAAGTTACCACCACAGATGATTTATCGATATTGGATACGGCACTGAGTGTAGGCATTAAATCCTGTACTACCCATGGCTGTCGACCCATTTCTGCCAGAACCCACCCGGCCTGTGAAGCGATGTAGGCCAGTGGAATCGTCCACAAGGCTACGTATAGTACCCACCTGATTTTTTCTATTTTTTTCTTGTACAACAGCACCAGAATTACAATAAACAAAATCATGAAATGTACACCCAGGATAACCATAATATGGAATGAGTAAAATGCAACGGGGACATTGGGAACCAGATCGTTTGGGTCGTCATAATAACCATATCCAAAATAGGCATAGTTGGCTTCAAATACTTTCAGGTTCTCCGCCGCTGCTACCTGGTCCTTACGCTCCAGTGCCTCCTTATAATCACCTAATGCCTTGATGGCCAGCTTACCTTTGTCGATTTTTTCATAATACGACATGATGCCGTGCTTCTCATTGCCGTTAATCAGGTCGTTGATGCCTGGAACGAACACATTGGAGTTTAATGCTACCATGTAGGATAGCAGGTTGGGGATTTCAATTTTAAAAGCAAACCTCTCTACATCAGGTTGATTTGGATCGGGAACTTCTTTGAGGAAGCCGATAACAACCAGCGGTGCACTTACAGTACCATCATCAAGGCCTTCAAAGGCGGCAAACTTCATGGGTTGAGTGTGATAAATATCCCGGGCAGATTCGTCGCCTGTTAGTACCAGATAAAAGGACGACAACAAGCCAAATACGGCTGCTATGATCATGCTTTTCTTCGCGAAATCCACATTCCGGTGTTTAAGCAGGAACCATGCACTCACGCCCACCACAAAAATCGCCGACAAAACATATCCCGAAGAAATGGTGTGTAAGAATTTGTTGATGGCCGTAGGTGAAAAGAGGACTTCCCAAAAGTTAACCATTTCATTTCGGGCAGTATCCGGGTTGAAACGCATTCCAACAGGATTTTGCATCCATGCGTTGGCCACCAGAATCCAGAGTGCCGACAGGTTGGAGCCGATAGCTACCATCCAGGCCGAAATCATGTGAAATTTTTTGCTAACACGTCCCCATCCAAAAAACAGGATGGCGATAAAGGTGGATTCGAGGAAGAAAGCCATAATGCCTTCGATGGCCAGCGGCGCCCCGAAGATGTCTCCCACAAACCAGCTGTAGTTCGACCAGTTGGTCCCAAATTCAAACTCCAGAATAATCCCGGTGGCCACGCCAATGGCGAAGTTTACTCCAAACAGGGTCATCCAGAATTTGGTGATCTTTTTCCAAAGCTCATTACCGGTTCTCACATAAATTGTCATCATGATAGCCACAATGAAACTCAATCCCAGCGTGAGCGGGACGAATATCCAGTGGTACATGGCTGTGAGGGCAAATTGTGCCCGCGACCAGTCGACAAGCGCCATGTCAAAATGTTCCATAATACTACTTTTTATTAATTAATTGTTCGATAACATAATCACTGCGTTCCTGATCGGTACTGAAGTTGGTTTGTAGGAAGTTGGGGAAGAAGAACAGCTTTAGGATGGCAAACATGATAAATAGTTTGATAAATATGATAAGCCACAATTTCTTTCCAACAGTCATGCTGCGAAAACCATCTATGTAGAAATTGATTATACGGTTAAACATAGTCATGAGGTTATAGGTAATTGAGTGCTCAAATATATGATATATTATATATAAATGGTTAAATTATTGTTAATTTATTTTTCGTCGCCAGGATTTATTAGCAAAAAAACCAGATCATGCAATGCACAGACATTACCGTCTGGCCTATGACCAGTAAAAGTAACCTTTGAAAAACGCAAAAAAAAAGCTGCTACGAAATAATGATACATCGAACTATCTGATCTATAACTAACTCACAAGTACGATCTAATTTAGAGACAGAATGCGGTTGGATGTTGATTCGCTTTGTTTAAATTTGAACCTTTATTCAACTATTCAATATAGTAATCGACTACAGCCTAAAGCGTATGATAAAATTTAATATGTTTCTGGGATTTTATTTAATCTGGTTCACGCTCCCTGGCCAGGCGACTTTTGTAATTGACTCGCTACCAGGATACACTCCTGTCGGAGAACCTATTTTTATTGCGGGTAGTTTTAACTCCTGGAACCCGGGCGATACCGAATATACTTTGGCTAAGGATGAACAGAACAAATGGTTCCTTGTTATGCCTGAAAGCCCCGAAGGCAGTAGTATTGATTTCAAATTTACTCGCGGAGACTGGAACCGGGTAGAAAAAGGGATCAATGGTGAGGAAATTCCTAACAGACAGTTTACTTTTGGAAATGGTGATAAGGTAGATTTTGTTATCTCTAATTGGGCCGATCATGGCGGGGGAGGAGGCTCAACAGCAGCCGATAACGTTGATATTATGGATTTACAATTTTATATGCCACAGCTTGATCGTGAAAGACGTATCTGGATCTATACACCCCCCGGATATGATACCGGCAATAAACGGTATCCGGTTTTATACATGCACGACGGGCAGAATCTTTTTGACACCTACACATCTTATGTTGGTGAATGGGAGGTAGATGAGACATTAAATCGACTTTCAGCCGAAGGTTATCAAGTGCCAATTGTAATTGGCATTGATCATGGAGAATCGGACAGGATTAATGAGTATTTGCCCTGGGTAAATCAGCAGTATGGTGGTGGGCAAGGTGCTGATTACATGGACTTTCTTGTCTATACCCTGAAGCCTTTTGTCGATCAAAACTACAGAACCCTGCCCGAACGAGAATTTACCGGAATGATGGGAAGTTCTTTGGGAGGCTTGATTTCACATTATGGAGCGCTAAAATTTCAGGATGTTTTCAGCAAAGTGGGGATATTTTCACCGTCCTACTGGATTTCTGACTCGGTTTGGGCGTTTACAAATGAAACCAGGAGACAACAGAGCATGAAAATCTATCAACTGATTGGCAGCATGGAAGGTGGTGGAGCAATTGGTGATATGTGGAATATGCATCAATCATTGTCCAACCTGGGTTTTGATGAAAATGAACTGTTTTCACTGGAAGTAACAGGTGGACAGCATAATGAAACTTTCTGGAGAGAACAATTCGCAGATGCTTACTTATGGATGTATGCTTCTTTTGCCAGCAAAATCCACGAAATAAGGCAAAGTGTAGAGATCGAGATAAGCCCTAATCCGGTTTTTACCGTAATCAACCTCCCCGGAGATATTTTAGGAAAACATGATACCCTTGAAATTATCGATATGAAGGGTGAAAAAGTAATTCAAATGAATATTCGAAACAACAACAAAGTGGATGTAAAAATGTTGACATCTGGAACTTATATCCTCCTGATCAGGTCAGATAAACATACCTATACGGGTATGTTTGTGAAACAATAAATTTTCAATACTTCTCAAAGTTGAGTCGCGATCTCCTTAAAACAGGGGGTCTATACTTAGCGATAAAATCATCACCAGCACAAAATAATTGATGCGCATGAAGTAATAAAAGGGATTGAACTCCTTTTTTTCTTTTTGTAGCAAGGGTGCAAATACGGCCACCAACCAAACGGCAGCAATGATAATGATCATCTTGAAAAACAAGGTGGTGACCAATCCATAAACAGGAAGCATCAATGCCGCGATGGCAGTGGCAGCTGTCCATATAAACGTGGCGTTTTTAATTTGCTGTTTGCTGATTTTTGCCGTGATAGAAGGATATCCCGCGTTTTCATACTCTTTCCCATAATTGAGCATGAGCAGCCAAAAGTGAGGAACCTGCCACACAAAGAAAAAGAAAGCCAGGATAAGCAACCGCGGATCAGTCAGCGATCCTCCTCCCGCTACCCAGCCCACCATCGGCGGAATAGAACCAATAATGCTTCCCGGTATTACCGCGACAGCTGTTTTACGTTTTAATGGCGTATAGATGGCATTGTACCAGATCAATGCCAGTAAGCCCAGTTGGGCAGCTAAAAAGCCACTGCCCAAATAAATCAGGTAGGTTCCAAGAATAATTTCAATGAACGAAATGAAAAGCACCTTATTCCCGCTTATTTTACCCGAAGGAATGGGGCGTTTCCTGGTGCGTTCCATCAAAGCATCGCGGTCTTTGTCCTGATAATGATTTAGGGCTGCAGCTCCACAGGCCAGGATAAAAATTCCCAGCATGGGCAAAATCACACCGGTGTCGATGGCGTTTTTTGCGAGGGCATAACCGGCCAACATGGTCAGAGTCACTGCAAAAGTGATCCTCACTTTATTAATTTCCAGCAATAATTTGAGCTTATCCATTGGAATCCAATTATTTCAAAGTTTGAATGTAATCGATTATTTTATTGATGTCCTCCTCCGATAAAATATCCTTGTAGGGAGTCATCAGATTTGACTGATAGCTAACCGTAATCGCGGCGTTGGGTTCGGTGATGGATTGTGTGATAAAATCCCGGTCTACCGTAATGGTTTGTTCATTTCCGTCAATCAAAACATTTTCCTGACGACCCATCAAACCTTTAAAACTAGGCCCGACCAATCGGGTTCCATCCGTGGTGTGGCACGAAATGCAGGCATTTTTTTTCAGCAGGGTTAATCCGGGATGCTCGTTGCTTAAATCAGGACTGCTTTTAAGCCAGGCGGCGTATTCATCTTCTCCCACCACGGAAACAGTGCTCAGCATATACGAATGTAATTGTCCACAGTATTCGGCACAAAGAATATCATAGGAACCATGCTTTTGCGGGATAAACCACATGGAATTATTGCCTCCGGGAACCACATCGTGCTTTAAGCGGAAAGCCGGAATATACAAGCTGTGGAGAACATCCGGACTTTTGAGGTTGAGTTTTACCGGTTTGTCGAGTGGTAGTACCAGCGAGTCGGAAACTTTGCCATCAGGATACTTAAATGACCATTTCCACATTTGTCCGGTGGCTTCAATTTCCATGGCACCCTCCGGAGCAGTAAGCATGGGTTTGTAGCCCGTCCATCCATAATAAAACATGATGACTACCAAAATGGTGGGTATTACCGTCCAAAGTATTTCCAATCCAAGGTGGCCTTCGATGTTGGTAGCAACAGGACTTCTCTTTTTACTAAACCTGATAAGAAAGTAGATCATGGTAAAGGTAATCCCGATCAGGAAAAAAACGGCGATCCCCAGAATTAAATAAAGCGTAAAATCAACACCTTCAACAAAATTTGAAGCATTCATAAATTTTTATCGTGTTAAGTAATCTAAAATAACCATGATTAAAAATACAGTAAACAGTGACATGACGATTGTTATCAGTACCCGGTAAATGCGGGGGTCGTATTTCAGATGCATGAAATAATAAGCCACAACCAGTGCTTTTACACTGGCAATCAATAAAGCAGTTGCCACTGTAATGGTGCGCAGATCAGCTCCAAAAACAGAGATAAAAACGGTCATCAGGGTAAGCAGGATAAGCCCAACCCAGGTGCCAAAATGTTCGCGGTAGCTGGTAATATGTTCCGCGTGGGATTCTTCTATGGAATGTTGATTCTTCATTTTTAGTGAATTAAATAGAATAGGGGGAACAAATAAATCCAGATTAAGTCGACCAGGTGCCAATACAGTCCTGAATTTTCGAGTAATTGATACCGGTCTTTATTTACCTTACCACTTTTAATCTTAAACACCACAATCACGATGAATATCCCTCCCACGATCACATGCAGACCGTGTAATCCGGTCATAAAGAAATAAAGATTAAAATAAAGTTTTTCCCCATTTGGCAATTGATTAAAATGATCCATGCCAGGAAATAAACCGTGTTCAAACTTAGCCGACCATTCAAAATATTTAACAACTAGAAAAAACAAGGCTGCAAGGATTGTCATCCAAAGCAGGAAGATTGATTTCTTCGAGTCGCCCTTCTGTAGTGCAGAAATAGCCATGGCCACGGTCATACTGCTGGTAAGAAGAACGATGGTGTTCGCCGTACCCATCCAAACATTCAGGTTGAAAGAGGCCAGCAAGAAGGCATCCTGATTGAGCGAGCGGTACACCATGTAAACCAAAAACAGACCTCCAAAAAGGATCAGTTCGGTGTAAAGGAAGAGCCACATACCCATTTTTGATGCTTTTGCATCGTAATTGTGCCCTGAATTGGGTAGAGTAAAATGATGGTTCATAAGTGGACGTTATTCTGATTTGGCATTGGGATAATTGTACGGACCTCCTTCAGGAAGTTCAGGCATCTTGTCGAAGTTGTGCAAGGGTGGAGGTGAGTCGGTTTGCCATTCGAGGGTGATGCCGTGCCATGGGTTTCCTGCTGCTTTTGGGCCTTTTCTATAGCCTTCAATTAAATTGTAGATCATGAGCAACAACCCGACAACCAGAATCCACGATCCAATGGTGGATATCTGATTCAAGGTGTGAAACTGCGGCAGGTAATCATAGTAACGACGCGGCATTCCCATAACGCCCAGGATCAACATCGGGAAATATAAGATGTTGAACCCGATGAACAATAATCCAAAAGCCACATAGGCCCGGGTCATGTTGTACATTTTGCCCCATATCTTCGGGAACCAGTAGTGTAACGCTCCAAAAAAGGCAAATCCTGTTCCTCCAAACATCACGTAATGAAAATGACCTACAACAAAATAGGTGTCGTGTACATGTACATCCACGGCCAGAGCGCCCACAACCAATCCGGTTAAACCGCCAATTAGAAAATTAAAAATAAAAGCCAAAGCAAAAAGCAATGGAACTTTAATGTCGATGGAACCTTTATATAAGGTAGCCAGCCAGTTAAAGACTTTAATAGCAGTCGGGATGGCCACCAAAAAGGTTAAAATGGAAAATATAATAGCGGCAGAACCACTCATACCCGAAGTAAACATGTGATGACCCCAGACAAAATACCCGACAAAAGCAATGGCCATGCTGGAATACGCTATGGGTTTATATCCAAAAATGGTACGTTGTGAGAAAGTGGGGATAATCTCCGAAACCACTCCCATGGCCGGTAAGGCCATAATATAAACTGCCGGGTGGGAATAGATCCAAAACAGGTGTTGATATAAAATGGGATCGCCACCCATGGAGGGATCGAACAGGCCGATGCCAAATACACGCTCCACCACTATCATCAGCAAGGTGATGCCGATAATCGGAGTGGCCAATACCTGAATCCATGAAGTTGCATAAAGCGCCCAGGCAAACAAAGGCATTTTATTAAAAGTCATGCCCGGAGTTCGCAATCGATGGATGGTGACTATGAAGTTCAACCCTGTTAATATGGAGGAGAATCCCAAGACAAAGGCTGCCATCACCGACATCGAGACGTTGGTTCCGGTTTTAACGCTGTAGGGCGCATAAAACGTCCAACCTGTATCGGCGGGACCACCGCCAAAAACGAGAGTCGAAAGGGCGAACAGCGCACCTATCACATACAACCACCACGACAATAAGTTTAAACGTGGTAGTGATACGTCATCCGTCCCCAACATGATTGGGAGAAAAAAGTTTCCGAAAGAAGCCGGGATGCTAGGGATAATGAATAAGAAGATCATGATCACACCATGGAGTGTAAATACCTGATTATAGGTTTTTGCTTCCATGATGTCGCGACCCGGATTAAACAATTCAAGGCGCATGAGGACTCCCAGGATCACGCCAACAAAGAAAAAGGTACTAATGGAGTACAGGTACAACAACCCAATGCGCTTGTGATCGAGTGTGAATATCCACGACCAAATCCCTTTTTTTACATTGAGGTAATTGATTTGTTGAGTTGCAATTGCAGTCATTTGATGGGTGTTAAGAAATTTGGTCAGTCTTTTTTGATTTTCTGCTTCTCAGCGATAGCGATGCCAGGAATATTAAGGCAATGAGCAGGATAATGGTGCCTGAAATTTTGGTCACATTGAACACGTACTTTTTCCCGGCAGGATCGTAGCTAAAGCAATAATTGAGCATCTTGGTGATGGTAGGACCGGAGCGGCCCTGTGCAGCCTCTGCCACCGCCATCTTGATGTCGAAAGGAAGAAAGTAGGCACTGCCATATAGATAGCGGGTGATTTTTCCCTTGGGACTTAATACAATTAAGGTGCCCGGGTGTATAAACTCAGTTCCTTCTCTCTTTACTTTAAAACCCACTTCATTCAGCAACCTGTATATGTTGGCACTATCGCCGGTAAAAAAATGCCATCCGTTATCGGTATCCCCGTGCGTGAGGAGCTTCGCGTACGTTTTTTTCTTTTTCAAGGCCAGTGGTGGTTTTTCTACCTGATTAAAACTAATGGTAAAGACTTGATAATCTTTACCCATCGTAATGTCGGTCTTCTCCAGGGCTTCAGCCAGACCATTAAGCAATGGGGAACAAATACCGGGGCATTCGTAATATACCAGCGAAATAATGGTGGGTTTGTCGATGATATCTTTCAGGTTTACCTGATTGAATAGTTCATCGGTAAAAATCAGGTCATCGGAAATGGTGTCATCCAGATGTTCATACACGCCTAGTTCCTCTTGTGCATGTATGGGACCAATCATGGCAATAAGTGAAATAATCACAACGGTGATAGCCCTGGCAGTACCTCTTAATAAATTCATTTTCAATTTTATACGATTTTAAGTTGTGCAGTTAGTTTCAGGCGGCTAATTTAGACTAATTAAAAATAAGAGCAATTTATTTTGGCATAAATAAAACTTAATGTGATATATAGCATAGTGTATTGAATCGATTCGTTACTTCAGGTTTGCTTCATGAGCATGGATGTTGAATTATAAAAAAAAATGATTAACAAAGGATTGTAAGTTCCAAAAAAAAGACTATTTTTCCCATATTAATACTCTTTTGTAACATCAGATATTAACTAGGATATTGATTATATGTGAATTATGATTTTTGGTAAGGCGATTGTTAGTAGTTAAACATAAAATTAAAGTTATGAAAGCCCTTAAATTAATTATGTTCTTATTTGTTGTCTCCATGATCGCAATGAGTTGCAACAAAGGAAATGACAACATCATCGATCCTACCATCAAGTCAGTTAATGATTTGAAAGTGCCAACCGATTTCGATTGGAAAACCACCCAAACCATTTCTGTTATCGTTCATCTTCCTGCCAGTGGAGAAGTGCAACCTTTGATCATTACCAACAGGGATGCATCAAAGAGGTATTTCAGAGGGTATCCAGAGGATGGTTCCAGGACCATCAACACTAAAATTACCATTCCATCCTACATGCATGAGTTAAAGCTTATGTACAATGGTGCTACGGGGCCAAATATGGTATTCATCACCAACAATTCGTTGGTGTATAATTTTAACAATACGACAAAGTCGGTCACCACTGTCGGATGCGACCTGGATGGTTTTACAACCTATACCAAAGGAGGATGGGGAAGTACGGCCAACGGTAATAATGTTGGCCAGTTGCGCGATCAATATTTTGATCAGGTGTATCCCGTCAATTTTGTAGTAGGCAATACCACGCAATTTACCGTTACATTTAATGCATCAATTGATGTGGAGACTTATTTGCCTGGCGGCGGCCAGCCTCAGGTACTTACTCAGGACTGGTTGAATCCCGGAGGAAGTGAAAATTTGGGAAATATGGCGGACCAGATTATTGCGGCCCGGCTCAACCGCGATTATAATCAGGCTGGTTTCCTTGGAGTGAACTCAACTTATTCGCTCGGAGAACTTGTTTTTATGGATGGTCCTTTTGCTAATGTTTCTGTGAACGATTTTCTGAACATGGCCGAAATAGCTCTTGGCGGTGGGGATATGAATGGACACACGGCTGCTGAGTATTCCAGTGCCGCGGAAAATATCAACCTCAGTTTTCATGAAGGAGAGAATGATGATATTTTAACATGCCCCGAAGATACTGAATTGGAAGATCCTTACATTGAGCTTTCCTCCGTTTGTTCCGAACCTGATGTCATTTTTACCATTATCAATACAGGTGATGGGGATATGACAAGTGCTAAAACCTATACACTATACAAGAACAATGTTGAAATTGACGATGGAACCTATCAGCTTTCTGTTAATCAAACAATGGATGTTACTGCCAACGGAACCGATACCGACGAGTTTAAGCTGGTTATTGAAACCCCCGATCAGGGCACTTTGCAGGAAATAATCGACGGTTGTGGTGATGGTGGATCTACTTCTGAACAGTTGGCTGGTTCACTGGCTTACGAAGACTTGTGGCCGGGTAAGGGAGACTATGATTTCAACGACCTGATCATTGATTATGATTTTGAAATCAATAAAAACGATCAGGAAATAGTCGGGGGAATCACAGCAACATTTGTTGTAAAAGCTTTCGGAGCCGCATATCACAATGGTTTTGGGTTTACTTTGCCAACAGTTAATCCAACTGATATTGTGTCTGTTAGTGGTTATAATGTGATTAACGGAACTGTGTTTAATATTGGAGGCAATGGTTTGGAAATAGGGCAAAGTAAAGCCACCATCATCGTTTTTGATGATACGCGTCGCATTATGCCGCAAACAACAGGTGGTGTTGGTGTGAATACGCAATTGGCTTACGATTATATTGAACCGGTAACCATCGTGGTGAATCTTGTTTTTGCAGAAAACGCCATTACATACAGCGAATTGAATATTGGAAGTTTCAATCCGTTTATTATTGTCAATACCGTGATCAATGGAGTGCCCGGCGCACGCGGTTTGGAAGTCCACCTGCCCAACTATGAACCTTCCGATTTATTTGATGAAATCTACTTTGGACAATGGGACGATGACTCATCTGTGGCTGAGGATCGGTATTTTGTCACTGCTAATAACCTCCCCTGGGCCATCAACATTGCTGAAGAATTTGATTGGGTAATTGAATTTCAGGATATAACCGGCGCATACAATATGTTTGCAGAGTGGGCACAAAGCGGTGGAATTAACTATCCTGACTGGTACCAAGATAACATTGGATATAGAAATGACAACCTCATCTATCCTACCCAGATTGTTAAGTAAACGATTTTAATTATTACTTTCACAACAATGGTGTTAGCAACCTGCTTCTATTCCCAAAAACAAGGGATGAAGCAGGTTGCTTTTTTATTGTTTGAATTTGACGTATTTCACCACGTCAACGTAGGTTACGCAATTTGAACAATTTGAAAGTCCCGTATAGCCAATTTTGAATAAAGGCGACTGAAAATAGGGTGTCATGCGAATCCCGTCTTCCCCTCTACTTAATCCGGACACGTGTAGCTTCCATACTGAATTCTGACATTGGCTGGGTGATGGCATCGATTTCTTCGTCACTTGCGCCTTCATCTGCAGCCTGCAACTGGAGCCTTTTTACAGAAATAATTTCCTTGGTGACCAATCCATCTATTATGGCCGGTTTTCCGATGGCCGTAGTATCCACAACGTAAACATCCTTCGGAAAAGTAACCAGAACACGTTGTCCATCTCCCATATCCATCTCAAGCCAGCACCCTGAACCGTGGCAAACCTCCACAATGGTTCCTGTAAGTTGAAGTTCAAGTTCCATGACGGTTTCCATGGCTGCGGCCAATTCCCCGGCCTGAACGACGGGTAAGGTTGCATTCTGGCTTTGAGTTGTATCACCCTTACCTGATTTTGGCGAGGAGTCGCATCCTGAAATAACCAGTGCGATAAATAATGAGTAAACTAAAAATTGTTTCATGGTGTTGTTTTTGCAAAAAATGCCGGGATCTTTCAAAGAAAGAATCCGGCATTTTTTTTGTTTCTACAATAAGGTTAACGAATGATCTTAATGTCCTTAACTTCTTCAATCTTAATGGTGCCACCTTTGTTACCCCAGGCATTAAGTACGTAATTTATGACTTCTACGGCGTCCTGGTGAGTCTCAACCTGAAAAGGCATGGGCAGGTTGTAAACAGCGCCATCTACTGTAATTTCTTTATGCGACCCGTTCAACACTTGCAGGACGGCCCTTTTTTTATCGGCCATTAAATAATCCGAACCCTTGAGTGGAGGAAAGGCACTGGGAATTCCCATACCATTCAACTGGTGACAGGCGACGCATTTGGCCTTATAAATAGCTGCTCCTTTTGGATACTTTGTATCTGCAGGATCGTCGTCAGGGATATTGGCGGCAAAACTGTTTCCACTGAAAGCCATCATGGCCCACAGCAGCATCGATGCGGTAAATATTTTCATTTTATTTCATTTAAGGTTTGAAGCGGCAAAGGTAATAAAAGGATTAATTTAGATCTGTTCCAGCTAATTAAAACGTGAAATAATTTTCCTGATCTGTTCAGGTCATCCCCCGCAACAACCCATCTTTAGCGTGTTTTTTTTCTCAGTTGCAGGGGTCATCATTTTCTCGTGTGGAACCAACATTTTGGCGGGTGGGCTAATAAATGGTATCCCTAAGGAGAGTCCGCGCAACACGAAAAGTATCCCTAAAATCACAATGAATATGGGCAAGACTTTGCCAAACCGTTTGCGGATGGTCCGGCCAATGACGTTTCCAAGTAGTGGAATGGTGGCCATAATCGGGATGGTGCCCAGACCAAAAATCACCATGTAAATGATTCCAAAAAATGGTTCGTTTGTATTGATTGCTCCGGCAACGGCCACATACACCAATCCGCAGGGCAGCAGCCCGTTCAGAAGTCCGATTAGAAACAGGGAAGGCAACGAACTGATGGCAAAAAACTTTCTGAATTTACCGATAAGTTTTCCAGCATAACCAAAAAAAAGCTGCTCAATTTTTATTTTACCTTTGAAAAGTGCAGGAAAAATAACGGAGAGAATCATGATGACACCAATACCAATGGACGCCCACTGTTGCATACCGGCCATCTCAATTCCCTGTCCCAGCAGTCCAAAGATGGCTCCCAGAATACCATAGGTTAGTATTCTCCCCAGATTGTAGGTTAAACTTCCGAGTATTTTGTAGCCATGGTTTCGATTTCCGAGAGGCAGGGCTACAGCAATCGGGCCACACATCCCTATACAATGCAAACTGCCAACCAGGCCGGTTAACAGAGCCATTAAATACAGTTCTTCCATTACTTAATGTATATTGGTTTTTCAATGTAGAACTTTTTACCCTGAAAGCTCCATTGTGATTTTAACAAGTATTTACCTTTCGAAAATTGTTGAATCGGGAGATGCATTTGGTTGCTGTCGGACTGACTAAAGTAATAAACACGGTCCATTTTATTGTCAGATGGTCTGAAAAAAATCAAGGTCCCGCTATCAGCAACCAATCCGGGAAAGTAAACCGCCAGTTCTGTCTCATTTTGGGAAACTGAAAATGTAACATTTTCCAACCTGGCATTAGCCATTTCATCAATACGTGTCTGATATTGAATTCCCTTAGGATAATAATCTTTTTCAACCAGGATGATGTCATTCTTAAAAGTCATGTAAACCAAAATAATAAGAAATGACATAAAAGCGATGGTCCACAAGGCCAGTTTGGTTCCCCAGTTCCATTTTGTTCTCATATTTTTATTTTAATCAAGTGAAGAGGGCCCGACAAAGGAAGACTCCTGGGTTTCTATTAAAACCCCTTCCGAATACAGACCAATCTGAAACGTTGTTTGTGAGGAGTGAAGAGCCTGTGTCGGAAGAATAACCAAAAAGGTCCCGTTTCCCATTTTACCTTTCTCCACGGCACTGTGATCACCAATATATTGGATTCGTCCGGGAAGCGATTCTATTTGAAAAACCACATCAATGGTTCCGTTGGTTTTATTTACCAGGTTGAAGGTGTAAATATTGCTCAGGCTATCTGAACCAAAATTTTGATACATGCTTCCACTTGCCCTTAGAATGGTGACTTCGAAGTTGCCCCTGAACATAAACAGGGAGGCCAAAAAGATTAAAAGCAGGGTAAGAACGGCAGAGTATGCAATGGAACGTGTATTGAAAATGGAGTGTTTGCCTGTGCTGATACCTACTTCCGAATCGTATCGGATAAGTCCTTTTGGTTTGTTGATTTTTGACATCACCGCATCGCAGGCATCCATGCAGGCTGTGCAATTAACACATTCCATCTGGGTCCCATTTCGGATGTCGATACCTGTTGGACAAACCACCACGCAACTGTTACAGTTGACACAATCCCCCGTATTGGCTGTCGTTTGTAGTCTTAACGGACCTCTGGGTTCTCCACGTTTATAATCGTAGGCCACCAGAATGGTTTTTTTATCGACCAGCACACTTTGTAGCCGGCCATACGGGCAGGCTATGGTGCAAACTTGTTCGCGGAAGAAGGCAAAAATAAAATAGAATGCCCCGGCAAATGCGAACAATCCGGCGAAACCGCCCCAATGACCAATGGGGTCATTAAGCAAAAAATGTTTCACCTGATCGAAACCAATCAGATAGGAGAGAAAGGTAATGGCCGTTATAAAAGAGATAAAATAAAAAACAACATGTTTGATCGATTTTCTCCAAAATTTATCCAGGTTCATCGGACCTTTGTCGCGCCGGCGTTGAGCGGCCCGGTCTCCTTCAATCACATATTCAATTTGCCTGAATAGGAATTCCATAAAGATAGTCTGAGGACAAACCCATCCGCAAAAAATCCGGCCAAAAATTACCGTGAACAAGGTGACAAATACAATGAGGGTGATAAACGAAATTAAAATCAGGTGAAAATCCTGTGGCCAGAAAGTAATACCAAAGATGATAAATTTCCTTTGCAGGAAATCAAAAAGCATGATGGGATCGCCATGGATTTTAATAAACGGACCTGTGTAGAAAAGGAGCATGAGGAAAACGGCTACCCATCGCCTATAGTTAAACAGCCGACCTTTAATTTTCTTGGAATATACCCATGCGCGTTTTCCGGTGGCATCCACGGTGGTTAGCTTGTCACGAAAACTCTCTTGAGAAACAGGTGTTTTTATTGTCATTTTTTATTTCATTCGTCACTTTTCCGAAGAGCAAAGTTAACATTAATCAAAGCAAAAGAAGCCGAAAAAACATCCGGCTTCCTGTGTTTAAAATTAATAATTAGATTAATAAGCCGTACCTTGTGGTTCCTTTGGAATGGCAGGCGTTGTACCTTGTAAATCAACCAGGATATAACTGATTACTTCCAGTCGGGCCAGCTCCGAAAGCTGGCTTTTGTATGGAATCATACCCTTTTCAATAACACCATCGGCCACCACCTGGTATAATTTCTCTACCGTGTTGCCGTGAATCCAGTAGTTGTCTGTCATGTTAGGACCTACCAATCCACCTCCATCCAAAAGATGGCAGACGGAACAAATTTTTGTCCAGGTTTCTTTTCCGCTGGCCAGTGAAGCGGGATCATTTAGAATTTTGATTTCAAAAGTAGCGCTGTTTTTCATCGGTAGCGCATCTTTGGCTGTAGCCATTGCGAATTCATATTCCCGGTTTTGTATCAGATCGTCGGAGTGGAAAACCCACAGTCGGATTAAATAAACGATGGCAAAGGCTATGCAAATGTAAAAGAGCCATTTCCACCAGGGGGGCAAATCGTTGTCAAGTTCCCTGATACCATCATATTCATGGTCTTTTATCAACCTTTGGTTGGTCAGGGTATCTATTTCATAATCTTCGTTATGGTCGTTTTTTATGTGATTTGTTGCCATAGTTACTAGGTGTAAATTGTTAGTTTGAATGAGGTTTTGAAGAGAGATCGTTATCATGATCCAGGGGCATCCGGCTCATTTCCTCTATTTCTGATTCATTTGTCCTTAACGTGACATAAGTGACCAGAATAAAAAAGATAAAAAATAAGAGCATCGAAATAATGGGATAAATTTCTATTCCGGCAATGTTTTCAAGAATATTGATAACGATCTTCATACCTTCTTCAAATAACGGTTTTTAATTATTTATTTTTATATACATCGGTTCCAAGGCGTTGCAGATAGGCAATCAAGGCAATAATCTCCTTGTTTTTATCCACCTGTATGCCGTTGGCTTGTAGATCTACGACGATTTGTTCGGCCTGGGCATTCAAATCGGCAACAGCCTGATCGGCATAACCGTCACCATAAGGTACTCCCAGTTTGATCATGGCATTGATTTTTGCCACTGTATGGCTCAAATCAATTTCATTTTCTATTAACCAGGGATAGGCCGGCATAATGGACCCGGGACTCATCTTCCGGGGATTCTGCATGTGATTGAAATGCCACGAATTGGGTTTGTAGTTGGGCAGAGTTTTCTCCCCTTCACGTGATAAATCGGGACCGGTGCGTTTTGATCCAAAAAGGAATGGGTGATCATACACCGTTTCACCTGCTTTGGTGTACTCTCCATAACGTTCTGTCTCGCTCCTGAATGGCCTGATCATCTGTGAATGACAAAGATAACATCCTTCCCTGATATAAATATCCCGACCCTCAAGTTCTAAGGGTGTGTATGGTTTTACTGCCGAGATGGTGGGTACATTTTCTTTAACCAGGTACATCGGAACAATTTCTAACAATCCACCGATCAGGATTACCACCAGTGCGGCGAGAGTGAATTGTAACGGACGACCTTCGAGTCGGCGATGGAACCCCTCTTTGGCCTTGGGGAGTTCTTTGGCTGGTGCTGAAGCATGTTCAAAACGGACAAAACTCCCTGCCTGAGCAGTTTTAACCACGTTGTAAACGAACATCAGGGCTCCGATGATATAGAGTGATCCTCCAAATGCCCTCAGATAATACATGGGAAGGATTTGTGTAACGGTTTCAAGGAAGTTGGGATAGGCCAGGAATCCTTCGGTGGTAAACTGCTTCCACATTAAGGCTTGCGTAAATCCGGCAAAATACAATGGAATGGAGAAAAATAGCATGCCCAGTGTGGCAATCCAAAAGTGTACGTTCGCCAGTTTGGTAGACCAAAGTTTGGTATTAAACAATCGGGGAACCAGCCAGTAAATCATACCGAAATTCATCATCGAATTCCATCCCAACGTTCCAATGTGCACATGCGCAATGGTCCAGTCGGTAAAATGACTCATGGCATTCACAGTCTTTAGCGAAAGCATGGGGCCTTCAAAGGTGGCCATACCATAGGCTGTCACTGCAACGACGAACATCTTTAAAACAGGATCTTCGCGTACTTTATCCCAGGCCCCGCGTAAGGTTAATAAACCGTTGATCATACCACCCCAGGAAGGTGCTATCAGCATAACTGAAAATACAACTCCCAAAGCTTGTGCCCAATCGGGAAGTGCACTATATAATAAATGGTGTGGACCAGCCCAGATATAGAGAAATATCAGTGCCCAAAAATGGATGATCGACAATTTGTAAGAATAAATAGGTCGATTGGCGGCTTTTGGGATAAAATAATACATCATACCCAAAATTGGCGTGGTTAAAAAGAATGCCACGGCATTGTGTCCATACCACCATTGCACCAAAGCATCCTGAATACCAGCGTAAATAGGATAACTGTGGGTGAATGACGTGGGTATAACCAGGTTGTTGGTGATATACAAAACAGCAATAGTTACCCAGGTAGCCAAATAGAACCAAATGGAAACATAAATGTGCTTAACGCGGCGTTTTACCAGTGTCATAATCATGTTGAGCCCGAATACAACCCAAATCAACACCACAAGTACATCAATTGGCCAGATTAATTCTGCATATTCTTTCGACTGTGTAAATCCAAAAGGAAGTGTAAGAGCCGCCAGAACGATAATCAACTGCCAACCCCAGAAATGAATGCCTCCAAGTAACTTGCTGTACATGGGGGTTTTAAGTAACCGGGGCATGGAGTAATAAACAGCCGTAAAGATGCCGTTGCCAACAAAGGCAAAAATAACCGCGTTGGTATGCAATGGCCTGATGCGGCTATATACCAACCAGGGCAGATTCCCGCTCATTTGGGGGAAAATCAGCTCCAATGCAGCGATAAGTCCTACCAACATGCCTACAACGCCCCAAATTACGGTGGCCCATAGAAACAGGTTGCTAAGCTTGTTGTCATAAGTAAATTTTTGTAACTCCATAAGCTTAAACTAATTTGTTAAAAAATGATTCTGATCTATTTTATTTTCCTCTGTATTTTCTGTATCAGAAGTAACGATACCGGTTGAATCCTTTTTTTTTGATTCGTCAAATAATATCCTGACGGAGGGGGAATACATGTCATCGTACTGACCATTTCGTACTGCCCAGATGAAACCCAGTAAAAAACCACCTGCAACGATGATTCCAATAACGGCTAAAAGGATAATGACGGTCATTTAAGTATTCCAGTTCCCAATTACATTTACGTATCAAAATTAGAAAATTTACGTCTCTTTTACACGGGTTTTGCAATTTAAATAGAATTTAAATAGCGCGTAAATGTAATGATAAACAGTGTGTTATAGTTTATACCGTTTGGCCATGAGGCGAATTGAGAAGGTGGCGAAGGTTACAACAGTCACCGAACTGATGGGCATGAGGATGGCCGCGATGATTGGAGAGAGCAAACCTTGTACCGCGAAATAGAGCCCGACGAGGTTATATAGAAACGAAATAATAAAGCTTAAAATCACTACCCGAATGGCCAGTTTTGAAAACCCAAAGAAGGAGGGAAGCCGTTCAAATTGTTTCGATTCGACGATCCCATCACAGGCTGGTGAAAAGCTGTAAATGTCGTCGGCTATGGTCAAACCCACGCTGCTTTCCATTAAAGCTCCTGCATCATTCAATCCATCTCCAACCATGAGTACTTTTTTTCCGGTACCTTTTAATTGTTTGATAAAGGACATTTTATCCTGTGGGCTTTGGTTAAACCTGAGGTATTCGTTGGTTCCAAATAAAGGCCCCAGGTTGTTTTTTTCACTATCGTTGTCGCCTGAAAGTAAATACAATGAATGGTTCTTCGAGAGTTCCCGGATGACGGCCGCTAATCCGGGGCGATAGGAATTTGCGATGCTAAAATACCCTGCAACATGATGATTAATAAAACAATAAACATTGCTCGTGTTGGGTGCGTCATCTGCCTTTCCTGTGATAAACTTTTTCGAACCCAGGTTGATTCTCGTTCCATTTACAACACCTGAAATGCCCATGGACGGAATTTCCTGATAGTCGCTTATTTCAAAGCGCTGATCACCCGCGATGCTTTCCTTAATACAAGTACTTAATGGATGACTGGAGTGGGATGCCAGAAATTTGATTTTCAACAAGTCTTCACCGCTTAGGTTATTCCCAACAAACCGGATGTCCATACTTTTGTTCAGGGTAATTGTGCCCGTTTTATCAAAGACAATGGTGTCAATTTTACTCAGGTTTTCGATTACCGCCGTGTTTTTAATATAAAAACCTGCTCTTCCAAAAACACGCATGGTACTACCAAAAGTAAAAGGAACCGTGAGGGCCAAAGCGCAGGGACAAGTGATAATCAATACTGAAGTAAACGCATACAAGGCCAGGGAAGGATTATTAAAAAGCCAGTAAATACCCGCAGTTACACCGATGGCCAGGATAATGATTGTAAAGTATTCACTTACTCTATTTATAATACTGCCCAGAGAGCTGTCGGGTTTGCTGAACCCTTTGTCCTGGTTCCAAAGCTGGGTAAGGTAGCTTTGTTCTACCTGATGAATTACTTCCAACTCAATAGAGCTGCCCGACTGTCGTCCTCCCGCGTAAATCATCTCACCAATTTTTTTTGGAACAGGAATCGATTCGCCGGTGACAAATGAATAATCGATGTTTGCAACTCCTGAGAGAAGGGTGGCATCGGCCGGTATTAATTCCTGGTTTCGGATGAGAATCCGGTGGCCTTTTTCTAGTTTGTTCAAAGGAATACTCTGCTCGCCGGAACCTGAAACCAGGGTAACTGCAACCGGAAAGTAACTTTTATAATCCCGCTCAAACGACAATGCCTGATAGGTTTTGCCCTGGTACCATTTACCAATCAACATAAAAAATACCAGGCCGATAAGCGAATCCATGTAACCTATACCTTGTACGGTGGCAATTTCGTAAGTGCTTTGTAAAAAGAGGGTGAAAATGCCCAAAGCGATGGGGAAATCAATGTTGATTATTTTATGCTTCAGACCTTTAAAAGCGGATAAATAATAATCGTTGGCACTGTAAAACACTACCGGCAAAGCCAATATAAAGCTCATCACCCCAAAGAAACCGGTAAATAAACTCCCCAATTGATCGCCTCCGGGGAGATACTCAGGGAATTTGTATAACATCACATTCATGAAACTAAATCCGGCAATACCTATTTTAATCAGCAGTGTACGGTTGCTGTGGGTTTCTTTTTTGTCGAGTTTGGCAAGGTTAATTTCGGGAACGTAATGGATGGAAGCAAGCAATTCAACCAATTGGCGTAAGGTAATTTCTCTGTTGTTAAAGGTGATGTTGACCGTTTTTGCAGGGAAATTCACTAAGGATTGGCTAACACCTGAATGGAGCGTGTGCAGGTTTTCGAGTAGCCATATACACGATGCGCAATGAATGGTTGGGATATACAAGCGAACCACGCAAATGCCTCCATCAGAAAATGTGAGTAGTTTTTCCGCGATTTCTTCATTATCAAGAAAAGCAAATTTTTGGTTGTTGACGGTTTTTTCTAACTTAATGCCTGCCATGGGCTGGATTTCGTAATATTTTTCCAGCTGACTTTTATTAAGTATCTGATAAACAGTGCTGCATCCATGGCAACAGAATGCCTTTTCGTTCCAGAGAACAGGCTGACTGCCGCAATCTTCGCCGCAATGAATGCAGGGTGTGCCCATTATGGTTTGTCGCTCTTGATCAGAATATGATTAAAGGTAATGGCCCACATCCCCCGGGGTTGACCTACTTCAAAATCAATGGCTTTGTCGTTGGGATATAGTTTTCTTATTTTAGCAGCAACATCGGTTGGAATATCAACATACGGCTTGCCATGGCAAACCATACATTCTTGTTTAATATCAATGAGTTTATAATAAACCGGATGTCCGTCCTTGTCAATATCTACCCTTGTTTTAGGAATTGCCCTTTGAATATATCCCATGACATATTCCTTATACACTGTGTTTTCGAAGTCATTCGTTTCATTATCGGGGTTGCGGTTTTTTTTTGCCACTCGTTTAACTCCAACGTTTAGCACCCGCGCAAGCGAATCGGTGATGGGAATGGCCTGTGTATTACAAAATTCGAGGGCATACATAGGGCCACCCTTTTGCATGGCATCCATCAGTGCCGACTTGATACCAAACATGGATTTGTGCACCAATACGGCTCCTTGTATCATCAACTCCCGGTGCAAACTGTCACTTAAGCGGGGGTAAACCATTACCTCATTTTCTTTTGCAGGTTGCTGATTTTCTTTTGCAGGTTGCTGATTTTCTTTTGTTTGCTTATTGGGTTGGAGGCATCCCGAGAACAGGGTGGCGTAGAGAAGAAATAGGAGGGAGATTGTTTTCATGTGAAATAATACTTATGGTTTGATAGCAATAATTTTTCCAATAAAGCGTAAATCGTGCCCGGCAAGCGGATGGTTGAAATCCAGGGTAACATATTCTTTTCCGATGGCAATAATTTCGCCGTGGTGTTTATTCCCGTCGTCATCGGTCATGGGGATGACATTGCCCTTTTGAAGCATGTTTTCATCAATTTTCCCATCCGTTTGAAAAGTATCTATTGGCAAATCAAACACGGCATAGGGGTCGGTGGGGCCGTATGCGTTTTCTGCATTGATGACGAAATCAAATGAGTCACCAGTTTTTAGATGAACCAGGTTTTGCTCAAAATCGGGAAGTAACTGGTTGTTGCCCAGAGTAAGTGTTACAGGTTTGTCTTCAGGTACCAATTCCATCGCTTTCCCCGTCTGTACGCTTATCAGCGAGTAGGTTACCTGAATATTTTTTAAAGAATTTTTTTGTTTCATAATGACATTAAATCCATTGCAAAAGTACTACAATGTTTTAGAATAAAACCATCAGTGAAGGGATGAAAAAGAGGCTCTCCCCAATCATCCGGTATCGGGAGTTACGAGAAAAATATCCGGGCAGCAGCAGGATGGCAAGCAATCCCAAATCGATGGCCAGCAGGAGCATGGCCCCATATTTTATGGCGGGCTGGTGGCTTAAGAAAGTCAATCCCGGAAGGAATATAAGAACACTGATTAAAACCACGAAGATGATGCTTTTACCACGAATCAATCCAGAGGTTGTGGCGAACGAATGGTTTCCATCGTGAACATCGTCATCGTATTCAAACCAGGAAGCGATGGTTCCCTCACTCCAAACCAGCAAGGTCAACAACAGCAAAATGATGATTAAATGGCCGGAAATTGTTTGTGTTGAAAACCAAAGAGGAACAAACCATATTCCGGTTACATATACCACCGCAATCACCAATTCTTTTGGGATAAGCATTCGCCACTTGTCAGACAGGATATTAATTGCCGCAAAATAGACTACTACCAATCCGGCCAATGCCAGGCTGTACAGTATGACTTGTTTTTGGAAATACAGGATACTCATCGCCAGGGTGAGTATTCCAAAGCAAAAAACGGCTATCGTCAGAATTTTAGCGTGTAAGTAATGAAATTGATGTCTGGCCGAGATGGCTTTTCCCTTTAGTTTTATTGAATCGAATAAATGATCAAGCGTGTAAACAACCCAAACGGCCATTGGTAAAATAAACCACCAAACATCAGGAACCGGCGCCCGTGTGAGTTTCACCGCCATCACACCGGTACAAAGTGCACCCGCAACAACATCGAGGCTTAGGTGTTGGATATATTGAGTAGTTTTAATAGCGTCTGGTTGGGATTAACATCGATACAAATTGAATATTCAATTATTTTTATCATTCAGGTGACCTCCAAAAGTAACTCTATTGCAGGAATAAAAAAAAGCCCTTTCCATCAAATGTGAAAAGGGCTATAAATGGCGATCGTTTTATTAAAAGTGTTCTTCGGTTGTACTTTCAAGTAGGTATGGATGGTTTTTTGGAATCAGGGGCATTTTCGATAAAGAATAGCCTGTTACCAAGCCAAATAGTCCGGCAAAGCCGATAAAGGTTCCGACTTCGATAAGTGAAATAGCGTGTTTAAGTTCGATGCTGGGCATAATGGACATGTACAACTCTACCCACTGTCCAACGATTAACACAAGTACAGCGAACAACACCAGGTTTTCATTTTTAGCCACCCGATTCCACATCAGGAAAAGAAATGGGAACGCCCAGTTCACGAGCAGTTCAGTATAAAACATGGTTTTGTATTCACCCATTTCGCGGGGCACATAATAAATGGTTTCTTCAGGAATATTGGCGTACCAAATCAACAAGTATTGCGATAGCCACATGTAGGCCCAAATAATACTGAGCGCAAAAATGTAACGTGAAAAGTTGGCGATGTGTTCTTTGGTGAGCATGGGCAGATAGCCAAGTTTACGCAGGATGATGGCGATGGCGGCAATGGCGGCCACTCCATGGAAAAAAGCGCTAATAAATTTTTTCACCACATAAATAGTGCTGTACCAGTGCGGATCGAGCGACATGAGCCAGTCGATGCTGAAGAGTGAAAACGAGAAGGCGAAAACAAAAATGAATACTTTTGAGGCGAACTCAATTTTACTAAAATAAGCAACACCACCCACCTTATCCTCACGCAACGACAGGCTCTTGATACGGTAAGTGAGAAAAATCCATAATCCGAAGAAAACGACAAAACGCAGTGCGAAAAATGGCAGGTTCAGATAGGGTGCTTTATGCTGAAGCAATGGATCTTGTGCTACGGCATCTGCATGTGTCCAATGGTATAAATCGTGAACTCCCAAAAACATCAGGGCAAACAACACAAAACTAACAATCAGGTAGTTGCTCATGGCTTGTGGAATGCGCAAATAGGCCACCGACCAACCCGACTGGGTTACCGCCTGGATGGCCATCCAAAACAAGGCACCCATTGCTATCGAAAGAAAATAATAATTATTCAGCAATAAGTTTGCCCAGGTCCTGGTTCCGTTTTCTGTGACAAAACCTGCGATTACAGAGATAACACCCAGCACGATCATGACGAGCATGATCAATTTAAATTTGCCACTGAGTTGTACTTTTTTATCCATGTCGGTGATTTTAATGTGAATCATGTTTAGTTGGAAAGGCTTCTGATATAATTAATAATCTTCCACCGTTTTTCCGGCGCGATCTGTGATCCGTGAGGCCCCATGAGCCCGGAAATGGATCCCATGGTGATGACATAATACAATTCTCCATCGGGTTTCGATGTAATAAAGGTTTCGACAAGCGATCTGGGTTTGGCAGGAAACAGTCCGCTGGTGTATAAGTAACCATCACCTTTTCCCTGGTCTCCATGGCAGTCAACACAAAAAATCGTGTAAAGCCGTTTACCCTCTGCAATCGTGCCTGTATCGCCAGCCAACGGATTAACAAGCTGTACGCCAGCCAGTGTTTGGTTTATGACCCTGTCGGTAATAGTTGCCCCCGGGTATGGAAAAGGCATGTGACCTCGTGCAACAGCACCTGTCACAGGCATTTGGTTGGTCAGGCTGTCGCGGAAGATCAGATTTGGTGAGTAGGCTTTATAGTATTTGGTGTAATACATGTCACGCACCCCCATGTAATCGTAACCTGGATTGTTTTTATCCTTGTTGCATGATAACAACGCGAAAGGAATGATCATCAGGGTTAAAAAACGTAAGAATTTCATCTTGAAGGATTTTTTACTCATGGTCATTTACTGTTGATTCTTTTATTTCAGTGGCCCCGGTTTCTTTAAGCATCTTCATCAAATGCTTTGTTTCCTGGTCGTTCATGTCCTCAGGTTTGGCAATCACAAGAACAAATTTGTCTTCCGTTGATCTGGGATCAGGCAAAATAACCTGCTTTCCCGGAAACATTTTTTCCCTGCCAAGATAGGTTAGAAAGGTCAATAAGGTTCCTATAAAAATAGTCCCGACGAACATAATGATGATGAATGACAGGGTGTTAAGTGGTTTCCCGCCAAATTTCAAAGGATAACTTACCACCGACATCCAGTAGAGCATCATAAAGATGGCCACAGCCCCGACAGCTCCATACACAAAGGTCGCATAGGGCAACCGGGTGGTAAGCTTAAGCCGCGACCAGATACCATGAATGGGAAAAGGAGAATATACATCAGCTACAACAATGCCGTCGGCTTGTAGTTTGTCGATAGCATGCAGCAACACGTCCTCATCTTCGTAAATGCCCAGTATATTAGTTTTCATCTGTAAATGATTTTAACGTGGTTGTTTCTTTTAATACTCCTTTTACCTCACTGATAGCAATGGTTGGTAGCCAGCGGAAAAATGCAAGTACGCCGAAGACAAATAATCCAATAGTGCCCACAAAAGCCGCTACTTCTATTATCGTTGGCGAATAGCCTGCCCAGGTAGCTGGCAAAAAATCTTTTGAAAGTGAAGTCACCACGATGATATACCGTTCGAACCACATTCCAATGTTGATAAAGATGGACATGATAAATACGATGGCAATGTTCTTCCGAATGGCTTTAAACCAGAATAATTGAGGAATAATGGCATTGCAGGTAATCATCGTCCAATAGGCAAATGTGTAATCGCCTGTGACCCTGTTTTTCATGAAGGTAAAAAGTTCATATTCAGATCCTGAATACCAGGCAGTGAATAGCTCCGTCATGTAGGCAGTGGCCATGATAAGTGAAATAAACGTCAATATCCGGGTAATGGCATCGAGGTGACCATCCGTTACATAATCCTTAAAACTGTATAATTTTCTAAGGATGATCATCAACGTGAGTACCATTCCAAATCCTGAAAAAATAGCACCTATAACAAAATAGGGAGGGAAAATAGTGGTATGCCATCCCGGTACTACGGATACTGAAAAGTCCATAGAAACAATGGAGTGTACCGAAACTACCAATGGAGCTGCCATTCCGCCCAGGAGCAAAGCGGCAGTCTCGAACCGCAGCCAGCTTTTGGCATTCCCAATCCATCCAAAACTCATGGCACCATAGATTTTTTTCTTTATTTTGGAAGTGGTGGATTCGCGAATGGTGGCAAAATCAGGAATCATGCCCATGTACCAAAACAAAGCAGAAGCCATGAAGTAGGTACTGATGGCCACTACATCCCAAAACAGGGGTGAGTTAAAATTATCCCAAAGGGGGCCACGGGTATTCCAGTAAGGGAAAATAAAGAATCCATCCCAAATTCTACCCATGTGCAGTAAGGGGAACAATCCTGCAGCCATCACGGCAAATATGGTCATGGCTTCGGCTGCCCTGTTAATCGATGTCCGCCATTTTTGACGCAGGATAAGCAGGAATATCGAAAAAGCGGTTCCTGCATGACCGATACCGATCCACCAAACAAAATTGATAATTTCAAATCCCCAACCAACGTTGTTGTTTAATCCCCAGATTCCGATACCGGTGGAAATGGTGTTGTAAAATGCCCAAGAACCCCATGCCATGGCGATGATTGCAAGCCCTGCCGTAACCCACCACCAAATTGGCGTGGGCGCATCGAGTGGCCGCAGCACATCCCTGCTCACATCGCTGTAGGTCTTGTTTCCCTTTATTAATATTCCTCTTACTCTGGTATTGTACATGTTATCAGTTTTTTTTGTTCAATACTATGCTTCTGTATTTCTCACCCTGGTTAAATAACTTGTAGAAGGCAGGGTATGGAGTTGTTCCAGTAAATGGTACATGCGGTCCTCTTTTACCTGCTTGTAAACGGCACTTTCCTTGTTGAGCAGATTGCCAAATTGAATGGCATCGGCGGGACAACTTTGCTGACATGCAGTCCTGATTTCACCATCACGGAGTTCGCGGTCTTCCATCTTGGCCACCAGTTTTTTCTCCTGAATGCGCTGTACGCAAAGCGAACATTTTTCTACAACACCTCGTTGACGAACTATTACATCCGGGTTGAGTACCATTCTGCCCAACTCGCTGTTCATGTTGAAGTCGAATTTATTGTTGTTGGTAAACTCGAACCAATTAAAACGACGTACTTTGTAAGGACAGTTGTTCATACAATAACGTGTTCCGATACACCGGTTGTAGGCCATCTGGTTCAGGCCTTCGGTACTGTGGTTGGTGGCTGCAACAGGACATACATTTTCGCAAGGGGCATTGTCGCAATGTTGGCACATCACCGGTATGTGATACACTTCCGGATTCTCCGCACTACGGGCATAATACCTGTCGATGCGCATCCAATGCATGATGCGCCGGTTTTTTACCTGTTCTTTACCTATTACGGCAACATTGTTTTCTGATTGACAAGCAATAACACAGTTTGAACACCCGGTACAGCTGTTCAGGTCAATGGACATTCCCCAATGCAAACCATCATATTGTATCTTACTGTATAACGAAACATTGTGTTCCTCATCGAAAACATGCTGTTCGTTTCCGGCAAAGGGATTTTTTAAATATTCGGGCAGGGTGGTCTCGCGTGCGATGGGCCTGCCTTCCATGTCATGGTGAGTTTGCGTAAGCGCCAGGGGATAGGTCTTTCCACTGATTTTTTCAATTTGTATTACCGTACCTGCCATACCGGCCAGGTCGTTCTGGAAGTTCATCAAAGGATAGGCATTTTGACCAACGTTGGTTCCTGCTTTTCCGGCGGAGGTACGGCCAAACCCAACAGCAAGGGCGGCAGTCCCGTCCGGTTGTCCGGGTTGCACGAGCACCGGTATCTCGAAAAAACCATTGATGCTCACCACATCTTCCAGTTTCAGGTTATTTTCTTTCGCGAAGTTAGGTGAGATACACAGGTAGTTGTCCCAGGTAGAAGTGGTGATGGGATCGGGCATTTCAAGCAACCAGGGATTGTTGGTATATTTACCGGTTCCGATGGACATTTTTTCGTATAAAACCAACTCAAGCCCGTCGCCTTTTTTATTTGAACCGGAAGTTAGCTTTTGATGAACAAATGTGGGTAGGGTTCCGTTTTCAACAGGATATTGGTATACCCCATCGTGTTTGGTTTGATTCCAGAATTGTGTAAAATTTCCAACTTCGATTTGGTTGTCGTTCATTTTTGTTGCCCAGAATTTTTCCATGAAAGTGGAGAAATCAATGTTCTGACCAAGCCAAATAAGTAAACTATCTTCGAACTGGCGCGTGGTAAATATCGGCTGAATAGTTGGCTGCATGATGCTGAGGTAGCCTTCTACAGGAAGCGCATCACCCCATGATTCCAGGTAATTGTGGTTGGGGCAAACCAGGTCGCATAAGGCGGCTGTTTCGTCCATCGTATCGGCAAACGATACCTTAAAACCGGTTTTATTGAGACCCGAGATAAAATCCTTCGCATTGAAATAGTCATAAACAGGATTCACATTGTGAATCAGGATGCCTGAAATATCGCCTGCATTCATGTCTTTCACCAGATTGGCCATCTTCTCATCGTTGCCTTGTTTGAGGTACATGGGCCTGTTCAGGTCGATGGTTGTGCCATAGTTTGCCAGCAAATTGTTGATGGCATTTACAATCAATTGAATGTCGAGGTTGTTGGTCCCCGATACGACCAAAGAGGCCCCTTTGTTTTTCAATAAATCCGCTGCTACCGGCATAATATCGATGGGAGAATCGGCTGTGGGATAGGTTGTAGCACCTGTGTTACGTGCAATTTCATTGTACAAGTTGAGTAAAATCAAACCTTCATCGGAGGGTTTAATTCCATAACGGAGGTCAGCATTTGAACCGGTAAGCGACAAATTGCTTTCGACCTGATAACTACGCGACATCGTTTTTTTTCCGCCAGCTAATTTCCGGTTTGCTGAATATTGTTTGGTAAAGGCCACAGGCATCAGCCAGTTTCCCAGGTAATCCGCATTAAATCCAACGATGATCTGTGCCTTGTCGAAGTGATAATTCGGAATCACAGCCTTGCCAAATTGCAACTCATTGGCTTTCCTCATGGCAGCCATGCTGACAGGGTCGTACATAATCCATTCTACGTTGGGAAAGGCAGTGGTAAATTCGCCAATTAACGCTTTTGTTGAAGGGCTGATGATGGTTGATGTAAGTAACACGACTTTTTTACCAGTAGCATTCAGCGCATTTAGCTGTTTTATTACTTCTTCATCAATGGTAGCCCAGTTGGTTTCTTCACGTTGACGGGTCGGTTTTTTTAAACGGGCATCATCGTATAAATTCAGCACCGAGGCCTGAACACGGGCACTGGTACCGCCTTTGGTGAGGGGAGAAAGGTCGTTGCCTTCAATTTTGATAGGGCGGCTTTCCCGGGTCTTCACTAAAATGCTGCAATAGTCTGTTCCATCGAAAAAGGTGGATGCGTAAAAATTGGCAATACCGGGTATGAGTTCTTCAGGCTGGTTGAGCATGGGAATGGCCTTGCGGACAGGCATTTGACAACTACTCACCAGGGCTACCGCGCTGACCGAAAAGCCCAACATCTTAAGAAAATCGCGTCGGCTTGACTTTCCTTTTATTTCTGATTCATCAAGGCCTTCGATGGAAAATTCGGGATGTGGTTTGTTGTTGTTTAGAACGGAAATTTGTTGTTCCGTGTGCTTCTCAAGACTTTGCCAGTATATTTTTTCCATGGTATGTTTGTCTGGATAAATATTTATTTGATGTTGATTGATTAATAGTGGCATTTTTGGCATTCATCGCCACCAATGTCCTTCACTGTAACTGAGGTTATTTCACCGTCTTCGAGTTTTTTGTGCAATTTTGTATATTGATCATAAAATTTGTTGTTGGCAAACTGCACTGTCTGTGTTCGGTGGCATTGGATACACCAACCCATGCTGAGGTCCTCAACCTGGATAATCTGGTCCATTTTCTGAACTTCTCCATGACACTTTTGGCAATCAATTTTACCCACATTTACATGTTGGGCATGATTGAAGTATACATGATCGGGCAGGTTGTGAACTTTAACCCATTCCACCGGTTTATTGTTTTCGATGGCTGCATAAATCTTGGCAATTTCAACCGTCCCTGTTTTTTTACCCGATTTTACTTGTGCATGACAATTCATACAGAGGGTAACCGGAGGAATACCTGCGTGCATGCTCTCGGAAGCGGTATAATGGCAGTACTGGCAGTCGATTTTGTTTTGCCCGGAGTGAATTTTATGTGAAAAAGCGATGGGTTGGTCGGGTTGATAATATTGCTGACGACCCAATGCAACGGCTTCAACGAAAGTAAGCTCAACGACTACAGCTACCGAAACTAAAATAATGACATAATGAATCCATTTTGCTTTGACCATTTTGATGAATACCAGGTCAGTAATACTAATGAGCAACAAAACGATCATGATCAGAAAAGTGGATCGCATATTGCGCCTCTCGTCGCTCTTTTTTTCGGCCAGCAGTTTAACACCTTCCTCGGCTGTAGCGAGTGCTTCTGCTGAAGGCGCCGTGGTAGGGGATTCTGTTACTGAGGCTTCTGCCCCTGAAATTTTCCCGTCGTTTCGGATGTAGGCCAGGATACCACGCACCTGATCGTCTGTCAGGTTGTGCGAAGGCATCGGAATCTTGAAATTGGCTTCAAACACTTCTATAGCGGTTTTATCGCCTGATTGAACTAAAGCCTGTGAATTTTGGACAAACTTAATCAACCAGCTTTCCTCACGCTTGTCGTTTACCCCTTTCAAATCCGGGCCAACCAACTTACCTCCTCCAATGGTATGACATGCTTTACACTGCTGAAAATTCTTTTCGTCGTCAGCAGTTTGGCTATGAGTGGGAGGAGATGCAAAAAACAGCAGAATGAAAATTCCTAATGTTAGGATTACCCTGAATTTCAGAGTAAATCCTTCGGTAATACCGTTAATGATCATGATGTATAGATTATCAGATAGACAGTAATTTTTTTAAACGTATACAAGGTGTTAAAAATAAGTTAACTTTTCGAATTTTGAAAGGGCAAAATTATTTAATTTTTGAAATAATTTAGACTAATAGGCAACAAAATACCGAATTAGTTTACAACTATTTGTGATTCATTAAAGTAGGAGGATAAAAAATTTAAACAAGGCAAAAAACGAACCTGTGAAGCGAAATGAATGGCATTTTTTATTTATTTAGACGACCGTTTTCCGGGAGTCAATCTTCAACGGACAAGCAAATGAGTAGTCGCTGAGATTACCAACTACCTCCGGCACCACCACCGCCAAAACTACCGCCACCAAAACCACTAAAACCCCCTCCGAATCCACTACCACCGCTTCCTCCTCCAAATCCGGAAGATCCTCCGCTAAAATTATTCCAACTTCCACCATGTGATCGGTTACCTAACATGCTGCCCAGAAACAATGCGGTCCACAAGCTGCCGTTTCGGCTACCAATTCCATACGAATTTTTTTGCCTTCGGCTGATAAAAAAGAAAATGATGAGGATAATAAGAAAAGGTAAAATTCCTGCAAACCAGGGTGTTTCTGCAGCTTTGTTGTACCCTTTGGCTGATATTTCGCCCGAAGCAAGTTTCATTAATACATCCACAGCCTGATCGATACCCTGATAGTAATCCCCATTTTTAAAATTCGGAACCATTTCTTTCTCAACAATTCGCTTTCCTGTAGCATCGGGAATTACAGGCTCGAGTCCGTAACCGGTAGCTATAAATATTTGCCCTTTATCCGAGCTGCTATACTTTGGTTTTACGAGTATAACAATTCCATTATTGAAATCTTTTTGGCCAATTCCCCACTGTTCCCCCAGGGCGAATGCATAAGATGCAGGATCGTAACCATCGAGGGAATTGAGGGTAACAACAACGATTTGATTTGAAGTGGTATCGTGGAAATAGCGCAATTTATACTCGAGCGTGTTTTTTTGACTTTTTGTCAACACCCCGGCAAAATCGTTTACCAGGCTATCATTGACCGGTCTTTCATGTATTTTCTGCGCATAAGATGCACTAAAAAGGATAATAAGTAAAAGTAGAAGGGTATGTTTTAATGGCTGCATAAAGGGTTAAATTATGGACTAACTAAATGATATTTCATCTGATAGCTCGTTGATATCGTCCAGGTGACGTGGGAAGTGCCGTTTTAGTTTTTCCCCGGCTTGTGCTATACCTTCAACGAGTCCTAGTACAAATCTTCCTTCAGTAAAATGGGCAGTCATCGTTTCTTTGGTTTCTTCCCAAAAGTTATCTGGTACCGCCTCATTAATACCAACATCGCCCAGGATGGCGAATTTTTTTGATTCAACTGCCAGATAAAATAAAATCCCGGTACGTAGATTTGTTTTTTCCATCTTTAATTTCTTGAATAGATAGGCGGCCCGGTCGAGAACATCTCCGCTACATTCGCATTCGATGTGAACCCTGATCTCACCGGAAGTATCCATTTCAGCATTAAGAATGGCTTTTTTAATGGCTGTTTTTTCTGTTTTGGTGAAAAAATTCTTGGCTACCGTATTCATGATTTTATTCTTTAGAAAGATACTTTTGGAGCAGTTTCAGCGCCTTGCTGAGCTGCAAAATAGGGCTTTGGTGAAAAACCAAACATCCCTGCAAACAAATTATTTGGAAATAATTTGATGGTGGTATTGAATTCTTTCGTGACATTGTTAAATTTTTGCCTCTCTACAGTGATCCTGTTTTCGGTACCTTCGAGTTGGGCCTGCAATTCAAGGAAGTTTTGATTGGCTTTAAGATCGGGATATCTTTCAACAACCACCATCAATTTCGACAAGGCCTGGGTAAGCCCTTCCTGTGCCTGTTGAAAGTTTGCGAATGATTGGGCATTCAGGTTATTGGCCTCGATATTAACCGAAGTGGCTTTTGCCCTTGCATTGATAACGCCTTCCAGTGTTTCCTTCTCATGAGAAGCATATCCTTTAACCACTTCAACCAAATTGGGAATCAGGTCGGCACGTCGTTGGTAAACATTCTCAACCTGGGCCCATTGAGCATCCACCGCTTCCGATTGCGAAACCATGCTGTTGTAGGTACTTTTATACCACGAATAGCCCATAAATATGAATATGAGGATAGCACCCAGAATGACAATTAGAATAATCCAGCCTTTTTTCATTTTAATAAAGTTATTATGTTATACAATATGAGATGGTTAAGATAATTTCATTTACAACAATTGTGTTTACTACTGCTTTTAGCCTGGTGGTTCAGGCCAAAAGAATCGGCTAAGATATAAATAATTCTTTGTTAGAGAAAGTGAATTTCAAGTTGAGTTGAGGTTTTATCCCACATTTCAACCCGGACGATTGGTGATGTCCTAAACACCAAATAGTAGTCCAATTCCTCCGACTAAAAAACCAGCGGCCATATTAATTAGTTTTACTACCACGAACCCTTTTCTGGTTTCAGCAATCAAAGGAATACTTCCATGACCGTCTTGTACGATTGAGCTCGCCAACAAGATGCTAAAAGGCAGGTTGCCAGAGGCAAACAAGAGTACGAAAATCAAGTGGGGCCCTGATTCGGGAATAATGCCAATGAGTACAGCCGCCACCAACATCAGGAAAAGATTATCGCGGATAAGTCCTTCCAGATCGAGAACACTATTCATCATGTGCAATACCGCCAATGTGCCCAGCGTCCATAGAAAAATTCGTAAAAAATGCTTTCGTAATACATGGTTCCACAAGTGATCCGAAAGGAAGTGGTCGTTAACCGTAATGATAATAAACAGGCTGATGATGATGACCGCGATAAAAGTAAATTTGATCCATTCGGGATGACCATGCTCATCCATGGCTGGTAAAGCAAGCAATTCGCTTCCGTGGCCATCGTCGTGCGATGCAACAACAAACAATAGAATACCAATCAAAAAAACCAGCAGAATCAATCGTAAAGTGGTGATATTTTTCAGTTGGTTCACGATATTTCTCCTATTAAAACGAGCCATTTCTATCATTTCCTGATGGATTTCAAATTGCCTGTCGGGGCAGGAGACCACCATTTTTTTCTTGTAAAAGAGATGAACTATAAATCCGGTTGCTAAGGCAATGGCAAAAATGATCACATGTAACAGAATGGCTGCCTCAGGTATGATGGAAAACATGAAGAATGCCTCATCGCCTGAAGTAGCAATCATGGTCGCAACCAATGCGCCAACACCGATCACATTATGCACATAAAGCGAAACGGCTGTGTAAGCGCCAAGGCACCCGGGAAGAATGCCCAATAGAGCGCCGGTCAGAATTTGTTTCCAGGCACTTTTCTCCAGGCCTTTACTCCACATGCCACGTGTAAAAACATTGAGGTATTCGATAATGAGCATCATGGCCAGTACAAACAAGGTAATGGTTAAGGTCTGGCGCAGAACGAGTAGTATTTGGTCCATATACAATTTTAAACTGCCTCAAAAATAGAAATAAAAGTCTCTGAAAAATAATAAAATGGAACCTTCATCTTCCAATTGGATTATTCCTACTTTTGCTACCTAAATACCTGTTTTATTAATGGCTAAGATTGTGAACATTACCGAAGCTGTGTCCATCGCGTTGCACAGCATGGTATTGGTGGCGAAGGCTCAAAAAAGCCAGATGAATGCCACCATTATCTCCAATATTACCGGAAGTTCAAAATTTCATGTTTCTAAAGTATTACAGAAACTGGTGAAAGATGGATTCCTTCTTTCACAACGTGGTCCCGCCGGTGGTTTTGTTCTGGAAATTCCCCCCGAGGAAATTACTTTGTTGCAAATATTTGAATCCATTGAAGGAAAAATCATTATTTCAAAATGTCCGTTAAATAAAGTATGCCCTTTTGGCGAATGTATTTTTGAAGACCTTACCATGATCATGACCAGACAATTCAGGGACTACCTCCATGCCCATACCCTGGCTGATTATATGTTGCCTAAATATCGTAAAATCAATTGACAATCAAGATTTCATAGACTTTTAAAAGTTAAAACCCTCTCGTTATCTTGTGAGAAATTCAGCGGTTTTTGTAAAATATTCACGCAGGATTTGTTTGTGCTCATCCAGCATTCCCGATAAGTCGAGGGCATGGTTCATGTGCTGAAGCCAGTGAGTCCTGGTTTCAGCGTTCATGGTAAAATGGGCATGTCGTTTTCTTAATTGGGGGTGTCCCCGCTGATCGCTGTAAGTGGTGGGACCGCCCAGGTATTGCATCATAAATAAATGCAGGCGGTCTTCGGCAACAGCAAAACCATCACGGTACATGGGAATCAGGAGCTGATCGGTCTGGACCCTCTGATAAAAGTCATGAATCAATTGTTTTATATGGTGTGGGCCAATAGTTTGGTAAAGGGATAGTTGCATGGGTAGTCATGTTTAGTAATTGAAAAAAGAGTACTTGCCGCGTTTTCATATATAAGCCCGGTCTAAAAAGGTAATAAAACGATTTCAGCCACTTTTACCCCTCAATCCCCTAAAGGGGAAGTGGCTGAAAATCAGTTCTCCCTTTAGGGGTGGGGTGAAAACTGATTTTCAATTATTTTCATAATTCACCTTTTTAGACCGGACCCATATATAAAGCGCCAACGTTGGTTTTCTCCGTTGTTTGATGACCAAATACTTAAGTTAATGCCCTATTTTTTAGGTTTATAACCGCGTTGTTTGGCAGCTTCCTCCAGCCGTTTTTGAAAACCAGATTTCTTCTTTGCAGGCTTTTTCTTGTTGATCTCAATGGTAGCCCTCAATTTATCTTCGTTTATCGCATATCTGAAAACAAACATCTGACCGAACGTGATCATGTTGGCAAGAAAATAGTAATAACTCAATCCTGAGGCATAACTGTTAAAGATCCCCAGGAACATGATGGGCATGAGATACATCATGGTTTTCATGCCTGGCATTTGACTGGTTTGTCCCGCCATCATCTGGTTGTTCATATAGGTATACATGATGGTGGAGACCGTCATCAACAACGTGAATAAACTCACATGGTCGCCATAAAATGGAATGTCCCAGGGCAATTGCATAATGGAATCGTAAGTTGATAAGTCGGTAGCCCATAAAAAGGGTTGCTGGCGAAGTTCGATGGAGGCCGGGAAAAATTTAAACAAGGCAAACAAAATGGGCATCTGTAACAACATGGGAACGCATCCTGCCGCAGGATTTACTCCTGCCTGCCTGTATAAGGCCATGGTCGCTTGTTGCTTCTTCATGGCATCTTCCGTTTTCGGGAATTTCTTGGCCAATTCATCAATTTCAGGCTTTAACACCCTCATTTTGGCCGACGAATAATAGGTTTTGTAAGCAATGGGGAAAAGTATCAACTTTAACAAGAGTGTAAGCATCAGGATCACAATGCCATAATTCCACCCATAACCCCCAAGCCAGTTGAAGGTTGGAATGACAATGTATTCATTAATCCATGCCAGCAGGAAAAATCCCCAGCCAATGGGTATTTGACGTTCTAAATCAAGATCATACGCTTTTAAGGTGTAAAATTTGTTGGGCCCAAAATAAAAGGAAAGCGGAATAGATGTTTTTCCCTGCAACTGAATGGGAAGCTCAAATTCAGCCGACATGGTTTTAAGGTACCTGTCATTTGGCTGGTCCTTCTTTTCTATTACTGTTAGTTTCCCGTTATCAAATGCATCTTTCGCTATGATGGTCGATGAGAAAAAGCGCTGTTTAAACGAAACCCATTTGAGTTTGGTTGAAATTTGTTCATCATCGTCTTCTGTCTCCGACATATATTCCACATCATCGGTTAAATACTTGTAATAAATAGTAGAGCCATTCCATTGATCCTGAACTAATTCCTGCCTCCTCAGGTCAGCAAACCAGTTCAACCCCATGTAGTTGTTGTTAGATGACATCACCCCCTCCAGTCCTTCCAGATTGATGGTGAGATCGAACAGGTAGTTGTTTCCAGTGATGGTATACAGATACTCGATGTAACTGTTCAGGTTCTTCTCTCCGTCAGGCAAATCGGTGTAAAGCCGCATCGAGAAACTCATGGTGTTGTCGCCTGATACCGTTAAGTTGGTTTCTGTGGTGGAAGGTGAGAAATAGAGGTCTTCGGTATTGATCAGCCTGTTTTTGGAGAAGAAGGTCAGCCCAAAACGAGAAGATTCAGGTTCCAGCAAGATCAATGGAAGCGAATCGTAGGTTTGATAACCCTTCAGTTCCACCGTTTTAATGTGTCCGCCTTTATTGGTCAATTCGATGCGGACCAAATCGTTTTCAAGAACGGTTATGTTTTCTTGTCCATTAACGGAACCTGCAAACTGGGCGTATTTTTCGCGAAGTTGGTCTAAATTCTGATCAGTCGACACCATCACCTCCTCGGCAGGTTGCTGCAATTCAGCCTCCTGTTCAAATGCTGCCTGTCGGACCTGTTCCTTTTGAATGCGCTGTTGTTCAATATTGGCCAGCGAATCGGCAGTGTGTTTGCGCTGTGCCAACTCCGTGCTTGATGGGGTAAACCAATATGTATAGCCAATCATGATGGCGGCAATAAGGATAAACCCTAGAATGGAGTTTTTATTCATTATACTATCGTTTGATTTAGGGGGACAAAGATATTCAGAATTATTTAAAGGAAGGAGGTAAATTGAATTAGATCTTAATTACTGAATAACAAGCTTTTGAATAGGCTCAGGGGAATATTGAGTTCATTATTCCAATCCTTTTTCAATTTATTTTAAAAGTTTATCGCCATTTTACTTGACATCGTACCCGAAAATAATCTACATTTGTGATATTAAAATAATATCATATTAATCCAAAATTAAAATCATGAAAGCTGAAAAAGAATTTTTGCCTTTGTCGGGATATGTGATGCTGGCAGTAGCCTTGTTGCTCATCATCCCTTCCATTATTGGTTTGATCGTGCTTAAGTACCTATTTCTATTAGGTTTAGTATTTATAGGTGTATTTATTTTGGTGGGTTTTATCATCGTGAACCCCAATGAATCAAGCATCATGGTTCTGTTTGGAGCCTACAAGGGAACAATAAAGCAGAATGGTTTTTCCTGGGTAAACCCGTTTTTCACCCGGAAGAAAATATCTTTGCGTGCCCGCAACCTCGACAGTGCACCCATCAAAGTAAATGATAAGATTGGTAATCCCATCATGATCGGCGTAGTGATGGTGTGGAAAGTGGAAGATACCTATAAAGCGGCTTTTGAGGTGGATGATTATGTGCATTTTGTGGATATTCAAAGTGAGGCGGCAGTTCGTAAACTGGCCGGACATTTCCCTTACGATGATTTTGAAGCGGAGAATGCCGAGATCACACTACGAGGCGGGGGAGAAGAGGTCAACCAAATGTTGGAAGATGAAATTACAGAAAGGCTTTCCATTGCAGGAATAAAGGTGATTGAGGCCCGGATTAACTACATCGCCTACGCCCAGGAAATTGCGGGTGCCATGTTGAAACGTCAGCAGGCAACGGCCATTGTGGCTGCCCGAACCAAAATTGTTGAAGGAGCGGTTGGCATGGTGGAAATGGCGCTCGACGCCTTATCGAGAAAGAAGATTATCGAGTTTGATGATGAGCGGAAAATGGCTATGGTGAGCAATCTGATGGTGGTGCTGACTTCAGATAAGGATGTCTCACCGGTGGTAAATACTGGCACCCTGTATTCATGATCATGTATTTAAAATTAAACTGATGTCGCGTAAGTTTTTTGAAGAAACACAGAAATTTAATTCCCCGCTTCATTTATTTTTAGTGGGGGTGATATCGCTGACGGTATTGATTTCTTTTGGACAGGCATTTTATCAGCAAATAATCCAGGGAGTTCCTTATGGTGACCGGTCCATGTCGGACAGCGAAATGCTGATCACAGGGATGGTTATTTTAACCGTGTTTGTTGTATTTGGATTCCTGTTTTTTCGTTCTGCATTGTTCGTGCAAATTACCGACAGGGGCCTTGTTTTTCGATTTTGGCCTTTCATCAGAAAAAGAAGGACTATTCTAAAAAGCGACATTGCACAATATGAGGTTCGTAGTTATAAACCAATCAGGGAGTATGGTGGATGGGGCATAAGACAGGGATTCTTTAACAAAGGCACAGCGTATAACGTGAGTGGAAACAAGGGATTACAGCTGGTGCTGAAAAACGGGAAGAAGATTTTGATAGGAACCCAACATCCTGAAGCAATTGGTTATGCCATGAAAAAAATGATGGAGTTGAAACATGAATAAGAAAAAACCTTTTGTTTTGCGATTGCAACCTGAAATGTTATCTGCCCTGGAACAATGGGCACAGGATGAATTCCGCAGTGTAAATGGTCAGATAGAATCGATACTGAATGATGCGCTGACCAGGGCAGGGCGAAAGAAAAAGTCAGTATCAGAAGGTGAAAACCAGTAACTTAAAAAAAGTAAACAGATGCGGTTATTTCAGCCTGCTCTGTAATTCATCAATCACATTGCTGTATTTACGCAATACACGATCCCATTCACGGTACAATTCGTCACTTTTAACGCTGGTGCCCGGTTTTTTGGATTCTTCGCTGACCAGTTTTATTTTGTATGTTAGAGGATCCGTATCCCCGAGTTTTACAATCATCCGGGTACGAATGGTATTTTGTTGAAACGATTGAACTACCCAACTGGTGCGTAGGTACCCTGTCTCTCTGTCGGTTACCTCAATCACATCAAAATAGGAAGTGACAATCATACTGATGAGTTTCCAGGCATCGGTTTCTGTTAACTTTGTCTTTAATTCAATATCGATATTTGCAATATCGGTTTGGATAGAAGCATCGTAGGCATCGTCTTTTGCCATTTTTACATAATAGGTTTTTGGTGGGACGGCATCATGTTTTTTATTACAAAAGGTAATGGTCTCGGTTAGATATCCAATCTTCTCCACGCGTACAGTAACGCAACTATTGGATAAAATGACCACTTCTGCAGAGCCTTTTCCCATCAGTTTTCCATCGATATAAATTTCGGCATCTATTTCTGAAGTGCTCAGTTGGACTTCTTCTTTTCCAGCAAATGCCGTAGCAGGGGTTAAAAGCATAATCAGCATTGTTACAAACAAGGCGGGAAATGTAATTTTTTTTGTCATGGTATATTGGATAAATGGTTAATTAAGAGCAAGTACAAAAATAGTTTTTTTTTATTTCATTTCATATCATTTGTCCTAAAAGAGTCAGTAAATAATTCCCCATAGATTTGGTCCGGACAGAAATCTATAGTAATTCAGTAAAAATGTAAATCGATAAACAATCGGCTGTCTTTCACTTAGTTTACTACTGGTAACCTTGTTTTTTCATAGTTTACCTATTGTTTTAATGTAATTATTTTTTTCGGATTTATTTTACATTAAACCTCTCAGGATGAAGTCCGTTAATTCCCCGGTAAAAGGCTTCTATTTTTTTCATATCAGCTTCATAATCTCCTGTTGGGTAAAAGACTTTTGTCGGCCCTCCGGTTTTTTTCTGGTAATCCAGGTACCCAAGAACAATGGGGACACCTGTTTTCATGGCCAGGATATAGAAGCCTTTTTTCCAGTGATGCACAAGCGCCCGGGTTCCTTCGGGTGTTATGGTCAGGTAGAAGGATTCATTCTCTTCAAAATAGCGGGTTGTCGTGTCCAGCACATGCGATTTCCTTCTCCGGTCGACAGGTATACCGCCCAATTGAGTTAAAAGAGGACCGAGCGGCCAGAAAAAAGCTTCCTTTTTTATATAGAACCTGCTAGGTATACCCAAATACCAGTAACCGAATTTCCCCATGACAAAGTCAAAATAACTGGTATGCGGAGCCATGATGATAATGGCTTTTTTAATATCTGAAGGAATCTGGCTGGTGATGTTCCAGCCCATCGCGGCAAGCAGGAAACCCGATATTCTTTGCATTGTAGGGTGTTTTGCTGCAAATTTAGAAATAAATGAATATCGGATTTAGCAATTTCTCTTTAAAAAAGCAGAGGAGGGATTACAGGTATTTTTACCTTCTCATTTCCCCCCATATTCTCCTGAAGAATCTTCCAAACCACCATCACCGTTTCGGCAGTTGCTTATATTTGGGGGCTTTTGGTACATTGCGGAAAAGCGTGGCCTGGTCCCGGCACAAGGATTGGGGAGTACCGTAATTCCCTGGAATTCAATAGGAAAAATTCAAAACCGTCGATAAGTACATAGGACTAAAATTCAACGGTATCGTCGGGATGTAGTTCAATCCCGAATAAAAGTCGGGACTGGGTGCTGCGTGCAGCTCAGAGTCCTGTTTATTGGATGTAGTTTTTATTTTAAGTATTTCCACAAAATAAACTATTGTAGTATTTGGTGGAAAGTTTCCTGCAGGTTTGTTACCATAACCATACTTAGAAGGAATTCTTATATATGCTTTATCTTCTACTCTAAGTTTTGAAACCTCATTTATAAACGCTGGTAAGAACAGTGTCTTTCCAACTACCATAATTAAAGGCGTATTTCTTTCATATGAATTGTCATATTCATAACCTAGATAATCTAAGCACTTGTAATGAAAGATTATTGTGTCCCCTACATTAATTTCATTGTTAACAGTATTAGAATTCTCTCTTGAAATCACAACAGTACTAACTGTGTCTAAACTAGTCCATGATAAATTTGAAAGATCTATCGGTCCTTTTTTCTTCCGTTCTTTTTCAAAATTGCTTTTTGCTAATAGTTTTCCCTGTTCATTCCACTCTTTCATTCCAATCCATGTACCTTCTTTATCAAAGAAAAACTTTGATTTCTTTTTCCCGTTTTCATAATACCAAATTTTTTGAACCCCTTTGCTTTTGATTTTAACTTCAAACTTCTTTTTTCCAGAAGAGTAATATTCAGTTTTATCTTGTCCCATCATTATTGAAGGAATAATGATTAAAAGAATTATTAAATAGCTTATAAGTTTTTTCATATTATTTCTATTAATTGGGCTGTGTTCGCAAGCGTTAATTTTTCTTGTTTATTAAGTTGACAATTACTTTTGTCATTGTGTCTTTTTCTTCAGGTTTGCTAACTGCTATCATTAATGTCAGAGCGACTAAAGTATTGTCAGCAATTCTTTTATTTCCGTCTTTGTCAAAAAGAATACCGTTGCGCTCCAGGAAATATAAAAACAAAAATGCCGCAATTCGTTTATTCCCATCCGAAAACGAATGATTCTTTGTGATAAAGTACAAAAGGTTTGCTGCCTTTTCTTCAATACTGGGATATAAATCGATTCCACCAAAAGTCTGGTAAATTGTAGCAACTGAACTTTGAAATGAATTGTCTTTTTCGCGTCCAAATAAGTCGCTGTTCCCATGCGCTTTTTTTGCCAATAAAATTTGGGTAATCGCTTCATTGTAGGTTAATTGATACGACTCTTTGCCTGATGTGTCTGTAATCTCAAGGCTTTGATAATCATATTGGTCTAAAATATCTAGTGCATAAGCATATTCAGATATTATTTTAAGCAACCCAATACTTTCATCACTTGACAGGGCTTTAAATGCCAATGCATTTCCCAGTATTTTAACAGAGTTTTGAAGTTCTTTTAATTGTTTCGACTTTTTCTCTAATCTTTTTTCATTTAAAGAATACCCCTTAATCAAATACTCTTTCAATACTTTATTGGCCCAGATTCTAAATTGAGTCCCACGTGTAGATTTTATTCGGTAACCGACTGATATTATAACATCCAGGTTATAATAGTCTACTTGATACGTTTTACCATCTGTGGCAGTTGTTGCATTTTTTGCAACAACTGAATTTTTGTCCAATTCATGTTCTTTGAAAATATTGCTTATGTGCCTTGAAATAACAGATTTGTCACGATCAAATAGGTTAACTATTTGGTTTAGGTTCAACCATACAGTCTCGCTGTCGAGTTGAACAGTAATTTCAGTCTTACCATCTTCTAATTGATATATTTCAATATTTGAGCTATTCATTAAATTCAGTTTGTCTCAAAAATACAAAACATAAATTTCTGATACCTTATTAGTCATGTTATCACGCAAATTTTCTTTCTTCAATCCTTTTAATTTTTTATATGCCTTAACATCTCTATCTGCCCAGGCTTTTGTTATTTCATTTGTCAATATGGCGTACTCTAATCCCTCTTTCATCCCTCTTTCTTGCCATTCATCAGTAAGTTCTTTTCTTACTTCTATGCTTTTTAATCGCTGATTTATCCATTCTTTTGTATAGCCTTTTTTTAAGTATGTTTGCATAGCTCTGTCAAAAGCTAACTCTGGATCTTCAATTTCATCTATCCTCTCTCGACCAACTTTTGCTAACCATAATTTAAATGGTTCAGCTTTAGGAGATGGAATTGTTTGAATTAATCTAAATAGCTGTTCAGTATCAGCCACATCTGTCTTATAATACTTACCGTCTGACGATTGCATCTTCAGTTGGTTACAATTTGTAACCAACTGACTACCCTCCTTTTTAAGCCTGTTTTTCAGTACTTTCCAATAATTATTGGCGTTTTCACTTTCAGTAAGAACGCCCACAACGTCAACGATAGAGAAATACCATTTTTCTTGATCATCATCCCATTGAGTACGTATATGTCTCTCGTTGAATAGCTTTATCGCTGTTTCTTTAGTCATTGACTGGCATTTACCAAACAAAGATAAAAATCTTTCCATGAAGTTAATTTATTCCAAAGCCTGTTTTCTGCAATGAATGTTAAAGAGTGTATAACCCCAACTCTAAAAGGTCTCCTTTTAGTATTATTAATTTTAACCTCATTACACATAATAACCTACCCATTTTCAATCGTTTAAAACCATGCAAATCAGCTCTTTGTTTCATTGTAAATGGATCATCGGTCCTTATGAGGAGTAAATCCAGGAAAATATTTTATCGGTTTTACATTGGGGTGGGAAAGAACATGTTAAAATGCGCAGACGTTTCTCAAATGGGGAGATGTGTTGGCGTATTTTGTCATGCGTTACGCTAGCGCTTAACGCACGCCGGTATTAGTTTGTATTCGTATTTAAAAGAAAATCAACAAAGCCCTGAATCCTGTTCGGGGCTTTGTTGACAGGTTAGTTCTGAATGTAGGGTTTGGTTTTTTATCTCCACAGGCTGTCAGGGTTAACAGGCGGGGGAACAATATTGGAGACAGGTTTGGTGCTTTTCAAATAAGCGAAAATAGCTCTCAAATCTTCATCAGTCAGGTTTTTGTAGTTTTCCCATGGCATGGGAGGCAGCAGTTTTCTCGAATCTGCAAGTCCTTTGAACCAGCCTTCACGCATGGCGCTGAAAAACTGTTTCTCAGTCCAATTTCCTATGCCTGTGGCATCGGATGAAATATTGGCAGCATAGGAAATCCCCCATGGGCCAACCGTTGCAGTATTGCTCATATTGAAAAGAACCCAGTTCTGTAAAGCTTCGTTATTCACCCGTTCTGTCACATCGCCGTCAATGTGGCCGCCAAGATGGGTGTTTGGATCAATCATCGGTCCTGAAGGGCCAAATGTTTTTGGGCTGTGGCAATCGGCACATCCGATGGTGTTTACCAGGTAATTACCCCTTTCAACAAGTTCAGGTTGAGAAAGTGGTTTGGTGGCAGATTCTTTTTTGTTCTCTGTATTACAGCCAAAAAAGAGGGTGAATGTTGTTATCAGCAAGATTAGCGTTTTCATATCATTTTAAGTGTTAGATTATAGTTGTTATGTGCAATGAAGATGTTATTTCCAGTTTGCCTACATGTTGTATAGGTCAATTGAATTAACGGTGAGAAGGTATAAGAAGGACGAAACGATTTCCCGGGAGCAGGATACGGTCCCTATTCCAACCGTAATCCTGCTTTTTGGACAGACTTTTCATGTACACAGTTTATTCTTTTATCAATTTTTGGCTGTAAACCTTTCCGGAATTTGTCCTCAGGCGCAGCATATAAATTCCGGTTTTAATTTGATCTAAATTCACAATAGTTGCCGGATAGGAATAAAAGCCGGTGAACAAGGTTTTTCCGCTAAGGTCAATTATATCAAGATAAAACAACGAGGTTTCTGTATCATGAATTTGAATCGTTACTGAACTTTTAACTGGATTTGGATAAATCATGACATTGTCCAACTCACGATTGTCTGGCACATCAGTTGTAAAATAAAGAAAATCACTGTAGAGGTAGCGCGATATATTCATTGGTGCCGGATAATTAGGTTCCCAAAATTGAACAATGGTTTCTGTAATGTCAGCATTTGAGTTGTATGTATGCTCGAAAAAGTATTCAAATTCCATATCCCACTGACTTCCTGACCAAATTTCACCCTGATATCCGTTGGTGTTTCCATGCTCGTCAAAAGTATAGGTGTATTGTTCGAAATTTACCCATTGATCGTTGGTCCAATATTCCTTTTTAATTGTTTCTTCCAACGCATCTTTGGTGTAGGTGTCGCGTTCGCTATTTACCCAATTGTTACTCAGCCATTTCTCAGTAACCGAAGTTCTGTTTGCACCATCGTAAACAGCATGATAGCGTTCTTCATTTACCCAAAGCCCGCCTTCTATTTTAAGCTGTAGAATGTAACTTTCCGGTTCCCCATTTTCAAAGTTGTGCCAAACAATATCAACGTATTGGTTGTAAAGTGTCCAATTGCTTCCGTCCCATTCGTAATACAGTATTAAATCGGGCACATTGTTTCCATTATAGACATAGGTGTTTTTATACTCGTTTTCCCAGGCGCTGCCATTCCATGTTTGACCTGTTTCGTCGGTTAGTCTGCCATTGCCATCTTTTATATACTCGTACCTGTAACCACTTGAAATAATCCACTCCAGACCGTTCCAGAAATAGGAAGCCTCCTCGGTTAAATTTCCATTTTCGTCGTAATCGTGTGTGTATTGGCTCAAGTATGCACCTGTTTGAGCTTCAGTGGAAAGCTCAATAAGCAAAATCCCTGTTTCGGAGTAAGTGTAAAATGTGTTTGAATAATACACCCACTCATTGTTTTCCTCGTCCCAGACATAATCTTCGCTGGTTCCAGGTTTTGAAAACATTTCATCCGGGCTGATAAAGTGTTTCACATAGCCAGGTTCACGGAAATTTTCGGGAAGAGATTTTTTCATTTGAGATAATGGCTGTACAGCCTTCTTCAGGTTATGGAATTGTTGTGAATTTCCATAGCTGGTAATAATAAGCAATGCGATTGCTGATAAGAGAATTTTTGATTTTTTCATTTTTTTAAAATTAATTAGATAGTTTTAGATGATTTATTGTGATTTTAATTTAATTTTTAAGGTTGTATTTCACGCCCAACCTGAGGTTACCCTTCGATTCCAGATAAGGATTGCCAATAGCCCAGCCTGCAGATTTGTATCCGGTTGCCAGGTTAGCCGAAAATCCTTTTCCCAGTTCATAATTTGCCTGCAATTCGAAACTGCCACCAAATTTGCCAGAGGTATCGTAAAAACTTTGGTTTTCAGGTTGGTTCCAAAGGTTTACAGAAACACCCAAGGCTATTTTTTTATTGAGAAAAGGTTTCACATCAACCAGCCCATATTGGATTCCGAAGAAACTATTTTGGTAATTGCTGTAGGTATGAAAGGCAAAAAGCTGGTTGAGTGATCTGGTTTTAAAAGGAATGAACACGGCGATGTCGTTTCCAAAATGGGTCGGGCTGTATTGCATGAACAGGAGAAAGCTGAAATCAGTACTTATGTTTATCCTGTTTACAAGGAAAATGGCTGGGTTCACAAAATTGAGTAAAGACAATTTTTTCTGTTTGAGCAGGTAATCCTGTCCTTCGGGAGTGAGGTCACTAAAGCCAATCCGGCGATTTACCCCTTCACCGTCAGGAAAGGGGTCGCGGGCGGTGTATGCCTGGTCAGGGCTGAACATATCATACACCCATGCTGTGAGGTCGGCACCGGCATAATCACGGAAGTAAGGATTGGAATCCTCATGTTCCGGAGCAACCACTTTCACTGAGTCGCTTTGGGCGCTGGTGGAAAAATTGAAATAATTCCACACATACAAGGCATTGTATAAATAAAACGGATTTTTATAAAAAGTCCGTTGGTGGTAAAAATCCTGAATAACATTGCTCTGGGTGGCATAGTTTTCACTCTGGACACCACTCACATACGAATACAACAACCCGCCAAGGTTTTCACTTTTAAATTGGGTCATTTCTGCATCCGTAAGCCCGTAAACGGTTCCGTCCCAACGGTTAGAAATCCAGTTTCCATTCACGGAGGAGTAGCCATTCGCAGCAAGCACAGAACAGTGATACTGCTCGTGATTATAAACGCCGAGCGGAATGGGGAGTTCGCTCCCGAAATAGGAAAAGGCAAAACCGGTAAGATAATCGAAACTTTCCCTGGCAATTTTACCCCCTTTTGTATTTTTTTTATTTTTAAAAATGACCTTTCCCAACGCATCAATTCCCCAAAAACTGACATCATACATGTCATTGCTCAGTTCGGTTGACTGTACCATCGAAGGGTAGAGGTGATGCGTTCCGAGATTTTGCGGATAATCTATCAATGAGAAAGATAGCCTGAGTTTGTATTGCCCGGACTCCTGGGCTTTCACAAGATTCCATAGAAATGGCAGCAGTAGTAAGATGATAAATTTTTTCATGTATTTTTTATTCGTGGTAATTAATGGCAGGGAAGTTGGAATTTTTCTTCAACCTCAGCATGGATTTCCAGGAAGTCGAATACTTTATTGCCTGTGTCAATCAACTGTTTAATTTCAAACTGATTGCCAGGATTGGTTTTCCCTGTTTGTTCTGAGAATTCAAACAATGCTTTTCTTAGACCTTTGTGGATTCTTACATAGATGTCATTCCGATTTATTTTCATTTTTAAAAAAGTTGTGTAGTTAGTTTGAGTGCAAAATAAGTCTGAAAATCAGGGATTTGAAATAGCATAAAAATGTGAAAAAGGACTTCATCGGTACAAAAGGATGTGGTTATTGATCACATCTTTTTGTAAGTAATTTGGTATTACTTCAGGGTTTTAACGGAGTTAGTATATTCCCCTTCTTTTACGGTTAGTTCATTATCAGGATCAAGCATAGGTATTTCGTCAACAATAAACTGGTATTGAATCCTTCCGGGCTCACATTCCACCTCTGCCGACCAAATGTTTCCTTTCTTGGTTAAAGGGATTGTTTTTCTTGCCCAATTATTGAATGTTCCGGTTACAAAAACTTCTTTGGCATTTTCGTATCCTTTTAGTTCGAATGGTACTGTTTTAAATGCCGGTGGATTTTCATTTAATTCTGTCAATATGTTTTCCAGATTGGCTTTCCATTCCGAATCCTCCGATTTGCCAATGCAATGGTTTAAAGCCAGTTGATGTGCTGCGTATAATGCTCGGTTTGCTTTAATCAAACTATCGGGTGTCACCCCAATTCCTTCCCAGCTCGATTTGGTAATCGGGTTGTAGGTTATGCCAAGTGGTATAAAACTGCTGAAATGGTCTGAAACCTTGATGCTTGCGCCCGGATTTGCGCCACCACGGGTTTGTTCTCCGATTATAGTCGCCCGTTTCTGCGCCTGAAGGTGATAGCTGAATCCTTCACCTCCTGAAAATGTCCGGGCACTGGTCAAAATATAAACCGGCTTATCGAGGTATCTTTTCCCGGGAACGTAGGCGTAAGTCCATTTTTGTTCTAATGCATTGTCTTTTCGCCAGATCAGGTCATTCAGGTGCACCGAACCATCGAAGAAGTAGCTCGACAGAAAAGGGATGCCGTCCATGCCCATGGCGCCACGACAACTTCTCAAATCAATAATCAGGGCATCGGTGTGCGACAGGTAGTTCATAATTTCGGCATACTTTTCGCCGGCAATATCGGCCCCGCAAATGCAACTAAAGTCAATCAGCCCGATGTTCCCTTTCAATACTTCCACTTTGCGAACGCCATAGTTTTGGTGTAGAAAGAATTGTTCCATTTCCTTCTTATCGTCTTCTGTCATTACATAAGGCTCGTCATTTTGATCCGGCAAAATGTTTTCAGAATATTCCAGCCGGAGATGCTGGTCATTTCCTGCAAGGCGAAGATCTGCCGTAACTTGTCCGGCAAATGTATTTTCATCGGTGATGGGCGAATAAACCTGATTTGCCTGTTGCTCATGGATAAAATGAACCACCTTTGTGGCTACCTCAGGATAGATGTAATATCTTTCCAGTTTCACACACAGCGAATCGATGATTACATTTTGTTTCTCAACATTTAACTGAGCGGATGATGAAACAGGCTTCAATAGGGCAAAAGTGGTTATTATAATAATTGAAAGTTTCATGCTTTTTATTTTTAATGGTATTTATTTAATGCAAAATACGTTTGAAAATCAATGATTTGAAATCGCACAATCATGTGAAAGAGGGGACAGGAAATAAAAAAAGATGTGATTTTGAACCACATCTTTTAGTTGAAAATTTTGGGAGTTTCTATTCTAAACCCGGAGGAAATGTTTTTAGATTATTTTATCCTTAAATGCTTTGGCCACAGCTTCACTTTTGCTGTTTACCTGTAGCTTTTCATATATCTTTTTAATGTGCGAACGGACGGTGTCGATGGCTATAAACATGTCGTTGGCAATCATTTTATAGCTGTATCCATTTACAAGCAATTGTAAAACCTGTTTTTCACGTTCGCTCAAATTGTATTCGTTGTTGGCTTGTTGCGGTATTTCAGAAAACATTTTGAGAACCTGTGTGGCGATGGATGAGGTCATGGGCGCACCGCCAGAGGCAACATCTCCAATATATTCAAGTAATTTGGCAGGTGGGGTTTTCTTTAGTAGATAACCATTTGCACCATTTTTTAAAGCCTCAAAAACATTTTTATTGTCGTCGAAAACTGTAAGCATCAATACTTTTACCTGCTGGTTCATCTCCCTAACTCTTTTAAGTCCTTCTATCCCGTTCACTCCGGGCATATCAATGTCCATTAAAATAACATCAGGTTTCCATACTTCCAGTTCAGCATTGATGCTGTTGCAATTTTTGTATGAAGCCACAACGGTAAATCCATCACTGCCATCAATCAGCATCGTCAGTCCTTCTCTTAGTTGAGGATTGTCTTCGTAGATTAATACTTTTATCATGATTTTTTTTTGCAAAATTACATATCCCAAACGGTCTAAAATACACATAAATATGTGAAAATCGTGCTATACAGGGATATTTACGTCCACTTCGGTGCCTAAACCCTGCCGACTTTTTATTTCAATGGTTCCTTTCAATAATTCGGCTCTCTTTTGCATATTTCCCATGCCATTCCCTCCATCGGCCACACCTGTATCAAATCCCACCCCGTTATCTCTGATTGTCATGAACAGTATTTGGTTTAGTTGATGGATATCAATTATTGCTTTTGTACAATGTGCATATTTTGCAATGTTGTTAATCGCCTCCTTAAATATCAGGAACACATCGCGGCGTTTTTCCATATCCAATTTTAGATCCTGAATCCGTTCACCTATGTTAAAAGTAATTTCGATGTCTTTTGGTTCGAGTATTCCTGAAGCATACTCACGCATCCGGGCCACAATCCTGAGCATGTTGTCGTTATCGGGTTTAATGCTCCACACAATATCGTCCATGGCCTCCATCATTTGTTGACTGTTATCAGTAATTTTACTGAGGTAATCACTGGTTTTCACCGGATCGGTGTGCATTTTACTTTTCGCCATCGAACTCAGAATATTAATGGTGCTCAGCGTTGACCCCACATCGTCGTGCAGGTCACGAGCCACTTTACTCCTTATCCGCTCAACAGCCAGTAATTTATTAATGCGCTGCCTGTAAAAAATATAAGTTAACCAGCTTACAGCAGCTATAATCAGGATAAAAAACCACCATGTTTGATAAAAATAAGGCTGTATTGACAAATTAAGCGATGTAATATTTTCTGACTCCGATCCCTGTAAATTGACACATTTCACTTCAAACATATAATGTCCCGGAGGTAAAGTGGTGTATTTGGCAGCAAGATCACGATCTGCTTTTATCCAATCCTTATTTACACCTTCAAGTTTGTAATAATACACCAGATTGTCCTGCTGCGCATAGCTTAGTGACGAAAAATAAATGGTGAATGAATTTTGTTCAGGTTTTAAGCGAATCTCTTTTAGCTCCTGGAGCGAATCGAGGGGAATAAAGGTGTTGAATATTTTAAAGTCGGTTAAGGTAACATTGATGGGAGCTGATCTTTGTGATATTTTTTCAGGGAGGAATCCGTACAAAGAATTCTCCCCACCAAACCAAATTTCTCCATTTTTCATCCGGAGCTTTGCATAAGCTGGTTTCCCGGCATACACAAACCCGTTTCTTTCGGTGTAAGAGGCGAACATGTTTTTGGAATAATTGTAACTTCCAAGGCCATTGTTACTCGCGAACCATAATATCCCCGCTGAATCTTTAATCGCTTTAAACACATTGTTGGCAGGCAATCCATCGTACTGGGATAGTTGTTTAATTTTTCCTGAATTGATATTCAGGATATTCAGAAGCCCGGTACTGATAAAAAAGATGCTGTCGTTATACTGTTCAATATCATAAATGCTGGAGCCAAACAATGCAGGTGCATTTTGATGTTCTTCCGAAAAGTGAAACAGTTCTTTTGTCCCGGTACTGTCCATCACAAACAGTCCCATTTTATTGGTTCCCACCCAAATACGACCCAGAGAATCAATATGCAGTGAAAAAATAGCCGCATGAAAATCATTTACATTTTCAAAATTTTGATTGCTGATACCATCTTCTTTATTCCATTTGACCACTTGCCCATTTTGTGTGCCAAACCATAAATTGCCACCATTATCTTCAACAATTTGCCTGACGGACGCCCCCTTCATTGCCGGTGGATTTAAAACATGAACAGCCTTTTTGGTGGTTGGATCAAAGACAACTAAATTTCCATGTTGGCAACCAGACCAGATCAGGCCATTGTTTTTTTGCTGGCACAAAGCCCAAATCATCTTTAAATTTTTATCCTTCAGATCTTTATACAGATTAACGTCCAATTTTGAGAAGCCACTGTCGAAAACCAGAATACCATTTCCCCAGGTTCCTATCCAGTTTTCTTTGTCTTCAGTTTGTAAAATAGAATGAATCAAAGCGTCATCGTTCAAATCATTTTCAAAAACGTAGTTGTAGGCATTTTCCTGACCACCTCCAATTACATATAACCCGTTATCTGTACAAAACCACAAACTATTCTCCCTGTCCTCGAACATTTGTTTTATTTCTCTGCATTGAATGTCAAAATCACTCTGGTTTAAATTGATATGTTGGGAGAAAATGTGGTTGTTTCCATCATAATTTAAAAGCGAATTCACTCCCCCGATCCATAGTTGATTGTCACTGGTTTCAAATATCCAACCGAATTGCTCATATTTGTTGTGTTCCATGATATTGACATGCGTGCTATCAATTGATTTCCCTGTTTTTGGATCCAGGTGAAGAATAACGTAGGCCTCTTTTCCCGGAGTTGGATCGTAGTAGAATATCCACCAGGTATTTTGGCTGTCGATATAAAAATGATAGACATCCTTCAGGTTTTGCCAGTCTGGCCTGGTGGTGTTTGCCGGATCATGATCATTGTATTGAAGTTCCTGAGTAGCTTCGTCGTAAATTGCCAGGCCAAGGTCGCTGCATAGATAGTATTTTTTATTTTTTACATCTTCAAAAAGATAATTAACCGACCATCCTTCAGGAATTTTTATTGGAATATTTTTGTTCGTAAACGAGTTGGTTTTAAGATCATAGCACATCAAATCGGCCCCGCGGTTGCAGAGAAAGATATTCCCTTTGCTGTCCGATAACATCCACAGGTCGGTATTAGAAGCTTGTTGTATGTCAGGATAAACAGGTACTTTGAAATATTTAAATAACACCGGGTCATACTGACCAACCTCGGTTCCCTGCCGGATCCAAAATCTCCCGTTTCCGGCGTCCAATATCTGATCAACGCCGAAAGGGGGCATGGAATTATCCAGTCCGTCGGATCTGAAATTAATGAATTTACGACTGTCAAATCGTTGTATTCCATTTTCAGTTCCAATCCATAAAAACCCTTTTTTATCCTGAAAAATACAGTTTACTTTGTTGGTATTTAGTCCGTCAGAACTGTTTAAATGATTGAATACATGGTTGTTTTGTGTAAACCCATTTAAACTGATTGTTAGCAATACGCACAAACTGATTGTGAGGCGTTGAAAATTTTTAATTGTCGGGTAAATGATAAAATCCATAAAATGCAATTAGGCTACCTGAATGTAAAAGTAGGATTTTTTTATTCTGAACAAAGAGTGAAATAAAAGACTTGTCCTGAGGCGCATGAACGGGGTTAAGCGTAACCAGTTAAAAATAAGGTGGAAGTGTTTGATTAATATCTTAAGCTTATGATATCGATGATTGGTCCCTTTCAGACTGCAATATTTGATAAACTTTGGCGGGAGTAAAAAAGAAAAACCGCTAAAAATCAACATTTTAACGGTTTTTACTACAGATTATCAGTGTTTTAGTGATCCAGACAGGATTCGAACTTTTTCCGCTATATATTGAATATCAAATGTTTACAGAGATCAAAATAAATGGGTCCCTTATTGGTCTCATGTAAATTGATAGAAATACCTTGTATGAACGTACTGTTAACTGTTGCAAATGTAATCAAAACAAGGCAAAAAAGCAACTTTAATTTGATGTATTTTACAAGTATTTGAACATTATAATAAAATGAATATCTGATAGTTAACTATCCAATTTTGTAACCTGATATCCGAAAACGGAAAGTGCTATTTTGTTTCAGATTGGAGTTTCAGTTTCATTATTTCTCTTGAGAAATGTTGATTTTTCTAATCGCTTTGGCACAAAAATCGCTTTACCCGCTTAGCTGCCTAATTTATGTAGCGGAAGCGCGAAATGCAAGGGCGGCGGAAATTGGGAAGGCTTTTGCGGGTAAGCCCTGACGCCGTTTATATACCCTTGCATTTTGCGCTGGAGCGAATAGTTTTGCTGAGCGGGTGAAGGGATGGCTACAGGAGAACAAATGTGCTTATAACAGGCAAATGAAAGAATATGAACTGCAAACAAATGGATTGATTATTTTCTAAAGGAAATTTTCCAATAAATACCAACATACATATCGCGTGATATCAAGTCGTAGGAAAATGAATAGACGTGATCTTTTTTGGATTTAAACATGGCTGAAGGTGCCAGGCCAAACTTGGTTGGATTACGGCCAATGGACATGCCTAAATACAATGTATTTTTTAAAGGTTGTGGAACCTCAACCCAGGTTGTTTGCCTGATAGTTTGGGGATAGAGTGTAATTTGGGGATAGCGATAAACAATGCGGTTTTGTGAAACGGTATCCGTTAACACGATGAGTGCATTGGAATCGTTTTGCAGGGTGTCCCGGTAGAGCTGCCTGGAAAAATAGTCTGACAGGATTTGCAGGGTGTCTATAGGATAAGAACGCCATTTTGTACTGCCTGTATCGGTGTAAATGGGTTTGGGGATATAATGGACGGTGGGTTTGGTAATCGTGTCGCGGATGGTGTCTGAGGTGGTTTGGGGGCATTCCGGACAAACAACTTCATGAGTGCATTCACGTTGGAGGAAGATTACGACAAGCAATAAGATGATGAGGAGCCAGGGGATTGTTTTCATGGGATTTTGTTTTAGCAAGATATGAGGAGCCACCTCTTGAGGAGGCTGTACTATGGGATATGTCTTTCAAAATGGGGTGCATCATAGAAGCCCTTGAAATGGCCACCCCAACGGTTGAGTGGATCCAGGGATTCCCAGTATGTACCTAATTCATCAATTAATGGGTGCTTGTAAAGCAGCTGATGTTGAATAAAAAAATTGAAGTCGATGGCCAGGCGTTTGAGGTGGTTGCTGGCCATGGTCTGGGTGCGTTTTTGAGCTGAAATGAGTTCAAGTTCGTGGTCTTCTACCCTGATGGATTTGCGATAGAAATAAAGTTCTTGTTGCTCTATGGTGCGGTAAGCTTCGCCCAGGGTGAGGTTGATGCCGAGACAGTTTGCCTTTAAGATGAGGAGAGCAAGGTTTTGGGTGAAGATTTGTTGATGACGGGAGAGTTTCATGATTTTTAGGATTTAAGATTTAGGATTTAGGATTTGGGAGTCTCTTCGTGAGGTAGCAACTGCATGAAGTGGCTTTATCTGATTTCTTTGAGGATTTGTTTGATGTCGGTCATGATGACTTTTTGGTCGGATTTGATTTCTTTGATGCTGGAGCGGATGAGTTCGACGTCTTTGTCGTGAAAGGTTTGCACCTCCACAATTTTCTTTTCGTTGGACTTGACTTTTTCTGACACTATTCCGGAAGTGTGGTACATGCCTACCAAGCCAATAACGGAGGCAATGATCAGGGTTCCGGCTATACCACCAAACCATTTGATGAACATGGATTCAGTTTTACTCATGACTTGAATTTTTTGTTCTTGACTCAAGAAAGCTTTGATAGGATTTTTCACCTGAGGAAAAAGCCAGCAGGGCGAAGATTATAGGGAGGCTTTCACCTACTGTTACCACTTCAAAGAACACACTGACCAGGGCAACTATCATGGCTGTAATAGCTGCCAGAAAGGTTTTTAAACGCGTGCTGCTTTTGTTGCCTGCCGCATCTTCGAAATAACCCGATTTTATATTTGATGACTTACTTTCCATCACATCCTAAAATTTTAACAAGTCCCCGGGAAAACTCCCGGAGACTTGAAAAGAAAAAAGCGAACCTATTTCACAATGCTACTCAAATCAGCACCGGCTTTGAATTTCACATCTTTCCTGGGCTTGCCGGCTAAAAGAACTGCCGACTCAGAAGTAAGCACATGCAGCGCTGTCTGGGCACCGACCCAATCGGAGGGAACGGTTACCGAAGCAGTACCGGCACTACGCATAGCTGCATCCCGAAAGATGATAGCTTGGTTGGTATCGCAGTTAAATAACACGAAGGTCAATGAACTGGCCAAGTCATCCGCGTTGGTTGTACCCGGTTCCCAGGTGATATCCATCACCTGGTCATCCTGACCGGTTAAGGTCACATTTACAACAGAAGGTGACACGAAATCACACAACACCACTTTGGTGTGATCAAGCACCGGTGGTTCACCCACGAAAGCATTTTTCACGTTGATGCTGGTGATTTTGTTGAAGGGTGACATGGTGGTCAGGCTTCCGGCATACACTTCATTGATCAGAGGAAGCACCTGTCTGACCAACTCAACCGTGATGGAGAATTTATTGCGCTGGCGCATCTGACCCTCAGTTCTTGGATTTCTTACATCCATCGCCTTGGAGCGCATGGTATTGTTTCCGTATGACTTGGAAAATACCGCAGTCCCGAACGATTTCCGGGTCCGACCTGTAATAGGATTTTGAACAATTGCCATAACAAATGGTTTTTAAGAGTGAATAATCAGTTTAAGCGGCCTTGGTACGGACATGGTGCGGACTAAATGCGGAGAAAAAGCCATCAAAAAACGTCAAAAAACCGGCATATTTAGCATGAGAAAACCGAAGAGGAACATCCTCTTTATGATTGCGGGTTTTTATGGAATTTGAGAACAAACTTTGCCCTGCATTCAGTTCGAATAATCCGGGTTTGGCCATAAACATTGGTTTGTATTTCGCCATGGTGAAATAATTTGTTAACAATTCAAATTTAGGGACCCTTATTTATTTAAAGCAGATTTATCATAGATAATTGATTGTTAGTGTTGTAATATTTCCAAATGATATGTAATTTTGTAATAAAACAGTATGAAAACGGTAGAAATCAGTCAATCCGGGGAAATGCTGACAGCTGCGTACGAAGAATTGATGGAGAAAATCAGCGAGCATGTGACGGTACTGGCAATGCATGATGAGCCTATCGACGGGATCATGACAACCAAACGCGGGCTTTACAGACTTAAAGAGCAACTCGAAAGATTACAAAACAGGCCTGGACAGGAGATAATGACCAGAAGAAGCGAAGAAATTTTGGGCTTAAGTCAATCATTGATGTGGTTGATTGAGGAAACACAACAAAAGCTGGGAATTGATGTACTTGAATCGGTCAAAATTGGGATGGTAGGTGAAGATGATCTAAAGCGAGTTCTCATTCAATATGAATATTTGGAACTGGCCAAAGAAGGTTATAAATATAAAGACATCAAACAATTGTTAAGTTGCCGGTATGATTGGAGTGTGAGCCGGATTGAGAAGTTGGTTTATAGGGGGTAGTTATTGGAAGACAAAGCAAGAGAACAATGGTGAATTATCATTTGAGTTTAGAAATCACACTGCCAGTATCGCCAAAAATATAAAGAAACCTCTTAATTTAGAAAGAATTAGGGGTGGCGGTCCCCGTACAGCAGTCGGGGACGAGGGGGAGCGTGGGTGGTGTATGGGTGAGTGATGGCCATAATGAACTGTGTGGATTGTGGGCAGCTATTGAGCCAGCTGCCGTTTTTATTTCACGGCATGTTGGCGAAGTGCTGTCTGCGGGAAGGGGTTTGTTATGGCCAGCGCTTACGCATACCTGGAGAGGTGTTTGTTCTGGTAGCGGGATTAATACTGCCTGGACCGGGTGAACGAAAGGTAAGCGGACGTCGCATAAATGATGATTTGGATGTGTGCTTATGCGGGGTGACGAATTGGCTGACAGTGAGGCACGAGCACCCCACCCCAACCCCTCCCCAAAGGTGAGGGGCATAAAAAAAGTAAAACTGAATGCAGGACGAAGGATTTATTGAAAACTTAGGATAGCTAATGAGGAACAAAAGCTTGCGGGGCAGGAAAGATAAGCTCACAGACAAATTGGAATGTTGCGTAGGGAGCGTTCCTGAGTGAGACAGGGACAGGCTGTATGTGTAATTCAGACTGATGTTTTTTGAAAGATGATTGAAAAGGGGGCGCGGGAAGGTTTTTGTTTGAAGATGGGTTTCTTGTTATGAGGTGCGGTGGCGTGTGGGTATGGCATTGTTCCCTTGCCATACTCACACCTGATGATTTGTTTGTTTGGAGCGGGAAAATAATACTGTGCCATCAAAGCGAATGAGGCGCAACGAAAGGTGGATCATATGAGTATGCGAATGTGTCCCCTGGAGTGTAGCCGACTGAGCGGAGATGGCACTGTATGGGTAGTCTTTAACGATGGTGTTTTTAAGGAGGCATTAAAGGGGGATAGTGTTAGACGGTTTTTGGGTTTGGTGGTTGGATTTAGTTGTTTTGGAGGTAAGGCTTCCCGGGACTGGTCGTCCGGGTGAAGGATTGAGACCGGTCGGACAGGAACGGGAGGCCGGTTAATTGTAGGATTTGAAAATACGTCTGTTTAAAAAAGGGTGGTGGTTAACTCTGGTTTGGGTGGGTCGGGACGGTGAAGGATTGAGCTGTACCGGACCACACGAACCTGAGTTGAGGATGAGGCTTCATTGGAACGCCGATGACCCCGTATGAACGGGACAGGCATGGATGGGAGGGATGGTTACGGATTTGGAATACTGAAGTGTTCTTAGGAGGATGGCCTGGGAGTTGGTTGTTTGGGATATTGGAGCGCAACGGCTTGACCTGTGAGGAGCTGCCTGCCAGAATGGAGCGGGGGGAGCAGGGTTCGTTTGTGCGATAGCACAAGCGCCCTGCGATGGAGAGGCATGCGGGAGGGAGGAATGACGGCAGGCAGGGACGACGCAGGGCGGAGAAGTGGAGCGGTTTTTGAAGATGGTCTTTCCAGGAATTTCGTTAGATGTCGGTGGGTGGTTTTAAGGGGCGGGCAGGCTGTGGGGAGCTATTTAACATAATGGCCCATTATGGTTGCTGTTTTTATCAATCAAAAATTCCGCTAGATATTTTGACCAAAAACATGCCCATAATGTGCATTATGTTATTTAGCGGGGGTGTGTTGTTTTTTTCTGGCACAACAGGTCCCTCGATTCCTCGGGACAGGCTCTGGTGGTGGTTGGAACGGAGAGGACGGTAGTTCAAGAAGAGATGTCTCATCATTTCGTTTGCCTTCCATAGGGCTTGATGTGTTTATAGGTACTTTATTGGGGCAGGCTTCGCTTCATGATGTCTACAGGACTGACCAGTTCCGCCAGTTGAACTTATCTGTGGAAGCAGGAAACTACTCTGAGGAAAGGGCAAAACCGGGTAAGTAGTAACGGTTAAGGATTAATTAAAAAGGGGCAGCCCAAACAGACCACCCCTCCCAGTCAACACTTAATCACTATTACTAATTATTATTAACTATTACTACGGTTTACTTGATAA
>MEOL01000008.1 GCA_001769215.1 Bacteroidetes bacterium GWF2_41_31
ACCCCGACAATATTAGTCGCTAGAATAGCTTAACTAATTGACATTGGCCTGCCGGTAGGCAGGGCTGGCAGGAAGGGGGTAGAAGGTAAGAAAGGTTGCAAGATTCATAGGTTAAGAGGTTGGGTCAAATAGCATCATTGACGGAAAAGAGACTCTCCAAAAACTAAAAGTGTAATTTATGATAATCAAAGGTCTGGTCGCCCATAAAGCGGCGGATTTTTTGAGCGATCCGCAGAAATAGCTCCAATTCATTATTTTTTAACCAGGCCAGTGCCTGGGGTTTTCCATGTACCGCTTCGGCCAGCATAATGAGCAATGGAAAATCATGTTTGTTTAACCATTGGTAGGCTTGTGGCTTGTTGTCGATGGCTCCATCCAGGGCAGCGAAGTGAGGATATTTGTTGGCTAACAGCCATTGAATCGCTTCTCTGCTTCCCCTGATTCCACTACTTAGCGCAGCCAACTCGGGATAACCGTTTTCGAGCAACCAGGTATAGAATTCGTCCCCTTCGGGTTCGAAGGTTTCACCAAAAGCAAGCAATATTTTCGGAGGATAGTTATGCATCAGGCACCAGATTATTTCACCCTTACAAAACTACATTAAATCGTTATAAAAAAAAGCCGCCGGTTAAAGGATTCTTTCATCAACCCTTATCGCCGGCAGCTATCTTTTTTTTAAATCACAACAGGGCTAGTAGCGATCGATACAGTTTAAATCGGTAAATGCCTGATTCAGGCGTGTTATCATCGATTCTTCAGCGGCCCTGAGCCATTTCCGAGGATCGTAATATTTTTTATTTGGAACATCTTCCCCATCCGGGTTTCCAATTTGTCCTTGTAGAAAATGGTGGTATTTGGCATCATACAATCTTACGCCATCCCAGGCAGCCCATTGCGTGTCGGTATCGATGTTCATCTTGACCACACCGTACGAAATGGCTTCCTTAATTTTTGCCGGTTCCGATCCTGAACCTCCGTGGAATACAAAATTCACGGGATTAGGTTCGGTTCCTGATTTTTCCTGAATGTATTTCTGCGAATTATGTAAAATAACGGGTTCCAATTTCACATTGCCGGGTTTGTAAACTCCGTGAACGTTTCCAAAAGCCGCAGCGATGGTAAACCGGTCGCTCACTTCGGAAAGTACCTGAAAGGCACGGGCTACTTCTTCGGGTTGAGTGTATAGCTTTGAACTGTCGACGCTTGAGTTGTCAATTCCATCTTCTTCACCTCCGGTAATGCCCAACTCGATTTCGAGGGTCATACCCATTTTACTCATTCGGGTAAGATAGCGTTTACAAATTTCCAGGTTTTCTTCCAGCGGTTCCTCCGATAGATCGAGCATGTGCGAACTAAACAAGGGTTTTCCGGTAGTTTTAAAATATTTCTCACCGGCATCGAGCAGACCATCAATCCAGGGCAGCAGTTTTTTAGCCGCGTGATCGGTGTGTAAAATTACAGGAATACCATACAAGTGAGCCAGGTTATGCACATGAATGGCACCTGATACCGAACCGGCAATTGCTGCTTTTTCGCCATCATTGGAAAGGCCTTTACCTGCGTAAAACGCACCACCTCCGTTTGAAAACTGAATAATAACGGGAGAGTTTACTTTCTTCGCGGCTTCCATAACTGCATTAATCGAGTTTGTTCCAACCACATTAACTGCCGGTACTGCAAACTGATTGGCACGGGCGAATTTAAAAATGGCCTGTACATCGTCGCCAACAGCAACACCGGGGGCAACTTTCTGAGATATTTTTTGTGACATCGTCTTTATTTTTAGGGCATTTATTTATGGTACAAAAGTACAGGTAATTACAACTTTTGCAAGTTTGGTTAAGTTAAAAAATGTAATTTTATTCCAGGAATCATGGCGCAAACGATTGCATCTGTGTACTTTATCCTTTTTTCAACAGCAATTGCTTTTGAATGATGGTAAACAATTCGGTTTTACTGATGGGTTTGGAAATATAATCATCGAAACCGGAGGTAATATAGTGGTCTTTATCACCGCTCATGGCGAAAGCTGTTTGCACAATAAAAGGCACTGATTTATATTCAGGAATACGTTCTTTCACCGTTTTCATCAAGGTGATTCCATCCCATGGAGCAGGTAGTTGCATATCAAAAAGCATGACCTGAAAAACTGTTCCCTGGTTATGTGCCTGTTCAATTTTGGTCAATGCATCATCGCCATCTTCGGCCAGGGTAATTTTTCCGGTTGCTTTAAGCATTTTTTCAAGTACCAGCCTGTTCATGCGGTCGTCTTCCACAATGAATATGCTAATCTGCCCCAATTGAGGTGCTGCCGCAAGAGTGGCCCTTTCAAAATCTGCACCGGGAGCCGCATCGGTAGTTTCTGGTTGTTTCCCATCACAGGGAATTGCCAGCGTAACGGTGGTTCCTGATTCAGGGGTTGAAGTGATAAAAAAATCGCCACCCATCAAACTAACAAACCGGTGTGCCAGTGTTAGCCCGATACCTTTGCCTTGGTATATCTGTGCTTTTTTTTGCTGACCATATTGAAATGAAGCCAATAGTGCTTTTAGTATGTCGGGTTCGATTCCCGGACCTGTATCCTTTATCTGGATAACAGCAATATTTTTTTGGTGGTTATAGGCCGTGTTGATCGTGACAAACCCTGTCTCAGTAAACTTAACAGCATTGTCAACCAACAAATTAATGACCTTGGTAAGTTTAACCCCATCAACCTTTAGCTTAGGGAGCTCCGGGTCGATCTTTACTTTAAATACAAGCCCTTTGTCTTTGGCACGCTTGACATAGTTTTCTTCAACCTCTTTCACTATTTTACTAAACACTTCTAATTTCCATTCCACCTCTACCATGTTGGCTTCTATGCTGCTGATGTCGATAATATTGTCCAGCAGGTTTGTGAGCTGAATACCGCTTTGCTCAATGTTACTGGAATATTCGTAAAGATGTGCATTTCCCATGACGGCCAACTCCGTTTGAAGCAGGCTTGAAAAACCAAGTATTCCATTTAATGGGGTTCTGATGTCGTGACTCATGCTGCCCAAAAAGGCATTTTTTAAATAATCGGATTCTTCCAGTTGTTTTAGTTTTTTCTTCAAATCAAGATCTCGCTGGCGCGCTTTGGTCAGTTGCTCGTTTAGCGGCTCTATCTGATTGGCTACCTCCGTCTCCACCCGATGTTTAAACTCGTTTGCCTGCACTTCAATAAGCTTCATGTTACTTTCGCTTTTGTTCATCTTAACGCGTAATGACCTGTTCGCCATGAAATGACGAATGACGACCACAAAGAGTAAAAGAGAAAAAATGGCAAGCATCCCCAATACCACCCGGCTAACAAGTTCAAGTGTATTGTTTGATTTGCGTTTTACTTGCTTATCAAGCTGATAAGTGGCAACTATCGCTTCTTGCTGTGCTTTCGATTCAACAGCAGCACGGTCAATGGCTAGTTGGAGATAGTACAAAGCACTATCGGCCACTTGATTTTCCTTGTAAAAATCAGCTAACAAGCGATAAGCTTCTGATATTGCTTCAGATTTTTTGTTGTCTGCCCCGGATTTAATCGCTAATCGGCAATACTCGGCCGATCTGTTTTTGTTAATGTTGCGGTACAAATAGGCAATCTGCAGGTAAATGGAAGCCTTTTCTTGGGTTTCGGAATTCTTTAGCTGATTTTCAAGGCTGTCGATGGCCAGTGTAATCCCTGACAGAGATGGTGTGTTTGCACCTGCCTCCTGACCAGCGACAAATGTCGCTTGCAAGAAAAGACAGAGTAAGATCCCCAATATGTAATACCGCATCCTTTGTATATTTGTCCTCCCAAAGATAGGAGAATTACCAAAATGGATGACTTAATTGATTGAGATAATATTGAGCGATTCTGTTGTATGCTCTTAACCAGCCGATTCCAAGTGATCACAAATTAAATTGATGGGGATATCTGGCTGTAATCCCTTTGTAATATTCCTGAATTTTGACTAAATCCTGATCATAATCACCGGTTGGGTAAAAAGCCGGGCCTATGCCGGCTTCTTTTTTGCCATAATCCAGATATGAAAAAACCAGGGGGACTTTGGCCTCCATGGCAATGAAATAAAAGCCCCTTTTCCATTCACTTCTGAGTTTTCTTGTTCCTTCGGGTGTTACACCCAGATAAAAAGGATCGTGCTGTTGAAACAAGGCTGCTATCTGTCCTACCGTATTTCCTTTCTTTGCGCGGTCGATGGGGATACCTCCTGCTTTTTTAAGTAATCCGGCGGTAGGCCAAAAAAACGCCTCCTTTTTTATCAGAATAGATACGGGTAACTGAATAATCCAGGTATACAGCTTTCCCATCAGAAAATCCCAGTTACTGGTATGTGGAGCAATGATTAAAACGGCCTTGGTAATTCCATCCGGCATTCCGCCAACGTATTTCCAACCAATTATTTTGTAAATAAATTTTGAAAGTTGCCTCATGAGCGATTTAATAAGACACAAAACTACACATATTCTTAATAAATGATACTTTTATATTCCACAATAAATCAGTAGCATAGCCCTTTTCGATTCACTGATACCATACAATACAGGTAGTGTATGACATAATATACTATTGATTTTGGATCATTTTTTTACTTTAGCATTTTTATTTTGGAAACGTTGACCTGATGGAGAAACCTCCCCAAACCTATGGAATAAGGCGATATATCAATGAAGAATCCATTGGTGGTATCATCTTAATACTCTCAACTTTGTCAGCACTCATCTGGGCCAACTCAGGCTGGTACGACAGTTATCATTATCTATGGCACGATTTACAAGCGGGTTTCGGTATTGGTGATTTCAAGATGGTGAGTTCTCTGGGACATTGGATTAATGATGGATTGATGGCGTTGTTTTTTTTCACGGTAGGTCTTGAAATCAAACGTGAAATCATGGGTGGCGAGCTGTCTTCGCTAAAAAAAGCCAGTTTGCCCATTTTTGCGGCATTGGGAGGCATGTTGCTACCTGCTGTTTTTTACGCCATTACCGTTTCTTCGTACCCGGAATTTTTGCATGGATGGGGAATTCCCATGGCCACCGACATTGCATTTGCACTGGGACTTTTGGCCCTATTGGGAAAACGGATCAACATCAACCTGAAGATATTTCTAACGGCACTGGCTATTGCCGACGATTTGGGAGCGGTGCTGGTGATTGCCATTTTCTATACAGAGGCCATTAACTATGCTGAATTGCTGACAGCAGCCTTCTTTTTGGGAGTCCTGGTAGTGGCCAATATTGCAGGAGTCCGGCGTACCGTATTCTATGCCCTCGTAGGTTTTGTGGGCGTTTGGATCGCTTTTGTGTTTTCAGGAGTCCATGCCACCATTGCTGGTGTGCTCATTGCCTTAACCATTCCTGCCAGGACTAAAATTTCGGAAAATCAATATGTGGCACGGCTATTCGCTCTGACCAAAAAATTTGAAAAAGAACCCGCCACCGACCATGTGCTTCTATCTGAAAATCAGGTGCACCTGCTCACAGAAATTGAGGAACTAAACGACAAAGCACATACACCCCTGCAAAAGCTGGAACACGCCATGCACCCGCTTACCACTTATTTTATTCTCCCGTTATTTGCTTTAAGTAATGCCGGAGTACACATTGAAGGGAGTGTCCTGGATTTAGTTTTTCATCCCATCAGCCTGGGGATTGTGGCTGGATTGTTATTAGGGAAATTCCTTGGAATTTCCCTCTTCTCGCTTCTGGCGGTCAGGTTGGGATGGGCCTCATTGCCTGAAGGCGTTAGCTGGCAACAAATGTATGGAGTAGCCATGCTGGCTGGAATCGGGTTTACAATGTCGATGTTTATCGCCGATTTGGCTTTTGTTCCTGAAGAGTATAAACAAACAGCCAAAGTTGGCATCATGACCGCTTCGGTGGTGGCTGCCTTTGCAGGAATGTGCTTGTTGATCTATGCGACCAGAACCAAAACAACCAAGGAATAATCTGTTAAATATCACAATTATAAAAGGATTCTCATTCAATCTGCAGTTCAGGTATTAAACAAGAAAGTAGTGATACGCTAATCGTTGTTTGAAAGGCAACGCACCTATTGATTACCTGAAACAGTTTTATAGTCATTTACCATGGAATTGCCAACATGGTTAGCTCACCACCAGCTTAAACCCAACACCATGCACATTGATCAGCTCAACGGTTGGATCGTCCTTTAGGTATTTTCGCAACTTAGTAATATACACATCCATCGAACGCGCATTGAAATAACTGTCATCGAACCATATCTTGTTCAAAGCCACCGTCCTGTCGAGGACATTGTTCATGTTTTCACATAAAAGCTTGAGAAGTTCGGCCTCTTTGGAAGTCAGTTTTTGTTGAAGGCCGGCAGTGTCGAGGATTTGCCTGTTGTAGTCGAAGGTAAAAGTCCCAAACTTAAAAATGGTTTTTTCGCTGGTAGAGGCCGGGGCAGTACTTCTGCGCAAAATGGCTTTAATGCGTACCAGTAATTCTTCCATACTAAATGGCTTAGTCAGGTAATCATCGGCACCCACTTCAAAACCGTGAAGCTTGTCTTCCTGCATGGCTTTGGCCGACAGAAACAGGATTGGAATATCTTTGTCCAGTTTCCTTACCTTTTCAGCCAGGGTAAAACCGTCCATCACCGGCATCATGATATCGAACACACAAAAATCAAACGGGTTGTGCTTAAAGTTCTCTAAAGCGATTTTCCCGTCTTCGCTCAAAACAGTAGGATACCCTTTGGCTTCGAGATAAGTTTTGAGGATATTCCCTAAATTTTTGTCATCTTCTGCTAACAGAATTTTTACTTTCTTTTCCATAGTTCTTTTTATTAATTGAGCGGAAATTGGATGGTAAAAGTACTTCCTTTACCCGGTTCCGAATCCACATACACTTGCCCGTCGTGTAATTCAACGATGGCCTTTACATAACTCAGTCCCAACCCAAAGCCTTTAAAATTATGAATATTTCCGGTTGGAACCCGATATAATTTTTCAAATATTTTTTTTCGGTCCGCTTTACCAATTCCGATACCATTGTCCTGAACCGTGATCAACAATAAATCGCCCCGATTAATGGTGCTGATCACAATTCGCGGGGGCTCAAGGCAATATTTAATGGCATTGTCCAGCAGGTTGATGATTACATTGGTGAGGTGAACTTTGTCGCCCATCAAAACCGTACCATTGGCATGCGGTTGATAGTCCATGGTTCCGTTCTTGCTGTTCAAAGCCATCGACTTACTACCCATGGCCACCTTGATGACGGCATCCATGCTTAACTGCTCTTTTCGGAGATGAAGCTGACCTTTGTCGATGACCGCTGTCTGGAGGATTTGCTCGGCCATGGTGGCCAGCCGGGTATTTTCCTCAAATATCATGCCCACATAGGTATTATAAAAATATTCTGTTTTAGGCAAATCCGTGTCTTTGAGCGCCTCACAAGCCAAAGATATGGTTGAAATGGGCGTTTTGAACTCATGGGTCATGTTATTGATAAAATCATTTTTCATTTCAGATAACCGCTTTTGCCGAAAAATGGTATACGTGCTAAAGGAAAAGGCCGCGATGATAACCAAAAACAACACCACCGAAACGATCAGCATCACCCACAACTGACTGATAATAAATGTTTTTTCGTAAGGAAAATAAAGAAGTAATTTATTTGGGTACGCGAACATGGAACCGGAAGGAGCTAAATCGAAAACGAAACTTTCGTTGTGCAACTCCTCAGGATACCTGCCAGTTTTTTGGAGGATCATGGAATTGGTTGCAGGGCTAAAAATTCCAAATTCAAAGGATGTTTTAATCTGTTTGTTCTTCAACGACCAGCTTATCAGCGAATCGATGAGGGATTTGTTGTTGTAATAAAAATTTCCTGGTTCTTGTTTATTGTAGTTAAAAGTCAGTTGGTTCAGTGCCCTTGAGGCCATATCCGAACTGCGCATAAACCGGTCGATATCGTTGATGGATCGCAGGTTTTTAAAGTTTTGGTAAATCACTCTATTGATTGAATCATACGCCTTAAAGGTGCTCCTGTTTTCTTCATAGTACCGGCGCTGTTCCCTCACACGTTCCTCGAGTTGTGTCTTGTCTATCTCAAATACGACCTGCTGCATGGATTGCTTGACATCACGGATGAATACCGCCTGCTTTAGTTTTACCGCATCCCTGATCCAATATACCTGAATCACCATTAACCCAATGGTTGCAGCCGTTACCAGCGCAATAAATATCATGGTGGTCCATTTGTTCATACAGCAAAAATACCTGTTCAATGCTTTGATTTTCAGTATTTAACATTTATTAACATAGGTTAATTTTGCTTAACACCTATCTGATGGTGGTTGACCTACTTTTGCCGTAAATAAATCGGTAGTATTTCTCCGGAATGGCTACAGCATCAAGATTTATTCTGCTTTTTTTCATAATTGTTGATTTTGGGTGCGGCCTCTTTGGAGGCCGTGCTATTTTATAGACTGAAAACTTAAAAATGGACTTAACATCTTCAGATATCATTCATCAAATGCGTTTTATTGGTTGACTTTAGAAGAGAATTTCAAGCATCGCCCGGCATATTCAAGAATAGATTAATTTTGTTGAAATATTCAACCATGAGGCAAACTTCCATCATAATCGTTTCATTGATCCTGTTTTTCGTTGGAAATACCATCGAAGCCCAACAGTTTTCATCCGGAAACTTTACCGGTGATGAAACTACGCTTTACGCAATGAACAAACAGGTAGGTCAGTTTATCAAGCGTTTTAACATGGAAGAAGACCAATTTGGTAAAGTACTGTCGGTTCAGGATTCAAAATACAGAAACGGTGTCCTCAGAAAAAGTGTGCTGCCCAACTTATTCGACCAGTACAACCCTCGAACTTCCGGAACCCTCAAGAATTATTTTATCGAAGATGTGACAAAAAAAGCTGCTCCCGTTTTTCTCCAATTCCTAGACACCAATTGGTTTGCAGAGGTATCGGCACAATTTACCTACCAAGGTGAGCCGGTAGACCTCATCTTATTTCTTACACTGGAAAAGGAAAACCTGGGATCGAAGTGGGTGTTGAGCAATGCCTATTTCAATCAATTAAACAGTTTGTTTCCATTCGCCGATTCCATTTTACAAAAACAGTACTTTCTGCATCCACAAAGCCATGAACTGGATTTTATGAACCTTCACAAGGCCCTCGAAGATCCTGCGCATATTGAATACTACGCCTCGCAAAAATATCAGCCCGATTACCTGACCTTGTTTTTCTATCTGATGAAAAACAAACAACTGACATTTGAAAAAATCAAATCAGTGAAATTTCATTTTCTGCAAATCGATCACTGGTATTTCGAGTTAAGCTATTATAACCGGGATGACATGAATTCAGGTTGGCTGATTTCCAATTTGATTTATGCAGATGAAAAAGATAAAATAGAACTGCTGAAAACCTTTAGGGTATGTTCCGCTAATTAGGCTGGGAGCCGGAAGCATGGAACATGGAGCGGGGAGCTGGAAGCTGGAACAAACTCAGTCTTCCGACTCCCGACTCCCGACTTCTGACTTCCCCCGATCCCGTAAGCATTATATACCGTTTAGTTAATAATGAGTTTATGATAAGAAGTAACAGGACGCGATGTCATCCTGACAAGGTACATTCCCGCGCATAACCCGGAAATATTTATTGGCTGTGAATAAGTTCCAATGTGACAATTATCCTGGCTATATGATCCGATTACACTTCCGTCAAGGTTGAGCAGATCAATGTTGACATCACAAGGTTTTTTCAAAGTATATCGAATTTCAACCTGGTGATTTGCCGGATTGGGGAATAGGCTCACCCTTACTAGATCGGGTATTGAATTGTTGAATACAGAAGTTGGCCCGATTACACCATCAACACTTATATTCTGGGCATAAATACCAAAGTCAAAATAATCATTTGGGTTGGAAATATTGTCGTTCCAGGCTAGCACAAACTGATCATCGACAAGGTTGCTCAAGAATGACTGATATTTATTACTATTTGTGATTGACAGAGGAACAACGGGAGGCGACCATGTCATTTCACCACCAAGATCCAACGACAAAGCATATACATTGGATACCAGGCTGGAGTCTGAACCTTCAATCGAAAAGTAATCTTTTTGAAACGCTAAAACAGCATTATTATGAGTGGATTTACCCAAACGAATTGCTGAATAGGACGTATCTTCAGAGCAGAGCAAGGGTATAATTTCATGACCATTTTCATCCCACAGATACTGACCCTGGGAATCAAATAACTGGCCGTAAATTCCCCAACAATCAATCTGGTTAATTTCATCGAAATGGTATTCCTGCCAGCAAACCATGAGATTTTCAACATCTTCTATAAATTCCATTTGAGCTTCGGCATGGTTGTTACCCGTAAATTGAGACACACTATATCCGCCCGGAAACCAAATTGTTCCATCTGCAAACAGTCTGTTGATGTATGTTGTTGGCCTTCCTCCTGTTTCAGATACAAAAAATGACTGCCACATCACATAAGCACCCCCGTTTCCATCGCTTGTCAGAAATGGAGTGGTGTAAAGCGATCCAAAACTCATTAAATCAAGACTATCAATTTGAACGTTGTGTTCCCATACCGGAAGACCCCCGCTGTTTAGCATTTGAGCAAACACATGCATCCAGTTTTCTTCTCCCGGTGCCGTATCTGTTTTATGGGTTTTGGTAATCCATGATACAATCAGATGCTCGTTCGTATAAAGCATTTGCGGAAGCATAAAATCTATCGTGTCGGAAAGAGTGCTTTCCCAAAGTTTGCTTCCGTTGGATGAATAACGGGCTATAAAAAGCATGGAGTTCATTGTGCTGTCAACAGGTTCTTCACCCCATAAAAATATCAGATCGTTGTTATCTGCTACTGTTACCTGTGGTGATGGATCGAACCCTGTTGTGTTGCTTAATTGTATTCCGTCATTGCCCCAAATGAATTCTCCGTCGGGCGATATTTTATAGGCAAATACATCACTGTTGCCGGTACGCTTATCCTGGGTAACCAGAATAACGTTTTCATCCTGGTCAAGAATCATATCGTAATTAGTTACCCAGGTTTTGGTTTCATGATCGCTTATTAACACACCTTCTTCATCCCACAGTTTTAATCCGTTTTTATCCATTTTCTGAAGATAAACATCATAATTCAGGTTATCAAACTCAGAGTACCATGAAATATAAGACTCTCCAAGGCTGTTTGTTACCACCACCGGGACTATCTGGGATCCTGTTGTATCCACAATCAGGGTGTTTTCATTCGGGTTGTTCGACCATTGTGCTTTTAAAATAAAAGGCAAAAGGCAAACCAACAGGTAAAATACGACTAACTTTTTCATGTTTTTTAAATTTAGAATTTATTTAATAAATGACACTTTATGCATCTGAGCATGAGTTTCCAATTTCAATTCCCAAAGCTGCCCTCCGTTTGCAGTTTTTATTATTTTCCCTGTATTCGACATGGAGCTTTCCCCCACAATAACACTTAGCTGATTATCAAAGTAATCGATACCAACCAGCCACATACCCTTTGGCCCCGGGGCACTTCCCTGACTCAGCCAATTGGTACCTGCATCTTTTGTTTCATAAATACCATCATAGTCAAACGCACCCCACCAGGTTTGTGAATCAAGCATTTTCAGACAGTTAATATCTGCCCCTCCTGTACCACCCGTACCTTCTATTGAATCATTTGTCCAACTATGCCCTCCATCAGCACTATAAATATAATGTGAGCGCCCTCCATAAATGACAATATTACTGGCATTTGAAGAGGTTACCCCAATCCAGCGGTTTTTGTTAAAATTGTCGGCTGGCACAATAGAATCCCAGGTAATGCCGGCATCAATGGTTCTGGCAATAAACCCGGTACTGGTCATAGTGGGTCCGCCGGTAACATAAATGATGTTGTGGTCAATCGCATGAATTCCCTGCAAATAATTATTGACGAGAACATCTGAATGAACAGAATTCCAGGAGTTTCCACCATCTGTGGAATTGTAAACCGTTCCACCAGATCCGGATATCCAAATATTGGTCGCATTAATTATGGAAATTGAAGAAAGCCCAACTTCAGATCGTTTTGATGGAGCAGCAATCCTGTTCCAGGTAATTCCGCCATCCGTTGTTTTGATGATCACATTCTTATCACCTACTACCCAAACAGTATTTTCGTCAACTGCCCACACATCAAAAAGGTTTACTCCTTGTATCGAGGCAGCCCCCTCACCCTGGCGCACCCAATGATCACCTCCGTTATCTGAAAAATAAATGGTGCCGAATCCGGTGCTGTCTGCACTTCCAACAGCCCACACATACTTCTTTTTTATTGGATCCTCTTTGTCTTTTTTGCACCCCGATAGAATTAAAAGGGTGGTTAGCAGTAAAACTGAAATTAATAAACCGCAATTCTTTATAGCTTTCATTTTTGATATGGTTTTAATTATTGATTTGATTTGAGTTTTTTATGATGAATTTTTGTTTTATCGATATCAGTTTTAGAATCCTCTTTAGAGATACTTTTAGAAATTTTATCAATGGCTGACTTTCTCTTTTTATTCAATTGATAGAGTACGTTAAGCTCGGCTTTGATGCCATCAGGTGTTTCTTTTGTATTTTTAGGTTTGTTACTCATTGTAGGATTTCAGTAATACGAAAGATTGAAATGATACGCCATACATTAAGTTCCCTCATGGTATTAAGACAAGTTCAACCGAACGAATACCATGTACTGGTTTTCAATGGGTAAATTTACTTTTCAGGTGCTGATTTGTCAAAAAAAACACTACAACAATACTACGATAGTTTATTTTTTATCACTTACAGCAAAAGGATTCGTACCTGCAAGGCTTAATATTTCTGTAAAAACATGCTCAGGTTTTCACAACTTGCAATGTTTAGTTTTTTTCTCAATCTAAGCCTGGAAGCTTCTACTGCACGAACACTTTGGAAAGTAAGGGAACAGATTTCTTTGGTATTCATTCCTAATTTCAAAAAGGCACATAACTTTACTTCACTTTGTGTCAGGGTAGGATATTCTTCCAGTAGTCTGGAATAAAAGTTACTATGAATCTCTGAAAATCGCTTTTCAAATTCTTTCCAACTGCTATTCGACTGCTGCTGGCCGAGTTTTTTAACAATATTGTTGAGCGGACGCATTCCTCCATCCGTAACAAAGCCTGATAGCTCTCTGAGCTCATTTATCAAACTATTGATAAATTCCAGATTTCGCGATAATGACAATGCTCCCAGGGTAAGTTCGCGCTTTTGTCCTTCCAGTTTAGCTTCAAGAGCGGTTGCTTTCGATTCTGCCAGTTGTTTTCTGGTAAGTGCGCTTTTTCTGATAAAATAAAAAAGGATAAGGCTTACAATCCCTGTAAAAGTCAATAACAAAGCCAGTAGTAACAGATAATGTGATTTCCCCTTTTCAAATTCAATATCTTTTTTGAGTAGTTTGTTTTCTTTATCCTTTTTTTCCGTTTCGTAGCTCAGTTGCAGTTCGGCAATTTGTTTTTCCACTTTTTCACTGCGGATTGAATCGGCCACCAAGATGTATTCCTTATGGTAAAACAAGGCATTTTTATAGTCGTGATCCTTTTCATAGGCTTCGGACGTCATCCTCAGTGCAATGCTTTCCAAATTGCGCATGCCCAATTCAACGAATACAGCCCGGGACAAATCCAGGTAATAAATTGCAGAATCGTAGAAACCTTGTAATTCCTTGGTTTTGCCCATGTTGGCATATGCAATCCCCAGTTGGCGATTATTTCCATGGGTGGCGCTCAAATTGATGGATTTTCGCAAGATGTTGGCGGCATCAAGGTATCTTTTTTGCAACATGTAAACATTCGACATATTGTTATATATGTTGGCAACATCGTCAAATTTGCCAAGTTCGATACATGGAGGAATGGCCATGGTATAGTATTTCAAAGCCGTTTGATAATCTTTTCGTTCTTTATAAATAATGCCAATGCTGTATGCCAAAGCCAACCCTATTGTGTTGTTTGTTAACCGGCTAATTTCAAGGCTTTTTAAATACGAATCCAACGCATTGTCAAACTTACCCAATTGTTGATAAAGTGTACCTATATTCAGATTAACATAGATCAGGTTAATTGAATCATGATTTAAGTTTGCATTGTCCAATGCCAACAAGAAGTGTTTTAGGGCCAGATCGAAATCACCTTTATCCAAATAAATCCTGGCTGTATTGTTTTCCAGGGAAGTATAGATTAATGAATCCTGGTGTTGCGCCCAATGTTGTCTGCCTTTTGTGATATAGCATAGAGCCGAATCAGTAAAGCCATGTTCAAGATAAGTAAGGCTTAGTCCGATAAAGTCAGAAGTCAATTGCATACCCTCAGGTTGCGGCTTGATAGTTAGCACTTTTTTGTAATAAATCCGTGCACTATCAAACTCATTTAAATCATAATAAAGATTGGCCATTTGTCGATATACCAATGCTTTGGATTTTTCATCTTTGGTGCTATCTGCAAAATAAATGGCCAGTTTGAGAAACATCAAACTGCTGTCATAGTTTCTGCTCTCCTGATATTTATTTGCCTGTTCACAATAGGTTTGAACAATTGAATCGGGGTTTGCACTCAAACCAAAAGACATCATAAAAGAAAGAGAAATCAACAGCAACAGGAATTTACCTTGCATACAACAACCAAAATGTAATCTGACTCTTTGATATTGTAAGTTCCTAATGCACATCTATTAACAGGGTTGGAAAGCTTCTGCTGTAAAATTAATAAAAAGTTCCAATTTGCATCAGATCGTTTACTATTGGTTAACTTTGCATCCGATTTTTCGCGTTCTGCGAATAATAATAAATAACGAATGGCTAAAAACCTTCAGCATATGTACCTCAAACCAGCTACCCTTTTTTTCTGCCTCCTGCTCTTGGCAAGTTCTGTGCTGTCGCAGGAAAGCACTATTTCAGCCGAAGATATGGCCACCTACAAGGTGGATGCCGAACAGTTGGTTTCTTACCTGGAAGGAACTTTAAATTTTCTGGGCGATCCCAATGAAGTGATTGCGGAAAAAGACATCATCTTTAATGAAAGCTACCTGAAGATTTTTCAGGATGCCGAAACACAAGTTGAAGACGATTTGGACAATAAGCGCAAAACTCCTTTAAACAAAGATGTACAGGCCTATCTTAAGGATGTCATGTTTTTCTATAAAAAAGTGACGTTTTCGTTTCATATCAATTCCATCGATCAGATGATCAACCAAAACGGACAGGTTTTTTTTAAAGTCACAACCAACCGTAACTTGCAGGGCATCACGGTAAATGGCGACACCGTAAACAATAACCTGGTACGGTATTTTGAGATGAACCTGAATCAGCAAAAAAAAGACCTGAAAATAGTCAGCATGTACACCACCAAGCTCAATGAAAGGGAAGAAATGAGACATTGGTGGAACATCATGAGTTCCTCCTGGAAACAGGTTTTTGGTCGCTCGGTGCTGGTTTACGACACCTTGCCTTTTATGAATATCATTCATTTTTCCGACAGCTCACTGGTTACTTTTAGATGGATTGAAAATCCGGTGGAGACTTCACAACAAACACCTCCTGATGACCAAACCGGGAAATATGCTGATGACAGCACCCAAATAAACACCGCCAATACGGCTGCTTATATACAGGTACCTGATACAATAAAAGCCGATGTGGCGGTAATATACAAAATACTACGCGCTTTCAGGGCACAAAAGAAAATTTCTATCGCACATGACCATGTGATAAGAAACCTGGATCCACTTTCAGAACTCACTGAACTGGTAGAATTGGACATGAGTTTTACCTTAATAGGTGACCTGACACCCATCAGAAACCTGAATAAGCTGGAGACGCTCAATATGGAAGGCACACCCGCAAATTCACTTGATGCCATCCGTTACCTGACGGCAATAAAAGAACTAAACATCGCGTACACACAGGTAAACTCGCTAGAAGTGCTCGAAAACCTTCCCTCATTGCTTGACCTGAATTTAAAAGCGGTTCCTTTTTCCATCAGCGCTCCGCTGGCCTCTCTCACCAACCTGAAACATTTGAATCTCCAATCAACACATCCAAATGAATTTCAGGGTATTTCGGATTTGACTTCTTTAACCGATTTAAACCTGGTTTCATCGTCCATTACTGATCTTCAGGATTTAAAATCACTCAGCAACCTCCGGACCCTCAACATTGACAGTACCAATGTAACCAGTCTGGCTCCTTTGTCCGGTTTAACCGGGTTGACGGTAATTCAGGCAAATTTTACACGCATATCCGATCTGGAACCATTGCAAAATATTACTGACTTAAAAGCTATTTATTGCGATAATTCGGGCATAACCATGGAAAAGGCCATGCTTTTTATGGACAAAAAACCGGGATGTCTGGTCATATACAACTCTCAAAACCTGGTCAACTGGTGGTCAACACTGGATAAAGAATGGAAAACGGTTTTTAAGCAAACATTTCAACTTTCCGAACCCCTGACCAAAGAACAACTTCATCAACTAATCGATCAGCAGGAGATCTCTTTAGCCAACAACAAAAGCATCCAAAATATAGAGCCTCTCAGTATGTTGCACCGCCTCGAAAAGGTAGACCTGTCGGGTACGGATATCAACGACCTCACTCCGTTGTCGCGGCTTAATAACCTGAAAATGCTTAATTTAAGCGAAACACAAGTTGCCAACCTGGAATCATTGACCAACCTTCAAAACCTAAAAGAAATTGATGTAACACAAACCTCCATCAGCGATTTACTTCCCTTAACAAGCAATCTGAACCTGACCAGACTATACTGTGATCAAAGTGAAGTTAAACAGGAGCAAGTGATCGCCTTCCGAACAATCGTGCCGGGAAGTGTGGTTATTTATCAAACAGAAAACCTGAGCATTTGGTGGAACCAAATGAGTGCCGCATGGAAATCATCCTTTCGTCATCAATTGAAAATGGGTGAAAATCCTACACCCGTTGAACTCCAACAACTAGCCAACCTAACTACTTTTGAGGCGGGCAACAATCCTGAATTACATGAAATCACCCCGCTCAATCTGCTTATCTGGCTCGAAAAGCTGAATATGAGCAATGCGGGTATCAGCAATTTAAGTCCCATCAGCAACCTGAAAATGATTACTGAGCTTGAGGTTCCTCAAAATCCCATCACGGATATCAGCATGCTTTCCAAATTACAAACCCTCGAGAAGCTGAACCTTGAAAATACACCCGTGGACGACCTGGAAGCCATCGGTAAACTAACAAGTCTGAAACAGTTGAATATTTCAGGAACACGCGTTAAAAATCTGAAGTACCTGAGCCAGATGAATACGCTGGAGGATTTAAGCATCAACAATACGAGAATTAAAAATATCAGCCCATTGGCAGGATTGAGCAACATCAAAATATTCAAATGCTACAATACTTCAATAAAAAAATCAAAAGTTGATGAATTCACAGAACAACACCCAGGGGCAGAGGTTATTTACTACTAATAAGCCTCTTAACATCAGGGAAGCAACTATTGGCGATTATGCCTTGCTCACCGATCTATGGGAAAAAGCCGGGTTGCCCTATAAACCCAATGGCAGGGATAGTCTGGAAAGTATTGCAAGAGAAATGCAAGTTGGAACCGGAGTGTTTTTTATTGGATTTTTAGAAGAAATGCCGGTTGCAACGGTACTTGTAACGCATGACGGTCGTAAAGGTTGGATTAACAGGCTGGCCGTTCTTCCTGAATTTCAGAAGCAAGGCATTGGCAGACAATTGGTTTCAGTAAGCGAAGCATGGCTCACGCGAAAAGGTATTGGCATCTTTGCCTGTATGATTGAAGACTATAATACCAATTCGTTTTTGGCATTTCAAAAAATGGATTACCTTCCATTCGATGGAATTCATTATCTCACCAAACGCCTGGATCCTGAAATATAACCTTACTCAACAGTAACCGATTTGGCCAGGTTGCGGGGCATGTCAACATTGCAACCGCGCATAACAGCCATGTAATAGGCTAGTTTCTGTAACGGTATGGTTGCCAGCAAGGGAATCAGCATTTCTTCTGTTTCGGGGATTTCGATGATATAATCAGCCAATTCTTTTACCGCGGTATCACCTTCTGTAACAACGGCAATAATTTTTCCACCCCGTGCTTTCACTTCCTGGATATTGCTTACGACTTTTTCGTATATCCCTCTGCTGGTAGCGATAAATACCACCGGCATATTTTCGTCGATGAGTGCAATGGGTCCATGTTTCATCTCGGCAGCGGGATATCCTTCTGCATGTATATAGCTTATTTCCTTCAATTTAAGTGCTCCTTCAAGAGCCACCGGGAAATTGTACCCTCTGCCCAGGTAAAGAAAATTGTGTACTTTATTAAACTGACCAGCGATAAATTTCGCCGCACCATTATCATCGAGTACCCTTTCAACTTTTTCGGGGATACTTTCTAATTCGTGTAAGATCCTGATAAACTTTGAACGGGGCAAGGTTCCTTTTAGTTCGGCTAAACGCAATGCCAGCAGGGTAAGTACTGTTACCTGTGCGGTAAAAGCTTTGGTGGAAGCTACCCCAATTTCAGGCCCGGCATGCGTGTATGAACCTGCATGTGTTGCACGCGCGATGGAGGATCCGACCACGTTGCATATTCCCAAAATAATGGCGCCTTTTGATTTCGCCAACTCGATCGCTGCCAGCGTGTCGGCTGTTTCACCCGATTGGGAAATGGCTATTACCACATCTCCTTCACTAATAATGGGATTTCGATATCGAAATTCAGAAGCATATTCTACTTCAACAGGAATCCGGGCCAGGTCTTCTATTAAATATTCGCCAACCAGGCCGGCATGCCAGGAGGTACCACAGGCGATGATGACGATGCGGTTGGCAGCCAGTATTTTTTGCTCATAATCAACGATTCCACCTAATGAAACCAGTGCTTTAGCCGCGTTGATCCTTCCACGCATGCTGTCTTTAATCGAACGGGCCTGTTCATTAATCTCCTTAAGCATAAAATGATCGTAACCCCCTTTTTCCAATTCGCTCAGGTTCATCTCCAGTTGTTGGACATAGGGTGTTTTTTCGTGGTTCTTGATGTCACGTAGTTTTAATTTTTCACCACGTGTGAGGATGGCCACCTCCTCATCTTCGAGATAGACTACGTTTCTGGTGTATTCAACGATGGGTGTTGCATCTGACGCCACGTAAAAATCATCATCTCCGATGCCAATTACCAGCGGACTTCCTTTACGTGCAGCGATCAAGGTATTGGGATGGTCGGCTGATAGTATGACGATGGCATAAGCTCCTACCACCTGGTTCAACGCGATTCGCACAGCTGCATCCAAAACCACTTGTTCGTTCATCTGTATATCCTCAATCAGGTTCACAAGTACTTCAGTATCCGTGTCTGAATTAAAGGTGTAACCACGCTTGATCAATTCTTCTTTCAATAAGGAATAGTTCTCAATAATTCCGTTGTGAATAATGGACAACGACTTGGTTTGAGAGTAATGGGGATGGGCATTTATCAGGTTGGGTTCACCATGAGTGGCCCAACGGGTATGCGCAATTCCCAGGTTCCCATCCAGGTCTTTATCTTCCAGAAAAGCCTTTAAGTCAGCCACTTTTCCGGGGGTTTTATAGGTTTTCATCCCATGGTTCAACAAGGCGACACCGGCACTGTCGTATCCACGATATTCAAGTCGTTCAAGTCCTTTTATAAGTATAGGATATGCTTGTTTGTATCCAACATAAGCTACAATTCCGCACATAATTTGGTGTTTTTAGGTAAAGAATGCAAATTTACAAAAGTAATTATACAGATATTAAAATAAGCTGTAAACGAATTGTTAATATTAATCCAGGTCGGTATAAAGAATTTCGAGTTTCATACGATCAGCCGTATCAACGTTTGGTTTAAAACCATCAAATATGAAACTCTCAGGATTAATTGAACCTGCATTTACCAACAAATACAATCCGTAATTTACTGTGGTGCTGTCGCTTATAATTGACTGGATGTACTTCGTGATGCGAAAAACATATCTATTTGATTCGGCTTCATAGGTTCCTCCAAAATAAGAAACTCCGTCATTATAGTCGGGCAGCAATTCATAACTACCATCTTGCAACCGTTGAACCAAAACCAGTTGCGCGGGGGCTTCATAAAACTGCGCGAAATTTCCTCCCGGAAGGGTTAATTTGGCTTCGTTTACTGCTACATTTACTAAATTTCTCCAGCTTTTTGGATAAGGTAATTTAATCACGGTTTTTACACCGGCATATCCCTGAATATAGAAATTTTGCTCTCCAAGTGCCGAATCACCATTGACTATTTGCTGACGAAGATCAGCACTGGCATTAGTAAAATCATGTTCGTATTTGTTAAATCGCGCTGCAGAAGAGCTGATAATAAAATCGTATCGCAACGAATCATCTTCCAGGTTACTGTAATAGATCGACAATTTCGACCCGCCGGAAATCAAATTGAAATAAGCCAGAGACCCTGTGGAGGATACAGCTGATGGCGTGAGATAAAGACCCCTAAAAAACTCGAGAAAAGCCTCATTATCGACCATGTTAGTGGCGGAGTCGGCAGACAACAACCTCTCTCCCAGTTCGGTGGAAAGATCCGATAGATTGATCCGAATTAAGGCAGGAAGTGTGTCGCCCAGAAAATAAACGCTGTCGTGTGGCCGTGGCACAAAGGAATAGTCGCTAAAATCAGTATTCCCCACCTCGAAACTGCGTGGACTATAATAAGCACTATCTTTATATATCCCTTTCAGCATTTCGTATGTGTGTACCGTTATGGTTGTATTGGTATCCGCGTAGGCTCCTGAATAAACCAACTGCAGGACTAAAGAGTCAAGGTGGGGCTCTTCACCAAAATGATGTCCATTGGTCGAAAGTACAAATTGTGTGTAAAACGATGCTTTTGTCGCGCCAAAAATAGGATCATTCACATAACCGATTGCGTTTCGGGTAAGTTCATCCGTGCGGACCGAATCATCGATCACGGAATAAGCAGCAATAGAAGTAGTATCGGTAAATCTAACTTTAAGCCAGCTGTCGCCGGGCTGAATAATGGTTCCAATTTTTCCGGGATCCTTTGCACAGGATGGTAAAATCAATGTGAGGGCTGCCAAAAACAGGATGGAAGCAACATAAAACAACAACCCGGTTTGACTAACCTTCGATAATTTGGTCATAAAAATCGTTATAAGCATTAAAATAATCTTCTTCTCCCTGATAGTCAAGCATCGGTTTGCCTGAAGCTTTTGCGTATTCCATCACTTCTGCATTAATCACCGGGCTGGCTACCAGCAGTGCATCCGAATGATCGATGGCACCTTTCATCAGAGAAACGTAAGAAGCGTGTTTATAGTGTTCAAGCTGGTTGTCTTCAATACCGTTCATTTTAATCTTATCGACAAATCCCGCTTTGAACGTTTCACTAAACTCATCATCATACAGGCTGCAAATAATTTTTAAATCGCCAAATATGGGATTGTCTTTGTAGGCAGTACGTACATAAAACGGGAGCAGGCTGGCAAACCATCCATGGGTATGGATCAAATCGGGTGCCCAGCCCAGTTTTTTCACGGTTTCGAGCACTCCTTTGGCAAAAAAGACAGTGCGTTCATCATTGTCATCAAAAAAATTCTTACTCTTATCACGAAATAAAAACTTTCGGTGAAAGAAATCTTCATTATCAATAAAATACACCTGCATTCGGGCTTGCTGAATTGAAGCCACTTTGATAATCAACGGGTGGTCGATATCATCGATGATCAGGTTCATACCTGAAAGACGGATGACTTCGTGAAGTTGATTCCTTCTTTCGTTAACCAGGCCAAATCTTGGCATAAAAGTGCGTATTTCTTTCCCTTTTTCCTGGGTCTTTTGGGGTAGAAACCGACCAATCTTGCTTAGAGGAGTCTCAGGCAGATATGGCATGATCTCTTGATTAACAAAGAGCACCCTTTTCTTTTCCATAAATAAGTTTGTTATACTATTCTGATTTGCAAAGGTAGTAAAAAAAACAGGAGTTAATTGAATATTCCTAAGTATCAGGTTACCATGTCAAGAGTTTAGGTTTTTTTAACGATTGGATGACCTCAAAACATACCTTAAACCCAACATCAAAGCATCATTGTATTGACCATAATCCCAAAAGCGAAAAATACCCGGGTAATCTTTGTCACGGATACTCATCATCGAATTGTTGGTGCGCAACATCACCTGCCAATGCGGGTCGACCAAAAATACCATACCAAGGTTTACTTGTAATGTCATGCGGAGAGGTTTGGAGTAACCCTCGTAATCGCTTGTTATTTCCTGATTGAATTCCTCATAATGGCTCGTCAACACACCGGTCGATGGTCCTGCTTCTACAATAAACCGACCCATTTGATATTGATACAGCAAGGCCATCTCCACGTAATTCAATCGCAACAGGAACGACTGATAGAGGTTTTCTTCGGTGGGGTTTTCACGGCTTCCTTTTTGAAAATAAGCAAGTTCCAATTGCATAGCTGACCGGCCTCCCAATCCAAGGGTAACAAATCCCCCGGCAAAAATCCCGCCTTTGTTATACCCCGAAAAGGTATCGCCTGCCACCTGCGACCCTACCACACCTGCAGTTAACCCTCCGCCAAATTGCTGAGAAAGCCCGGCAAATCCAACAATTAAAAAGAGGTTGAGAAAAATTATTTTCATCGGAATCCACATGCTGCTTTTTTAATCAAAGGTAAAAAAATGTTGGCTTGAGGTGCCACTTAAACAGACCTTATATCCATTGATCACAATATTAAGCTGTTGCATAAATTAATTAACTTAATAATAACAATCGTTTTGCAACCATCACCAAATTTGTAGTACTTTGGTCATCTGGAAAAATAGAAGCAGAATGGATCAGAGTAAATACAAAATCCTCCTGGTTGACGATGAAGAGGACATTGTCGAGTTTTTATCGTACAACCTCGAAAAAGAAGGCTTTAACGTGGTTACTGCCGTAAACGGACAGGAAGCCATTCAAAAAGCAAAGAAAGAACTCCCCGACCTGATTATCATGGATGTGATGATGCCTAAGATGGATGGTATGACGGCTGTTCAGGAGATTCGAAAAATTAAGGCCTTGGAAGAGACCATCATCGTATTTTTAACTGCCCGGTCGGAAGATTACTCGCAAATAGCCGGATTTGAAGCCGGGGCCGATGATTATGTGTCGAAACCTATAAAACCAAAGGTACTGATGAGCCGGATAAACGCGCTGCTGCGTCGGTCATCAAAAAAAGAAAAAACCCCTACGGTGATTGAGTTGAATAACCTGATCATCGATCCTGAGCGGTTTATCGTAATCAAAGAAGGCGAGAAAATAATCCTTCCCAACAAAGAATTTAAAATACTTGCATTGCTTGCTGCCTCACCGAACAAGGTGTTTTCGCGTGAAGATATTTTTGCCAAGGTCTGGGGAAATGACGTGATTGTTGGCGACCGTACCATCGACGTGCATGTGCGTAAAATCCGTGAAAAAATAGGTATTGACAATATCCGAACAATTAAAGGGGTTGGTTACACGTTCAGCATCTAATTAACATACATCCCCCAGGATTTGTCATATGCCGTTGTCAGCTTCAAAACATATCGCCCTCATCAATGCAGTACTAACAACGCTTCTGTTTAGCGTTGTTTACATCATTATCTTTTTAAGTTTTTTTACATTCAAACCTTTACCACTGCTCATTTTTATTCCCCTGATATTTGTATTTGCCTATTTTATCAGTAACCTCCTTTTCGATCAATACATCAAGGAAAAACTGAAGGTGATCTACAAAACAATTGGATTACTGAAACCTGAAAATGAACCACCTCTTTTAAAAAAAAGAAAAACCGATGAATTGGAAATTGTCAACAGTGTAGTACTGAAATGGAGCGAAGAAAAAAAGAAAGAAATTGAAGAATTAAAGGAGCTGGCTGCTTACAGACGTGAATTTCTTGGAAATATTTCTCATGAACTCAAGACCCCCATTTTCAATATCCAGGGCTATGTGTTAACATTGCTTGATGGAGGTCTGGATGACAAATTGGTGAATGAGAAGTTTTTACAAAAAACTGAAAAAAGCATTAACCGGATGATCGCGCTTGTGGAAGAACTGGAAGAAATAGCCAAACTTGAATCGGGGGAGCTGGTTTTAAAAGAAGAGGTTTTTAACCTGTACGACCTTACGAGGGAGGTGATTGATTTTATGGAAATGAAAGCCGCCAACCACAATACGAAAATTGTGTTGCATTCGTCCATGAACCGTTCCATGAAAGCACGTGCCGACAAAAAAAGAATCAGACAGGTCTTTATCAACCTGATTGACAATGCCATTAAGTACGGCAATCAAAAGGGAGGCGTTATCAGGATTTCCTGCTACAATTTTCACAACAATTATTTGGTGGAGGTTCAAGACAATGGAATTGGTATTCCGGAAGAAAATATCCACCGGGTCTTCGAGCGGTTTTACCGGACTGAGTTAAGCCGTTCGCGCGATACCGGTGGATCGGGACTGGGATTGGCCATCGTAAAACACATCATCGAAGCACATCGGCAAACCATTAGTGTCCGCAGTAAAGAGGGTGAAGGAACCACTTTTTCGTTTACCTTAAAGATGGCATAAAGTTATTTACTTCTTTCGATTGAGAAAACAACCAACTCTTCTAAAGCCTTTCGGGCTTGGTTTTCAGGAAAAGTACATAATAAATCGAGGGATTGTTTTTTAAATTCGTTCATCTTGATTTCAGCATAAGCAAGTCCACCGCTTTCCTTAACAAAATCCATCAACCAGCTCACGCGGTTTTCATCCGTGTTGTGGTTTTTTACAATGTTGATTATTTTTCGCTTCTCTAAAAAAGAGGCCTTGTTTAATGCGTAAATCAAGGGCAGGGTCATCTTTTTTTCTTTGATGTCGATGCCACTGGGCTTGCCTGTCAGGTTGTTTTTTTGAAAATCGAACAGATCATCTTTAATCTGAAAAGCCATGCCGGCTAACTCTCCGATTTGCCACATCCGCCGAACTAATTCAGGATCGTTACAGGTGGATGCGGCTCCGGCGGCAAAACAGGAAGCCAGCAAAGAAGCCGTTTTCTTTCGGATGACATCGTAATATACCACTTCATCAATATCCAATTTACGGGCCTTTTCCATCTGCAACAACTCGCCTTCGCTCATTTCTTTCACCGCTTCCGACACTATTTCCAGGATGGAATAATCTTTTGATTTTAAGGCCAGCAACATACCACGCGAAAGCAGGTAATCTCCGGCGAGCACGGCAATTTTGTTCCGCCACAAGGCATTGATGGAAAACCTTCCGCGACGACGGCTGGCATCGTCTACCACATCATCATGCACCAGTGTAGCCGTGTGCAAAAGTTCGATGAGGGAAGCTGCGCGGTAGGTAACTTCGTTGGGCTGACCAAACAAAGTAGCACTGTACACCACAATCACCGGACGCAATTGTTTTCCTTTTGCCTTCAGCAAATAACGCATGATGACGTCCAGCAAAGGCACCTTTGATTTAACAGAATTTTTAAAAACCCGTTGAAATGAATCAAGTTGGGTTTCGATCGGTTTTTTTAATTGGTTGAGTGTGCTCATTGGTTTTGATGAAACGCGACTACCGTAAAAAGTTCAAAATTAAGGCTATTTTTGCACAAATTTCTATTTTTATGTCTGGCATTTTATTCGATGAGTTAATTTTTGGTCCTGTTCACAGCCGTAGATTGGGTATTTCACTGGGAATCAATTTGCTTCCCACCACCAACAAATTCTGTAATTTCAATTGTATCTATTGCGAATGTGGATGGACCAACAACAAAGCCACCAAGCAGGTGTTACCAAAACGGACCGATTTTAAACGGCTGATCTCGGAAAAACTACAGGTGCTTCAACATACCCCAAACGAGCCGGATGCCATTACTTTCGCCGGAAACGGGGAACCTACCACCCATCCTGAGTTTGCCGGAATTATTGACGACACGCTGGAAGCCCGCGACCTGTATGCCCCCAAAGCAGCAGTCACCGTGCTGTCGAATGCCAGCATGTTGCACAAAAAAAAGGTACGTGATGCCCTGGTAAAAGTGGATAAAAACATTCAGAAACTGGATGCAGGAACCGAAATCATGTTTCAACGAATCAACCAACCGCTTGGCAACCTGACATTGGAAAAGATAGTAGAAAATCTGTTACTCATCAAAGTAAACCTGACCATACAAACCCTGTTTTTACGTGGCGAAAACGATGGCCATAGCATCGATAACACTGCACCGGAGGAAATTTCAGCATGGCTGAAACTGATCAACAAAATCCGACCTGCTGAAGTGATGCTCTACAGCATCGAACGCGAAACCCCGGCCGCCGGAGTGGAAAAAGTAGCGAGAAAAGAGTTGGAACTTATTGCCCGGCAGGTGCAGGCGCTGGGCGTAAAGGCAGTAGTATTTGATTAATTGAGTAAGCTAATTTGACCTTCCGGGTTTTTTCCAACCCGGAAGGTCATTTCAAATCCGCATGGATCCGATAGCCATCGGGGTTCTTACGGGGTTTTATTTCCCCTACACCGTCATTTCGCCTCTTAGGGAAACCGACAGCAGCTCTATTACTTTCTGCTTTTCCAATCCGCTGGCCAACAAGTACATCAGTTTGGTAAGGGCCGCTTCGGTGGTGAGGTCTTTTCCGCTGATCACACCCATATCGCGTAATTTCAGGCTGGTTTCATATTTGCCCTGATTGACCGAACCGGCCAGGCATTGGGTCACATTCAACACGATCAATCCCTTGTCGATGGCCTTTTGGAGTGCTTCGATAAACCAGGTTTCAGAAGGTGCATTCCCCGAACCAAAGGTTTCCAAAACCACTGCTTTCAATCCTTCGATGGACAAAAAAGCTTCCACAAAAGCCTTGCTGATTCCGGGGAAAAGTTTGAGCACCGCCACGTTGGTATCGAGTTGATGGTGTGTTTTTAGTTTCTTAAAATTCGGTTTCAGGATGATGTTCTTGTTGTACCGGATGTAAATGCCTACGTTGGCCAATGCAGGTAAGTTGGCAGACACAAAAGCGTTGAAATGCTCGGCGTTGTATTTAACGGTGCGGTTGGCCCGCATGAGGCTGTTCTCAAAATAGATACAAACTTCAGGAGCAACAGGGGTCTGTTCTTCAATAGCCGCAGCGATTTCGATGGCAGTAATAAAATTTTCCCTTCCATCTGTTCGCAATACGCCCAAGGGCAATTGCGAGCCGGTAAAAATAACAGGTTTGTTCAGGTTTTCGAGCAGGAACGAAACCGCCGAAGCGGTATAGGCCATGGTATCGGATCCATGCAGCACCACGAAACCATCATACTGTTCATAATTTTTTTCGATGATGGACGCCAGCTCGATCCAAACTTCCGGCTTCATGTTGGATGAATCCAATATGGGATCAAAACAATGAAAACCCAGGTGGAAATTCATGTTCTTCAGCTCGGGTATGTGGTCGTTAATTTGCTGAAAATCAAAAGGAACCAAGGCCCCCGTTTGTGGATCAGCCATCATACCGATGGTTCCTCCGGTGTATATGATCAGGATAGAGGTTTCCGCGTTCATTGGGATGAAGTCAATTTAAACAACTGCATGGCATTTTGAGTGGTGATTTCAGCAATTTCGTCCAAACTTTTATTGGTTACTTCTGCTATTTTTTGTGCAATGTAAGGGATATAACTGCTTTCGTTCCTTTTTCCCCGAAAGGGCACAGGGGTTAGATAGGGTGAATCGGTTTCCAAAATCAAATACTCCATCGGCAGATTGGCTACCACCTTCTCAAGACCTGAATTTTTAAAAGTAATAACGCCCCCAATTCCCAGATAAAATCCCAAATCTATTATTTTCCGGCCTTCTTCTTCGTTTCCTGTAAAGCAATGAAAAACACCGTACAGATCTTCAGTTGCTTCTTCTTTCACTACCTGATATACCTCACTAAACGAATCGCGCATGTGAATGACCACGGGCAATTGGTATTTTTTTGCTAACCTCAACTGTCGTCTAAAAGCGTCCTTTTGCTGATCAGCAAAGGTGCTATTCCAATACAAGTCGATACCAATTTCGCCAACGGCGATATACTTACCTGTGCTTAGCTCCGATTCCACAAAAGTCAACTCATTTTCAACCAACTCGTTTACCGAGGTAGGATGCAATCCCATCATGGGAAAACAATGTTTTGGATAGGCAACAGCCATGGCTGTCATCGCATCAAAAGTACTCATGTCGATGGCAGGCAATAGCATGGTGGATACCCCCTGACCGACGGCACGTTGGATAACCGCGGACCGGTCTTCATCAAAATGTTGCAGGTAGAGGTGTGTATGGCTATCGATAAACTTCATGTGGCAAAATTAAGTTAATTTTGCGACCTATTATTAAAATGAATATGAGGCGAATTTGTGTTTTCTGTGGATCGAGTATGGGGAATAGCCTCGCCTACCGCGAAGCTGCGGAAGCTCTGGGGCTGTTTATTGCTGCCAATGAAATAGGACTTGTTTACGGAGGGGCCAGGGTAGGGTTGATGAAAGTGCTGGCAGATACAGTATTGAATCAGCAGGGCGAAGTCATCGGCGTGATGCCTCAACTATTGATTAATAAGGAGGTGGCACATGATGGATTGTCGCGTTTTGTGGTAGTGGAGAGCATGGCCGAACGGAAAGCGCAAATGCTGGAGCTATCGGATGCCTTTATTGCCTTGCCGGGTGGCTTTGGCACATTGGATGAATTGTCGGAAATACTCACATACAACCAGCTTCATATCACCGATAAACCGTTGGGACTCCTCAATATCAATGGCTATTTCGATCGGTTGCTTGCTTTTATCGATCATGGTGTTGAGGAGGGTTTTGTACGTGAAGAACACCGCCTTAACCTGATTGTTTCCAACGACATAGAAACGTTGGTATCACAAATGGAAGCCTACCAACCCGTTGGTCTGGGCAAATGGATTAGCGATATTCACACCGAAAGCAACAACCGATAACCGAAAAGATGGTCATTATTGGCATTACCGGAACACTTGGAGCTGGCAAAGGCACGTTGGTTGATTATCTCATCAACGAATGGGGGTTTGCGCATTATTCGGCGCGTGAATTTCTGATCAGGGAAATCACCCGGCAGGGATTGGAAGTCAACCGCGATACGATGACCACCGTGGCCAATAAATTGCGTGCATTGCACTCTCCTGCCTATGTAATTGAAGAACTTTACAGTCAGGCTTCCAAGTCGGGAAAAAATGCGGTCATCGAAAGCATCCGCACTCCCGGTGAGATTGAGTTCCTGAAAAAACAAGGAAATTTTATTCTGGTGGCGATTGATGCCGATACGCGCATCAGGTATAACCGAATTTCGTTGCGGGCTTCCGAAACCGATCATGTGAGTTATGAAACCTTTAAAAACAGCGAGCAGCGCGAATTTACCACGACAGATCCAAACAAACAAAACCTGGGTAAGTGCATCTCCATGGCCGACCTGGTATTGAACAACAATGGAACAGTTGAAGATTTATACACTTCTTTTATCAGAGAAATCAAACTAAAAGGGTGGTCGATTTAGGCTGGAACTATTTATTGTTAAAGGCTGTCATGGTAAGTTCAATGCCCATGGTGACGTAACTTTTTACCATCTCAACAGCCTCTTCCACCCTGGGAGCCATTAATTTTTCTTCGTCTTTGGTCCATTTTCCAAGCACGTAATCCACCTGAAATCCACGATGGAAATGATCGCCAATTCCTACGCGAAGTCTCGAAAACTCCTGGGTATTTAGTTTTAAAATGATATCCGAAAGCCCGTTGTGACCCGCGGCGCTTCCCTGTCGTTTCATCCGGAGTACGCCGGGATCCAGAGCGATATCATCCACTATCACCAGCAGGTTTTCGATGGGAATATTTTCTTTATCGAGCCAGTATTTGATGGCTTTACCACTCAGGTTCATATAGGTGGTGGGCTTAATCATGACCAGGGTACGACCTTTGAACCTGGCCTCCGCCCTGGAGGCATATCGTTCGATGGAAAATGAAGCCCCCAGATCAAGTGCAAGCGCATCGCACACCACAAATCCTATGTTGTGGCGAGTGTTGGTATATTCGGCACCAATATTTCCCAATCCTACAATTAAATACTTCAAAACGATTTGATTAATCAGTAAAAAACAAAGGGACAAAGTTAAGCACTTTATCCCTTTTTCTCATTCAATTAAAATTTCTGTTTGGGAAGTTAATCCTCCGTATGATCCTTATTCAGCGGCTTCAGTAACAGCTTCGTCTTCACCTGCAACAACTGCAGCGCCACGACCGGCTTTAACCATTACAACCACTGAATTGGGTGTATCCAACAATTGGATATTTTCAGGTTGAACGGCTTTTACTTTTATTGAATCGCCAATTTTCAACATGGAAATATCTACTTTAATTTCTTCAGGCAGGTTTTCAATCAGGCCCTTAACTTTCAGTTTACGGATTTTTTGCTGTAATTTACCACCGGCAATAACGCCGGGTGAGTTACCAACAATTTTAACAGGAAGTGCAGAAACAATGGTTTTGCCTTCAACCACTTCCAGAAAGTCGGCGTGTAACGCACTGTCGGAAACCGGGTGATATTGCACATCCTGAAGTAGTGCCTGATAGACTTTTCCATCAATATTTAACTCCACTAAAAATGTTTCAGGGGTGAAAATGATTTTACCAAAATTAAAGGCGTCAACTGAAAAATGAACCTGTTCATTACCACCGTAAAGCACACAGGGTACATTCCCGTTTCGACGTTCCTTTTTAGCATCTTTTTTCCCTACGTTCTCTCTCAGAGAACCGCTCAATGATACTTTTTTCATGATTTAAAATTTAATTATTATTTTTTCAGATCGAATAACGAGCTGATGGATTCAAAATTCTGTACACGTTTTATTACTTCTGCCAGTAAATCGGCCGTCGAAAGCACCGTAATTTTATCGTTAAATTGTCCCAAAGGAACCGTGTCGGTAACCACCACCTCGGTAAATGCAGATTTACTGATACGGCTATATGCATCGCCGGAAAGAATGGCATGGGTACAAAAAGCCCTCACGCTATGAGCTCCTTTGCTCATTATCAGCGATCCTGCTTTGGTAATGGTTCCGGCAGTATCAATGATGTCGTCTACAATCACCACATCTTTGCCTTCCACATCGCCAATCAACTCCATTTGTTCAATTACATTTGGTTTGGTTCGTTGTTTATAGCAAATAACAAAACCCGTTCCCATCGCTTTCGCATAATTTGCTGCCCTTCGTGTACCCCCTGTATCAGGCGAAGCCATGACCAAATTGGGCAGATTTAATTGTTTGAGATAGGGAATAAAGATGTTGGAGGAAAATAAATGATCTACCGGGACATCAAAGAATCCCTGAATTTGATCGGCATGTAAATCGATCGTAATCAGGCGTGTTACTCCGGAAGCAGTTAACAAATTGGCTACCAGCTTACTGGCGATACTGACCCGGGGTTTGTCCTTACGGTCTTGACGGGCATATCCGAAATAAGGGATTACAGCTATAATTTTACGTGCCGACGCTCTGCGGGCCGCGTCAACCATCATCAGAAGTTCCAATATATTATCGGCAGGCGGGCAAGTGGATTGAATGATAAATACGTCGCGGCCACGAATATTTTCCTCGTAGGAGGTTTGAAACTCGCCGTCTGCAAAATCCAGGACAATCGATTTTCCCAGAGTGGTTCCAAAACTTGTGGCAATTTTTTCCGCCAAATAGCGGCTTTTACGTCCCGAGAAAATACTGACCATTGGATCTACTGACATCGTATTGATTTTTGGTTCAAGTTTGGGGTGCAAAAGTATGATTTATTTCAAAACGGGCAACTTTGTTTTCAAAAAAAGAAAATGTACACGAAAGGTAGCACTAGTCCAGGCAATTGTCGGACATTACCGATACTTAGGGCAAAAAGGAGGAGGTTTACTCTATGCCACAAGTAACAGACTTGCGGCAGGTTGAGTGAGTATCTTAACTATTTTTTTGTTTCATTGCCCGGAATTATTTTCTTAACAATTTTTAAAAACAAATCAAACGCCTTTCTTTTAATCTATTTTTGAAAATCGTCAACGTTGTTTGAGATTTTCAAATTTTTACTGTAACAAAATCATGGTTTAATGAGTCATAGCAACATGAAAAAATCTACCCTCTTACTTTTACTAACTCTGCCGGCCATGTTCACCGCCATCGGCCAAAATCACGCAACCTTGCGGGGTGTGATTTACGATGAAAAAACCAACGAACCACTGCCATACGCCAATATTATCGTTCTGCACAAATATATTGGATCGGTGAGCAACGAAAGTGGCGATTTCTATTTGAAGAGTTCCGATCTGTATGATACTGACACCATTAGTTTTCAGTACATTGGTTACGATACCAAAAAATATCTTGTTGGTGATTTGGATAGTGTTATTACGGTTTCTTTAAAGGAGGCCTTAATCAATCTGAATGAGACCTTTGTTTATGGGAATCCGCCCGATGCCAAAGACATTATTAAGAAAGTGGTGGAGAATAAAGCGGCCAATTACAAAACCATTGGATCTAAAAATCAGGTTTTTATACGAAAAAGAGATGTCAGCGACATCGAAGAATTGTCCACCGATCTTAAAAAGAATTCCATTTCTCAACTGGATGAGCAAATGATTCAAAACACCCTGATTAAGATTCCCCGACACCTCACTTCATACACCGACATGCTCGGCGATCTGTATTTTCTTTCTGATCACACCGATAGCCTAAAGGTAAATCCACTAAGAACGGTTTCGTTGAAGGAAATCGAAATTGCAGAACTGGATCAGTTTGGAAAGATATTTGAAAATCTATTTAACGAAACACAGGAAGAAGAATACTGGAAGGTAAAAACGGGCATTCTGAGTCAAAAGCTTGATATTGAAAAAGACCCGGATGGGGATACACTGGCAGAAACAAAACCCGGGAAAGACAGTACCAATGTAAAATATTATGCTTCCAACATCAGGTACTGGCTTAAGTATGCTTCCATCAACGACACCAGAGAATGGGAATTCCTGTATGATACCCGTAAATATCAATACGATCTGTTGGGAGGAAGTCATGTGAATGATGAAGATGTGTACATCATCGATTTTGTTCCGAAAAGCGGGGGTGAGTATATCGGAAGGGTATATATTTCAACCACTACCTACGCATTGATCAGGGCTGATTATGAATATGCCGTTGGAAAAACGGGTCGTGACTTCCAGCTTTTTGGAATTGGCTATACCGAAGATTATTTTAAAGCTTCCATTTATTTCGAAAAAAAGGATCATTCTTACCAGTTAAAGTATTTTTCAAAAATATCGGGAGCACACTTTAGCCTTGACAGGAACATTGCACTTATAAAGAAGCAAAAACGGTGGTTGACTGATAAAACCCTCAACGAAATTAAGGTGAATATGAACCTGGCTGTAAAAACCCGGGCATCAGTCGAAGCCTTATTTTTGGAACATCAGGCGATTTCGGAATCTCAATTTAATCATTACCGGCAACCCCGATTTATGAAGGTAGTTTATGTGGATCAGTTTACCGATCAGCTGTGGGACGGCTATCCGATTATCGAGCCCACCAAACGAATGCGCGAATACAAGAAACAGGAGGTGGATTGGTAACCATGCTTCTTGGGTATAATAATTCACACCTGTTTTGCATTTAATACGATTTTCATCGGGAAGTTGAGGCCGTCAAAGTCGAGGCGGGAGGAGGCATTGAGGCATGAAATGCGCGATAACGGGATTTATTCTTTGTCTCAAGTCACAGACTTGCGGTTGAATGGGGTGGATTATTGAATAATCATTTTGTGCCAAATGATATCATCCACAGTTTGCGCCTGTAAAAAATACAATCCGCAAGGGAGTTCCTCCGATAGTAAGATAATCTTATGCTGTCCGGCTTCCACCTCCCTGTTTAACAACATTCTTACCTCAGCACCCTGACTATTAATAAGTATTAATCTTAGGTAGGTTCGTTGTTCCAAAGTATAAGCAACTGCAGTTGATTTTGAAAATGGGTTAGGGTAATTGAATAATTGAATCTTTGATTGATCTGGCTTACTATCAACTCCAGTGGTATCATAAGGTCGGGCAAGGGACTTGATTGTTCCAATAGCCAGTCGAGCTGTTTCATGATAATAATCTAAATTGAATTTACTTACCCTATCATTTGAGGTATGATAAAAAGGGTTGAAATCTTCGCCAAACTTTTCCCCCGCTGATAGCGCTCATTTACACCGAAATCTTATTCATACACTTTCATCTGAGTTATTTTGCGAAATCCGCTAAAAACAGGATGTTACACCATGACTGCTGATTTAAGGTATAGCAAATTGTTGCTTATTTTTGGCAAATGAGAGGTGCTTTTAAAATAAGTAGCGCCTGAATTTTCCGGTATCACAAAATCTTACCACCTTTGACGTCTGATACCTTCATTTATTAGACTTAACGAAAATGGAAGAAAACTATACGGCGAAAGCCAATCGATACGATAACATGCAATACAGGCGATGTGGCAAGAGTGGAATCCTGTTGCCGGCCATCTCTCTTGGCCTTTGGCATAACTTTGGAGGGGTGGATGTTTTTGAAAATGGCCGTAAAATGTTGCGCCGGGCTTTCGACCTGGGCATCACCCATTTCGATTTGGCCAACAACTACGGACCTCCTCCGGGATCAGCAGAAGAGAATTTTGGGAAAATTATGAAATCGGATATGAAAAGATATCGCGATGAGATGGTCATTACTTCCAAAGCCGGATGGGAAATGTGGCCCGGGCCTTATGGTAACTTTGGATCAAGAAAGTATTTGATCGCCAGCTGCGAACAAAGTCTGAAACGCATGGGTCTGGAATACGTGGACATTTTTTACAGTCACCGGCCTGATCCGAAAACCCCGGTGGAAGAAACCATGATGGCGCTCGACCGGATTGTAAAATCAGGGAAAGCGCTCTATGCCGGAATTTCGTCTTACAATCCGGAACAAACGCAGGAGGCCGTCAACATACTAAAATCACTCGGCACCCCTTGTTTGGTTCATCAGCCTTCATATAGCCTGTTCAACAGGTGGGTTGAGGATGGATTGTTGGATGTTCTGGAAGCCAACGGGGTTGGGGCGGTGGTGTTTAGTCCATTATTCCAGGGTTTACTTACCGATAAATACCTGAATGGGATTCCAGATGACTCCCGGGCGGCCAAATCCTATGTTTATTTTCCATCTTCAGCCGTCACTTCCGAACGGGTGGAGAAAGTGAAAAAGTTGCAAGAAATTGCCCTGAACCGCGGACAAAAGATCTCTCAAATGGCGCTTAGCTGGGTGCTGCGCGACCAAAGAATTACCTCCGTTATCATCGGGGCAAGCAAGGTAAATCACATCGAAGATGCAATAGGAGTTCTGGGTAACCTTTCGTTTACCAATGAAGAATTGATGGCCATCGATAACATTCTTTCCGGGGAGTAATGGCTTCTTTCGGAAGAAAAGGATTTAACATCAAGGTAACTAAAAAATCAGTTTGGCAAAGCAAATGAGTTTTATTTGAATAAGAGCTATTTTTACTCAAGAATGCAGTAGTTTTGTTCTTTATTTGAAATTTTAATATGCTTTTATAATTCTAATTTTCTTCGGAATTAAACAACATTATATTTATAAAATGAAAAAAAGAGATTTATATTATTCTTTGGGACCAAAAGCAAGAAGAATTTTTAGAAGACTTTATTATTTCCCAATTGATTTATATGATAAAATTACCCGGAAACGCGATCAAATGGTACCACCCAAGGGTATGGTCTTCATTGGTTCCGGAGATTTTATTAAACAAGGTCATGATATACTAAGGCAACTTATTGATTTGGGAGGGTTAAAGCCAAATCATCGTGTACTTGATATCGGTTGTGGTATTGGAAGGTTAGCAATCCCTCTGACAAACTATTTGGACGAAAAAGGATCCTATGAAGGATTTGACATTGTTGAATCAGGTATTACCTGGTGCAAAAACAAAATTCAGGTAAAATTTCCAAAATTTAATTTTTTACATGTTGATTTACGTAACGATTTGTATAATCTTGAAACAAAAGCCGAGTCTACTAGTTATTCATTTCCTTACAAAACGGGTGAATTTGATTTTGTATTCCTTACTTCCGTGTTTACTCACATGATGCCGGAAGATGTTAGTTCATATTTGACTCAAATAAACAAGGTGTTGAAAAATGATGGTATCTGTTTCTCAACATTTTTTATAATGAATGAGGAGTCTTCCAGTTTGATGAAAATGAGTGATGGAATTCAATTTGATTATGATTTTACTAATTATTATTTGCATAATATAAAGGTCAAAGAAGCCAACGTTGCTTTTAAAGAGGATTATCTTGATCATTTGATTATTTCAAAAGGATTTGAAATAATTGATAAGCATTATGGTTATTGGTCCGGAAGATTAAAAGATGAAACAGTGGATTTTCAGGATATTTATATCTTAAGAAAAAAAAGGAATGAAAACTAATGTGGTATTTTTAATTGATTTTATTTGTCTATTTCAGGATACTACCATAGTTCTCTAAATGAGATTGTATTTGGAAAGTATTTATCCTTTGCTTCTAATATCATATCTGTATTGTTGTATTGAAATATACGATGAAGATCCTTGTTTTTCAAAAGTGAATCTTCTAATCTCTTAGGGGTTAGTTCCCCGAAGCTCAACTTCGCATTAAAAACTATTTTCCACTTCATACCTTATCAGATCTGCTGCGAGGTTGTTGATTTTTGCTCAACTGAAATATATTATGTTTTCCGATAATAAACAAAAACCATCTGTGATTGTGCGGGAAGACTGAAAAAATTTCTGACTTCTTTTTTAAAAATCAGGCAACAAGAATTTTTTCATTAAAAGGTATTTACGTAAAAATAATTTGTATTTTCGTTGAACCTAATGTAATACATGCAAAATAGGTAGAAATAATGCAGCAAGCATATGTTATTTTAGGTTTAACAATTCCTTAATCAACCTTAATTTATTTTTTATGAAAAAAGATTATGTTATTCTCACGATCGTCTTCGGACTCGTATGTGTTTTGCAATTAAAAGAATTAACTGCACAAGAACAGCAGTTAGATGTAAAAGCTTACTACAAACCTTATAATTATGGTAAGTTTCTTTCAACCACAAGTACAAGCGTCGGTTTATTTATGGATCCAATTGACTTCAATGCAACTAGTGCCAGGTTGATGATCCAAAAAGGATGGGGAGATTGGATTCAGCTTTATTCCCAGAACATGAAACATGAGTGGGCATTTCATAATCCTACAGAAGAAGACCAATTAGTAATTTATCATCGTGATGTAGATGCAGGTACTATTACATATATGATGTATTTTAACCCCAAAGGTCAGATAGGTATTGGCACATCTAAGATGCCAATAGATGCGAAATTAGCAGTTGAAGGCAAAATTTATGCTAGAGAAATCGAAGTTAATAATAATTCATGGCCTGATTACGTCTTTACCCCTGATTACAAAATGTTAACACTTTCTGAATTAGAAGCATATGTTAATAGATATAGTCATCTTCCCGGAATCCCTTCTGCCGAAACCGTTTCTAAAGAAGGCATTAACCTGGGTGAAATGGATGGCTTATTATTGCAAAAAGTTGAAGAACTTACCTTGTATGTCATTGAGTTGAAGAAAGAAATAGAGGAGTTGAAGGTAAAACAGGGAAATTCATCAAACCTAAAGTAATAAAGGAGGTTTATGATGAAAAAATTAATTGTGTTTTTGCTATTGATTTCCTCGTTTGGAGGTATAGCCCAAAGTTATCAGGAAAACCTTGAGAAGTATTGGTATTATAGGAATAGGCTTAAAGAGAAGTTTATGTACTTCAATGGTAATGCTGGAGTTCAGGGCTCACATCTTATGGCCGAAAATAGGGATGAAAAAGATATTGAACCATATATCAGATGGGCTGATGGGGTCTGGTGGTTAGGTCATTATATTGGTGTTTTGGCATTGGAATATAGATTACTTAAAGATAATGGGCAAGTCTGTACCGAAACACTTATTGAGCTAAATCTTGCGTTGGACACCTATTACAGGCTCGATTTTAATGCTGAACCTTGCTTTAACGATATCATTGGAAATACTACCGGGGATCCTTCCACAAATGGATTTTTCTTAAGGGATGATTTGGATGAAAATTGTTCTTCATACTTTGATAATTTAAAGATTTTTGCTGGATATTCTTCATGTCAGAATGGAGAAGAAGAAAATGTCAATAGCCAAGATCAGAATATTTTAATGTTTCTTGGTCTAGATCTTGCAAACAAGCTTGTAGATGATCCAAATATTCAAAATAGAGTAGATAATATTGCAGAATTGGTTATTGGTAGTATGAACTGGTTTAATCCGCTTGCTCTTGGATACGTATGGGAAATAAGAAACCCCATTACTCTTGGCGTTCCACCTGGAGGTAATGTGTACGAACTGTATTCATATTGTTGGGCTGAGGCTGAATCGGCTGGTGCGATTACTAACAACAATGAGCATAAAGGATATTCTTCAAACCATAAGCCTCAGTTTGATATTGCACAAAGTCTAACTTGGGAAATGTTACAAGGGGGGAATCCATTGCTAAAAAAGTATGAGGGTTATTATACTATGGTCTTAAGTACAATTGTCAATGATGGAGGAGGTTATTCACCAGATTGTGACCATAATTCTTATGATTGGTTGTGCGAGATGTACGACAACACAAAAGCTTATGAAGGGATGGGGTCGAATATTGGTTTATTTCCACATCTTGCCGCTATTTCTGAAGTATTACACGGATATAATGGTACCAATCGCAGGCCAGCTTCTTTTTACGAAAATAATTTTCTAAATAGCGCACCTCCCTGTGGCAGTTTTAATAGCAGCGATGAAATTAATCCTAGCCCTTCACCACCTTGGCATACAATGTCATTGTTTTGTCCATGGCATAGAAATAGTCAATATCTTGAAAGGGGGGACTTCAATATGTTGGATTATATGATGCTTTATAATGCGTATTTTTATGATTATCATAGGTTTTCAATGCATGAGTCTGTTACTTCTTATAGTGTATGTCCTGAACTAGTAGAACTCCCTCCACCGCATGTATCTTTCTGGATTTATACAGTAGATATGCCAAAAAAAGTATCAGCAATAAAATTAGTTGAGGCTTACGATGAAATAAATAATGGCGGTGGTATTGTATTTAAGTCAGGCGAAAAAATAAAAATGATGCCTGGGTTTAGAGCAAATGCAGGATCCTTAGTGAAAGCAATTGTTGATGAGTCTTTGCTACTCCAACCTTATTACGCAAAAACAAATATTGACCCTTGTGCTGGAGGTACATTTGAAACAAAAAGCGTAGCCTACACGCCCTTAAATATTCCTATTAATGGTAATCGTTCACAATTTCAGGAGAATATTCGGAATGTTAAAAACGATTCAATTATTAAAAGTTTTTCTGTCCAGAATGCGTCTTCTGAGTTATTAATGATTGAAAATTCTAAAGATACTAATTCGAAATATTATATTTTCCCAAATCCTACTAATGGCGCTTTTTCCATTTCTTACCCAGATAAAGTTAAAATATCATTAGTGGAAATTTTCGATCCAATTGGTAATAAAATCTTTTCGTCTACTAACAATAATACACCTATCTTTGAATATGATTTGACGACTTATAAGTCAGGGATTTACTATGTTAAAATAACCGCAAACGAATATAGTTGTAATTTAAAGATTGTGAAATATTAAAAAGCGCAACATGAAAAAGCTAAGTTTACTCCTTTGTGTTATTTTATTTATGACCGTGTCGTGCCACAAGCCAAAACTTGTAGGAGAGTTTTATCTTACTGCGAAGACAAAAGCACTGAATCCGTTTTCCGGCTACGAGAAGCTGACTTTTAAAGACGATACCGCACCTGATGAAATTCTGCTGGGAGACGCCAGGATAAATAACATCATTAAAGCATATATCGGTGACGAATCCGGTGATTTTGTTTTATGGGAACAGGATTATAGCCGTTTTGTAAATGACCAATATGAAATAAATATTACTTTATCAACATATTTAGAAGAGCCATATTTATCGATTCATTTCAGGGACTTGGTGGATGGATACACCATTTATTCAGGGTTCAAAATAAGGGATGACAGTATTATTGGCCGGTTTTATGACAGTATTTTGATTCATCAGGTTTGGTATCATCATATCTATTACGATACCATGAAGTATCAAACCCATCCTTTTCCGGCGGATATACAACGATTTCCTGTAAAAAGTTATTATTCTGTAACATCCGGTGTAGTTAAAATTGATTTTTCGGATGATAGCTCCCTTGAGTTGGATAAAATTGAGTGGACCCAATAGGACTGTCCTAACCATCATATTGTATTCACCTATTATGGCCCTCACTGGAGCGCGTTTAGCGAAAGAATAATGCGTTACTATTATGGCTTCATAAGCTCATTTTTTGTCCATAGTCAGTTATAAACTGGCCCCCAGGATATTGCATCTGCGTTGTACTCGTCTGCCGGTTTACCTACCCGGTAGGTGAACCTACCGTTGGCAGGCGAACGAGGAATGGGGGTAGAGACGAAGAAAGAATCTAAGTGGAATTATTGTATTTTTGTAAAAATACTTTTGCGATGAGCACTTACGTAATAAAATTTAACGAAAAAAGTAAGGAAGCCAAATACTTACTTGGGCTGATTCAGGAATTGGCAAAAAACAGCAGTTCCATATCACTCGAAAAGATTCCCAATAAAGAAACATTAAAATCAATTGGTGATGCAAAAAACAATCAATTGTTTTACGCAGAAAATGTGGATGAACTGTTTAACCAGCTCAATGAATAATGTTTGCAATATTATATACGGGGTCATTTAAAAAAGACTTTAAAAGAATATCAAGACGAAATTATAATCTTTATTTACTAAAAACCACTTTGGAATTACTGACCAGGGAAGGTGCTTTACCACCAACATATAAGACACATAAACTCTCCGGCAATTTCTCTGATCTTTGGGAATGTCACATAAAACCCGACTGGCTCCTGATCTGGAGTATTGATTTGGATAACAATACAATAACACTTTACCGTACAGGCTCACATGCTGATCTATTTTAAAAATGCTTCAAAATGAAAAAACTGATTCTGTCCGCCATTTTAATCCTGATTAAAATTCCCCTGCTTAAACATGAGTTCCTGGTTCGAACAGAATATAAATATGGTATAAATTCCGTTTACCATGATATGGATTCAATTTATAACCGGTATTACAGGTTTTCAATTGGATATAAACTATAATTACAGATGTTTTTATACGCTGAGATTTATCAACTTTTGTTGATATCCCTTGTGCATAACATGTGTATACTCTTACCTTAAAATAGCTTGACTTTATTTTATCGGGGTGGTATCTTTGACCCAGCAAGTGAAAATAACTGCTGTTGTCGCGTGGGAAACCCAATGAAGAATGACGTAAGTCAACCGACAAAAAGGTAAGCCCGAAGTTCTTTAAATAGAGCATAGTCGTCGGCGAAAGCCTGACAGACTCATCCGGCAGGACTCCGCAAGGAACTGAAAAATCGGTAAGCGCAACACCGGGAGGAAAGAAGGAGCAATCCTTCAGCCCCAAATCCCGGAATCAGAAAGAGGACTCTCTACGGAGAATCATCCGGATGAAAGCAGCGAAGATAGCTAGCCACAGGCAAAAAGGCTACGGCCAGTTTGCAAGTGAACAGGGAATGTGTTGAATAAACAGGTTCCCTGTTTTTTTATGGGCGTACTACAAGCAAGTTTTCAAGTGCCACCTTTAATTCAGCAAACGAAAACTGAAATCCGGTCTGTAAAACTTTGTTTGCCGAAACTGCCGATCCCTCCAATACCAAGGCCGACATCTCACCCATAATAAGCTTCATGATCAATCCGGGTACGGGTGGCAAAAAATAAGGACGGTGCAATACACTGGCAATCATTTTCATCAGCTCACCATTGGTGTTTTGGTCAGGCGCCACCGCATTGTAAACTCCGTCCGGGAGATTTTGTTCCAGTCCGGCAACCATGAGGTTACATAAATCGTGAATATGTATCCAGGGGACAAACTGCCGCCCTGTTCCCAAGGCAGCACCTAACCCATACTTCACCGGCAAAGCCATTTTAGGCAAAGCCCCTTCTTTTGCATCCAGTACCATCCCCAGCCGATACTGGATAGTTTTGATTCCCAAATCTCTGAATTTATTGGTTGCTTCTTCCCAAAGTCGGGTAGTGGTGGCCAGAAAATCTGTACCTGGCGGGTCGGTTTCGGTAAAAACATGTGAACTCGTGGTGGTCCCATAATAGCCAATCGCGGAAGCTGCAATCACTACTTCTGGCAGTTTACCACTTCTTTTAAGTTGATTGATAATCAGTTCGGTTGATTTCACCCTGCTGTCCACAATTTCCTGTTTACGTTTGGCCGACCATGGTTTATCTGCAATACCCGCTCCCGCCAGGTGGACGATGGCGTCGGAAAATTCGATGGCCGCCGGGTCGAGCTTTTCTGCTTCAACATCCCAAAAGTAGGTTTTGATGGACGATCCTTTATCAGGATTTCTGGAAAGCCAGGCCACTTGATACCCTCTTTGGGTGAGCCAGGCCGTGAGGTGCTTGCCAACCAATCCGCTTCCTCCGGTAATCAGTATATTTTTCATGGCCTGGTTGGTTATGTATCTGTATCGAATACAATTATAGGATTAATTTGTAAAATTAAATACAACAAAGCAATTCTTTTTTACACCAGTTTGATTTATGATTAATTTTGTGGCAGCCATAACCGATGTTTGATGGCTAAACTATTAAAATAAACTAAGAATCAATGTCATGAAGACAACCGTTTTACTCAAAGTCCTGATTGTACTTTTCCTCTTCTCATGCAGCACGGTGCCGCTAACAGGCCGTAAACAACTCAATATGATTCCCGGAGATCAAATCATGTCGATGAGTTTTCAGCAATACAGCGATTTTTTAAAAGAAAACCCACCGGTTACCGGAACCAAAGATGTCCAGATGGTGAAAGCTGTTGGCCGTAATATTGAGTCAGCAGTTGAAAAGTATCTGACAGACAATAAATTATCCTCACTACTAAATGGATACCAATGGGAGTTTAATCTGATAAACGATAAAGCGGTTAATGCCTGGTGTATGCCGGGAGGTAAAGTCGTGGTTTACAGCGGAATTCTTCCGGTTACTCAGAATGAAACAGGGTTGGCAGTGGTGATGGGTCACGAAATTGCCCACGCGATTGCAGAACACGGCAATGAGCGCATGAGCCAGGAATTGCTGCGGTCGGCTGGATCGGTTGGTTTGGAAGTGGCATTAAATGACCAGCCCGAGCAAACTAAAAATCTCTGGATGATGGCTTATGGTGCCGGAACAGAAGTGGCCGCTATTTTGCCCTACAGCCGTTTGCACGAAAGTGAAGCCGATCACCTTGGACTTATTTTTATGGCGATGGCCGGTTACAATCCGGAAGAATCAGTGGCCTTTTGGCAACGCATGAGTGCAGCGAGCAACGGACAGAAACCACCTGAATTTCTCAGTACCCATCCATCGGATCAAACCCGTATAAACAACCTCAATAAGTGGATACCCCAAGCCATGAAATACTATACCGGTAAAAAAAGTCCAACCTACCAACGGAAGGGAAATTCCGCGAAAACAATAAAGGTATTGGGAAATCCCAAATAATCTATCTTCAAATTCTCTGAAAAGGCTGATTCCTTAAAGGTTATTAAGAATAATTAGCGTTTGTTAATAGTATATCCACGCGGTGTTGATTACTATTCAATCATGATAAGATTGGAAAGAAGCGATGTATTAGAAAAGCAGGTTAAATCAACAAAGCAGCTTATTCGTCAATTTCAATCTTCACCTCATCCAGCCTGCTTCCTGAGCCTTTAAGTATAGTAAAAAGATATGGCGATACGCGAATTTTTTCGTCCAATACCGGTATGCTTTGGTGTTGATAAATGATAAATCCGGCCAGTGTTTCGTATTCGTCATTTACTGGTATGCTGAGTTTGTATTTTTCGTTTAAATATTCAACTTCCAATCGGGCGGAAAAAATATAACTGTTATCTGTCAACTTTATTTCTGTTTCTTCCTCTATATCGTATTCATCTTCAATGTCGCCAAAAATTTCTTCAATCACATCTTCCATGGTAACGATACCTGAGGTTCCCCCAAATTCATCTACCACTACGGCAACACTTTTATGGTTTTTAATAAAACTTTGCAGCATATCGCGTGCCGACATGGTTTCGGTTACCAAATTAACAGGTCTTACAATTTGGCGGATGGTTGTGGGGTTGCTAAACATATCGTAGGCATGTACGTAACCCACTATTTGATCGATTGTTTTTTCAAAAATCATAATTTTTGAATGCCCGGTTTCGGTGAGGTATTTCCTAAGCACTTCCACATTTTCACCAATTTCCAGGGCTTCAATTTCCGGTCGCGGTACCATGCATTCCCTGAGCTTAACATGTTTAAAGTCAATTGCGTTCTGAATCATCACCATTTCTTGGTTCAACTCCTCCGGTAGTTCATTTTCCGTAGTATAATCCCTCACGTATTCTTCCAAATCAATGGCAGTAAAAATATAAGGCTCATCGGCAAGTTTTACTCGCAACACTTTTCTTAACAACAATTCTGATATCCCGATATAAACAACTATCAAAGGATAGAAGAGGTAATAGAAGAGCCATACCGGTATGGCGAAAAACTTCAAATTGGCATTGGGGTTAATACGGAAAAGAACTTTTGGGATAAACTCCGCAACGATCAGTATGAGCAAAGTTGAAAGGATGGTTTGTAACAACAAGACAAGATAACCTGAAGAATAACCCTCCGGGAGGTGACTTACGATAATGGGTTCCAGTACACGGGCTGTAGAAATTCCGTATACCACCAACGCAATGTTATTGCCAAGCAACAGGGAGCCTATAAACCGCGATGGATTGTTGTAAAATGCTGATAGAATAGCGGCGGGAAGGAGCTTGCGTTTTAAGTCTAACTCCTGTTTAAGCTTGTTAGAACTTACAAAGGCGATTTCCATTCCTGAAAAAAACCCTGAAAGGATCAACATACTTATGATAATAATACCGTCTGTGCTCATGTGCAAATACAAAAATGCAAAAGTATCGAATAAAGTGGAATTTTTTATCTCAGTTCGAAACAAGTAAATTTCTTGATATAACTGGTTCGTAAGATTCTAAAAATTCCTTGGTTTGGAGTATTGGAGTTATATAGTTGTGGTAATTGCAAATACTCCATCACTCCATTTCTCCGTTGTCACTCATAAAATATTTCTATCGAAATCTGGTAGTTAAGGCTTTTTGGGTTCATCATCTTCCAGTTCCAGCTCACCCCGGATATGATAAATTTCCCTGTTACTGAACGATTCGTTGGCACTCATGCTATCCCCGTAGATGACCTTGTCAGGGGTTACAATTTTTACAAAGGTTCCCGATCTGATGGTTTTTTTCTTCCGGTCCCAGTACAGGTTTTCAGTGAACAATTGTTCATTTGTCAGGTAATTTTTAACGACTACATCATTTCGGGCGCTCATGTTTTTAGTTCGCTCGTACATGATGCCATAGTTGGCCCTAATAGTGGATGTTTTTTGACCGATGGAGTCAAAAAGGATGACTTCAAACCCTTCTGCGAATTCAGTATATGCATCATTTCCATCAAACTTTTCCATTAACGGACTGATTAATTGCATCTGAATCCTGGCCGAATCGGAACGTGTATAGTTAATATGAAATGCTTTCACCACAGGCAGTGTATCCTGACTGGTTATTTCCTTGATGGTTTCAAGAGAGTTTTCGCAAGAAAAAAAGACCCCGGTCATGAAAATGACAAGGGTCAATTGTATGATTTTTTTTAAGGGTATCATGATAAGTGCAGGCGGTTACCTGGCAGCCCTCACGGTGGTTACTTCGTTTATCCAGCACTCAACTTTATACGAATCGCCTTCATTCAGGTTGTGGAAGAAAAGCAATTCCGTGGGAGGAAAATACTTTTGATAAGTGGCAATACGAACGTTCATTTTCTCGGATAAATCAGGTTCAATACGTTTGGCCTGGTTATATTTATCAACGGCTACCCAATAAGCTACTTTAGTTGTCAAATCATCGGTGCCGCAATCTTTGGCGCTAGCTGCATAACTGTCGCCAATAATAACATAAGGGGCGCCGGCAGTTGGATTTAGAGCGGCTGCCTTAAGAGCCACCTGACGTGCTGAGGAGTATCTTTCAAGGGTCAGGTAATCTTCCGCCAAAAACATCATCGAATTATAGGCCTTGCTTTCGTTATCCATTTTGGAAGCTTCCTCCAGGTATGGGATGGCTTCCTCATACTTTTTTTCCAAAAGCATCATTTTACCAATGAGGTAGGCCGACTCGGCTGATGGCTCAATTTTATATAGATTTATGGTGGCCTTAAAATACAAAGGTGCCTCAACACATTCTTTTTTATCAAGCAATTTTGTAATCTTTTTCAGCAACCCAATATCATCCGGCGTTGCATCAAATTTCTTTTGATAGATACGAACAAGGTCAATACAGTTGGCAAATGGTTCAAATGTGATTTCAATATTTCCTTTTATATTTTCCCATTGTTCGATTTCTTTTGTGTTGCCGGATTTAGTATATTTCTCGATATTACTGTCGATGTAATCGCTCAGTATGTCGTAGGCATCAATAATCGCGGCAGTATCCGTTTCACCTGATTTGGCCATGCGTGTCAACGATCTGAAATAATAGATGAAAATCGGTCCTTCGGAGTTGGCTTTTTCAAACGCGATGGATTTGCCCAGAATTTCATAGACTTCTTTATAGCGATCCGGATTAACCTGATAGAGGTCGACCCCTTTTCGTCCTAAAATTTCACCTTCTTGTGGAGCCCCTGACTTATAGTGTGTTGGGAAAAATTCAATTCTACGGTCATAAATCATCATCAGGGTGTCGATAAGGGTGGCATTCTTTTTAGGATCCTTGGTCTTAGAAATTTCAAAACCATACATTTTAGCACCATCAACATATACATTTTCTGTGGAACGCGGACAGTTTTGATAGACCCATCTCCATGATTTTAATGCATCATGAATGGAAGTGTTTTTGTAATCACTTTGTTTCCATTGTTTATAAAATTCCCTGTAAAGGGATAATTTCATCACACAGGTCGCGCTATCTTTTCCATACTTTGAGCCATCATCCTGAGGATTATTGTCCATCACAGGATTTCCGGCTATGCTTAAAAATGTAAAACCGATGCTGAATAGTAATGTCAATGCCTTTAACTTCATTGTACTAGTGATTTATATTAGAGATTAATGATATTGTTTTTTATAAAACCAAATTTCCTGTATTGATATCCCAAGCGAAAGGTTGATAAAGTTTTCCTGTATCAGTTGGTTATTGGTAGTACCTCTACGACCAATTTCTACACTCAGGTCAATTCCCGTTTTTGATTTCTTTATAGGAAAGCCAAGTCCAAAACTTATGCCAAACTCACTAATTTGATTTCCATAAAGATTTAAGTAGGAATGGTTGTAGCGAGCACCTAACCTGTAAGTCATTCTTTTATAAAGACTTGAGATGCTGCTGTGTTTAGGTTGCAATTCGCCTCCCACAGCCACTCTCCAGGCATTTGTAAGGCTGTCGGAAACGCCAAAAGCCTTATATTTTTTCCAATTTTGCCATTCAAAATCAATCCCGACAAGCCAATGATCTATTTTTTGATAGGTTGCCCCAATACCAATTCTTTGCGGCAACACCAATGTTCCTTTTTCATCGGATTTATAGACGATGGTATCAATAACATATTCAACAACATCATCATACCCACCCAAGAGGGTTTTCGACAAGTAGTCGCGTTTTGCATTTATGTTAAATGGGTTGGCATAGGTAACACCAATGGTGGCTTTTCTGTTTTGATCTGAAATCAAATCATATTGAAGCCCGTAATCAAAAATAAAATCACTTACTTTTAAACGACTTTCGCTTTTAGTGCCGAAAATATAAGCCGAGTCGGGAAAATAAATCATACTGGAACGACTGGTTTGGCCAAATAAATAAGTAGCATTAAACCCAATTCGCAGGTTCTCCTGAAGTTTAAAGCCATGTCCCCAGAAGATTTGATTGAGGCCGCCATCACCTGTGAAATTATGCAGGACATCACTAAAATCGGGTACTTCAACGGTGGTTTGAATATTGTAACCTACTTTGCTAAATGGCAAAACACCAAGTGCCATACGATACCAACGAGTTACAGGAAAACCAAACATCAGATAATTTAGCGAAAGGTCGGAACCGTGTTCACTCATGGTGGTTGTCTTATACGTTGTTGAATTGCCGTAAATCCCTATTTCAAACATAAATGCCGAGGAATCCTGCACCACATAGGAGGCTGGATTAGAAGGATTAAGCGTGGTTGAATTGGCAAAACCTATGGAGATGCCACCCATACCCATTACTGTGGAATTGATGTTGTTGTTGTGCAATTCTCCAAGGCCAAACCTTGAGTAAGGGCTATTAATGCCGGTTTGACCCCAAACGGCAACGCCGGTTAGTACCAGCAAAAAGGAAATGGTTATTTTAACTATTTTCATTAAAATCAAGGATTTTTTTTAACCCCTGTACTACAATATTTGGGGTTGCAAAGATGTCATTTTTTATGTATTTTTCAAAATATTTATAATCGCCGCCACTTATTACTACCTTAAGTCCTTTAAACAGGGCATGATACTGACCTATTATTCCACTCACCTCTGCCAGAACACCGTTTTTTACCCCACTGTTAATACAAGCAATGGTCGAATTACCTATGAGCTCAGTTGACTGATCGTCCGTGTTTTCGATAAACGGTAAACCTCCGGTAAAAGTATGCAGGGCCTTGTATCGCATTTGAATTCCAGGACTGATACCGCCTCCAATATACAGAAGATTTGATGTAACGAGGTCGTAGGTGATGCTGGTTCCCGCATCGATTATTAATATAGTTTTCCCCGGATAAATAGACAAGGCACCTGCAACGGCAGCTATGCGGTCTTTGCCAAGGGTTTGAGGTGTTGAATACTCAAGATTGAAAGGCAGGGGAGTCTGGTGGGTTAATTTAATGAAATGTGAGTTAAGATCAAGGTATTCGTCAATTTCAGGAGGATAGGGAGCTACACTTGACAGGATGGTTGACTGAATGGAGGGATATTCAATAAATAGATTTTTTATGGTATCAATATCAATTCGATCGGTCGATTGAATAGCAGACAAACTCTCTTCTTTAAAAAGAGCGAATTTTGCTTTGGTATTTCCTAAATCTATAACTAATTTCATGCAAGGCATTGTGTTAGCAGCAAAAGTACGTTACGGAATCGAGTGAGACTTAATTTTTTATGATTTTTTTTGAGAAATGAAAAAAAGGTGTATTTTTGCACCTCCAATTGAGGAGGTACCATAGCTCAGTAGGTAGAGCAATGGACTGAAAATCCATGTGTCCCTGGTTCGATCCCGGGTGGTACCACTTTAAAAAAAAACCCCTGAAATTCAAATTGTTTCAGGGGTTTTTCTTTTATGTTAAAACATAACCCGATTTTAATAACTCGCAATTTTTTTACTTTTTCTACAAAATATTCTTTGGTTCCCAATCTCTTAATTGATAATCATAATGATTTTGTGTAATTTCAATTGATCTTTTTTTCATTCATTACTCTTCTACCTGTTCAGATATAAAATATACTATCTGTATGTATTTTCTTCCAATCCACAAGGATTGGTCATCTTCCTCCCAAAAAACAGGAAGAATTCAATTAGAGTTTTTTAAATTAATTTCACCTTCTAATTTTTTCATATCCTAATTTTTATAACACGCCTTCAGCTTAGATTCTAACTACGATGTCCTATTTTTAGCTAACGAAACTGCTACACCTACAAACCCTCTGCCGAGTGTTTTTTCAAACGCCTGCCTAAAAACAATCTTCACCCATTCTCGCAATCCCCAATAATCTTTCCTTCTGAAATGATCAAACTCAGGAAGCAACTAACTTTTAAACCACCTCCCCCATATTTTAATAAATTTGTCAAAGAATATCCATCATCAAACAACCATTCAAATGACACGAAAAATTAGCTCCCTCCTACTGCTTGCCGGTTTCCTGTTTTTCTCCGGAATCAGCATCCACGCCCAAATAACCTCCCGCCAGGTAGATTCCCTGGTAACCGAAGCCATATCAAAATTCAATGTGGCCGGGGCTTCGGTGGCCATTGTGAAAGATGGAAAAGTGGTTCATAGCCAGGGTTACGGGGTAAAATCCATTATCACCGGCGAAAAAGTGGATAATCAAACCCAATTTGCCATTGCCTCCAACAGTAAAGCGTTTACCACGGCTGCACTGGCGCTGCTGGTTGATGAGGGCAAACTCCATTGGACCGACAAGGTGGCGAACCACCTGCCCGAATTCAAAATGTACAACGACTACGTCACCCAAAATTTCATCATCCTGGATTTACTCACCCACCGCAGCGGACTGGGACTGGGTGCCGGCGATTTGATGATTTTCCCGGATGGATCTGATTTCACCATCCACGATATCATGACCTGCTTTCAGCATTTTGAGCCACAATCGGCCTTTAGGACCAAATTCGACTACGACAACCTGCTGTACCTGGTAGCCGGTGAAATCATCGCACGCACCAGCGGCATGTCGTGGGAAGAATTTATCAAAACCCGCATCATGAACCCACTGGGAATGACCCATTCATCGCCTTCTGTGGCTTTTATGCAAGACAAAAGCAACCTGGCTTCACCGCACAACACGGTGGATGGAAAGCTGACAGCCCTGCCTACTTACCAGGACATGGTCAATGGGGCGGCGGGTGGCATTTATTCAAGTGCTGAGGATTTAAGCAAATGGATGCTGGTGCAGCTCAGCCATGGCAAATATGGCGACAGCCTCGACAAACAACTGTTTACTGAGGCCGGTCAGAATGAAATGTGGAAGATTCATACTTCTTTGAATGTCAACAAAAATCCAAGGTACAACTCACATTTCTCAGGTTACGGACTTGGCTGGGGATTGCGGGATGTGCAAGGCAAACTGTTGGCTTCGCATACAGGCGGTTTGCCCGGAATGTTGTCAATCACCATGCTGATTCCGGATATCAACTTTGGGATTGTGGTACTTACCAACACCGAACCAGGAGGGGCAGCCCTGTTTTCTTCCATCAGTCAAACCGTGACGGACAGTTATCTTGGTCTGGATGATTTTCAATGGATTGAGAAAAATTACAAGCGCATGCAACAGCGCGAAGAAGCCGATTCCGTCACCATCCAGGCCTGGGAAACCGTTGCCAAAGCCAACAGTACCGGCATCAGCGCCGAAGATTACACGGGAATTTATCAGGATGACTGGTTCGGGAAGGTAGAAATTTGGAACAAGGAAGGCCAACTTTGGTTTAAGTCGGTTCGCTCGCCCAAACTCAACGGCCCCATGTACTTTTACAACGCCAACACCTTTGCCATTAAATGGGAATACCGGGACATGAACGCGGATGCTTTTGCTATTTTTTGTCTGGATGAAAACGGTAAAGCGCAAAGCATTAAAATGAAAGGGATTTCTCCGAACATCGATTTTAGTTTCGATTTCCAGGATTTGGATCTGAAACGGGTGGAGAACTAATTAAAGGCCATATTCAGATCTGGCAGATTAGGGAACTTCTGATATTAAAGGGAATTTACTTTGGGAAGCTGTTACACAAAGTTACACAAAGAAGGCACAAAGGACCACAAAGGATTTAATCCGGTTAGAAGATTATTGAGTACGGGATGATTTCCTGATCAGTAAAAACGTTTAGATTTGCTTTATGAAGACAGCTACGGTAAAAGAATTAAAACTCGAATTAAGCACCCGATCGCCCAAAGAGTTGTTGGAAATATGTCTTCGGCTATCAAAATTTAAGAAAGAGAACAAGGAGTTACTGACCTACCTACTGTACAAGTCAAACGATGAAGAAGCTTATATACAAGGTGTTAAATTTGAAATAGATCAACAATTTGAACAAATTAACAACCAGAATTGGTATTTAATGAAGAAAAGCGTTCGCAAGATTTTGCGTACCACCAAGACCTATATCCGGTATTCCAAAAACAAGCAGACCGAAGTAGAATTACTCATCCACTTTTGTACGCGGTTAAAGAACATGAAACCTTCCATCAAAAACAATTCTGTACTACTGAATCTCCAGAAACGGCAAGTGCAGTTGATCCGGAAATCATTGCTTTCGCTGCATGAGGATTTAAGGTATGATTATGAAAGCATCCTGAATGAATTGTTTTAAATGATTTCCACACAACCGCCAGACAATAAATGATTGCAGGTTTTTTAAACATCAGAATAAAACAATTCATCCGGGCCATGTCGGGGTTGGGGCTGTTCAGGGTTGTGTTTCTGTCAGGACTCCTGGGATTTGGGGCATTTGTAATTTTCATGTTGAGTTCAGGGGAACCCAATTCCTATTATGTGACGGGCGGCTTGGTTCTGATGCTGATAATACTTCATCTGAACCGCCGGGATAAAGCTTTTCTAAAAACTCATTTCAATGCATACCGACTCCTTTTTTTGGTTGAATACGCACTGATCACCTTTCCCATCGCGCTTGTTTTGAGCATTCATTCTCAATGGATTCCGTCGCTGTTGTTGGTAGCGGCGACCGGCATAGTTACACAACTGGATTACAAACCAAAGCAACGAAGTACGAACAGCCTGGTTCAACGACTCATCCCATCGGCCGGTTTTGAGTGGAAAGCCGGTATCCGGCGGTCGTTGTTTTATATTGTACCCATTTGGTTCATCGGGCTGGGAACTTCTTTTTTTATTGGAAGTGTCCCGCTGGTGATATTTATTCTTGGAATCATTCCCATCGGCTTTTATGAAAATGGAGAGCCCGTTCAAATGATTTTATCCTACGAAAAGAACAGCCATCAGTTTCTGTGGTTAAAAATTAAACTACAACTCATTTTGTATTCCGCTATCACGCTGCCGCTGATTGGTGCTTTTATCCTCTTTCACACTGAATTATGGTACATTACATTCATAGAATACCTGGTTTTCATTACTTTACATATATTTCTCATACTTACGAAGTATACTTTTTATCAACCAAACAGCAAATCGCCTGCGGCCTCCATCTTCGCGTCCATTGGTGCCATTGCATCCATTATCGCCATCTTTTTGCCCATTGTCTGGCTGTTGTCCATACGCTTTTATGTTAAATCCGTAAAAAATCTCAATTTCTATTTAGATGATTACAATTAAAGATCTGACCGTTTCGTACGAAAAACCCCAAAAGGTGATTAACGGACTCAGCCTGTCGCTTGGCGAGGACACCATTCATGGAATTGTGGGCCTGAACGGATCGGGCAAAACCACCCTGCTAAATACGTTGTATGGGATAAAAAAACCGGATGCCGGTGAAATCAGGCGCGATGGATCGCCACTGACAAAAAAACAAATGTCGTATCTGGTTACGGAGAACTACTTTTACGCGAATATCACAGGCAGGGAATACCTGGGATTGTTTAAAAACCAGGCCTTTGACGAGGACAAATGGAACCAGTTGTTTCTGCTTCCGTTGGATCAGATCATTGATGGATATTCAACCGGGATGAAGAAAAAACTGGCCCTGCTGGGCATATTAAAACAGGACAAACCCATCATGATTCTGGACGAACCTTTCAATGGTCTGGACATTGAGACCTGCCGCGTTATCCGGTCCATCCTCCTGCGTTTAAAAGAAAAAGGGAAAACCATTGTCATCACTTCCCACATCATCGAAACACTGACAAACCTGTGCGATTTCATCCACTTTCTTGAAAACGGGGCAATCAAGATCAGCCACGATAAAACAGGGTTTAATGCCTTTGAACGGGAAATTTTCGAATCCATTGAAAACAGGAATATGCAAATGATTGATGATTTGATGAAATAGTTAACAGGAGCTATTAAATTGAACATTTGTTAAAAACTTCAATTTAATCCTTGTCGCTAATACACATTGACATTTTATCTATATTTACGCGTTGATAGTATAGTGAATTTAGAGTGATGCCTGATTAATCCACCTAATAATGAGCCAACTAAAATTCGAATATAAAATCACTGCTGCTTACCTGATCGTTGGTGGATTGTGGATTTTATTTTCGGATGAGGTGCTCTTTTCCTTTATTCAGGATCCTGTTTTGCTTTCGGAAATTCAAACTTACAAAGGATGGTTTTATGTGATCATTACCGCCGCATTGTTTTACTCATTCCTGACAAAACACCTCGAAAAACTGCGGTATGCCGAAATGAAAGCCAAGGAAAGCGACCGGCTTCAAAGTGCCTTTCTTCAGAATATCTCGCATGAAATCCGCACACCTATGAACGGCATCATTGGATTTTCAACCCTGCTCAACAACAATCAACTCTCTGATAATCAAAAGCAACACTACCTGGAGATTATCACCCAAAGCTCCAACCAATTGCTCGGTATCATTAACGATGTACTCGATATTTCACTGATCGAAACAGGAAATATACAAGCATTTAACGAGAGTTTTTCGCTTAATCAACTGTTGGATGAGCTTTATTATGAGAGGAATCCGTTTATGAAGGATGGAGTTTCGCTTACACTATCCAAAGGATTGTCTGAGGCACAAAGCACGATCATGTCGGACGAACGGAAAGTCAGGCAGATACTGAATAATCTATTGAACAACGCTATAAAATTTACTGATGAAGGGTTCATCAATTTCGGTTATCAGCATAAAAACTACGAACTGGAATTCTTTGTACACGACAGTGGGATTGGAATTGCATCCGATTTGCATGATAAAATATTTAACCGCTTCCATAAAGCCGAGATCGAAATTACAAGGTTGTACGAAGGCATAGGTCTGGGACTGGCTATTTGTAAGGGAAATGTAAATTTACTGGGTGGCCGGATATGGGTTGAATCGGTATTGACCAAAGGATCCGCTTTTTATTTTACCATACCGTACCTGCTTTCAAAACGAACCGAAATTAAGGAATCAAGTGAATCAAATTCGCCCGAAATCAATCCAACTATCCACATTCTGGTAGTAGAAGATGACCAAACCAATTATCAATATATTGAAGAGATTTTAACAACCCTGGGATATTCCATTTATCGCGCTTTTAATGGAAAAGAAGCCGTGGAACTCTGTTTTAAACACAGGAAAATCAAGATGATCCTGATGGATATCAAGCTGCCGGTGATGAATGGACTCGAAGCTACCAAACTGATTAAAAAGGAGTTTCCTGATATGATCATCATTGCCCAAACGGCTTTTACAGAAAACGAGCATATAAAGTTTGACCGTGATGCAGGTTTTGACGGCTACCTTTCGAAACCTTTTAGTAAAGAACAATTAATCAATATGATAAAAATTCATGAGAAATAAATTACTGAGTCTCTTTGCCATATTATTCATGCTGGCTTCGTGCCAATTGGCTAAATCACCCATCGAAATTGCAAACCAAACCACCCGATCCATCGACACCATTGGCAGTATTACCTACCGTCAGTCACTCCTTCGGGGAATAACTTCTGGTTTTGAAGAGCCAATACCCTCAATAAGAGATTTTTATTATGAACAACTTGCCGGAGATTCGGTGATCGGTGCCAAAGCACATATTTATTATTACGACAGCAACTTTGTGGTCATTCATGAAGATATTTATGACGGCAACCGACTGATCAGAACATTAAAAAAGGACACATCGGCTCTGGTATTTGACCTGTTGAAATATCCCGAATTCAGAAAAAAAACATTCTGGAGCAAGCTTACGCCGTACACCATCCGATATATGCTGAACTATGCCATGCAACACAAAGATCATTACAAAATAGTTCTGGGTAACGACACCACCATAAACGGAGTAGTTTGTTATTCATTAAGGACCATTTTGGAAGGAGGTGCGTTGATTCCTGGCATGAATAAAATGACCCTCGACACCAACCGGACCGAAACCATGTACTTGTTTATCAACAAGAAAAACTTTTACCCTCAAATGGTCAGGATGGAAATTGTCTTTCATTCAAATCCCGATAAAGTATATTATTCCAACCACTTGTTCAGCAACATCAGGTTTAATCCCATCCTGAACGACACCTTGTTCAACACCTCGGACGAAGTAACCAAAGGTTATAAAATTACTGAACGGAAACCATATTAAGTTCGTTTTCACCAACGAAAAGCCTTTTCTGAAAAACTAAAAACCCTTGAAGGGAACCTTAAATAATTCATTTACATTCAACGAATCCTCATAGGTTGATTGTAAATGTGTTGCTTCCGGCCACCACAATCTATTTTCCATACGTCTATTTTATAAAATCCGGATTTCTGAAGCACTGGATCGATTGCTTCACCACTTTTCAACCGTTCTTACAATTGCTCAAGTGCCAATTTCATAGTATCAACCTCTAAAACAAATGCGTTATGAAAAATCACCTCTTCATTTTTATTTTGGCATCAATGTTTTCAGGGTATTTTGCTCAAGCCCAGACGGGTGTGCTAACCGGTAAAATAACAGACAATACTACATTGGAAATCATCCCGTTTGCCACCATCAGCATCCTGCTAAACGACACCGCTATTACTGTAGGAACGTCCAACATCGCCGGATATTACAAAATAGCAGATCTCCCCCAGGGAGATTATATTGTTGAAGTGCGCTATGTAGGCTATCAAACCTACCGGCAACAAAACGTTCGGCTTAACAATAACCAAATCACCTTTTTGGATATTCAGATGAAACCTTCAGCCGAGATGCTTATGGAGGTGGAAGTGATGGATTACGCTGTACCATTAATTGACAGGGATCAAACAGCTTCTGGAGCAACCATTACTGCTGAGGAAATTACGAGAATGCCCAACAGAAACGATAACAGTGTACCCAGCCAGCCATCCGCGATTCGCGATTCACGCTCTGACCAGACAACGGTTTATGTTGCAGGGATAATCGCTGACAATGAACCCCAACCGCCCAAGGTTAAACTATCGATTGTTGAGGATGACATCGAAATTGAACCGGATTTCAATCAGGCAGGATTGCTGACTGCAACAGAATTAAACGATTTCGGTAAATGGGAATTGTGGAATGACATCCAAAAAACCGATTTGAAAAGATTTCAACACATCTGGAAAATTTCTCCAACATGGAGGTATAGCGTTCAGGTAATGTCAGCAGAGAACAGACCTGTGGTAGATGCTCAGGTTACGCTGATCAATTCTAAAGATTCCGTTGTTTGGGAGGCTCGCACCGACAACACCGGTAGAGTTGAACTGTGGATGGATTTGTTCGAAGACCAGAAAGATAAAGCAGATCAGATAAAAGTAGTCTTCAAAGGTGAATCCTTTAGATATGAGAAACCCAATCTCTTTCATAAGGGAATCAACGTGTTTAAAATTCCGGCAACATGCGAAACACCGCAACAAATCGAAATAGCTTTTGTTGTAGATGCCACTGGTTCGATGGACGATGAAATCGAGTTCCTGAAAACGGACCTGATTGATATTGTCAAACACACTTCTGATCAATTCCCGAAATCGGAAATCCTGTTAGGAAGTGTTTTTTACAGGTGTTTCAGCAACAGCTACGCAACCAGGATGACGCCATTGTCAAAAAATATTAAGCAAACTGCTGATTTTATTGGCAAGCAATATGCCGGTGAAGGAGGCGATGAAGTAGTGGAAGAAGCGTTTAAAGAAGCCATCGACAACCTCGGCTGGAGCGAATCTGCCCGAACACGTCTTCTTTTTTTTGTGTTGGACCAACAACCGGTCATCAACGATGGGGTAATCCATAAAATGCAGGTTTACACCAGAAAAGCAGCTGAAAAGGGAATACGCGTGATCCCGGTGGTTGCCAGTGCAGAAACACCCCACAATGCCAAAAGTCTGGAATACCTCATGCGAAGTATTGCATTGGCTACCAATGGCACTTCTGTATTTTTAACCGATCACAGCCAAATTGGGAATGCCCATGCCACGCCTACTACCGATCAATACGATGTTGAAACACTAAATAGGCTCCTTAAGCGGATCATATATCAGTTCTCCTATGTCCCGCCTTGTGATGATTACCTGGCACTGGAAGGCATTGCTGATACAGGTTACATTTTCAACAGCCCGGTAATAGCCCATGAAATCGTGGACTTATCCAGGATTTGGAAAGAAATAAAACCAGATAAAAAAATAGTTGATTTTACCCTAAAACCGGATACAGCCCTGCAGGATAGCACAAAAAATGACCAAATTGCAGATTCGATTACCACCATAACTCAAGAACCACCCATCAAGCCTACCGCCATCAGGTATTACCCAAATCCTACCTCTGGTCCGTTGACGATTGATATTCAAGGAAATATCAACGAACTATACCTGATCGACCTTTCCGGGAAAGTGCTGGAAAAATACAATCCCAGAAAAGATGAAAAACTGGTTCTCAATTTAAGCAACTACAGTTCAGGAATCTACCTTTTAAAATTTGAGGATGCCAACGGATGGCATTCCGGGAAAATAATTGTATCCAATTGATATGTAGAACACTATGTGAGTAATTAACTATACTTGTTTAAAAACCCCCATGGCTTTGTCGTCAGGCTGGTAACCTATGGCTCATATTGGATAATTTGAGTTAAAAAGAAAAACTGACCATCCGATAGAGAAGCTGCCTTTTGGAGAATTAATCGACAAAAAAATCGCCGACCTGAAACAGGCCGGCGATTCCTACAATGAAAAAAAACATGATCTTGATTACAGCTCAATACGTTGTGTAACAGAGGCATTTTTCTGAACCAGCTGAATAAAATACGTACCGGGCTGCTTGGCACTCAGGTCGATGGTGAGCTGATATACATCACCAACCATCTCAGGTTTTCCGGTGTACACTTTGTCGCCAAAGTAATTATAAACTGTCACTTTTGTGGAACGATTGTCCTCTTTTGGCATAAACCGAAGGGTGATAACGCCATCGCGATTGTCGATGTCCAGGGTAGTGAGCACCAGCTGATCGGGTTGACTTTTAATTCCGGCATCACGCAATTCTTCCTGTGAAGCCACCCCGCCATCGTCAAATCCGCCGTGAAAAAAGTACCTGTTTCCCGGATATTCAGGATGCATGGGACGCGGTGGTTTTGGAGGCCGTGGAGGCATACTAACCCATTTCATTCTCTCTCCATTCATCAACTCCATTTCTAATTCTACATCTTCACGCTGACGCATGGCTTCCTTCACCTGTCTTTCGATGTCTTCGTTTAAGCCTTCCATATTTTCCTTCTCCAGGTTGAATTCAAATTCCATGTTTCTGCCGTCTTTATCCACCCAATGCCTTAATTTATGGTTAAATGCTGGTGGAGCAATCATCGAAATATCATCATCCTCTGCAAAAACCATCACCTTATAGGGACGTCCGGTTGAATCAGAACCACTGGAAGACAGCTCAATAGAAATCGTTTTACTTTGGGCCGAATCAACGTCCGCCACTTTATCGATCAACAACCTGATATCTTGCTCCATGTCACCCTTTGAGGTGAAAACGGTGTCAAAAGTGGTCGTTTTTCCATCCACCACCTTGACCAACTTAACTTTTACCTCCTTTTTTTCATTCACCTGGGCATAAATGAATGCCGGGACAACAAGCAGGAAAATCATCAAATAAAATAGGTTTACTTTTTTCATTTTTTAAAGTTTTAAATACTTCACAAAACTAGGTTACACCCTTTTCAATAAAGGTTAACAGGGGTTAAAAAAGGTTAACATCAGGTTAAAATATGATCACAATGCACTTTGTTTCATTAGCTTTGCTCAAAATCATAAATTAACGGTCGTTGAAAAAGCGTTTTAACCTGATTGTCCTTTTTATGTCTGTCAGCCTGGCAGGAATTATTTTCACCCAGGCATTGTGGATCAGGCATGCCATGAAAATGGAAGCCTCCAGATTTGAGAAATCAGCCCATGAAGCCATGCTGGAAAGCATCGACAACTGGGGCCGATTCGACAGGTTTTCGTTTATAAATGATAAGATGAACCTGCCTCCTCCCCCACCTGTGAGGCCGGTACGTCCAGCCAGAACTTTTTACAGTGTTACTCCCGGTGCCAACAGTCGTGTGTCGGTGGAAGTGGATACGGTTGTAAGTCAGCATGGTTCAACAAGCCATGTCATCAGCATCACTTCCAAAAACAAAGTGAGCGCACAGGCAAGTGTCAATATGGATTCTGTTCGTAACAACTTTCAATTCGATTATGATCTGGAATGGGTATCTGACTCTGAACCAAATGTTGTGAGGGTTACAGATAATTATCCGCAATTTTTTGAACGACAGAGAATCCATGACAGTATCCGGCAAAAAATGGAGGAACTCAACTTCAGAGCAGAAGAAGAAAAAGCCAGGGTAATTGAGAAAAAACTGGAACAATTCAACAAAAATATGGAAGAATGGGTGGTGGAATACAGCTTCGATCCCAATAAAATGCTGGACAACTTCCCTGTTTCCAACCTGGACACATTACTTCGAAATGCCCTGTTTTCAAGAGGCATCGACCTGCCTTTTTACTATCAGGTTGTGCAGGAGACAGACGATTCTGTTCATGTAATTTCCTCCACCAAAGAAGCACCTGTAGAATTGAAAACAGCTTTCAAAGTCAACCTGTTTCCCGACGACTTCTTCCGCAAAAACATGTACCTGCTGTTAAGTTTTCCCTCCAAAAACAGCTACATCTTCAAATCACTCACCTTACTCATCACCGGAAGTGTGGTCTTTACCCTCATTATCCTCACCACCTTTTGGTTTACCATTTTTTACATGCTGAAGCAGAAAAAAATGTCGCAGATAAAAACCGATTTCATCAACAACATGACCCATGAGTTTAAAACGCCCATTGCCACTGTCGGCCTGGCTACGGATGCCCTTTCTTCGCCCAAAGTCTTCGGGCAGACCGATCCAACCAAATACTATCTGGGCATCATCCGGCAGGAAAATAAACGCATGAACAGTCAGGTTGAGAAAGTACTTCAAATGGCTTTGATTGAAAGAGGGAATATCCACATCGAACCACAACCCATGAATGCACACGAAGCCATTGAGCATACCATTGAAGTGCTGCAGCTTTCGGCCCAGCAAAAAAACGGGCGTATCATTTCTGTCCTGCGTGCTTCCTGCGACCAACTGCTGGCCGATGAAGTACATTTCGCCAACCTCATGAATAACCTGCTGGACAATGCCATCAAATACACCGAAAAACCACCTGAGATCGTGGTTGAAACCTACAATCAGCAAAACTCACTGATTATCAGGGTAGCCGATAATGGTGTGGGCATGACCAAAGAAGTACAGCAGCACATTTTCGATCAGTTTTACCGCCGGCCAAGCGGCAACATACACAATGTAAAAGGTTTCGGACTTGGATTGAGCTATGTAAAAGCCATTGTGACCGCTCATGGCGGGACCATCCGGGTACACAGCGAACCCGGAAATGGCAGTATCTTTACCCTGACTTTTAATTGCCACAAATCATGACCAACGATCCTTATATATTACTTGTTGAAGACGATGTTAATTTTGGTTCTGTGCTTAAGAGCTACCTCGAACTAAATGATTTTAAGGTAGATTGGGTTTCAGATGGAAAGGATGCCAACGAAAAATTCATCCAGGGGAATTACCAGTTGATTTTGCTTGATGTGATGCTTCCCAACCTGGATGGGTTCTCCATCGCAAAACAAATCAAGGCATCGGGTCGCAACACACCCTTTATTTTTATCACCGCCAAAACCCTGCGTGAAGATGTGGTAGCCGGCTATAAAACCGGTGCCGACGATTACATTACCAAACCCTTCGATTCGGAGATCCTGCTATACAAAATCAAAGCCGTGCTCAGCAGGCATCAAAACAAGCCCGAAACAGGCTCCCTAACAGGAATCCTGCACCCGGGCCATTTTTTATTTGATTACCGGTCAAGGAAACTCACCAATCAACAGAACAACCACAGCACCTCGCTTACTCCCAAGGAAAGCGAACTGCTTTATTTGTTGATCATGCAACAGGGAGAAATGCTATCGAAGGTGGTGGCACTAAACAAAATCTGGGGCGATGCCAATTATTTCACCACCCGCAGCATGGATGTGTACATCACCAAGCTCCGAAAACACTTATCTTCAGATACTTCCCTCCAGATTATTACCATTCATGGAGATGGCTACCGGTTGGTAACCGAAGGCAAATGATGGTTCAGAAAAATCCCCTTCAGATATCCGAACTACCTGTTTAACAAACACATGGATAAGGCAACAACCATTTCTTCGTGAATCTCTGTGGTTTCTTTGTGTCACTTTGTGAAACAGCACGATTACTGTTGTGCGTTTGGCGATATCGTAACGTGCAACGGTACACCGCGCGTCAGAGTGGGGGTATCTGAATTAAATCCTGTTAATTCTCGTCTGCCCACTCAATTTTTTCCAACTCCCAATAGCTCCCATCAGAAAAGTCGATTTTTACGATACCAAATTCGGTAGAGTAATACAGTTTATTAGCCGATGTTGCTTCATTGATAAATACATCCATTATCCAACGATTCAATACATAAAGACTGTCGACATAAGGAGTAGACTCTTTTGATAGGGGTAGATCAAAGGAAAATCCCGCTCCACTTGCTCCATTATATAACTCTATAATATAGTTTCTGCTGCTGGTTAATTGCCCACCCATTTCTAAATAAAAGGTAACATATTCAATGCTATTTTCTAAATCAATAGATGCCTTATCAGTTTCAACTAAATAGTAGTCTTTTGTATTTATACCAAGAAGCATTTCATGTACTTGATTGCTCCGGCCTTTTACATACCATGATAAGGTATCCCCTGTATTGGAAATTAATTTGAAAGAATCGCCTTTTTGATATGGATTTTGTGCTTTCATCTCGTCTGTCAACAAAAACTCACCTGCCAGGTGGTTTTTTTCACAACTAAAACAAAGAGCTAAGATGCCGAGCAAAAGGATAAAGACAATTTTTAGATTTCTCATAAACTTTATAGTTTGACTATTTTAATCGTGGTAACACCTGCGGAAGAAACCACCTTTAAATAATAAACTCCTTTTGGGTGATTTGTAAGATCAAAGGTAAGGGAATTTTGATAACCCTCTTCAATCGATAAAACAATTAACCCCCTCTCTGGTCCTCGTTTGAGCGTAGCGGTAACGAGCCTGCCTGCCAGGCAGTGGTCATAAAACAAGGATAAGAAAAGATAATGATAGAAAAGCCTAGTTACACTTGTCTGGCTGTGGGGGATCATGTACCCGTTACTTAAAGTTTACTAAGTTCCCTATTCCATGCACCTCAGTATCCATCTCCTGTCCCTGGAACCCGAACCGATAACTTTCCAGACTATATTTTCTCCCAGACATTTGAGGGGCTATGTGGGTTAACTAACATTAACCCATTGATTTCTCCATCAATCCCTCAGCAGTGGCAACAAACCCCAGTTTTTTCAGGTATTTTACATGTTTGGGTGAGTTGGCTTCGGCCACAATTTTGTGAATACCAACCCCGGTTAACGACTGCATCAGGTCGTCATAAACAAATTTCCCGTTTTTGTAATCGCGGTATTGGGGCACCACATAATCAAGCCCTACTCGCAGTTCTCCGTTTTCGCGCCTGTGTGCCAGCACCAACCCGGCTACGGCCATATTTCGCAATACAAAAAAGCTCACGGTGTTCATCTCAGGTTTATAAACAAAACCAGGAAAAAAGCGTTCGATTTCCCCGCGGTGAAACTCCAGGAAACGGAGCAGGTATTTATTGTCACCGCGCACTTCCAGAGTTTCAAAATAGTGCTTGGCTCCATAAATGGTTGCCAGATAGTAAATGTCGACCCCCGTGATAAAACCATTCAGAATGCCAACTGGCAGGGCCCCGATCAAGAACCCATAAGTGGAGAAAGTGATGGCGCCGATCAGGTTAATCCACCTGAATTTCAGGATGGAGTTCATGGTCATCGACAGCGCGATGATAACGGATGCCACGAAGCCAATATATTCAAGTAAGGGGGATTCCATGGTCATGATTCAAATGATTTGGTTTGACAAAATGGATGGAGCGGGTATTGTGCTTTTTGTAATCACTCGTTGTAAACCACGGCTCCCACCACTTCACCAACGATTCTGAGGCTGGTTTTATCAATTTGGTCCAGGTTATCCCCGGTGGTGTGCCAGTAATCGAAGAAAGTGCCATTCTTGCTGGCCGTGTCCAGGTGAATGATGTCGATGGTAGGAATTTTGGCATACCGGTTTACAGGCAGATGATCATCGGTAACCCCGCCTCCTTTTTGATAAACAAACTGGCCGCTATATCCCAGTTGTGCGGCTACATTCCATACTTTATCCACTACAAATCCTGCATATTGCATCGAGAAATACTCTTTGCTGAAAAAGGCATCTTTGGCCCCCACCATATCGAGGAGAATACCAAAGGCAGCCTGGTATCCATATTGATGCTGGTTTTTCGACCAATATTGCGATCCAAGACCCCAGTTTTCTTCTTCCTGGACTTCCAGTTGTGTCGGCGGACCCCAGTCTTCCAAATCGAACAACAGGATATCAACGCCCACCTCCGGGTTTTTTAGTTGAAACTGACGGGCAAGCTCCAGCAAAACACCCACTCCGCTTGCTCCGTCATTTGCCCCATCGATGGGTGTGTTATGAAGTGCTTCATCAGGGTCGTGATCCGCAAAAGGGCGTGAATCCCAGTGCGACATCAACAGTATCCGTTTTTGAAAACCAGGATTAAAAGAGCCAATAATATTGACCCCGTTCCGGGTAACCCGGTCATAGGTGCGTGCTTTGAAAGCCTGTTCTGTCACCCGGGCTCCATATTGGTTTAATTTATTGGTCAGCCAGCGGGCGCAATTTGCATGTGCCGGGGTACCCGGGACTCGTGGGCCAAAAGCCACCTGGGTGGCAACAAATAGAAATGCGGAATCGGCATTAAACGGGATGGGCTGTAGTTTCTTTTCAGTAGTTTTTGTTTGGCCCTTTCGTGCAGACCCTGTATTGTTTTCACAGGAGGACATCAGGATGACCAGTAGAAGGGGGATGGTAGCTAACTTAAGGTGCATTTTTTTAAAATAAGGTAGTTGTTTTGGCAAATGTTTCGGTAAAAATGAGTTCATTAAAGGCTTTGCGTATCCTGGGTTTTGCTTCGGTTTCGGCCATGTCAGCAGGAAGATCATCGGGGTTGCCGTAATATCCTACGGCCATCACCGAAATGGCCTGAAAGTCTTCCGGAATAGTAAATAACTCCCGTGCTTTTTCGGGATCGAACCCGCTCATCTGGTGTGAGTATAGCCCTTGATTAACCGCTTCGAGAGCCAGGTTGGCCACGGATTGTCCCAAATCGTATTTAAAGGTCCCATTTTTGGTGCCGTTGTGCGAGAAAGTCCGTTTGGCCACATTGATGATTAAAACCGGTGCCTGGCCTGCCCATCGCTGGTTCCATTCCACTAAAGTTTCGAGTATTTTATTATAAGAAGGGTCGTTTTTTATCCCGATAATAAATCGCCAGGGTTGTTCATTAAAGGCGGAAGCCGCCCAACGGGCTGCTTCAAAAAGGCTTTGCAGCTTTTCCTTTTCAACGGGTTTGGGCGAGAAAGCGCGCGGACTCCAGCGTTCACGAGCATGGGTATGGATGTTGAATTGGGTAGGCGCGGTTTTTTTCATGTTTTTTTGCAAAATTAACCTTTTTGCAACAAATACGGGTTGAAGTTAACACTCGTTAATAATTGGTATGAGGCCTATTTTGGATTAAAGTTATTCTAATAGCTTACTTAGCACGATAATGGCTTCATCTATATGCTCGTTATTTACGGCAGCATTGATGGTATCCAGTTGTGCCCTGCTCATTCCTTTGGAAGCAAGTTCATCAAGCAGGTCAAGGGCTTTTGGGTTCTTTTCTCTCAAATATCCCATCAATAAAACGATGGTTTCTTTCGATATTTTTTCTGCTCTTTCAGAGCTGTCCGAAGTTTTCTGAAAATGGTCTTCTAAAGATTTTGAAATGTCCATCAGTTTGTTCTCAAGCAAATTCATCTCTTTTTCAAAGAGGTTTAAATCTTTGGTCAAAACTGCCTCCTCAACCAACTGCGATTGCTTGTATACATGATCGGCGGCGATATTTCCACTTTCTCCTTTCAATGTATGAATCATGAGATGCGCCTGCTCAAAATTACCCTGACCTATGAGTTGTCGCAGATGGGAGCAAGTTTGATTATTGGAAGAAACAAATTTTTTCAGCATCTTTAAATAAAGGCCTTCATTGTTTCCAAACCTTCGAATACCGGAACGCGCATCCAGGTCCCCGATGGGGATACCGGGGAAATAGCTGTCCGATATGTCAGTGGAGGAGTTGGTTTTTAATTCATGATCCTTCCCGGGCGAAATCCATTTTAACAATTGCTTAAAAAGCAAATCCGGATCGATGGGTTTGGTAATAATATCGTTAATTCCGGACTCACCACATTTTTTCCTGGTGGAACTCGTGGCGTCAGCCGTGATGGCGATGATCGGCACCTGTTGATCGTGTTTACGGATTTGAATGGACGCCTTGTATCCATCCATCACAGGCATATGCAAGTCCATTAAAATCAGGTCGAAATGCATTTTTAACGCTTTTTGTATGGCTATGGCACCATTGTCTGCCAAGTGGACATTAACCCCGACGTTTTCAAGTAATTCAAATACTACCTGTTGGTTGATTTCATTGTCTTCAGCCAAAAGAACCCGACTTCTTGCCAGTTTCTTTATGGCATTTTCAAGAATGGAGGATTTTTCATGTTGGGATTCGGTGCATGCTTTTGACAACCCGATTACGGCACCTATTTTTTCGATTACTACCGAAGGGATAAAAGGCTTGCTTAGGTATCCATCGATGTTGGAAATGGTTTGCTCAAAGTTTTTCTTGCTTTTTTCGGTACCGGCAACCAGGATCGATTTCATTGGCGAATAATGGGGATTTTCTTGGATGGCGATAATCGTGTCGAGTCCGCTCATACCGATCAAATGCATGTCAATCAGCAACAAGTCCACTGGTTTTTTCTTGATGATGTTAAGTACTTCCTCCCCTGAAGTAGCTGTGTTCACTTTTAGTGAGAATGAGTTAAGTATGTCAACGAGTGATTTAAGCGCGGAATGGTTGTCATCGCACACCAGAATGTCGAGTTGTTTTAATGCTTCTGGAACTGATTGGCACGGGAATGTGTTTCCGGGTTGAACGCCGACCTTGCAGGTAAAATAAAAGGTACTGCCTACACCAGGTTCGCTTTCAAGCCAGATGCGGCCATCCATCATTTCAATAAGCAACTTGCTGATGCTGAGCCCAAGCCCGGTTCCGCCAAATTTTCTGGTAATCGAGTTGTCGGCTTGTATAAATTCATCAAATAGGAGGGGAATGTGCTCTTCACTGATTCCAATTCCGGTATCTTTAACGGAGACCTGTAAAAAACATTCGGTTTCGCTTATTTTTTTATCCAAATCAACCTGAATTACCACTTCACCTGAAGAGGTGAATTTAATGGCATTGTTGCATAGATTCGTCAGCACCTGCCCTATCCGCAATGGGTCGCCAATTAACTTACGGGGAACATCGCGGGCAATGTTGATTACGAACTCCAGGTCTTTTTCATTTGCATTTTGTGCGTTTAGGGTCATGATGGAGCTGAGCACAATTTCCAGGTCGAAGCCAGCCTTTTCGAGTTGCATTTTACCGGCTTCAATTTTGGAGAAATCCAAAATGTCGTTGATTAAACCAAGCAGGGTTGCTGCCGAACGGTCAATTTTTTGCAAATAATCTTCCTGCTTCTCTGTCAGGGGAGTATTAAGTGCCAAATGGGTAAGGCCAACAACTGCGTTGAGTGGCGTGCGAATTTCGTGAGAAATGGTGGCTAAAAACTGACTTTTGGCATTGGTAGCTTGTTCAGCCAGTTGTACTGCATTTTTCAGTTCATTGGTCCGGTGGCGGACCATACCTTCGAGGACAGTTTTTTGTTTTTGAATGATGCTGACCCTCCACTTGATAATGAGCCAAATTCCAAGGATAAAAACCAAAATATAGAAAACAACGGACCACCAGGATAAATACCACGGCCATCTGATGACAAACGGGTACTTAACGGTTTCGCTCCAAACTCCCGCTTTTCCGGTAGCACGCAGTAAAAATGTATAGCGGCCCGGGGTAATGTTGCGGTAGTCGGCAACATTTTCTTTGCCCAACAAGCTCCATTCATCGTCAAATCCAATAAGTTTATACTGGTATTGCACCTGATGCGGTGCACCCCAGTCGGCGGCACAAAACTGAAAGGTAAGGTGGTTTATGTAATAAGGAAGGCTTAAATCTGTGGGCAGGTTTGAAAAAGGCAGCACCTCACCAAAGCGGATCTCTGATTGGGAATATTCGGATGTGTTTGATTTTAACTCATCGAAAACATATGATTTATCGTTCAACAGAATGGCATTCAGTTGAACATTTGGAGCGTTTTTGCTGAATTTATAAGTCTTTAAATCAAGCATCGAAAGCGCCTTGTCGGTTCCCCACCACATTCGGTTGTTTTGATCATGAAACACGGCATTGGTATAAAAATCAACCCCGATAAGCCCATCCATTTTGGTGTAATTTTGTATGACAAATGTGTCATTTATAAAATGTTCATTATCTGAACTTAAACTATCGGGAACCACGATCTGGGTAAGTCCTCTGATGGTTCCTGCCCAGATGGAATTGTTGTTGTCACATGAAAGTGAAAAAACATAATTGTTACCCAAACCTTCTTCTGCGGTAAAGTTTCTAAACGATTGTCCGTTAAAGGCACTTACCCCGCCACCATCTGTTCCAAACCACATGATGCCCTGATGATCCTGGATGATAGTCCATACCGTGTTGTTGGCAAGGCCCTGTTCAGTGGTAAAGTTTACAAGCGTGTCCTGAAATAACCGCGAAACCCCGCCATCCATGGTGCCAAACCAGAGTGCACCCATTCGATCCTCGCAAATACTCAGTACTTTACTACTGCCAAGACCATTTTTCTGATTGAGTGTATAGAACTTCTTTCCATCGAATTTGGTGGCTCCTCCTTCACTTCCAAACCAAATATCACCCTTTTTATCTTGAATTACAGCCCTGACAATGTCATTCGGAAGCCCTTGTTCCGTTGAATAATTTGTAAATGTGATCAGGCCGCTTTTAAAATTTTCCCCATCCAATTTACTCACCCCACCTCCAAAAGTCGCAAACCAAAAATCACGATTCGAATCTTCTATCATTGAGGTTACAATGTCGTGCGCCAGCCCCTGCTTGCTGTAGATATGCAAAAAAGTGCTGTTTTCGATTGGAGGATTGGAGTCGTTTAAAATGAGCAAGCCATCTCCGAAAACACTAAACCAAAACCTGGTTTCTTTATCCTGAAAAATCGATAACACCAGGTTGTCGCTTAGTCCCTGTTCCTTGGTAAAGTGGACAAAACTGTTGAAATTAAAATGAGAAACACCACCGCCATCGGTTCCAATCCAAAGGTTCCCCTGGTCATCTTCAAATAAAGTACGCACGTAATCATCGTTTAAACCCTGTCCGGAATTGTAACTTGAAAACGTAGTTCCATTAAACCGGGTGACACCGTTTCCAAAAGTTCCAAACCACAAGTTGTCATCATCATGGTCTTCAATAATCGACAAAATAGCGTTGCCTCCTAATCCTTGATTGGTGCTGTAATTGGTGAAAGTGACGCCATCAAATTTTGAAACGCCACCTCCATTGGTTCCAAACCAGATATTGCCGAGGTGGTCCTGAGCGATGGTCAGGATGTAATCTGAAGCAAGGCCGTCCGCTGAAGTAAACGTCACAAAACTGGTTCCATCAAATCTGGTAGCACCTTTGTTGGTTCCAAACCAAATATTGTTGTTGTTGTCTTCAAATACAGATACAACATTGTTGCCGGCAAGGCCCTGATTGGTTGTGTAAGTATCTAAAGTTGCTCCATCAAAACGTGAAACACCTTTGGTGGTGCCAAACCAAATATTCCCTATATGATCTTCCATGATGGCCAGGATGGTATTTGAGGGCATCCCTTGTCTTTTGGTGTACCGTGTAATTTTTTTACCATCGAAATAATCGGCACCACCGCCATGTGTACCGATCCAGAAGTGTTCATTTTTGTCTATAAGAAGTGAAAGGATCATGTCCGACGAAAGTCCGCACTGCATGGTGTATTGGTTAAAAAACGAACCATTGTATGATATGAGCCCTCCGGTGTGGGTTCCAAACCACATGGTACCATTTGTATCTTCCGTAATGGCCCTGATGTATGAATTGGGCAATTCCTGATCAGCATCTAGAAAGCTCAGGTCGAACAGCGCATTTTCTTTATATCTAAAGGGTAGGGATGCAAAATGCTTTGGCTGTTGGGCAAATATCCTGATGGGAGGGAAAATGGAATCTTCGTGCTGAAAATTGACGAGACCGCTTTCAAGTGCTTTTTTATCAAATAGGGCAAGGCTGTCCATACTCATTTCCAACTCCACCGGCACCAATGTTACTGTCGGGGGCTCAAAAAGTGTTGTGTTAGCAGCCGATAGTTTCGATTTCGAGACTTGGGTGATTACAGGTGCTTTACTCTTCACAGGCTGATCGCCTGCAATCTTTTGTTCAATGGTTTGAGGGAGGAACGAAATTCCCGGCGTAACTTCCGTAAGCACATTGAAACCAATCGTTTCACATTTTTCACCTGATAAGACATTTGGTTGTTTCAGCCCATTTTCACCAGGAACACCAACGAAAAGCAAATCGTTTATTCCCGGAACCAGTACCGGTTTTTTTTCGGATAAAAGATTTGACAGCTGCTGAATATTTTCATTTTTCTGTTGGATTTTGGTTTCGCCACAACCTTGAAGAATAAAAAAGGAGCAAATCAGGAAAGTAATTAAAGCGTTTAATGTTCTCATCCCCGCAACTTTATGAAGAGAAATAGGTTAAAAGAGTTTGTTAAATGATGAGGTAAATATACATTAATTGTTTAATAAAGCAGTAATTTCATTTTTGTTAAAAATCATGGGTATGAAAAGGTGGATGATTTTGTACCTGACAACCATCATTCCTTGTTTTGGAGCACAATCAGTATCAATGAGTTACCTTATAACAAGCAATGATTGTAAACGACAGCACTAGAAAATCACCGTAAAGTTGGCTCCTTCACCAGGCTTGGAACGAACGCTGATAGTTCCTTTGTGCATTTGCATAATCTGGCGCGAAAGGCTCAAACCAATACCTGAACCACTTTTCTTTGACGTGAAAAAGGGCATGAAAATTTTGTCAAGGATATCCTGGTTGATTCCTTTTCCATTGTCGGCTACCTCAATGGTGGTCCTGTTATTCAGGTTAACAGATGCCACAATGGTGATCTGGGGTTTATCAACCTCGGCCACAGCATCTATGGCATTTAGTATTAAATTGATCAACACCTGATCGATTAAATCAGGATCGGCAAGAATTTTCAGATCCTGGGGAAAAATTCGGGTGGTGCATTTAATGTTGAGTTGCTCAATCTTTGGGTTCATCAGCTCCATGGTACTTTCGAACAGGGTGCTTGCCTTAAAATATCGAAAATGAGGTTTTGGTATTCGGGTCAGGTTTCGGTATAATTCCACAAAGTTTAACAGCCCTTTCCCTCGGTTTTCGATGGTTGCTACGGCCTGTGTAACGCTTTCAATGTCTTCGGCTTCCTGTTCATCTCTCGGAGGATAGTGGTTTCTTCTCTCTTCCAAGATTTCTTTAATGGTGGCAGCCAAAGAGGAGATGGGCGTAATGGAGTTCATGATTTCGTGCGTCAGCACACGGATCAGTTTTTGCCACGATTCAATTTCCTTTTGTTCCAACTCGGGATGGATATCCTGAAAAGAAACCAATGTATATTCCTCGCCGCGCATTTTAAATTCGGTGGCATGCATCGAAAGTTGCAGCAATTCATCGTTTACAAATAGTTTAAAAAGGGTTTTATCGCCTGCCCTCATGGAAAGCAACTTTTCAGGGAGTTCGTCCGAAACTTCTTTCAGGTGACTGATTTTTCTGAGTCGGTTAATCTGCAACAGATGTTTAACAGCGTTATTAAAAACATCCACATTTCCATCGCGTTTAAACACAATGATGCCTATGCTCACATGTTGTATTACTGTGAGAAGATAATTGAAGTGTTCTTCCTTTTCGGTTTTGTTTTTGTTGAAGGCTGCAATCACCTGATTGAATTCGTTGTTTAAGCCTTCGAAACTTTTCCCCAACTCGTTTTCCGAAAAGGAGGTGGAGAAATCGGCATGCCTGATGGATTCAAAAAAACGAGCCAGTTTCCGATTTGTTTGTTCCGCGTATCGGATCAGCGAAATTACCTGCGCGATACTGATCACAATCAAAATGAGGGTACTTACCAGGTAAGCAGGCTTTTGAAAAAGATAAAATACAAAGAATAGGGTAATGGCCATAAGCACCACCCTGATGATGATCTGTATCCTAAAGCGTTTATAAACCATATTTCTCAATTCTTCGGTATAAAGAGGCACGTGTCAATCCCAGCTCCTTAGCCGCCCGGCTAATGTTGCCCCCATGTTTATCGATTACTTTTCGCACCAAAACCCTTTCCACTTCCTCAAGATTCAAATTATCGGCATTAAACTGGTCCGACTGCCTGTCTTCATTTTCGCTAACAAAGAAGTCGTGAGGTTCCAGGATGGTATTTTCGCTTAAAATAACAGCGCGTTCAACGGCATGTTGCAGTTCACGGATGTTACCAGGCCAATCGTGTATTTGAAGCCGTTTTAATGTGCCGGCATTGATGCGCTTTTTAGCTACCTTGTACTTATTGCAATAGGTATCAATGTAGAATTCTACCAGAGGTTCAATGTCTTCGAGTCGTTCGCGCAAGGGCGGTAACTTGATTTCGACCGTGTTGATTCGATACAGTAAGTCCTGTCTGAATTTATTTTCACTTACCATTTGGTAGAGTGGCATGTTGGTGGCACATATGAGCCTGACGTTGATAGGTATTTCTTTGTTTGAGCCCAGTCGCACTACCTGACGGCTTTGGAGTACACTCAATAATTTTGATTGCAGGTTTTGACTTAAATTGCCAATTTCATCTAAAAAAATAGTGCCTCCGCTTGCTGCCTCAAAACGTCCGGCGCGATCTTCTTTGGCATCGGTGAAAGCCCCTTTTTTATAGCCAAACAACTCGCTTTCGAACAAGCTTTCGGTAATGGCTCCCAAATCTACATTAATGAACACCTTGTCTTTTCGCTTCGATGCCCGGTGTATGGCCCTGGCCACCACCTCTTTTCCGGTACCGTTTTCTCCAAGTATCAACACGTTAGCATCCGTTCCAGCCACACGATAGGCCATTTTCATTACCTTTTGCATGGCCGGTGAGTTACCTATTAAATTGCTGTAGGCCTGGTCCTGATCGGCAATCAACATTTTTTGTGTTGATCGCAGGCTCTCCAATTCAACCTTTGATTCGCGCACCCGAAGCGAGGTTTCGATGGTAGCCAATAGCTTGCGATTTTCCCAGGGCTTCAGTATGAAATTGGTCGCTCCTTCTTTTATTCCCTGAACGGCCAATTCAATGTCGCCATAGCCGGTTATAAAAATGACTGTGGCAGCCGGATCCTGTTCAAGTATCACGTTTAACCAATGAAACCCTTCCTGCCCGCTGGTTGCATCCCGCGAGAAATTCATATCGAGCAGAATGAGGTCAAACACTTCGTTTTTTAATATGTCGGGGAGATTTGCCGGATTTTTTTCGGTATGGACAATTTCAATGTGTTGTCGTAAAAACATTTTTGCTGCCAACAAAATATCCGCGTCATCATCAACAATTAGTACACGGGCCTTTATTTTTGTCATTTTAGTTTCGAGTTAATGGAGAAGGTTCTACTCAATAAAAGTAAACTTATTTTGTTCACCTTTGCACAACAGTATGGACGATTTCGGACACGAATAGTTACAGAAGTGCTCAAATAATTTTTCAACACGCTGTTGTACTGTGAGATAGGTTGGATGGCATAGTATTAGTTAAAATTTGTTAACAGGTTGAACGAAACCCTAATTCGAACACATGAACATAATAGAAACCAGTAGTCTTGAAAAGATTTTTCAGGCAGAATCGGTAGAAACAATCGCCTTGCGCAACATCAACTTCAATGTAAAAGAGGGTGATTTTGTCGCGGTAATGGGTCCTTCCGGATGCGGGAAAACCACGTTGCTTAATATTCTGGGAATGATTGATGATTGGAATACCGGCTCCTATTTTCTGTTGGGCCAGGACGTTGCCAAACTCAAAGAAAAGCAGCGGACCATCCTTCGAAAAAAAAACATTGGGTTTGTGTTTCAAAATTTTAACCTGATAGAAGAATTAACGGTGTACGAAAATGTTGAGTTACCTCTTCAATACCTTGGGTGGAAGAAAAAAGCCCGTCAAGAGCGTGTTTCAGCTTTGTTGGAAAAGATGCAGATTGCACATAGAAGCAACATGTTCCCTTTACAACTTTCAGGAGGACAGCAGCAGCGAGTTGCAGTAGCCCGCGCCGTGGTGGCAAACCCACCTCTGATTTTGGCTGATGAACCTACCGGAAACCTCGATAGCATGCACGGAGAGGAGGTGATGAACCTGCTCGATGCCTTAAATAAGGAAGGAACCACCATCATCATGGTCACCCACTCGCAACGTGATGCCGCTTTTAGCCGGCGGGTGGTACACCTGTTCGATGGCCAGATTATCAACGAAAACCTGAACAAACTCGATTAAACTTTTTATGACCGGAAACTATTTTAAGGTTGGAATCAGGGTGCTGGTTCGGCAAAAAGGCTATACATTACTCAATGTAGCAGGCTTGATGCTGGGTATCGCTGTTTTTGTCTTTATTTACCTCTTCATCGAAAGCGAAATCAGGTATGACCGGTTTTGGTCAGATAATGAAAAAATTTACCGGATTACAAATGAATACTCTCTGGAGGGGAATTCGGAAAAAATCGCATTGACCCCTTTTCGGCTGGCCAGCGATTTACGCAATGAATTTCAGGGCGTTGAGGAAGCTACCAACTTATTTTTTACAGATCCTGCTGATGAAAATGATGTGTCGACCATTACCTGGAACGGTGAGGTCTTTGAAATACCCGACATTAGTTTGGCAGATGGCAGCTTTTTCAGGATATTTGATTATCATTTTCTGGAAGGGAACCGAGATTCGGCATTGTTGAAACCCAATTCAATCGTGATCAATTCAACCACTGCTAAAAAAATATTTGGTGATAAACCCGCAATTGGCAATAAGCTTCGAACAAACCTGCGTGAATACCTGGTTACAGGAGTCATCGACATGAGACAAAAGCCGTCGCATTTGAATTTTGATGCCATCGTTTCTGTTTCTTCAATAAATGAAAAGGAACTAAAAAACCTGGAACATGATTATTTCTGGATGACCTGTTATACTTATGTAAAGCTTGCAGACACTGTTAATCCGGATGATTTTGAATACCGTTTTAATGAGTTTGAGCGCGTGGGTGAAGCAGCGTTTATACAGGAGGAAGAACTGAATATGGTTGGAAGTATGCAGTATTTTATCGAGTCGGTTTCCCTTGTACATTTCAATTCGGGCCTGATGTACGATTCTCCCACCAACGTGGATGTGGGAGCTCTCTATGTCTTTGCGGTGATCGCATTGTTTATCTTGCTGACGGCTTCTATCAATTATATCAACCTGGCAACAGCACGATCGTTAAAGCGCTCGCGCGAAATTGGCATGCGCAAAGTTCTGGGTGCCTTACCCAGGCAACTGGCATTTCAATATATTGTTGAATCGCTGATTATCACGCTGATTGCCTTTGTATTAGCACTGGCATTGGTTGAGTGGTTAATGCCACAGTTTAATCAATTGGTAGATAAAAACCTGAGTTTATTAGATAGCCTTGTTTCATGGGAAATTTTTCCTTTCGGGATAGTCCTGCTAGCGCTTTTATCGATACTTTCCGTTATTGGAGGTAGTTTTCCGGCTTTCGTACTCAATTCGTTCAAACCTGCCCACGTGTTAAAAGGCACTTCTTTTTCGTCGGGGAAATTTGGAAAACAACAGTTTACGGCCGGCATCATGAGGCATTTTTTGGTCATTATCCAATACATGGTGTCAATCGGTATGATCATGGCTACCATCATTGTGTATTCACAAATCAATTTCCTGAAAAATCATGAATTGGGTTTTGATGCAGAGAATGTATATGTGATCAATGTTCCCCGCGATACCAATTTCAGGCAGCATATTAATCAATCCATGGATCTGTTGGCAAATCATGGTTCCATCCTCGAGGTGACATCAACTCAAAACGTACCGGGATATACCGAAGGCAAAATGCTTTTTCAGGTGGGTGATACCAATGCAATTCCGGTGCAGACCATTAATTATTTTGGGGTTGGATACGGGTTTTTCAGGTTACTGAATATTCCATTAATCAGCGGCCGGTATTTTAATGACTTCCCCGGCGATGATACCGCGACCGGATTTATCTTGAACGAAGCTGCTGTTGAATTTTTAGGCCTCGATACCGTGGTTGGCGTTCCTTTTAATTATGCAGGAAAAAAAGGAGGCAAAATTGTGGGTGTCGTCAGAAATTTTAACTCATCCTCTTTACATCGGGAGGTGGATCCCATGGTGTTTCTGCTTACCCCGCATGTTTCACGCTATATCATGGTAAAGGCTGCGCCTGGCAGACTTGAAGAAGCCGAATTGCACATCAGCGACACCTGGAAAAAAGTCACTTCAGGAGGTACTTTACACATGATTTCCTTGCAGTCGAAGATTGGAAGTTTGTACAGTGGGGATAAAAAAATGCTCAACCTGTTTTTTTATTTTTCGTTGTTTGTGGTTTTTATCTCCAGTCTGGGCCTTTATGGCCTCTCCTCTTTCCTTATACAACAGCGTACACGTGAAATTGGCATCCGAAGGGTGTTGGGAGGATCTGAAAAACAATTAATTACCATGTTGGCTCTGGGCTATCTGAAATTGGTTTTTTTGTCAGGCCTTATAGCAACACCCATTGTATATTTTTTGATGAATAAGTGGCTTGAAGGTTTTGCCTACCATATTTCTATCCACATCGGGTATTTTATTGTGAGTATTCTACTAGCCTTGTTGGTCGCGCTTTTTACGGTACTGGTGCGTTCGGTAAAAGTGGTGAATGAAAATCCGTCCGTTGCGCTCAAGGTACAATAGTATGTATATTTTAACTGCCCTGGTTTACAAAAAAAAAGCCTGATCTGTCGATTAGGCTTTTTTTAAATATCGGCCTCCAAAGAAATCTATCTGGATAATTTATTCCTCTCCATTTCAGCACGTTCCGATTTTTCCATGTAGTGGTTCACCACCAGCCCGATACCGCCAAAAAGGAAAATCATCGAAAAGTAGGATTCCTCTTCGCCCATAACGGTCAGGTGTTTCATCAGGCCACCAAGAATAATGCCTATAGCCAATCCGATAAACAGCAAACCAAATTTAAGCGCTATAAATGATTGATCCTTAACAGGATTTATAAATTGGGTAGCATCTACACCCTTTTCCAAAAGAGCCATGCGTTCTTTTTTCCTGACCAACAGGAAAATAACAGCATAAACAAAGCCAAAAATAACGGCGAGTACAAATACAGGAATTATGTCTTCCATAGTTTTAAATTTTTATGTTGATTTTTTTGATGTCATTCTTTTGGACGCAACTTCTTAGCCCGGGTTACAAACAAAGTGGAAGTTTTTGGAAACTGTTTATTGATTTGAGAATGAAGTTTGGTGCATTACAATTTTATTTATATTTGGTCGCTCTTGGATTTAGTATGCAGAAATCACAAAAAATAGGACACAAAAAAGTATTTCTCAACGTCAAAAGGCGTGATGCTTTTGATGCATTTTACTAAGTTTTACTGCCTGGCAGAAAAAAAAGTAAAATGTTTTATTAAATAATACTAAACCATGAAATTACCCTTTTCCGAATCGTACAAAATAAAAATGGTGGAACCCATCCGCCGTAGTACTCGTGAACAGCGCGAACAATGGATCGAAGACGCTAAATACAACCTGTTTAACCTGCGTAGCGACCAGGTATTTATCGACCTGCTGACAGACTCCGGTACCGGAGCCATGAGCCAGATGCAGTGGTCGGAAATGATGTTGGGCGATGAGAGTTATGCCGGTGCCTCATCCTATTTTAAAATAAAAAATGCCATCAAAGAAATCACCGGTTTTGAATACTTTTTGCCCACGCACCAAGGGCGTGCGGCTGAGAATGTACTGTTTTCCACCATCCTAAAAGAAGGCGATATCGTTCCCGGCAATTCCCATTTCGATACCACCAAAGGTCACATCGAATTCCGAAAGGCCCATGCCATCGACTGTACCATTGACGAAGCTTTTATTACGACTCTCGACCATCCATTTAAAGGGGATGTCGATTTGAATAAACTGGAGAACGTTCTTAAAGCCCATCCGGCAAGCCAAATTCCGATTATTATCATTACCATTACTTGTAATTCTTCCGGGGGGCAACCAGTTTCGATGAAGAACCTGAGGGAGGTGAAGAAAATGGCCGATCAATACGGCATTATCGTGTTTTTCGATTCGGCCCGGTTTGCCGAAAACGCCTATTTCATCAAAATAAGGGAAGAAGGCTATCGCGACAAATCCATCCGCGAAATTGTACGCGAGATGTTCTCCTATGCCGATGGCATGACCATGAGCAGCAAAAAAGACGCCATTGTCAATATGGGCGGGTTTATCGGTTTCAACAGCAAGGAACTTTTTGACCGGGCCACCATGTACAACATTCTTTTTGAAGGGTACATTTCATATGGAGGCATGTCGGGACGCGATATGAATGCGCTGGCACAAGGTCTTTACGAAGGTACCGATTTCGATTATCTTGAAACCCGGATCAAACAGGTTGCCTATTTAGGTGGTCTGCTAAAAGATTATGGAATTCCTATCCAATATCCATTTGGCGGGCATGCCATTTTTGTGGATGCCAAACGTTTTTTGCCTCATCTGCCTAAAGAAGAGTATGTTGCTCAAACACTGGCTATCGAATTATACATTGAAGGTGGAGTGCGCGGAGTGGAGATAGGCACCTTGCTGGCAGACCGCGATCCGGGAACCGGCTTAAACCGCTACCCGGATCTGGAATTGATGCGCCTGGCCATTCCAAGAAGGGTATATACCAATAACCACATGGATTATATCGCCGCTGCCTTGATCAATGTATTCGATCGCAGGGATAAAATTACCAAAGGATTTAAGATCGTGAAAGAAGCCCCAATCCTCCGTCACTTTACTGTGGAACTGGAGAAAGTTTAACCGGATGGTTCGTCGGTAATTCTAATGGATAATCAAGTTTGGACTGGGTTTCGTTTGTGTGAAACAGTTGAATGCATTACCGTTAATTTATCAATAGTTTAGTCTTCAGGTAATTGCCCTTGATTCCAAATAATCATTATGTTTTCCGAGCAGAACGGGCAGCATTCGCTTTACGGCCGACTTCAAAGGACAAATCTTTCTGCCTAATGTGATTTGTCTACAAAAATATGCTGTTCGCTTGAGTTATTAGCTTCATGTTGTGAAATCGTTTTATCTTTTGATAAATACACTTTACTTCAACTTCTATGTTGGTTGCTGTATTTCCTATGATAAATTTGATAAAACGTTTTTGCAAATCTTCAAAGTTCGCTTGTATTAAATTCCCTTTTACTTATTTCTTTTTGTTCTTCCCTTGAATTTTCTTTACTTCTTTTAAAATCTTTTTTTCTTCACTATCCAGTCTTCTTTCTACTTTTTTCACATCTTCAGCAGGTGGAAGTTGTTCGGGTTTTACACCTCTGTCGTCAAGGATTTTTCTAACTGCCAAATTATTTTCAATGTGTTCTTTTGTAATTTGAGCATCGCCTTTTAAATCTTTGTCCACTACATTATGACTTGTCAATTCTGTAGCGAAGTCTTTGGCTTTGATTGTTAAAGTAGGAAGAAAATCTGCCAATGTGCGATTTGTTGGAACTTGCAAAATCCTTTTCATATCATTAGTAGTTCTGCCTCCAAATAATGCGTGGTCCCCTTTTGAACGAATAGTCGCAAAACTTTTATTATCAATACCTCTTTCAAAAATGATTCCCGATAACTTCTTTTCGGATTGAGAAAGTTTTTCACGAGCAGTAACTCTTGCGACATCTAATAATCTTTTTTCAATTATTTCTTGTTTGCGAGTTTGAACAGCAAAATAAGTTTGAGCAAAAGCTATTTCAGATTTTGTGGTAGCATCTCCATTTTGAGCAATTAAATAACAAGCGTATCTCGTCAATGCAATATCTTCAATCTCTTTTTGAGCACCACTACCAATTTCAACCATCTTTCCGAAATCGGCAAAATGGTTTTTAACTTCTTCTCCTGCCTGTTCACATGACTTTTTAGCCTTTTCAATTACGTTCTTGAAGTTTTTCCATTGAGAGTAACCAAGAATGGGTTGTAATTCTCTTGAACTCCAACATTCTACGCCATCAAAGTCATAACAAGCATCTTCAAACTTCAAGAAAAGCTCTGCAATAAATTCTTTCTTCATTTTTTTCTTTGTAAGTTTCTTTATTGAAAGGTGTTAAACATTGGTTTTAATTGTTTCAATAGTTTTGAAATGATGAAAATCTTCAATATAGGGTCGTATTGATTTTTAGAAAGTGCAATGTGATTCAGTCTCAAAGGTATCATAAATATTCAGGCAACCAATTTCCGTGAACTTTTTTTTATTGACGCAGTCTTGCTTGAGAAAGTGTCTGAATTTTTCCCATAGGAGAATCACAAGGGTAGAAAAGTGAATCCGGCTGCAACTCAAAAGCGTATTGTACCAGATTTGCTTTGATTATTCATACATAAACCTTTCGTATTTTTGACGTCTGAAACTAAACCAATGGATACCAAAAAAAAACATCAACGCTATCAACGTCTTTTCGATCAAATACAATCGCTGATTCAAAAAAGCAGCAATAACCCACTCTCGAACATGGCCACCATCAATGCAGTGCTGCACCACAAAATGGACACCTTTTTCTGGACCGGGTTTTATTTATTGCAGGACGACAAATTGCAGGTGGGTCCCTATCAGGGAGCTCTGGCCTGTATCAACCTGGCCAAAGATACCGGTGTTTGCTGGGCAGCCCTCAACCAGGAAAAAACCATCGTGGTTCCTGACGTGCACAATTTCCCCGGTCATATTGCCTGTGATTCGCGCTCGCAATCGGAAGTGGTAGTTCCGGTTAGAAATAAACAAGGTGAACTGGTGGCCGTTTTGGATGTGGACAGCGATAAACTCAATAGTTTTGATGAGGTGGATGCAGAATGGCTGGAGAAAATGGTGGAGCTGGTTTACATTACAGATTAATGGAACATCCTATTCAACACTTTTAGTCAGTCCCCCCGAAAAGTTTAGTAATTTTGCAGCCCTTTTTAACAGGATTAAAATGCAATCTGCCTTTATCATTGCCATTTTATTTTTCCTTGCCATGCAGCCTTTTCCGGTGGCCATCGGCATTCGGGTTAAGCATCATTGGCTGAACGCAATCCCCTTTATTCTGTTGATTGGATTGATGCAAACCGGCATGTTCTGGGCCGGACTTCAGTTGGGTATCTTATTCATGCATTTCATGGATGATTTCAAGGAAGTGGTGATATTTCTATGTTTTGCACTTGTTGGAATCCGGATGATTATGGAAGCATTTCAAATCCGAAAAGGAGAACGAACCTATTCAATAAATCAGGTTACCCATGTATTTTTCGTTTCGCTGGCACAGGCCATGAACACTTTGTTGGTTGGCTTAATTTTTACGTATTTCATGCCTTTCGATCTTCCTTTATTTATTATCCTCTTTATTTTCTCGATATTATTCGCTGCCACAGGTGTATGGTTATCGCCATCAAAACCCAACCTGTCGCTTGCTTCTTTGTTATATTTACTTGGCGGACTGGTGATGTTATCAGCTGCTGTTTACCTGGCATTTTTTGCCGCATAAATGTTTATCCATGAAAAGAAATTCAATTGCGTTACTGTTTATTCTTCTTGCATTTTCGATTCAGATTTTTGCACAAATCCCTGCGGGTTATTACGATGATGCAGAAGGTCTGACAGGTGATGCACTTAAACTGCAACTTCATAACATAATCAAAAACCACACTCCTTATTCTTACAACGATCTACGTGATTTTATACTGAAGAACACTGATGAAGATCCCGATAACAGCAACAATGTAATCCTATTGTATACAGGACGGTCGCAGGCAAAAAGTACCTTTGGTGGCAATTCAAACGATTGGAACAGGGAACATGTATGGGCCAAGTCGCATGGCGATTTTGGCACAACGCCTCCGGCCGGTACCGATGCACACCACATCCGGCCAACAGATGTATCAGTCAACAGTACACGTGGGAACCTGGATTTCGATATGGGAGGCAGTCCGGTGGCAGAAGCTCCCGGCTGTTTTGTTGACAACGATTCGTTTGAACCACGCGATGCCGTAAAAGGCGATGTGGCCCGGATGATTTTTTACATGGCCACCCGCTACGAAGGTGGCAATGGTGAACCTGACCTGGAGGTGGTTGACAGGGTAAATACCTCTCCGGCTCCTGAGCATGGAAAACTTTCGGTATTGATTCAATGGAACCTTCAAGACCCGCCTGATGATTTTGAAAACAACCGCAACAACGTGATCTATTACGATTATCAGCACAACCGAAATCCGTTTATCGACCATCCGGAGTATGTTGATTTCATTTGGGGAGATCCCAGCAACGTACCTGTGGTTGACTATTCGCAAATTGTTGCGTACCCCAATCCCACATCAGGACTTCTAACCATCGCTGGTAGTGAGGAACTTTGTTCATATAGGGTGATTTCGGTTTATGGGAATGTGATCAGTCAGGGAAGTATGTCAGGAAAAAGTGCCGAAGTTGATTTAAGTAACGTTTCCGGTGGTATTTATGTAGTCAATATCCTCGATCAGAAGGGGCGGCAGGTTCGTCAGTTAAAAGTGGTAAAATTAACGCTTTAGTCATGAAAAAAGATCCGGTGATTCGCATCACAAAAGAATTCAAATTTGAGATGGCTCATGCCCTCATGGGATATGATGGCCCCTGCCGAAATATTCACGGGCATTCGTACGAATTGCGTGTAACGCTCTCGGGGACTCCCATCACCGATATAAACAATCCCAAGTTCGGCATGGTGTTGGACTTTGGTGATTTGAAAAAAATTGTTCGCAATGCTGTTATCGATGAGTTCGATCATGCCCTGGTGTTGAGTGATCAAATGCCGGCAAAACTCATCGAAGAACTACAAGGAAACTTCGAAAAAGTGATCCTGTTGCCCTATCAGCCTACCAGCGAAATGATGATAGCCGATATGGCCGAACGGATTAGAATTCAACTCCCGAAAGAGGTGAAATTGGTCTATTTACTTCTGCGCGAAACAGTTACTTCCTTTGCTGAATGGTACGCGGAGGATAATTCCACTTTTTAAAGACCGCGCGGCATTGCCCGGATAGGCTAAAGTGACAACATGATCACACAAGAAATGATTCTAACTCTTGAAAGCAGAAAACCCATGAAAAAAACCGCCATCATACTTGGAGCTTCCGGTTTAACAGGAAACTTGCTGTTAAATCAGTTGATCGCTGACGAAAGATACGATTCAATTGTAATATTCAACAGGAAAAGCATTGGACAAACGCATCCTAAAGTAACCGAATTTATTGGCGAAATACTGCGGTTAAACCAGTTTAAAAAGGAATTTACAGGCCACGAAGTGTATTGTTGCATTGGAACTACTGCCAAAAAAACACCTGACAGGTCGATGTACCGCAACATTGATTTCGGAATTCCTGTTGCGGCAGCACAACTTTGTGCAAAAAACAAGATTGATACCTTTTTGGTGATTTCATCCATGGGGGCCAATCCCGGGAGTAACCTCTTCTATAACAAGACGAAGGGGGAAATGGAGCAGGCTGTTTTATCGAAGAAAATACCAAACACCTATATTTTAAGGCCTTCATTTATTGGAGGAAACCGGAATGAAAACCGACCAGGTGAAAAAATAGGAATGGCTATCGCGAAGTTGATTCAGCCATTACTCGTGGGAAAATTAAGAAAATACAGGCTTATTGAGGCAGATAAAATTGCCCGAGCCATGGTGCATCTGGCCAATTCCAAACCGAATTCGCAGGTGTTTACCTCTGACAAAATTGAAGCATTGGGATCAGGTTAAGAGTGATCTTCAGACACGTCCGGGCATTAATGTTACAATATGGAAGCCTTTTCCATTCATTGGAAATTTCACTTTTATAACTTTTCCAAAGTTTGAAACTTTGGAAAAGTTGCTCTTTTAAAAAATAAAAGTTTATTGTACTTTTATAGCGGAATTTGAACTTCGGGTTTAATCACAACCCGGTTCAAAGCCGCTTTTTCTTATTATAAATATGTGATGCCATGAAAACTAACCTATTGCTCGCGTTTATTGCGATTGCCCTGATGGTTCAATGCAGTTCACCAACAACAAAACCTATCGATTATAGTTCCGTCAGCCAGGTTAAAACTGGCGCACCTGTATCGGTGATGCTGACCAGTTACAGCACTACCTTGCTGGCCACCGGAAGCGATCCTACCCGTTTGCGGATTGCCATTACCGACAGTCTCAACCGGGAGATCACCTCTGCCACCAACCCAATTCAGCTATTTGTTTCGGGCGATGGTAAGGTTACGGCCCTGGATGGAAGTGAGCTGGTGATGCAGACCGATACTTCAGGGGCTTCGTTTACCGAACTCATCCTGGTGAATGGTGAGGCAAACCTGTTGTTTGTGGCAGGTACGGAGCCTGGAAAGGTAAAAGTAGAAGCCCGTTCCGGCAAACTCTGGCCCGGCGCACATGAAATTCACACACTTCCCGCCGACTTTGTGATGATGAAACCTACTGCTGATCAGCTTCCTCCCACTACTAATGAAATCCACAGAATGATGGGTGCCGATATTTCGTTTCTACCGCAGATTGAAGATCAGGGCGTTAAATTTTGGGACAAAGGCGTTGAAAAGGATGCCATCGAGTTGCTGCGGGAACATGGGTTGAATACCATCCGTCTGCGGATATTTGTCAATCCTGAAACAGAAAATGGATATTCTCCTGAACAGGGATATTGTGGATTGCCTTACACACTTGAAATGGCCAAAAGGATTAAAAAAGCGGGTATGAAGTTCCTGCTCGATTTTCATTACAGCGATTATTGGGCCGATCCGCAACAGCAATTTAAGCCTCAAAGTTGGGCCGATCTCGACTTTGAAACGCTGAAAGATTCAGTAAAAGAGTACACTACGCATGTGATGATGGCCCTCGAAAAACAAGGTACGCCTCCCGACATGGTCCAGATTGGAAACGAAATAAATCATGGAATGCTTTGGCCCGAAGGCCATATTGGCCATCCCGATCAGCTTGCCGGTTTGCTGAAAGCCGGTGTGGCAGGGGTTGAAGCTGTTGATCCCAATGTGCCTGTAATGATGCACATCGCTTTGGGCGGACAAAATGAGGAAGCCGTGTTTTGGCTCGACAACATGATCGCCCGTGGTGTTCACTTCGATATCATCGGGTTATCGTATTATCCACGCTGGCATGGAACACTCAACGATTTAAACCATAACCTGACCGATCTGGCCAAACGCTATAACAAACCCGTAAATGTGGTTGAATATTCAGATTACAAAAAAGAGGTACACGACATCGCGTTTAATATCCCTGACAACATGGGGAAGGGTGCCTGCATTTGGGAACCGCTCAATTTCAGAAGCGGATTGTTCGATAAGGATGGTCGTACCACCGAACTGTTTTCGGTATATGATAACCTTTCAAAAAAGTACCTGAATCAACAGTAACCAGAATACAAAATACCAAGTTAATGCCTTATTAATTTATTGAAAATCAGAAATTCAGGCAGATTGATTTTTCTGATAAACAGTTTTTTAACAGTTTAAGGATTGCTTACCTTCTTTTGTTTTCCACCTGTTTTAAATGTGAAATGCCGCTGTATGACGTAACTGTATATGATTACAACAACGGTGGTAAGAATTTTTGATACCGTGGGCCAGATATAAAAATACTCCACAAAGACCTTTAAACAAATATAGTTGAGCAGAAGGCTTCCCACCACCGATAGGCCATAGCGGGTCAATTGGGTTTTGCCCCGCAATGGTGAATCCAGAAAGGTAACATACTTCGACAGCAAAAATCCGGTGGAAAAAGTGATGGGGAAGACAAAAATAAAAGCCGCGATGTAGGGGCTAATGGCTATAAAACCCAGGTTAACAATTTGTTTGTCGAGAATAAAATTGTAAAAAACAAAATACAGAAAAATGTCAAGCGTCGTGTTGAAGCCTCCTGTAGCGGCATAGCGAAATGTTTCAGGAGGAATAAACTTCCTGAAAGGCGGATAAAACCAACGGATGGTCCGGATTATTAAATTGTCGTGTTTATGATTCTTCAAACCTGATGAAGTAAGTAAAAATTTGGCGGCAAAGTTAACCTGATTTTGAAATCATCCAACATGCATTATTGTATCAACACATGCCCACCACCATAAAAATACCCGAATATAGGTAGTGAAGCGATTCATGATCCCCCGTAGTTTTGCCAGTATAAAATTAAAATTATCGAACTATGAAATACTGGAAAAGCCTCACCCTGATCATGACCATTTCACTCACCTTCGTGTTTACTGCCCATGCTCAAAATGCGGAATACGGCCTGTCCAATACAGTTTCAAATTTATTAAAAAGCGATCGAAGCCTGTCGTTTGGCGGTTATGGCCAGATCGATTACAATAAGCCGTTTGGCAACAACACCCTTCAAAACGGGAATCTTGACGTCCATCGGTTGGTGCTTATGTTTGGCTATCGATTTTCCGACAAACTCAGTCTTGTATCCGAAATTGAAGTGGAGCACGTACAGGAAATATATATAGAACAAGCTTTTCTAAATTACTCATTCGCTCATTATTTGCAGGTGCGCGCCGGTTTGATGTTGGTTCCCATGGGGATTATAAACGAATACCATGAGCCGACCAATTATCACGGTGTGGAACGTCCGTTGATCGACACCTATATTGTGCCCACCACCTGGCGAGAAATCGGAATAGGTTTTACGGGAACCATCCCCGAAATGGCCCTGCGTTATCAGGCCTATCTGATGAACGGATTTAGCAGTTATAATGGTACAGCCCAGTTATCAGGTAAAAATGGCCTGCGCAAAGGTCGACAAAAGGGTGCTGAATCCATCATGCTAAAGCCCGTTCTGGCTTTCAGATCCGAATATTATGGCATACTTGGCTTGAATTTAGGTCTGTCGGCCTATACCGGACAAACGCAATCGTCGCTATACAAAAGCCTCAACCGGGATGATGAAACCGCTATCACCAGGGCCGATTCATCAGTGGTTTCTATAAAAATGTTGGGAGTGGATATCCGTTACCAACGTAAAGCGTTGGAAATACGAGGGCAGTTTTATCACACATGGATTGGCAATGCATTGGAATACAATCTATTTACTGCTTCAAGTGGCGTGAACAATGATTTGGGAAGTACCATGGTCGGTTACTATGCCGAAGTGGCCTACAACATATTTTATAGGGCGAAATTCACTAAAACAAAGTTGGTTCCTTTTGTGAGATACTCGGTATACAACACCCAAGCGTCGGTGGCAGAAGGATTCATTGAGAATGAAGACTATCAAAAGGAGGTGATTACCGGAGGCATCGACTGGACAATTGTGACCGGAGTGGTAGTCAAAGCTGATGTCCAGTTAATAAAACCAAAATCCTCAGAGGGTTATAGCCAGGCTTTTGACGCAGGTATAGCCATCTGGTTTTAACTATCTATGGCCATGAAAAACATATCTTATTTTAGTTGGATACTTCTGCCATTGGCAGGATTGCTTATCATGTCATTTCACAATAAGAAAGGATTTGAAATTCCTCTTTCCAGGATTGACACGGAGGTGGTCAAGCTAATGAACACCAAGTCGTCGCAACTGGTTGAACTGACAAAACCAATCCCTGGTTTTGAGGGAGCCAGTTTGTTTAGCATCGAACAGGAAGGCCAACCGATGGGTTATGTATTGGTAAACAGGGTTGAAAGTTGCCGGGCCGGTGGCTGCGATGCCTCCATCAGGATTGACCAACAGCCTTTCGAATTTTTCGATTACTTTATGATACTTTCGTTACAAGGCGAAGTGTTGCGGGTCAGAATCTTTAACTATCAGGCAACCAGAGGACACGAAGTGATGAGCAAAGGTTGGCTCAGGCAGTTTGTAGGAATTCGGCCACATCAGGAACTCACCGTTGGAGATGAAATTCAGGCCATTTCGGGCGCTACCATTTCGGCCAGAGCCATCACGGCAGATATTGTCAGTCAGACCACTTCCCTGGGCGATTACCTTTCCGACCCGCTTAGCCAGCGATAGCGGCTTGTCTGTTATCGCTAAAAGCTGTTACTTTGTAATGGATTGAGACAGTAGTTTATGTATTGGCAAAATAAAGTCGAAGAGATACTTACAAAGCATTCCGCGAAACCGGTAAAAATTCACGGTATTTCTTCTATTGGAGGAGGCTCTATCAACGATGCCTTCCGACTGGAGACAAGTGTAGGAAATTTCTTTGTAAAAGTAAATTCGGCAAGCCGTTATCCCCGGATGTTTGAAAAAGAATCCCTGGGTTTGAAAATGCTGTCGGCTACTCAGACCCTTTCGGTTCCGGATATTGTAGCCTTTGGTGAGGCCGGGAATGATTCCTTTTTGTTGCTTTCCTTCATCGAAAGCAGGCCTCAAACTTCAAACTTCTGGCCTCAATTCGGCGAACAGCTGGCGGATTTGCACCGCCATTCGAACCCAACATTTGGACTCGATCACGATAATTACATCGGTTCGCTGATTCAGCACAACAACGCACATGAAACCTGGGCCGACTTTTTCAGGGAAGAAAGGCTGGAGCCACAGTTGAAACTTGCCCGCGATCAAGGAAGAGTCGACTCAGAGGTTTCGCGTGCTTTTCAGCGATTTTATCTTCAACTTGATCAGCTATTTCCAACCGAACCACCTGACTTGTTACATGGCGATTTGTGGAGTGGGAATTTTATGAGCGGAAACCAGGGAGAACCGGTAATCGTCGATCCGGCGGTTTATTTTGGCCACCGTGAAATGGACCTCGGCATGAGTCAGTTATTTGGCGGGTTTAGTTCCCGATTTTATGAGGCTTATCATGCCACCTTTCCATTGGAAAACGGTTGGAGAAAACGGTTGGATTACTGCAACTTATATCCATTGATGGTACACGTCAACCTGTTTGGTGGTGGGTACCTTGGTTCAGTAAAGTCGATCTTAAGGTCTTTTTGATCCCCCGATGTGTTAATTCACATTGATAGCTTTTTCTTTATAGCTTGAACAAGAACTGCTTCCCTTGTGCAGGGTGTAGCTTGCTTTGGCGGTATAACTTCCGGTACCCGGGCCGCCGGGTTGGAGAAAACCCGGCGGGTCAGAAACGCAAAGTTTCGCCATGTTTTAGCCTTATCTTATTTTTGTCATGTCGATATCAGCCTCAGCTGATGAGACATCTCATACCCCAAACCGTTTCGTCTTTCTTTCCATGATTTGATTGAGTGTTTGTGCCGGATGCTCAAACTTGTTGGCAAACATCATGGCAGCGATGATATAGGGTTTAAAACCGGCTTCCACGTAGGTGGGAATGCGGTATCTCTCAAAAACCTCACCCGAAACTTCACCCACCTGGCACGAAACCCCACTGATATCGGCCGGCAAACAGTGCATGTACAAGGCATCCTGATTTTTGGTAACCTGCATTTTATCCGCGTTGTATTCCCAATCGGTGAACTGTGCATTGTTGGCCAGACAGGTTTTTTCCAGCTCAGCCAGCCCTTGTTTATCAGATTTTTTCAGCAACTCTGTTCGCTGTTGCATGATTTGGAAAGGAGCCCAGCTTTTAGGATACACAATATCGGCACCCTGCATGGCGTCTTTCATGTTGTGGTTTATGCCAAAGCTGCCACCACTTTTTTTGGCGTTTTCAGCTGCCAGCTCCACGATTTCAGGTATCAGCTCATATCCTTTGGGATAGGCCAGTTCTACATTCATGCCAAAACGGGTCATCAGTGCGATAATGCCCTGAGGAACCGAAAGTGGTTTTCCATAACTAGGTGAATAGGCCCAGCTCATCACCAGTTTTTTCCCGCGCAAATTGTCCAAAGAACCGAAATGTTGTTCCAGGTGTAGCAGGTCGGCCATCGATTGGGTGGGATGATCCTGGTCGCATTGCAGGTTGATAATCCCCGGACGTGAGGACAAAACGCCTTGCTGATAGCCATCGTCCAAGGCAGAGCCCACTTCACGCATGTATTTATTGCCTTCACCCAGGTACATATCGTCGCGGATACCAATAAAATCCGATAGAAAAGAGATCATATTGGCGGTTTCCCGTACAGTTTCTCCATGTGCTATCTGCGATTTGGTTTCATCCATGTCCTGCACGGCCAGTCCAAGCAGGTTGGCAGCCGATGCATATGAAAACCGGGTGCGTGTGCTGTTGTCGCGAAAAATACTCACAGCCAATCCGGAATTGTAAACGCGTGGTGAAATGTTGGCTTCGCGCATCTTTTTCAGGATGTGGGCGATGTTCAGGATGGCCTGCAATTCGGCATCGGTTTTTTCCCAGGTGAGCAGGAAATCTTTGTGGTATAGGTTGGTTTTCAACTGCCCGAGCAGTTCGATATTTTTTTTGAGTTCCATATATCTGTTGATTTTCTATTTATCTGATGCAAATTCCAGGGCAAAAGCAGCATAAAAGGCAGAAGCGGTTACCAGATCGCTGATGGCTACTTTCTCGTTGGGAGCATGTGCCAGCACTTCGTTTCCGGGACCAAATCCAATGGTAGGAATGCCATACATCCCATTGATGGTGACGCCATTGGTAGAAAATGTCCACTTGTCGACCAGCGGCTTTTTGTGATAGAGTTTTTCGTATGCTTTCACACCGGTGATAACAATGGGATGGTCTTCGGGAATTTTCCAGGTGGGATAGTATTTTTCCATGCCGTACTCCAAACCGGTATAAGCGGTTTCCATGTAATTCAGCACTTCTACTTTGGCATTCATCCCCTTGATCAAGTCTTCTATCTCACTAACAGCCGATTCTTTGGTTTCGCCCCAGGTGAGGCGGCGGTCGAGGTGAAGGCGGGCGAAGTCGGCTACGGCACACAACGACGGGCTACCCGACACAAACTCCGAAATGGTTACACTGCCTTTTCCCAAAAAGGGGTCGTCGGCCAGACGATCGTTGAGTTTTTCTATGTCCAGGGCTATTTTACTGGCCATGTAGATGGCGTTTTTGCCACGCTCCGGAGCCGATCCGTGCGATGAAACTCCATAGAAACTTACATGAATCTCCATCCTGCCCCGATGACCACGATAGATATTTAGGTTGGTGGGTTCGGTGCTGATAACCATGTCGGGACGGATGCCATCTTCTTCGATGATGTATTTCCAGCAAAGTCCGTCGCAGTCTTCTTCCATCACGCTACCCACAAAATAAATGGTTAGTTCGTTGGCCAAGCCAAGTTCTTTCAGGATTTTACCGGAAGTAACAAAAGCAGCAGGCCCGCCTTCCTGGTCCACGGTGCCACGCCCGTGCACAAAACCGTCTTTTATTTCACCGCCGAGAGGGTTAAAATCCCAGTTTTCCATGTTGCCCATGTCCACGGTGTCCATGTGACCATCGATGGCCAGTATTTTCTTTCCATTGCCAATGCGACCAATAACGTTGCCCAGTCCGTCGATTTTTACTACATCGAAACCAGCTTCTTCCATCTGGCGTTTCAACTCTAGCTGGACTTCCTTTTCCTGAGCACTGAGCGATTTGATCTGTACCAGCTTGCTGAGGTTGGTTGCTGTGTAGTCGGCATATTGCTCCGCCAGCTGCCGGATTTGTTGAAATGTGTTATGATTCATTCTATCTAATATTTTAAAATCTTTTTTTGGGTTTATCCCTTTTTTCAGGTTTTGTTGCGAAAATCAGGGTGTAATTTCTGCTAAAACCAGATTCTCTAGGTTTGTTCATACAACCCCATCAATACTTTTTCCGGTGTCATCGGGGCGTTAAACGCCATTGAATAGTCGGAGTTATATGCTTTGATGGCCTGTTGGATGGCGAAGTAAGCGCCAATTCCATAGTTAAAGGGTGGTTCGCCTACTGCTTTCGATTTGAGAATGGCCAGGTTGTCTGATTCATTTTCAAGCGGAATAATTTCCACCGATTTGGGTGCAGAATACAGATCGGGAACCTTGTAGGTGCTCAGCGCATTCGACAGCAAAACCCCGTTTTTATCGTAGGCAATTTCCTCCATGGTCATCCAGCCAATGCCTTGCATCAGGGCGCCTTCCACCTGTCCCAGATCGATTTCCTGGTTCATACTTTTTCCGAAATCGTGTACAATTTTCACGTCTTCTATTTCGTATGTTCCACGCATACAGTCTGTTAAAGCTGTGGTTAAAGCCAATCCAAACACATGATATGCAAAAGGATGTCCTTTCTCAATGGTTTTATCGAAATGGATTTCAGGGGTGGCATAGTGGCTGTTTTCGCTCAAACTCACCCGCTGCAAAAAGGCCGTTTTAACCAGTTCCTTCCAGGTTATCCCGGTAGGTTTTTTATTGAAAAATACTTCTTCATTTGTAATTTCCAATGCTTCTTCATTACCGGAAACCAATTTGGCTGCCACTTTTTTCAATCGGTGAAGCAAGGCATTGCAGGCCATTTGAACGGCTTTCCCATTTAAATCAGCCGTAGAACTTGCTGCCGACGGCGAAGTGTTGGCCACACGGGTGGTGTTGGTCGATTCAATATTGATTTTATGCATGTCGATGGAAAAAAAACCGGCGGCCACCTGCAACATCTTGGTATTTACGCTTTGCCCCATTTCCACAGCTCCTGTGCTGATCCCCACACTTCCATCCTGATAAATATGCACCAGAGCCCGGGCATGGTTCATCACCGTGTTGGTAAACGACACACCAAAAGTAACGGGAAAGATAGAAAAACCCTTCTTTTTCAGGGAGTGTTGTGCATTGTATTGCCTGATATCTTCCTGTAATTTTGCAATATTCCACTGTTTATCAGCAAGAAGCCATGAATTATCAAGCATTCCATTTTGTACTTTTTGTCCATAAGGAAATTCATCTCCTTCTTTTAATAAATTAATTTTCTGGATTTCTTCCACCGGAATATTCAACTCTTTTGAAGACAGATGAATGGCGCATTCGATGGCAAACATGCCCTGTGGAGCCCCAAATCCGCGAAAGGCCGTGTTGGGCGGCAGGTTGGTTTTGCAACTGTGCACAGTAGCCTTTACATTTGGGATAAAATAGCTGTTGGTGCAATGGAATAAAGTACGCTCGGTGATGGCCGGGGAAAGATCGGCTGCCGCACCCGCATTTTGTAGGTAGTTGGCTTCATAGGCAAGTATTTTGTTCTCTTTCGACAGACCGATTTTAAAATACGTGGTATACGGATGCCTTTTGCCGGTCATGTACATATCATCATGCCGGCTCAGGATCATCTTAACAGGTTTGTTCAGGTGATGTGTCGCCAGCGCCACCATCACAGCCCAGGGTGTTGCCTGATCCTCTTTTCCACCAAAACCGCCGCCAATCCGGTTGACGTCCACTTCAATCTGGTTCATGGGAATGCCCAGCACACGGGCCGTTTGCTTTTGGATGGCTGTGGGTCCCTGCGTGGAAGCATAGATTTTCAGTTTTCCTTTTTCCATCGGAATGGTGTAAGCACCCTGTGTTTCCAGGTACAGGTGCTCCTGACCGCCCGATTCAGCAGTTCCTTCAAAAACATAGGCACACTCTTTCCATGCGTTTTCAGGATCACCCATTTTAAAGGTTCGGGGAGGCGATATGAATTGATTTCTCTCAAACGCTTCTGTGGCGGTTGTCACCGGATGGAGAATTTCCATGTCGAAAGTCACCAGTTGTTTGGCCTGCTGACAAATAAAATCCGACTTCCCGACAATAAGCGCAATAGGCTGACCAACAAAATGTAATTCCTTTTCAGCAAAAAGAGGCTCGTCGGGGACAATACCCCCAATTTGATTTTCGCCAGGGATATCCCGGTAGGTAAAAGTCCGAAGGATGCCAGGAAGTGATTCTACCTCCGAAAAATCAATCGAAAGCAATTTACCATGAGCAATTGGTGAGGTAACCACCGAAGCAAAAAGGGTTCCCTGGATTTCGGGCATGTCGTCGATAAAGATGGATTTACCGCTTAGGTGCGATGTAGAGTCGATGTTCTTCATAGCTACTACACGTTTAAGAGTTCAGAAGATTTTACCCTGTTTGGAAACAGGCGGATAAAGTGGGCATAAAACAACTGTCTCAACAACAATCTTTTGTATTCTGCACTTCCGCGAATATCGCTGATGGGGGCAATCTCTTCTTTCATAACACAATGGGCTTTGCGGAGGTTTTCTGCATTCAGCTTTTTGTCCGTTAGAAATTCGCAGGTGTTTTTAAGGTATTTGGGAATGGGCGCTACCCCTCCCGCTGCCAGGTGAATCTCTTTTATTTCATCTCCCTTTAGTTGAATGCTGATAGCACAATTTACACTGGCAATGTCGAGGTAAGTCCGTTTACTCACTTTCTCAAAATTGACGGCCATCGTTTTTCCTGTTTCAAAGGCAAGTGATTGTATTAATTCATCTTTTTGAAGTGCTATTTTTTTATAATCTTTAAAGAATTCCTTCAAGGGTAGTTTTCGGGAAGACTCATTATCAGGGTTTAAAAGTGTGATGTCTGCATTTAAAGCCAAAAATAAAACAGATAAATCGCCGATGGGAGAAGCATTTACCAAATTCCCGCCAAGGGTTCCCATATTGCGGATCACCTGCGATGAAACCATTTGGAAAAACTCCTTTAATCTGGGCAATGCTGACATCATCAGCTCGTTGTTCAGCATATCTGAAGCGGTAAGCCCGGCACCGATGGTTAGTTTGGTTCCGTTTTGAAAGACATCGGTTAAACCTTTCATCTGATTTACGGGAATAGCCTCCATACCCTGAAGTTCTTCTGCTTTTTGCACGTAGAGGTCCGTTCCTCCACCCACAAAAACACCTGCCTTTATAGGTGAAAGAGTAACTATTTTTTTAAGTTGTACGGGGATTTGCAGAAAATATTTCGGGACAAAGTGCTGTTTTATCAGCCAATCGAGACTGCGGCCTTTGGGTGAGTGTTTTAATTGTTCAAATATATCAACAGCGGCCTTTTCGATGGATTTATATCCCGTACAACGGCAGATATTCCCACTAATGGACTCCCGAATTCCGGTGATGGACGTCTCTTTGTTGAGTGCATAACCTGAAAAAGCCATGACAAATCCCGGGGTACAAAACCCACATTGCGTGGCATTGTGTTCCAGCATGGACTTCTGAACCTGATTCAGCACCGCATCGATGCCGATTCCTTCCACTGTCACGATATGTTTACCATGCACATTGATGATGGGAGTGAGGCAGGATGTAATGGTCTTGTAATGAACATGATCGTTAGCAGAAAGCGATCCTGACAAAACCGTGCATGCACCACAATCGCCTTCGCGGCATCCAATTTTGGTTCCTTTCAAATGCTGATCGCCCCGTATAAAATCCAGTAAGATCGACCCTCCCGGCAGATTGGTTTCTACGAGCTGATTATTTAAAATAAATTGAATCATAACACCAGTAAAATTAAACATTTTAGTCACATACTGCTCCATCGTTTTACTAAATGTGCATATTTTGAAATGCGTATAATTTGACTGAAATTTTAGCAGCCTCTGTATTTTTTGTCTATTTTAGCGGGGATAACCAAAAATGAAATTTCCCAGGAAATGCATGGCCATAATCGATGCATTTATTCTGAGGTTTGAGAACTCATACCAGATTATAAATATTTGGTTTACAGGAGGAAATTCTTTGAAAAAAAGTGATATGAAGAAGAAAAGATTTGCAGTAGTTCTGGCAGGTTGCGGAGTGTATGATGGCGCCGAAATTCAGGAAGCGGTTCTTACCATGCTGGCCATTATGAAACAGGGAGGATCTTATCAGTGTTTTGCCCCTGACATCCTACAATATCATGTGGTCAATCATTTTGATGGACAGGAAATGCATGAAAAAAGAAACGTTCTGGTTGAATCGGCACGCATTGCCAGAGGAAACATTAAGCGTTTAATTGAATTCAATCCTGAAGATTTTGATGCTTTAATCTTTCCGGGTGGTTTTGGTGCTGCCAAAAATTTATCCACCGTGGCTTTTGATGGTGCCAATGCTAAGGTCACACCCGAAGTGGAACGGGCGATCATGGAAATGGTCAGTGCCGGCAAACCCATTGGTGCACTTTGCATAGCTCCGGCTTTTGTTGCCAAAGTGCTGCAAGGTGTTGAGGTTACCATTGGCGATGACCCCGGAACCATTGCAGCCATCGAAGGGATGGGAAGCCATCACCAGATAACAACACATGGAGAAGTGGTAGTGGATAATACGTTTAAGGTTTTTACAACACCTTGTTACATGTTGGATGCCACCCTCCTGGATATTGAGCTGGGTGCGGAAAATGTGGTAAAAGCCATGATGAAGGAGCTTGCCTGAAGCAATCTATATGAATGCAAATAGAGTGTCTTCACTTTTTGGAATAAAATATCCTATTATTCAGGGTGGAATGATCTGGTGCAGTGGCTGGAGATTGGCTTCTGCTGTATGCAATGCCGGTGGTCTGGGTCTGATTGGTTCCGGATCAATGCGTCCTGAATTGCTCGAAGAACATATCATAAAGTGCAAGGCTGCGACAAACCAGCCTTTTGGGGTCAATGTTCCACTAATTTATCCTCAAACCGATGAGGTGATAGAAATCATTCTTCGTCATCAGGTGAGAATTGTATTTACCTCTGCCGGAAACCCTGAAAAATATACCTCCTTACTGAAAGAACATGGTATTACAGTGGCACATGTGGTAGCCAATACTAAATTTGCCCTAAAAGCAGAGACTGTAGGTGTTGATGCCATTGTAGCCGAAGGTTTTGAGGCCGGAGGGCACAATGGAATTGAGGAAACCACCACGATGGTCTTAATTCCGCAACTGCGTCCACTACTTAAAAAACCTTTGATCGCGGCGGGTGGAATTTCTTCCGGGCCGGCCATGTATGCGGCCATGGCCCTTGGTGCCGATGGGGTGCAGATCGGAAGTTTGTTTGCTTCATCCGTTGAGTCATCGGGTCACTGGCAATTTAAGCAGGCCATCCTGGATGCCGGTGATGGAGCTACCAGGCTGTTGATGAAAAAACTAATCCCTGTGCGCTTGCTTAAAAACGCGTTTTTTGATCAGGTGGTTCAAGCCGAAGGTCATGGGGCTACAGTTGAAGAATTAAAGAACCTACTAGGCAAAGGCAGAGCAAAAGCGGGTATGTTTTCCGGAGATATCGAAAATGGTGAGCTTGAAATAGGTCAGGTTTGTGCACTGATTCACCAAGAACGTTCAGCGGCAGAACTCATTGAAAACCTGATGAATGAATTTTATAAAACAGCCAACAAAATGAACAATGAATGGCTTTTATAATTTAGAAGGGTTATTATGCTAATATTGTTTACATTCGTCAAATTACAGCAGTATAAATATTGATAAAAATGAACTTTGAATTTACAGAAGAACAGTTGATGATTCAACAGGCTGCCCGCGATTTTGCCCAACGTGAATTGTTGCAGGATGTACTTGAACGGGATGAGAAAGCGACCTTTCCAACCGAACACATAAAAAAACTTGGTGAATTGGGCTTCTTGGGCATGATGACAGATCCAAAATACGATGGCGGAGGAATGGATACAGTGTCATACATACTGGCAATGGAAGAAATTTCTAAAGTGGATGCTTCGGTGGCGGTAATCATGTCCATCAACAATTCACTGGTGTGTCATGGATTAGAGAAGTATGGCACCGAAGAGCAGAAGCAAAAGTTTCTCCGTCCACTTGCCCGGGGAGAAGTGATTGGAGCTTACTTGCTTTCGGAACCCGAGGCTGGCTCTGATGCAACACATCAGCATACCTCCGCGGTTGAACATGGCGATCATTATATCATCAATGGGACTAAAAACTGGATATCCAACGCCAATTCAGCTTCAACCTATGTAGTTATGGCACAAACCCACCCCGAAAAGGGTCATAAAGGAATCAATGCTTTTATTGTTGAAAAAAATACTCCGGGCATTTCGCTCGGGCCCCATGAAGATAAAATGGGAATGCGCAGTTCCGACACCCATTCGGTGATGTTTAATGATGTAAAAGTGCCAAAGGAAAACCGCATTGGTGACGATGGTTTCGGGTTTAAATTTGCCATGAAAGTGCTCGAAGCGGGCCGCATGGGAATTGCAGCACAAGCGTTGGGTATTGCTTCCGGGGCTTTTGAACGAGCCGTTGCCTACTCCAAGGAAAGAAAAGCATTCGGCACCCAGATAGCCAACCACCAGGCTATCGCCTTTAAACTGGCTGATATGGCTGTAAAGATCGAAAATGCTCGCAACTTGTGCTTGAAGGCAGCCTGGCTTAAGGACAATGGCAAGTCGTATACACTCGCCGGCTCAATGGCCAAGCTGTATGCTGCCGACATAGCCATGGAGGTTACCACCGAAGCCGTTCAGATACATGGAGGTTATGGATATGTAAAGGAATACCATGTAGAAAGGTTGATGCGAGAGGCCAAGCTAACGCAGATCTATGAAGGCACCTCTGAAGTGCAAAAGATCGTGATATCAAGGGCGGTACTACGGTAGTAAAGCGTAAAGCGAATTCATGAATTCGCTTTACTGCCACTACGCTTTACGCTGACTACCCCTACAACCACTCTCCTTCTTCCAGTTACGTGGATTATCCTGGATGTATCGCTTTATCCGTTGAAACTCACCATCATCTTTGATCACATGATCGTAATAATCGCGTTGCCATGTTTTGGTCCCGGGTGTGTTGTAGAGGATGTTGATTTGCTTAGAAGTTTGCATTTTCAACTTGCCTATGACTTTGAAAAGCAGCATTTTTCTACGAAGTTTAATGTATTCCTGAAGGTCTGTTTTTGGAGAATGTATATACGATTCATGAATCGTATATACGTTTGAAACCCCGTTATCAAAGTCATACGCACCTAGTGTGATGATACAATGAATGTGATCGGGCATCACCACCCATTCGTCCAGAATGATGCGTTTGTGATAGGTTGGTATTTCTTTAATATATTCATATACGATCTTGCCGGCATCAGACAATATCATGATGCCATTTTCAATTTTACCTAAAATGGTCAATCTATCCTGAATATTTACCGTAATATAATACGAGCCTGGTGAGGAATAATCCCAAAACTGCAATCTGTTGGATTCAATGCGGTATTTGTTAAGGTATAGGGTCATGGGATAGGTTATAATAGGTTAAAGGTAGAAAAAAACAAGTAGTATATCCGATTCATGAATCGGATATACTACTTTTGCCTGATGTTAAAACTTTAAAAACTACTTAAATGGTTGCACCTGAATGGATTAGTATTGACATATTTAACTGGGTCGTCTTGCCCTTGCTCATTGCCATTGCCCGCATCCTGGATGTTTCGGTTGGAACAGTAAGGCTGATCTTTGTTTCGCGCGGATACAAGTACCTGGCTCCTCTGCTTGGTTTTGTGGAGGTGATCATTTGGTTGTTGGCCATCGGACAGATAATGCAACAACTCGATAATTTTATGTCCTATATAGGCTATGGTGCCGGGTTCGCCATGGGGAATTATATTGGAATTATTTTGGTGGAAAAAATGTCCATTGGGACAGTACTTATCCGCGTTTTACCCAAATTCGATACTTCCAACCTGATAAAGCATTTGCGTGAAGCCAACTTTGGAGTGACCAGTGTAAACGCCGAAGGTAAAAATGGACCAATCAAGATGTTATTCAGTATTGTGAAGAGGAAGGATTTGGATGGAGCCCTTCAAATCATAAATACGCATAATCCCAACGCTTTTTATACCATAGAAGAGGTGCAAAAGGTCAACGAGGGACATTTTGGAGCCTCCACCAGAAAGAGCTTTTTCTTTGGCGGTATTTTCGGCTCCAGCCAGATGAGGAAATAGTTAATCCGATTCATGAACCAGATTAACTATTATTAAAGATTTTTTACGAAATTTGTTGCTTTCCAAAAAGAATAGCCAAAAATAGAATTCATTAATTAGTGTAGAATATGAAAATATTGGTTTTAATAAGTAACGTGCCTGACACCACCACAAAAATCAGGTTCAAATCTGATAACACCGCGTTTGATGATGCAGGTGTTCAGTGGATTATTAATCCATGGGATGAGCTGGCCCTCACCCGTGCCGTTGAATTGAAAGAAACGGGAGGGGTTTCACTCATAACAGTGGCCAACGTGGGCAATGCTTCTACGGAACCAACTTTAAGAAAAGCATTGGCTGTAGGTGCTGATGACGCCATCAGGATTGATGTGGAGGCAAGAGATGCCTTCGAAGTGGCCACACAACTGGCTTCGGTTGCCAAGGACTATGACTTGATCATGGCCGGAATTGAAGCATCTGACTACAATGGCTCTGCCGTAGGAGGCATGTTGGCCGAATTGCTGGATATTGCTTCAGTGTCGTCCGTTTCAGGCATTAACATCGAAAATGGTCAGCTATTATTTAACCGGGAAATAGATGGTGGTTCGCAAGTACTTTCTGTTACTACACCCGTGGTGGCCATCGTACAAAAAGGGATCGCCAAAGAACCCCGTATACCGGCCATGCGTGGCATTATGATGGCACGCAAAAAAGAACTCAAAGTTACTGCCCCTGTTTCAGCGGAGGACAGAACCTCTTTTGTCAGGTTTGAACTTCCTCCAAAAAAAGCAGCTTGTAAAATGGTTGCCGAGGACAATGCCAAAGAGTTGGTCAGGCTGCTGCACGAAGAAGCCAAAGTGTTATAGTCATTCATTAAATAAATTGAAATCATGTCAATATTAGTATATACCGAAAACTGGGATGGCAAGTTTAAGAAATTCAGCTTCGAACTGGTTTCGTATGCAGCTTCCATAGCCAAACAAACCGGATCAACTGTTACAGCACTTTCCATTGGCAATGTAACCGATAGCGAACTACAAAAGCTGAGCAATTACGGAACCAATAAAGTGCTTAAAATAACCGATGACCGTTTTAACTCGTTGGACAACAAAGCCATGTCGAAGGCGATTGTAGCTGCTGCCAAAGCCGAAGGAGCGAAAATGATTATTCTGGCACACAACAACCTGGGAAAAGCCCTGGCTCCCAGGGTTGCCGTCAGGCTACAGGCAGGACTTGAGACAGGTGTAGTTGCTCTACCCGTTTCATTCGATCCATTTATCGTGAAGAAAAAAGTATTCACAGGGAAGGCTTTCGCGGAGGTAAAAATAAATGCCAATATTAAAGTCATCACCCTGGCGCAAAACTCTTTTGAACCTGTAGAATTACGCCACAGCGAAACCATCGAAGCATTTAACCCACAGATGGCCGACAGCGATTTTACCACCACCGTAAAAGAAACCAACAAGGTGACAGGCAAAGTTTTATTAACAGATGCAGAGATTGTGGTGTCAGGTGGTCGCGGAATGAAAAGTGGCGACAACTGGGGCGGCCTGGAGGAGATGGCAGATCTATTAAGCGCGGGGATGGCCTGTTCGCGTCCGGTAAGTGACGAAGGATGGCGTTCGCATACAGAACATGTTGGGCAGACCGGGAAAATTATTGCTCCCAATTTATACATGGCGTTTGGAATCTCTGGTGCCATCCAGCATTTGGGCGGTGTTAGTTCTTCAAAAGTAATTGTGGCTGTGAATAAAGACAAAGAAGCCCCGATTTTTGAAGTTGCCGATTATGGTATTGTGGGTGATGTGTTCATGGTAATTCCACAAATGATCGAAGCCATCAAGGAAATGAAATCGTAGTGTTTTCTGTTTGAAAAGTCAGCCCCGGCTAGTTAATTTTGGCCGGGGTTTTTTGGTCAATTGTATACATGCAACAGGTTTCCATCGTACACCGCGTAATATTCGATAAGCGGATACCGTCCTTCTCCCTGAAACAGGCTACCATCATTCATCAAATACAGGTTATTGGTACAGGTATCCATGGCAAATGGATAATATTCACCAACCACCAGTTTACCACAATTTCTTCCCTGGTTATCACAACATTTAAATGGATCGTTTGGGGGTTGCCGTTCATAGGCCTTAAACTCATTTAATTCCTGCCGATATACAATCACTCCCCGGCTGGCTGATGGAATCACCATCCCCGGAACTTCATCCAGATAAAGCCACCCTCCCACCGTATTTAATTCCTGAAAAATAGTCGAATTGGGGTCGAGGGTCAGGTTAATGACAACATGTGGGATGTTGGGGTTCACATTGCTTTTGTTGCAGGCAAACAATCCAACTATCAACAACAGAATGAATAACAGCCCTTTTGTGTATTTGATCATGGAACGGTAGTTTGAAAACTTAAACGAATTTACAGGTTTTTTATTTTGCATGCATGAGGATTCGATGCAACCTGTTACCTTTGCAGTGAAGATGAAAATACCCGGATGCCATCGGTTGATTGTGATGTTGCTTTTAGCTGGCAGCATGTTGATGTGTGAGAGTTGTATTTTTGGCAGACGCGAGAGCAAGCAGGTGAGGCAGGCGGATAAGGCAACCGATGAGATGGCCAAAGAAAATCAGGCCGAATTCAACAAGGCGCTTAAACACCACATGGACAGTCAAAGCGAGCAAACCAAAAAACAAATGAAGAAAATGAAAAGGCTACAGAAAAAGCAAAACAAAGTCAGGAAACGTTCGTTGTGGGACCGGATCTTTCGCAATAAATGTCCTTGAGCCGTTCAGAAGCATAACCTGTTGGTAATCTGACATCAAATCCCCAATTGTTCCTTAAGTTCCTTCACCCTTGATTTACTTACATTTACCTTGCTCTTGTCTTTCATGATGATCAGGTAGCTGTCTTTGCCATATTTCTCCATCTTTTCGATTAAATTGATGTTGATGATATGGCTGCGGTGCACACGCACGAAGATATCTTCCGGAAGGCATTTTTCGATAAAGTTCATGGTATCGTACTTCAAAAACTTTCCTTTTTCGTTATGGATTTCAACGTAATCGTCCTGGGCTTCAACACGGATGATGGTGTCCACCGGAATGACGTCAATTTTGTTTCCGGTTTTAACAAACAAACGTTCCACTTTTGCCGTACTGGTTTCTTTGGCTTGTTGGGAAAGTTGTTGCAATTTGGCAGCACCTGGTTGTTTATTTTGAACCCGGTAAAGCACTTTCTCGATGGCTTCGTTAAACCGCGCTTTCGAGAATGGTTTCATCAGGTAATCCACGGCACTGAGTTCGAATGCTTTAATGGCAAACTGATCATAAGCAGTTGTAAAAACGATTTCAGGCATTTCATCAAGCAATTCAAGCATTTCGAAGCCGGTTAATTTTGGCATCTGGATGTCGAGGAAAACCAGATCAGGCTTGGTTTCATTGATGGTCTTTACTCCGGTAAACCCGTCAGCACATTCGCCAATTAGCTCAATATGCTCGTTGTCCTTTAGATAGGCTTTAACCAGGTCGCGGGCAGGTTCTTCATCTTCGATAATCAATGTGCGCAGTTTATTCATGGCTTTGCGATTTTGGAAGTTTAATAAGGGCTCTGAAGATCATTTTCTCCGCTTTAATTTCAAGCAAATCCTGGCGGTGATAAATCAATTGAAGCCGTTTTTTAATATTGGACAACCCAATGCCTTCGCCGGCTTTTTTTATTGCATCAGGGTCGTATTCATTGCTGATTTCAATCATGACAAATCCATCTTTTTCAGAACATTTTAGTTCTACCAACACTTCTTCAGTACTGTGATAAACGCCATGTTTAATGGCATTTTCGATAAGAGGCTGCAGTATCATGTTGGGGATTTGTTGTCCAAGACATTTTTCAGGGATGTCCGTGGTGAATTTTAGCCGCTTTCCAAACCTGATTTTTTCAATGTCCAGGTAGCGCTGCAAGTTTTCAAACTCCTGCTTGAGGCTTGCCTTTTCAGTTTTATCGTGACTGAGCGAATACCGGAGAAAATCAGAAAGTTTGATCACCATCTCTTGTGCCTTTCCGGGGTTGGTGATGGTAAGTGAACTGATAGAATTGAGGCTATTAAATAAAAAGTGAGGATTGATTTGTGATTTTAGTGCATTCAACTCAGCCTGTTGTACCAGGTTTTGAAGCTGTCCTTCAATTTTCAATTTCTCCTGAAGGTCTTCATAATAAAGCATTACATAATAATACATGATGAAAAGCAGGTAGTAAAAAACTCCCATAATGACTCGCCATGGCAGGCTGTCGTTTAAAAATTGATGGTAGGTGGCTGAGCCGGAAAAAGTGTTGGTGAGCAGCAACCACGATCCGCCAATCCAGGCTGAAACAATGATAACGGCCACCACCAGGTGATTCACCAGCATATCGAACACCGAACTGGTTTCTTTCAGGTTAAACCTGATAACATACCAAAGATTATATCCCACCAAAGCAAACAGGGAGTTGAAAACCAGAGAGTCGACAATGCTGATTTTCCAGTTTACCTCATAAAAATAAAAGATGATGAACGTTTGCAACAACATAATGCTAAGCCAGGCAATTAAATAGGCAATTAAGTAATTCCGGTTTTTTGAGAGGGGATTTAGCATAACATCTGGTTACATGAATAGTTCGATTGATCGACCATAATGGATGAGGGTTAGTAACTTTTTACTTCAAGTCCGCCAAAAATCACCACTCCTTTAATCAGGATGATATTTTTGCTCTCTGTCAGCGCTGTTTTAATCAGTCGTTTGTCGGTAAATCCACCAAAAATGGAAACCACATCTGATTTGACTTCCCATGTTTCAGGTATAATAAGTTTCGATCCCCCAAACATATTAAACACATCGATGGTGCATCCTTCGGGAGAAAGTTCGGCATCCCTCATATTGAACTCGGAACCTCCGAAGATGGCGGTGATACTTCCCCCTTTAAAGTTTTTCGATTGAACCTGTTTCATGCCTCCACCCAAAATGGCAATATCATCGATGAAATCAGAATTGACACCATTGGGAGGATTTCCATTCCAAACGTTTCTTCTGCGGTGTCCGCTGCGGCGTGTTAAGATAATTACACCAACTCCCATCAACAAGGCAGGCAAGAAAATCTGGTGTAAATCGATATTGTAATCTACCAGGCTTGGAAGCCAAAATATAATTCCAAGACCGATCAGCACATAACCCGGAGTTTGCCGCTCTTTGGCAGCCAATAAGATAATCCCGATGCCAATCAGAAGGGTTTTCCAACTAAAGATGTAATATTTGAGCGGAAAATCTGTTACATTAAAAGTGTCCAATAACAACAATCCACCGGCCAGCATTAATAAAACGCCTGCGATGATTCTTTTATCAATAGGTTTTGTTTCCATTGTAGTAATTTTTTCTTGATTTATGTAGCAAACATAGCTCCATTTTAAGGAGTGGCAAACTAAAAATCGGTGAATGGCGGACAATTCTCGGTAAATGACCACATTTGTTAAAGTATCTGACTTAGCGGGTAATACACAGATGCAATCAAAGCAATCACACCGATGGGTCGGATCAGGTTATTCCAGGTATAATTACCATGTGCAATGGCCTGGTAAGTATGGTTGATGGCCGAAAGCAACAGACTTAACAAAAAGGTAAACAACAGGGTAATTTCCGACCACACCCCCCAATGGACAAAATACAGCCAAATGGACATGAAGGTGATGGAAAGGAAAAACAAGGCTGTTTGAATCTGATAAGCCGAATTGGCTCCATAGCCCTTGGCCCTGGCTGCGTCTTTTCCAAAAAACAAACCTTCCACTGCGCTGAATCCCATGATGGGAATGATGAGCCAGGGAAGCAATAGATGAATGATTTCTTCTGCAGATCCGCCATAAAAGTAGGCCAGGAAAAATCCAAGGCCAACAGCGATAATCCGTTTTATTTCAAAGAGTTTGACCACCATAGTTTTGAGTTTTTGTCAAAATTAGGTGATTCACAGGTTATTTCCAAATGTTTTTAATAATTGGGCATCGCTGCCAACCCATTGATATTCATCAAAAACATGAGCAACGGATGTTTCGTATTCATCAAAGGTGTGGCACTTTTTAATTCTGCCAAATACCTTGCCGGGATTTTCAAATCCAAAAGTCAGGTTTGCCCACAGTTCTTTCATGATACCGATTACATTGAGTCTGTCGTTCAGGTGTTTGCGGTAGGACAAATACAGGTCCTCCATGAATTTCTTAACCAGTATTTTTTGATCTTCCAGGCCTGGCACGCTGTGTCCTTTGATCTTTGACGGCAAAAATGGATCGGTGAGCAATCCACGACCAATCATGACCCTGCTTATTTGAGGAAATTGTCTGCTGAAGGTTTGATAGTCTTCTGACGAAAAAATATCGCCATTGTAGACCAAAGGAATTTGTACCAAATCAACCACTCTGGCCAGCGAATCCCAATCCACCGCACCTTTATATAGTTGAATGCCAAGCCGCGCATGTACGGTCAATTCGCTGATATGGTATTGGTTAAAAAGTGGGATCAATGACTCAATTTCGGTTGGAGCATGGTAACCCAACCGGCATTTTACAGATAATTTGGTTGGTATGTTTGACATTAAGCCGCTCAGAATCTCTTCCACCATTTCAGGGTGGGGCAACATTCCGGAGCCCCTTTTTTTGTTGGCAACCCGTGAATAAGGGCAGCCCAGGTTCCAGTTAATTTCCCGGTGTCCCAGTTGATGACAATGATTTGCAAAATGCAACATCTCACCGGCATCTTTGCTCAATATCTGAGGAATCACCGGAATGTGATTGTGTTGCAAAACTTCCAGCTCCCTGGCCTTTGAGGCATTGCCCTTTTCTGTTGGGACGCTTGAATAAAACGGTGTGTACAATTTATCCACAAAGGGAAAATGTTTGCTGTAACATTCCCGGTAGGTATAAGTAGTAATTCCCTGAAATGGAGCAAGGTATATGACCGGGGTTTCCTGGTTCATCCTGGTAATTGAGTAAGATAGTTATTTTACGACTGACAGTTCTGCAATATTCAATGCGTTACCACCCAAGCAAATAGGCAAAAATCAGAGGAGCCACGATGGTAGCATCTGATTCGATAATGAATTTTGGTGTGTTGATATCGAGTTTCCCCCAGGTTATCTTTTCGTTGGGTACCGCCCCTGAGTACGAACCGTAACTGGTGGTTGAGTCGCTGATCTGGCAGAAATAACTCCAGAACGGAGTGTCGTAGCGTTCCATGTCCTGATAGAGCATGGGTACAACGCAGATGGGGAAATCGCCGGCAATTCCTCCGCCAATCTGGAAAAATCCAATGCCCTGTTCTTTGGTGTTGTTGGTATACCAATCGGCCAGCCACGTCATATATTCAATCCCTGATTTCATGGTGGAGGGATTCAATTCGCCTTTGATACAATAAGAGGCAAAAATATTTCCCATGGTCGAATCTTCCCAACCCGGCACCACGATGGGCAGGTTTTTTTTGGCAGCGGCCAGCATCCAGCTATTTTTCGGGTCTATCTCATAATATTGTTCCAACACGCCTGACAACAGCATTTTATACATGTATTCATGTGGGAAAAAGCGCTCACCCCTGTCCTGTGCATCTTTCCAGATTTTGAAGATGTGTTTCTGCAATCTTCTAAAAGCTTCTTCTTCGGGAATACAGGTGTCGGTAACGCGGTTCAGCCCACTTTCCATCAGATCCCACTCTTGTTGAGGAGTTAAATCACGGTAGTTTGGTACACGTTTATAGTGCGAGTGTGCTACCAGATTCATGATGTCTTCTTCCAGGTTAGCGCCGGTACAGGTGATAATCTGCACCTTGTCCTGGCGGATCATTTCGGCCAGCGACTTGCCCAGTTCAGCTGTGCTCATCGCTCCGGCTAAAGTGATCATCATTTTGTTACCCTTCTCAAGTTGTACTTCATAACCGGCAGCGGCATCAACCAACGATGCAGCATTAAAATGTTTGTAATGCTCAACGATAAAATGCGATATAGGTCCTTTATTTTTCATCAGTATAAAATTTGTAACTCAACATTTTATAAAACAATTTGGCCGTGAGGAAGGTGGGGGCTTTGTTTCCTGCAATGGGTGCAAGTTCAACCAAATCGAACCCGACTACCTGTCGTTGTTCAAATACCTTTCTGAGATACCTGATCGTGGTATTCCAATCAAGACCGCCGGGCTCAGGTGTGCCTGTAGCAGGCATGATGGAAGGATCCAATCCATCCAGATCGAAGGTAATGTATACTTTTTCGCCCATCAGGTTGATGGATTTTTGCATCCAATCGGTAGTTCCATACATGTCCTCTGCAAAAAAACACTTGTCACGATTGAGGTATTCCAATTCACAGCTATCCATGCTGCGGATTCCTACCTGGATGAGGTTGGTATTCTGAGAGGCATCGTGGACGGCACAGGCATGATTGTAGGGAGTGCCCATATAATCTTTGCGCAAATCGGCGTGTGCATCGAGCTGTAGAATGGTGATGTCAGGATATTTCTCATATACTGCTTTGATCACACCAATGCTGATGCTGTGTTCGCCACCAAAAAAGGTGACAAACTTGCCGGTGGCCAGCATGTTTTTAGCACTTTCGTATGATTTATTAAACATCACTTCAGGCGAGGTAAGCCCTGTTAATGGAGGAAACATGTAAACGCCTTTTCTAAAGACTTCCGAATTGGTTTCGATGTCGTAAATTTCCATGTTTTCGGTCGCATCTAAAAATGCATCGAGAGCTCCATCTGCACCTTTGCCCCAGGTGCTGGTCCCATCATAGGGGATCGACTGAAATAAGATGGAGGCATGTTCGAAGCCTGCATATTTCTCTTCAATTCCTGCGAAAGTTTTCATCATTTATTCGGTATATCCCAGGATGTTTAACATTTCAAAAACTGACTGTTCGTTACGGTAAACATGGTCGATAACGTTACCCGTTTCATCGCGGTCGATGATGACATGTTTAGGAGATGGAATCAGGCAGTGTTTGATACCGCCATATCCGCTAATGGAATCCTGGTAGGCTCCTGTATGAAAAAAACCAATATAGAGTGGTTCTTCATCTTCTGCATTGTATTTAGGCAGCAAAATTTGCTGATTAAGGTCTTCGGAGTTATAATAATCAGAATGGTCGCAACTGATGCCACCAATATTAACCCGGGTATATTCATTATCCCATTTATTGATAGGCAACAGGATAAACTTTTCGTGTAACGACCAGGCGTCAGGAATGGTATTCATCAGGCTGTTATCCACTATGTACCAGCGCTCTGTATCATTTTGCTGCTTTTGCTCTATCACTTTAAATATGATGGCCCCACTCTCACCAACCGTATATTTTCCGAATTCGGTAAATAAATCAGGTTCGTCTACCCCTTCTGCTTCGCAAGCATCTTTAATGTTTTTTACAATTTCACGGATCATGTATTCGTAATTGTATTCAAAACCCAGGTGATTTCTGATAGGAAAACCGCCGCCCAGATTCAGTGCGTCAAGTGTGGGACATTGTTTTTTGAGTTCGGTAAACAACTTCACGGCTTTTTGAAATTCCCCCCAGTAATATAGATTGTCTTTGATGCCCGAATCCACAAAAAAGTGAAACATCACCAATTCAAATTTTTCATTTCCTTTGATGCGTTTGTTAAAAAAGTCCATCATTTCGGTATGCCTGATACCTAATCTGGAGGTGTAATAAGCCGACTGTGGTTCTTCATCAATGGCCATGCGCACCCCTATTTTGATCCTGTTTTTACCCGCCAGACGCTCCAGGCTTGCTAATTCGGTAGGGCTGTCCAGGACTGTTATGGAGTTTTTAAACCCCCGGTTTTGCATGTTGATGATTTTGGTAATGTATTCATCAGTTTTATAGCCATTGTGAACGATGGTAATGGATTTATCGATTTCGCCCTTTTCGTAAAGACTTAATATCAAATCAATGTCGAAGGAAGAAGAAGTTTCTAAATCGACGTCATGTTTTAACGCCGCACCAATAACATGGTGAAAGTGACTGCATTTGGTACAATAACAATAGTTGTATTTTCCTGCATAACCATTGGCTTTCATGGCCCGCTTAAAAAGGTTTTTTGCTTTTTTAATCTGGTCGGCAATGCGGGGGAGGTACATTAATTTAAAAGGTGTATCGTACTTATCAATCAAGTATTTAAGCGATACTCCGTAAAAAGTAAGGTATCCATCACGCAGATCAAATCCCTCCTGGGGGAAATAGTAACTCTGCTCAACTAAGTCAAAATACGTGTTCTTCATTTGCTATGCAGCCATATAAATAAGTTAGAATTTTTTGTGATTGCAAAATAACACTTCTTTTTAGTAAAAAAGAGACATTTGGGTTAAAAAAATGGACTAAGGTTTCTTAACTGTTTTTTTTTCTTTGGCAAAAACCTTTCTAAGCCATATGGGCAGGACAATTACGCCAACTGCAAGATAGGGGTAATAGGAAATAATACGCCAGAAAATAGCCAGTGGGGCATACCAGGAATCGTTTGGAATAAAGTCGCCGAGGAAATTAGAGAACACAAATTCGGCGATGCCGCTTCCTCCGGGAGTAGGACTTACCAAAAGGATGATCCACATGCTTAGCTGACGACCCAAAATGAGCAGGTGATCGGCGATGCTAAACTCCACTTGCAAAAAGGCCAATAACAAGAAATTCACCACCCAGTACCTGCCTACCCAGGCAAGAATCGTGGCGCCCATACTCTTCATCCAGTATTTAATTGGTTTTTTCCGAATGGCTTCGGAAGTGTATATCAACTGGTTGGCCGACTTACGGGCACGAAGTCGCCAACGTATTAGAATAGGAAAAAGAAATATCCATGATAGAACGGATTTAAAAAGCTGGGGATTGATAAACAGTGCATAGGCCAGAAACAGGGTATAAGCAAAAATAATTCCGTAACCGATGTAAAAAGCGGCAATGATTTCTTCATAGGATTGTGAATCGGGTGGGAAAATTTTGTCGCCAAACAAGAAATATACAATAGGAACAGAGACAATAAAAAAAACTTCATCCAAAAAAGTGGCGGTAAGAACAACGGCTGTGCTTCTCCCTCCACTCAAACCTTCTTTATACAGGAAGAAAATTGCGGGTCCTGTACCGCCTGCTACGGAAGGTGAAATAGCGGAACTGAATTCCCATAACATGATCACATTAAAGGCTTGTTTCCAACTTAACTTGTTATTGGTTAAAACGATGATGCGGTACATGTAACTTAAATCGCGCACAGCCATCATTAAGAAAGCCAGAAACAGGTAATATACTAATTTCCAGGAAAATGTGATAAAGCTAAAGGTGTCTGAATCGAAATTGCGAAACAGTAAATATCCGCTTACACCCAGACCTATAAGGATGGGCCAGATGATGCGTTTGGGTCGTAAGCTGTTGATTATTTTATCCACTGAATTTTCGATTCAAAGCACAAAGATAATAGGATTCTGCCCTATTTGCCAATCATTTTGCACTTTATTGGGCTGGTTTGTGGTGATCTCAGGATTAAGATGAAATGATGATATAAGCCAGAACTTAAAACTCATCGGTATCGGATTTGTAACCTGACGAATTCTTTTGATCACGATCGTATTTTTCGCAATCGAATTCTATGCTGACATCTTTCAAAGGTTTTTCAAAATCTCCCTGGCTGATTCCCAGCGATGGATCTGAGTATACTTTTCTCATGTACAAGGCCCAAATGGGCAAGGCCATATTGGCCCCCTGCCCGAGGCTGATGCTCCTGAAATGTACACTTCTGTCGTCCGCCCCCACCCAAATTCCTGTGGTCAGGTCAGGGGTGATGCCCATAAACCAACCATCCGACTGGTTTTGAGTTGTTCCTGTTTTTCCGGCAATGGGGTTCTCAAATCCGTACCTGTAACGCAAGCGTATTCCAGTTCCGGTCTCCACAACACCTTGCATCAGTCGCAACATTTTGTATGCGGTTACTTCGTCCATGGCTTCGGTTTTCTTAGCAACAAATCTTTCGAGGGTATTGCCATTGTGGTCCTCGATCACCGTAACAAATATTGGTTCGACGTATACGCCTTTATCGGCGAACGTATTCATTGCACCTACCATCTCGTACAGTGAAATATCAGGTGTTCCAAGAGCGATCGATGGAACAGCCGGAATATCGGAGGTTACTCCCATTTTATGCGCCATATTAACAACCGATTGGGGCGAAAACCGGTTGATGAGATAGGCCGAAATCCAGTTGTTTGAATTGGCCAGGGCCCATTTTAGCGTGACTTCTTCTCCAATACGTTCGTCGCTGGAATTCTTAGGCGACCAAAATGTACCATCGTAAAGCTCAACACTATATTGAATATTCGAAACTTTATAGCAAGGTGAATATTCACCTTCCTGCATGGCCAGGGTATATAAAAAGGGCTTAAAGGTTGAGCCTACCTGACGTTTTCCCTGAATAACATGGTCGAATTTAAAATACCGGAAATCGTTTCCTCCAACATAAGCGCGTACAAACCCCGTTCTCGACTCCATCGATATCAAGCCTGCCTGCATAAAAAATTTGTAATACCTGATCGAATCCAAAGGCGTCATGATTGTATCTATGTCGCCGGCCCAACTAAAAACGCGCATCTCCACAGGTATTTTGAACGACATCAAAATAGAATCTGTAGGAATTCCGGCATTTTTCATCACCCTGTAACGCTCACTTCTCCTAACAGCCTGATCGATGATTTGTTGTACTGCCTCTTGTGGATCTTCATTGTCGAAAGCAAAAGGGGCATTTGTATAACCCTTCCAGTGTTGATAAAAATCGGGCTGTAAGTCATTGGCCAGATGTTCCTGCACGGCCTCTTCGGCATAGCGCTGCATCTTTGAATCGATCGTAGTGTATATCTTTAATCCGTCTTTGTATAAATTATACGACGTTCCGTCAGGTTTTGTATGTTCATCGCACCATTTTTTAAGTTGACCACGCAGGTACTCCCTAAAATAACGGGCCAATCCCTGATTGTGATCCATTTGTGCGAATTTTGAAACGCCAAGAGGCAGCTGTTTAACCGAATCCCGTATCTGGTTAGAAATAAAACCATATTTGGCCATTTGGTTGAGCACTACATTACGGCGGGCTAAAGAAGCTGTAGGATGTGTTATGGGGCTGTATCTTGAAGGCGCATTCACGATGCCAGCCATCAGGGCCGCTTCCTGTAGATTGAGCGAATCGGGTTCCTTAGCAAAATAAGTGGCTGTGGCGGCTTTAATACCAAAGGCATTATGTCCAAAAAAGACGGTATTAAGGTACATGGCAGCTATTTCCTGCTTGGAGTAATATCGTTCCAATTTGATGGCAGTTACCCATTCCTGGAACTTACGTATCACCAGTTGAGGTTTGTTAAGTTGTCCGCGCGGGAATAAGTTCTTGGCCAATTGCTGCGTTAGCGTACTTCCTCCTCCTTTGTTGTTACCGGTGATCACTCCAAAAGCTACGCGTAATAGCGCTCGTTCATCTATACCTGAATGTTTTTCGAATCGAACATCCTCTATGGCCATCAATGCGTTGATTAAATGGGGGCTTACATCCCTGTAATTGATATTGGATCTGTTTTCAATAAAATAGGTGCCTAACAAAACGCCATCCGATGAGTACACTTCTGAGGCCAGGTTGCTTTCGGGATTTTCGAGCTCCTCGAAAGAAGGCATGGGTCCAAACCACTGGTCAATAATACCAACGAAGAAAATAACGGTAAGTGCCACAGCCATAAACCAAATCAACCAAAACTTCACCAGATAATTAAGCGTTTTTTTACTCTTGGGATTGTCTTTTGCCATATTGCTGTTTATTGTGGTAAATTTAAGATCTGGTTTTCACGTTTTTAACTATTGGCCATAGGTAGTTAACCTGAGTCCCAAATGGGTGATTTCGTTCAAGGTATCGGTTCGCATGGCTTGCTGAACAAGAAACTGATAATGACCTTTTTGTGGAAAAAACAAAGGTGACTTTAAGGTGATTTCATCATCGCGCAAGTTACCCCATCCTTTTCCCACCCATTGTCCCGCGGGATCGGCCAACATAAGTTCGATGGTATCGCGGCTCATTTTTCCTTCGGGAAATCGGGTGGTTAAAAAAATATATAGGTTGCTATAACGGTAGTTGGTGGTATGGCGTAAGGTTAATTCAAAATGATATGGAGTAATGGTATCGGAAATATCCAAATCAAAGTTAACAGCTTCATTCTTAAACCAGCCGTTCTCCGGCAAGGTAACCTGTTGATCGTATAGGGTATGAACGTCGCATGAAACCAGTACCAAGACCGCGAATAAGATTAAGACACCTTGTTTGAAACCCTTATGCAACATCTTTAATCAATTAGTATGATAATGAATTATTAACAATTTTATTGCCTTATGACTTCTAAATATAACCTGAAATATCATTTACGCGATCGATGCCTTCAGGCTCCTTTATCTCATTTTTCTCTGCATACATTTCAAGATCGGCAGGCAGTTTCCCGTTGCGGTTCAACTTCATGATTTCTTTAACCTGATCTATCTGAATGGCCATCATATTATTTGAATCGCCTACATAGCTATACCACATTATTTTTTTGAACACATCACTTTTCATATGAAAGGCTTTCCCTTTCTTGGTATTCAAAGGAATTGACTGATCAGGGAAGCTTTTCAACGAATCCACATAGTTGTCCACCTCGTAGTTGAGACAGCATTTTAATTTTCCACATTGACCAGCCAATTTTTGCGGGTTAAGCGAAAGTTGCTGGACCCTTGCTGCATTGGTCGAAACGCTGCGAAAGCTACTCATGAATGAAGCGCAACAGAGCTCACGGCCACAAGGACCGATACCCCCAAGTTTTGCAGCTTCCTGCCTCACTCCAATCTGACGCATCTCTATTCTGACCTTGAATGTTTCTGCCAGATGCCGTATTAATTCTCTAAAGTCAACCCGGTCGTTGGCAGTATAATAGAATATGGCTTTGGTTTTATCGCCCTGAAACTCCACATCATTGATCTTCATGTCCAATTTTAGGGTCGAAGTAATTTTGCGTGATTGCAGCATGGTAGGATCTTCCAGTTTGATTACTTCCATCCATTTTTCGATATCGGCAATCCGTGCATGTCGAAATACCTGCTTCATTTCACGTTTTTTTGCTTCTTCTCTTTTTCGGGTTAACTGAAGCCGAACCAATTCCCCTACCATTGAAACGATACCAATATCATGGCCGGGAGCAGCTTCAACAGCTACAATTTCGCCCTCTTTCAGGTTCATTTCAGCATGGTAAGTAAAAAACTCTTTTCTCCCGTTTTTAAATCTGATTTCGGCTACCTGAGGTTCATTTACAGAAACAGGGTTGGGGTAATCCGCAAGCCAATTGTTGCTTGCCAGTTTGCAACAGCGCTGCTGATTTATGCCGGATTGGGAATTATCAGCATTATTGATGATGCAACATCCGCGTGACGGTTCTATATAGATTTGATTATCTTGGTCTTCCATTTTTAATATGCATTTAACTTTTAACTAAAGTTCAAATGCAAAGGTATGAATTATTGAAGTACATGGGTTGTGGCAAGAAATAGCAAAAAAAAGAGCCCCGTGAAAGAGGCTCTTTTAGATAAAATGTGTCGGAGTGGCCCGACTCGAACGGGCGACCACTTGCACCCCATGCAAGCATGCTAGCCAACTGCACCACACCCCGATACTTAAGAACAAACCTGGTTTAAAGGTTTTGGAATTGAAGTTGCAAAAATAATCATTTTTTGTTTGCACAAGAAGAATACCACAAATAGAATGAAAACCTGTTTTAATTTCGAATGTGAATTTGATATGCTGAAGCCTTGAATTTTCTGACAGTCAAAATGTCATAGTTTGGTTGAGGGTTCGGCAAGTAGTATTTTGGCACTATCTTTGCCAAAAGTCTTTCTTTACACGGAATACCAGAATAAAACTTGATAGAATGGAAACAACCAAATGTTTAATTATTGGCTCCGGCCCGGCCGGATATACTGCCGCCATTTATGCAGCACGCGCTGATTTAAAACCAGTTATATACGAAGGAATGCAGCCTGGCGGACAACTAACCACAACAACAGAAGTAGATAATTTCCCCGGTTACCCGGATGGAATTGACGGTCCCAAAATGATGGAGGACCTAAAAAGGCAGGCCGAGCGTTTTGGAACAATAACCCGGTGGGGGATGGTTGTTGAGATTGATACCAATAAACGCCCTTTTAAAGTAAGTATTGATGATGGTACTGAACTGATGGCCGAAACGGTCATTATTGCTACGGGTGCCACTGCCAAATACCTGGGCCTGGAGTCGGAAGAGAAATTTAAAGGCGGCGGTGTAAGTGCTTGTGCCACCTGCGATGGGTTCTTTTACAAAGGAAAGGATGTGGCTGTAGTGGGTGGTGGCGATACTGCTGCCGAAGAAGCTACTTATCTGGCCAATATTGTCAATAAGGTTTACCTGATCCACCGCCGTGATGAACTCAGAGCCTCTAAAGCCATGGTGAACCGCGTGATGAAAACACCCAATATTGAAATGGTATGGGATACAGAAGTAAAAGAAATTGTTGGAACAGAGAGCGGTTTTGTCAAGTCGCTCAATGGTGCTATTCTGGTCAACCGAAAAACAGGTAAAGAACGTAAAATCGATATTGATGGTTTTTTTGTTGCTATCGGACATAAACCAAACACTGAAATTTTTAAAGGGAAGTTGGACATGGATGAAGTAGGCTATCTCATCACAAAACCCGATTCCACGGCTACCAATGTTCCAGGAATTTTTGCTGCAGGAGATGTCCAGGATAAGCACTACCGTCAGGCCATAACCGCTGCGGGAACAGGTTGCATGGCGGCCATCGAAAGCGAGCGGTTTTTAGGAGAACAAAAATAAATTATCCAAATAAGTTAAAACGGTCTTTTGGAAAATCCTGAAAGGCCGTTTTTTTTACCTTTGAACCAAAGTCCAGTTCAATCCTGATGCAACCTCGCGAAAAAAAAATCATATTTGCTTCACGCATTGCCATCGCGGGTAATGCCGTGCTGGCATTCCTCAAAATTAGTGTCGGGCTATTTGCAGGTAGCCTGGCGGTTGTGGCGGATGGTATTGATTCGGCAAGCGATATCATCACTTCTCTCATCACACTGTATGCCGCCTATATTGTTGCTCGTCCACCCGATATTAAATATCCCTATGGATATCATAAAGCCGATACCCTGGCTACAAAATTCCTGTCGTTTATTATCTTCTTTGCCGGGGCGCAGTTGGCCATGTCATCCTTAGGACAACTCATTGATCCGGTAACGCGTTCAATACCAGATAAAATTTCACTTTATATCGTGGTCGTTTCCATCTTAGGGAAGCTATTACTCTCCTGGTACCTTCATAAAACAGGCAAAATAGTGGATAGTGCCATGCTCATTGCCAATGCCCGCAATATGAAAAATGACGTGGTGATTTCAGTCTCGGTACTACTTGGCCTGACCTTTACCTTTGTTTTTGAATTGCCCCTGATTGACACGCTGACGGCACTAGCGGTTAGCTTTTATATCATGTTTGTCGCCTTTCGTATTTTCATGGAAACCAACAGGGAGCTTATGGATGGTGTCGATTCACCGGAAATTTACAGACAAATTTTAACGGCAGTAAAAAGTATTAAAGGGGCAACCAACCCGCATAGAATCCGTGTTCGGAAAATGGCCAACCAATATATGATTGTGCTTGATATAGAGATGGAAGGTGATATAACTCTCAATGAGGCACATGACATTGGCGAGAAAGTCGAAAACGAAATCAAACGAGTTGTACCAAAAGTTTATGATGTGATATTGCACATCGAGCCCATCGGAAATTTAGAGCCTCATGAAGTGTTTGGTGTGTCGGAAGCACAACTCCCCAAAGAGGTTTCTAAATAAAGTTGATGCTTTTTCACGAAAGGGCCTAACCTTCAATTTTGCTTTTCTATCTTTGCAGCTGTTATTTGAATTTTCAAAATCCGCTGCATCATGGTATATTTTTTTAGTCGGGATTTAAAAGTCTACTTCCTCGTTCAAACCAAGGAGGAGCTGAGTGATTTTAATCGAAAAAAGTTAAAATGGCTGTTTAGCGGAGCAAAGCATATTAAAGACAACATCCTGGAGGGTATTTTTATCGGTCCCAGGAAGGAAATGATTACACCCTGGAGCACAAATGCTGTGGAAATATGTCAAAATATGGGCGTTGAAGGGATTTCCCGAATCGAAATGTTCACGCTGACAACAATTGAAAATGCCAGATTTGATCCCATGTTACAGCAGATATATGATGGGATTAACCAGGATATATTCTACATTCCCGAAATTCCTGAACCCATCAGGTACATCGCTGACATAGCCTTCTACAACCAACAGGAAGGCCTGGCCTTAAGTCCTGATGAAGTGAGTTATTTAAAGTCGGTATCAGATAAAATCAACCGGAAACTGACTGATTCAGAGGTATATGGTTTTGCGCAGATTAATTCTGAACATTGTAGGCACAAGATTTTTAACGGCACCTTTATTATAAATGGAGTGGCGATGAAGGATAGCTTGTTTGCCATGATAAAAAAAACATCTGCTATCAATCCCAATTCATTGGTTTCGGCCTATAAAGACAATGTAGCATTTATTCTGGGACCGAAAATCGAGCAGTTTGCACCTAAAATGAACGATACTGCAGCGTTCTTTCAAATCAACGACATTGATACGGTACTTTCGTTAAAAGCCGAAACGCATAATTTTCCAACTACTGTTGAGCCCTTCAATGGTGCTGCCACAGGAACCGGAGGTGAAATCCGCGACCGGATGGCAGGAGGCAAAGGCAGCATACCATTGGCAGGTACAGCAGTTTATATGACCTCCTATACACGTAATAATCCCAACCGCGACTGGGAGTTTAAGGTTGGGGCACGCCCCTGGCTTTATCAAACCCCTGAGCAAATTTTAATCAAAGCGTCAAATGGGGCTTCCGATTTTGGAAACAAATTTGGTCAACCATTGATAAACGGAAGCTTACTCACATTCGAACATACCGAAAACGGGAACACTTATGGTTACGATAAAGTCATCATGCAGGCCGGTGGAATAGGCTTTGGTAATCAAAAAGATGCAAAAAAAGAAATACCTGAACCAGGAGATCTGATTGTGGTGTTGGGTGGCGACAACTACCGCATTGGCATGGGTGGCGGTGCTGTTTCTTCTGTGGCAACCGGTGAGTTTGGCAATCAGATTGAATTGAATGCCGTTCAGCGTGCAAACCCGGAAATGCAAAAACGTACGATGAATGCGATACGTGCCATGGTCGAATCTGATGAAAACCCCATCGTTTCCATTCACGATCACGGGGCAGGCGGACACCTGAACAGCTTGTCGGAACTGGTAGAAGAATCAGGTGCGGTCATCAACCTGGACAAGCTGCCGGTAGGTGATCCAACTCTTTCCTTTAAGGAAATTTTAGGTAATGAATCGCAGGAACGCATGGGGTTGGTAATCAAAGAAAAAGATTACCCGTTTTTAGAAGCCGTGGCAAAACGCGAACGCGCACCCATCTATCAGGTTGGTGTAGTGAAGGATGACCAGTCGCTGGTTTTTCAATCAAACAACAATGACCGCCCGGTAGATCTTAAATTGGAATATTTATTTGGACAGCCTCCAAAAACGATTTTATATGATACAACTGAAAAGGAGTGTTTTGAAGATATTACGTACAGTATTGATAACATTGAGCATTACATTAACCAGGTTCTTCGACTTGAATCGGTTGCTTGCAAAGACTGGTTGACAAACAAAGTCGATCGCTCGGTTACCGGGAAAGTAGCCATGCAACAAACCACCGGAAGTATACAACTTCCATTGAACAACCTGGGCATGATGGCCCTCGATTACCAAGGGAAAACCGGCATGGCTACTGCTTTAGGTCATGCTTCAATTAGCGGGTTGATTGATCCGGGTGTCGGGTCACGTTTGGCCATAGCCGAATCGCTTACAAACCTGATTTGGGCACCCATCGTTGACCAGCTCAAAGGAGTAAGCCTGAGCGCCAACTGGATGTGGCCTGCAAAAAATCAGGGTGAAAACGCCCGTTTGTATCAGGCAGTAGAAGCGCTTAGCGATTTTGCCATCCAACTGGGAATCAACATTCCTACAGGAAAGGATTCCTTGTCGATGACTCAAAAATATCCTGACGGGGAAACCGTTTTTGCTCCCGGAACGGTCATCATCAGTGCGGCAGGCCAGGTTGCCGATATAAAACAAGCAATTGGGCCGGTAGCCTATCCAAAAGCAGGACTGCCCTTGTTGTATATCAATTTTTCCAGGTCCCCTATGGAATTAGGTGGAAGTAGTTTTGCACAAACTCAAAATAAAATTGGAAAGACAACCCCCGACGTAAAGGATGCCAATTATTTTAAAAAAGTTTTTAACGCCGTTCAATCACTTATAAGTCAGGGAGCTATCAAGTCGGGGCATGATATAAGTGCCGGTGGATTGGTTACTACCCTGCTCGAAATGAACTTTGCCAATTGTGATCATGGCATGGAAATCGACCTGCACGTATTTAATGAACCGGATGCGGTAAAAATCCTGTTTAGTGAAAATCCGGCCATTGTTATTCAGGTGGAAGATCGTGAAAAAGTATGTGATCTGCTCTCAAATCAGGGAGTTGATTTTATTGAGATTGGACAAACAGTGGTTGAACGCACATTGACCTTTATCCAGTCCGATGACAAAAAAATAAGACTCGATATTGATCGCTTACGCGATGTCTGGTTCGAAACCTCTTATCTGTTGGATATAAAGCAAAGTGGTGAAGGCTACGCACGTTGTCGATTTCAAAATTACAAGCGACAAGATTTGAGCTTTAGCTTTAATAAAACCTTTACAGGAAAAGCAATCGATTTTGGCATTGACATGCATCGGAGAATACCCACCGGAACCAGAGCTGCTATTATCCGCGAGAAAGGGGTGAATGGCGACCGTGAGATGGCCTATGCCATGTACTTAGCCGGTTTTGATGTGAAGGATGTCCACATGACCGATCTGATCGCCGGCAGGGAAGATTTAAGCGATGTACATTTGATTGTCTTTGTAGGTGGCTTTTCCAATTCGGACGTGCTGGGTTCTGCAAAAGGTTGGGCCGGTGCCTTTTTATTCAACGAAAAGGCAGCCAAATCCCTCGAAAACTTTTATGCCCGAAAAGATACCCTGAGTTTAGGCGTTTGTAATGGTTGTCAGTTAATGACTGAGTTAAACCTGATTTATCCAAAACATCCTGAGCAGGTTCGTATGTTACACAATGAATCCGGAAAATTTGAGTCAGGGTTTGTTAACCTGGATATTGCTGAAAACAACTCTGTTATGCTTCATTCTTTATCCGGAAATCGTCTGGGTGCCTGGATTGCACATGGGGAAGGTAAATTTAGTTTCCCCTGCTTTAGCGATAATTACCACATCGTGATGAAATACAGCTACGACCTGTATCCGGGCAATCCCAATGGATCGGATTGGTCAGCGGCCGCTATTTGTTCCAACAATGGCAGGCACCTTGCCATGATGCCCCATCTGGAGCGTTCTTTTTTGCCCTGGCAATGGCCCATCTATCCTGAAATGCACCAACATGATGAAGTATCTCCCTGGATGGAAGCCTTTGTTAACGCCAGAAAATGGATTGAAAAATGGATTTAACCAGCTATAAATTTGATTTAGTGACATATACCCTCCTCAATTGGAGTCTGAAATTAATTACAATTTGAGTATTAAAATTACCGACTGTTGAATTTCGCAACACCTGTTGTGTTATTCAACACTTGCTTCAATCACCTAACCATCAATTAGTTTTCTATAATTGATCTGAACAGGTGTAAACAAATTCAACAATTCAATCCCGCAAATTCTATTAAGTATATTTGTAATACGCATGTATACAGCGTGTTAACACCCATAAAACAGGTTTGGCACTATGTTTGACTTTGCCTTTTTGAGCATCAACCAGGTGGGTTATTGCGGATAATCTCAAAATATTGCGAAGATGAAAAAGCTAATTAAATTAATCAGTTACGCGACACTCATTGTAGCCTTTGCTACACATTTAAGTGCAGTGTCAGCAACTCCCGGTAATGTGGAGGAAGACACCATTCATATCTGGAGCAGTCCCGACTTATTTAATGTCGCCACTATCTGGGTAGATGAATACACACATATGAACCCCGGGGCAAAAATAAAGTTGGAAAGAGCCGATGCGGCTGCGTTGAACCAGACCATCAGCAACCCTGGTCATATTGGCTTTGTCACGAATGAGTTCGTCCCTGATTTCAAAAGTAAGTCGGTGTGGAGATTGGCGATAGGACGCGACATCGTTGTTCCGATCATGAGTGCTGATAACCAATTCATCAGTGAAATTTCACAAAGAGGAATCTCTCCCGAAAAATTTGCTAAAGTATTGGCGGATACTTCAAACCAAACCTGGGGCAACGCGCTTAATTCTGATCAGTCAACTTTAATAAAAAGTTACTGCATCGGTGAAAGCTCGATCAGGTCTTATCTGGCTGAATTTATTAAAACAAGTTCACAAAATATGAATATAAAAGAGGTGTCCGGGATTGATAAACTTCTAAATGAAATTCAAAACGATAAAAATGCCATCGGGTTTTGCAGGCTGGTGGATATTCTTGACGACAACAGTCAGGAAATTGTGAAAGGAATAAGCCTGATCCCCATAGACATGAATGGGAATCACAAGGTTGATTTTTTTGAAGATATTTATCACAATTCCACTGATCTGGCACGTGGCATTTGGATCGGGAAATACCCTAAAGCCTTATTTCATAGCATCTATTCCGTGGCAGGCACTCAGCCAACCGGGAGTAATGAACTGGCTTTTCTGAATTGGATACTTACCGATGGGCAGAAACATCTATACACGAGTGGTTATTCAGAACTCGTTTACAGCGAAAGGCAATCTAAGATTCACGGTTTATATGCTGCTCAAACACCCGTTGTGGATATTCAAAATAAACCGATGCAAGCATACACCATCTTGTTTTACGTGGTTATGTCGTTAATAGTCATCCTGTTTATGTTTTTAATGATCAGATTTTATGGGGCAGGAAAACAGGAATTGACAATTGAAAAAAGGGGTGGTGAACCTGTTTTTGGGGAACATTCAGTAAAAGCACCTGGAGGACTTTTTTTTGACAAATCACATACCTGGGTTTTTATGGAAAAGGATGGCTACGTCAGGATCGGGATCGACGATTTCCTTCAACATGTAACCGGCATCATTACACGAGTAAAAATGAAAAAACCAGGTGACAGGATAAAAAAAGGTGAGCTTTTCCTGTCGGTTATCCAGCACGGCAAACAACTGGATATTTATTCACCTGTTTCGGGCACGATATTCGAAAACAACACAAAACTACAAGCCAATCCGTCGATGATAAACTCTTCACCTTATTCCGATGGATGGGTTTACACGATAGCCTCCGACAACTGGTTAAAGGAGATTAAAGGCTTATTTATAGGTGAAGTTTATCGGGTGTGGATACAATATGAGTTTACCAGGCTGAAGGATTTTCTTTCGTTCAACGAAAGGTCTAAGTCGATGAAAGATCTACAATTGGTGATGCAGGATGGAGGGGAATTGAAGGATCATTTGCTTGAAGGGCTTGGTCCCGAAGTATGGGAGGAATTTCAAAATGAGTTTATCAACAGTTCTAATGAACAAGGGTTTTCCTGAAAAAATAATGTTTGACCTAAACTAAAATACCATGAATATAAATCGACGAAACTTTCTTTCAGTGCTTGGCTTGACGGGCGTATCACTTTACACCGGTGAAAAGCTAGTTGCCGCTCAAAAAATCGGAAATGAAACCGAGTTTTATGGAGTCCTGTACGACTCAACCCGCTGTGTGGGTTGTCAGGGATGTGAATCTGTTTGTGCAGAAGAGCATGGTTTGCCGGAACCTGCTCCTGATGATGTTCCGGTGTCAGGGGCCGTAAGAAAAGCAAATGAAAACAGACGCACGGTAATCAATGTCTACAATACTTCAAAAGGTGAAGTGTATGTAAAAAATCAATGTCTGCATTGCAACCAACCTGCATGTGATTCAGCATGCCTGACGCGGGCCATGTCTAAAACCAAGGAAGGACCCGTTATCTGGAATGGAGAAAAGTGTATGGGTTGCCGATACTGCATGGTTTCCTGTCCATTTGATGTGCCCAAGTTTGAGTACCATAGTTCCAATCCGAAAATTGTTAAGTGCAATATGTGCTATGACCGGGTTATTGAAGGAAAACTGCCGGCTTGTGTTGAAGCCTGCCCGGCTGAAGCCCTTACTTTTGGCACAAGGCGCGAGTTAATTGCCGAAGCCCACCGAAGGATCATCAACGATCCAGGGTTGTATTATAACAAAATTTACGGCGAAAGTGAAGCCGGAGGAACCGGGTTTCTGTACCTCTCCCCTGTCCCGTTCGAAGAACTTGGTTTCAACACCACTGTTCAAAACAGACCATATCCAGAGTTAACAAAAGGTTTTCTTTACAGCGTTCCCTCCATTTTTGTGTTGTGGCCTGCTGTATTGCTCGGGATTCATAAATCGGTAAAGAATAATAACCTTGAAGAAGAAGAATATGAATAATCAAAATGCTGTCCTGGCCAAGGACAATGATGGCATGCCTGTATTGAAATTTCTGGCTGAAGCCATCAAGCCAAAAGGGACTTTTTTTACTCCTTTTAATATGATCTCGTTACCCATCATGGTACTTGGGTTTGTTATCATCGTAATTCGGTTTATAAAAGGAATTGGCGCTGTAACAAACCTCACTCAGGAAGTACCCTGGGGACTATGGATCGGATTTGACGTGGTTACGGGTGTCGCTTTTGCCGGTGGGGCCTACGTAATTACCTTCATGGTATATATTCTGAACATGAAAAAATACCATTCCATTGTCAGGGTAACCGTGTTGAACGGATTTCTGGCATATGTATTCTATGCAGGGGCATTGCTTCTTGATCTCGGACGCCCATGGAATGTTATCAATCCAATAATTGGAAACAGTTTTGGCGTGAGTTCGATACTGTTTCTGGTGGCCTGGCATTTCCTTTTATATATGATTGCTATGCTGATTGAGTTTTCTCCAACCATTGCTGAATGGATTGGAAACCAAAGAGCCAGAAAGATTCTTTCGGGAATGACCCTGGCTGCAGTCATCTTTGGAATTACACTTTCTACCTTGCATCAATCGGGTTTAGGCGCTTTGTATTTGATGGCCAGCGAAAAAATACATCCTTTGTGGTATTCGGAGTTTATCCCCATATTATTCTTTGTCTCCAGTATTTTTGCGGGTCTCTCCATGGTTATTTTTGAAGGATCCATCAGTCAGAAAGTATTTGACAGTCAGATAAGTGAGAAGAACCACCGATCACATGACGGTATACTCCATGGGTTGTCGAAAATATGTACCGTTACTTTATTTATTTACTTCTTCCTCCAGGTACTTACATTTGTGCACGGCAAACACTGGGATTTGCTTAACAGCCCGATGGGATATTGGTATCTTACTGAAATGATTGGGTTTGTATTGCTCCCCATGGGACTGTTTTTCTATAGCTACCGAAAACAAAATATATTTCTCATTAAATTGGCAGCACTTATTACCATGATAGGTGTCATTATTAACCGGCTTAATGTAACTGTCGTAGGTTTCCGTTGGGATGCTGCCGTTCACTACTTTCCTTCATGGATGGAAATTGTGGTAACGCTTACCGTCCTGTTTGTAGAAATCTGGATATTCCGCTGGATAGTTACCCGCTTACCAGTGTTGAGAGATTCGCCATCGTGGGTAAAAAAACAATCATCTAAACTTTAAGAATTCATATTATGGACGGGTTTACTTACATCAATATTTTTGATACAAAGGGAATTGAGTACCTTGTTATCATTGGGTTTCTTTTGCTGCTGATCCCCTTCTGGCGATCGCTAAACAAGCCTTTAACTGTGAGGGCAAAGGTCATGTCGACGCTTGGAGTACTCACCTCCAATATCCTGAAAGTACCGCAAGGATTATTTTATAGCAGGAACCATACGTGGACATTTCTGGAAAAGTCGGGGGTCGCAAGTGTAGGACTGGACGACCTTCTTTTACATATCACCGGGCAGGTTCATGTAAATAACCTTAAAGTACCGGGAGATAAAGTCAGGAAAGGCGAACGAATTGCCGAAATTGCACAAAATGGAGGACACCTCCTGATAAAATCACCCATTTCTGGTGAGATCCAGGGCGTAAACAAATCACTCCGCGAAGGTGTCGGTGCACTTAACGATGACCCATACGGGGGAGGTTGGATCTACAAAATCAAGCCGGAGAAATGGACCGAGGAAACCAATTCTTATTTTCTGGCAAACGAAGCCACCCTTTGGTTTAAAACAGAACTGCTAAGGTTCAAGGATTTTATTGCCATGTCGTTGAACAAATACTCTCCGGAAACAGCCATGGTCATCCTGCAGGAAGGAGGTGAATTAGCTGACAATCCACTATCCGGTATGCCGGCTGAAGTATGGCATGATTTCCAGGAACATTTTCTTGATAAGGTAAGTTGAAAATACGGAATCAGGTGTCGTGGATTGAATCTTTTTTCGTAAATTTCGACCTCTTACGGTGAGGGGTTCATGGTGAAATTTGAACTTGATAAAATAATTTGTAAGGAGGTTTCCAAAGGGATTCCTCCTTTACGATTTCGATAGAGACCATGGCATTTCAGCTTGAATAATACACTTTAAAAATGGCAGGAATATCAAAAAAGTTAATTAGTAAAATGCTCGACAATGAGTTCATCAGGAGATATATCAGGTTCATATCTTCTATCTATGGCCGTGTCATGTTTATTATAGTTATATCAATATTGGTTCTTTATGTTTTGTTTAACATCATCTTTAGGTCGGTTTACATTAATTTTATCAATACCACTATACGTCAAAATGGAGACAATGTAAGTTCCATTGTTGAAGGGTCATTGTATTATTCCATGCTTGAGAACGACAAAGGCATGCTTCAGCGAACCCTGAATATTATCAGTACCATGTCGGGTATCGACGAAGTAAACATGTATGATGACCGCGACAGCCTTGCATTTACTACCATATCTACCGAAAAAGAAGGTCCCGGTAACCCGGATTGTGGTGCCTGTCATGCTGATTTTGGAACCATGTTCCCATCAAAGGAAAAATCGTATCGCATTGTTGGTGACATGCCTGATTGCGGAATTACACAAGATGATAACAGTAGCAGGTATTTGTTGATCCGCAAGCCCATACTGAATGAAAAATCATGCTATACAGCCGATTGTCATGCGCACGATGAAAAGGATGAAGTATTGGGGTCACTAATTATTAAATTACCCCTGGATAAGATTGATTCGTTTGAAGACAAGTCTTCTGCCGATTTCCTGCTCCTGGTAAGTTTAATCACAGCGCTGCTGATGACCTTTCTGATTATTTTCACCTGGAAAAAGATTAAGAATCCGCTCAATTCAATCATTCGTGCAAGCGAAGCGGTGTCGAAAGGGGACAACAGCATCCGGCTGGATATTAAACCCGACCTGTTGGATGACTTGAGAATGGTTTCACTCGCTTTTAATAATATGCTCGATAATATCGATACGGCCACTCACGAATTACAAAACTGGTCGCAGCAATTGGAGTACAAAGTACAAAGAAAAACAGAAGAACTGTCTGAAGCGCAAAATGAACTTATCCACGTAGAAAGAATTGCTTCGCTGGGCAAATTGTCCTCTTCGGTGGCACACGAAATTAACAATCCATTATCAGGGATTCTTGTTTATACAAAATTGATATATAAACAATTAAACAATTCTGAGTTTACTCATGCAAAGAAAGACTCCATTTTAAAGCACCTCAAACTTATTGAAACGGAAACCAAGCGCTGTGGTGATATTGTGAAGGGTTTGCTTGATTTCTCAAGAAAAGATCAGGATGATTTTGAAGTAGCACACCTGCATCCGCTATTGGATGCAACTTATGCCTTAATGACCCATTCCATCAAGATTGCGGATATCAATTTTTTAACCGATTTTAAAGCGAAATCAGATCAAATATTTTGTAGCCCGAATCAGATAAAGCAAGCCTGTGTTGCCATTCTGGTGAATGCTTCAGAAGCTATTGAGCAACAGGGTGAAATTTATGTCAGAACATCCAATCCTGATGAGGACAGCGTCAGGCTTGATATATCGGATAATGGATCCGGAATTGCGCCCGAAGACCTCTCCCATATTTTTGAACCTTTTTTCTCTACCAAACGCGATGTGAGTGGAATAGGTCTTGGATTGGCCATTGTACATGGGATTATTGAAAATCATAAAGGAAAGATATCAGTAGACTCGGAAATTGGAAAAGGAACCACCATATCCATCATTTTCCCGCTTAGCAGGATTTAAAATATAGTAAAATGGCAAAAAAAATTTCCATCTTAATCGTCGATGATGAAGAATCTGTCAGAGATTCCCTGTATAACTGGTTTATTGATGATGGTTACGCCGTTGAGTGTGCCGAGAGCGCAAAGAAAGCCCTGTCGATGCTCGAAGTAAAAGATTTTGATATCATCCTCGCCGACATAAAAATGCCAGGTATGGATGGACTGGAAATGCACAAGCGAATAAAAACACTAAACAAAGAACCCATCTTCATTGTCATGACGGCTTTTGCTTCGGTCGACACGGCCGTACAAGCCCTGAAAAATGGCGCTTATGACTATGTTACCAAGCCCTTCGACCCCGATGATTTGTCGCACCTGATACGCAATGCAACCACCCAGATTGTCCTGAGAGCTGAAAACGAAAATCTTAAAAACAAGATTTCTTCCCTGGTCGATGTGGAAGACCTCATCGGGGAAAGCGAGGCATTGGGTAAGGTGCTAAAGGAGGTGGAAAGCGTGGCCCAATCAAATTCATCCGTTATCATTACCGGCGAAAGCGGTACCGGAAAGGAATTAATTGCCAGGGCAATACATGCCAATTCGTCGAGAAAATACTTTCCATTGATTAGTGTTCATTGTGGTGCTCTGACCGAAAGCTTGCTCGAAAGTGAGCTTTTTGGCCATGAGAAAGGTGCCTTTACCGGTGCTACGTTCAACCGGAAGGGAAGGTTCGAAATGGCCGATGGAGGAACTATATTTCTGGATGAAATTGCCACTATTTCGCCGAAGATGCAGATTGAATTGCTTCGGGTACTGGAATCGAAGACCTTTGTTCGGGTGGGAGGCAACAAAGAAATATCCTCCGACTTCAGGGTGATTTGTGCCACCAACAGAGATTTGAAAAGCATGGTAAAAAATGGCACTTTTCGTGAGGACCTATATTATCGACTTAACGTGGTGAATATTAAAATCCCGCCTTTGCGCGAAAGAATAGAAGATATCCCCCGGCTGGTAAATCATTTTATTAAGAAATACTGTACCTCCATGAGCAGGGATTTAATTTCCATAGAGCCGGCAGCCCTGAAGCATCTCGAAGAGTTTGAATTCCCCGGTAATGTGCGCGAATTAGAAAACATGATCGAACGTGCCATCGTAATTGGCAATGGAAAGGAAATCAGGCTAAAAGATCTCCCGATGGGCAAGGAAGTTGCCAACAGTTCCATCGAAAGTTTAGATGACCTGGAAAAAAAGCACATCGCAATGATCCTGAATAAATACGGGTGGAACATCTCGCGTTCGGCAAAAGCCCTAAATGTCGACAGGGTGACGCTATATAACAAGATTAAAAAATACGATCTGAAATTAGATGAATAATGTACTTTTCATGGTTCATTTAAACACTTGCCAGACAACCTCAGCAAAGCTGACTTCAACCTTTTAAACAGGACTTTAGATTGGAAAAGGAGTATATCACCATCATTTCGGGCGGTCATTTTGAGAAAAATGTTCTCAGGGTGATTTCTGAAGATATAACACGCGAATTTCATTATCCTGTGATTCAACAATTATACAGCTTTGACTTAAGCTGCTACTACCATCCCGGGCGCCGACAGTATGATGCCAATGGAATACTAAAAGAAGTATTAGAAATATCACCACCTGATTCCATAAAGTCAATTGGATTGTTCAGAGTGGACTTGTTTATTCCCATTCTGACCTATATTTTCGGGCAGGCCTTTTTAAATGGGAATACAGGAATAGCCTCACTTTTCCGTCTGAAGAATGAGCTGTACGGTCTGGAACAGAACAATCCATTGCTGATTGATCGTTTCAGGAAAGTAATTATTCATGAGCTGGGGCATACATTTGGCCTGATCCATTGTCCGTATCCGAACTGCGTCATGCGTTCGAGCACCTATGTGGAGGATCTTGATCAGAAAAAGAATTGTTTTTGCAAAAATTGTCAGGAAGAACTCAATAGGATGCGTGGTTCGGAATTGATGATTGGTGGATAGCCTCAGGTAATTTGCAGGTGCTTGATTTGATGAAGGTCAATTTGAAGCTTTTTCTCCTCACATTGCGGACAAATAAAATGAGGTTCAGTAAATTCTTTTTTACATTGAGGGCACTGATATTTGGTAATATACCGGGAAACCCTGAGAGAACGACCGATATTCAAAACTGTTATCAACCCAATTATCGGAGTAAGAAAAATACTGATTGTCAATGCATTTGTAAAGCTGATACGCCTTCCGAATGAGATCAAGGAAACAGCAACCGCACTTAAGAAATAACCAAAGGCTAAGGAAGTCAACATAAATATTTTTTTTCTTTAGTGCAAAACATATGCCGCTAAAAACAATGAATTGAAGGTTAGTTTCTTAGTTAAAGGTATTTTCAATTCCACTTTTAGCATTATCCGAATGTGGATATTTTTATTTTAAAAATGGAGATTACAACTGAAAGAGCCTGTGGTTAGTTTTACTAATTTTGCGGCCAATGAAGAAAAATACGTCCTTTATACCTGGCTTTATTTATTTGGTTTTCCTGGTTTTTTTAATGGTGTCGTGTGGACAACAGGAACCCATTGAAGATAAGGTTTCAAAGGTGAGCCCAAAATTAAAAACGCCCTCCATCATTTATCTTGATAGTCTCGTTATCGAAAAAAAAAGGGACGAACTTGATAAAACGTTCGAGCGATTGATGCGTGTCACCGGATTTAATGGCACCGTCCTATATGCAGAAAAAGGACATGTTATTCTAAAGAAAGCTTATGGTTTTGCTGATGTCATGAGGAACAAGGGTGAGTTGGCCGTTGATGGCGCTTTTCAACTAGCCTCGGTATCAAAAATGTTCACCTCCATGGCCATTCTGATCCTAAACAACGAAGGCAAAGTAAATTTTGATCAGGATATCAGAGCCTATCTGCCCAACTTTCCTTATGAAGGAATCACTCCGCGAATGTTAATGACACACCGTTCAGGACTTCCCCGATACATGACTTTGTCGCATGACAAGTGGGAGAATAAGCATGTACCCATGGATAATGATGATATGATGGCTTTATTGATCAAGTATCATCCTGAGGTGTATTTCAAACCTAACAATGGCTTTCATTATTGCAATTTAAACTATGCCCTTTTGGCTAAAATTGTCGAAGTCGTCTCAGGTCAGCATTTTGATGATTTTGTTCAGGAGCGGATATTTAAACCGTTGGGGATGACAAATTCTTTTGTTCATAACATGCGTGGGGATTCAATCATGTCTGAATATATTGGAAAAGGGATATCTGGATTCTATCACCGGGGAAGACGTTGGCGCGAAATGGAGAACGACTACCTGAACGGTGTGATGGGCGATAAAAATGTGTATTCTACCGTCGAAGACCTGTACAAATTCGACCAAGCGCTCGACCAGGGCACACTGGTACCTGATTCCCTGTTAAAATTGGCCTTTTCACCAGGCAGCCCGAGGCACTCGAGACGAAAGGACAATTATGGCTTTGGATGGCGGATAAAAAGCGGCATGGACAGTGTGGTTTATCATTTTGGGTGGTGGAAAGGATTCCGTACTTTTTTTATTCGTGATATGCGGCACCACAAAACCCTGATCGTGCTCACCAACAAAGACAAAGGCCCCGGCTCGGTACATTTCTGGGATATAATCGAATCGGATACCCTGGCATTGGGCTTAAAAACCAATTTGCAGTTTAACGAAGAATAACTTTTAGTTGATCAGGCTTCCCCTGATTTTCTGTTCTATGGCAGTGGTAGAATACCCTTCAAGGAAGTCAATGGTTTGTATTTCCCCTTTTTTGGCCATCACAACATCATATCCCACGATGTCTTCAGGTTTGTAATCGCTGCCTTTTACCAACACGTCCGGCTGAACGATTTTAATCAGTTCATGGGGGGTCTCTTCATCAAACAAAACCACCGCATCCACAAAAAATAGTGAAGCAATAATGGAGGCACGCGACAGTTCATTGGTGATAGGGCGGTTTTCTCCTTTATTGAGACGTTTTACCGAATTATCTGTATTGACGCCCACTATTAAAATGTCGCCCAAATCTTTAGCCTTACTTAGGTAATCGATGTGACCCAGATGGAGCAAGTCGAAACAACCATTGGTGAAAACGATTTTCTTACTTCTTAATTCCCATACTGCCAAGGCTTTGGAAAGGGTTTCGATGTTCATTATTTTATTGGAAATGAGTTCAGTTTTGTTCATTGAGAGGTTTTTGTGTTTTGGAAAGAATGGTGAGAGAAAAATAGGAGAAAGCCCCCACAAGCACGTTCAACAAGGTCTGACCTGCATGTGTAATGGCCGCAAACGATCCGGCAATGGAACTATTTATGTGATAAAGTTCAAAAAGAATGGATTTTATAATAAAATGATAAGCTCCTATTCCACCCGGCACCGGAGCTACTATGCCCAAACTTCCAATAGACATTAATGTCATGGCATCAATAAAATCGAGGTGGCTGGTCTCGGGGAACATAAAAACGGGCAGATACACCATCAAGGCATAAGCCAGCCAGATGACAAAAGTATAAAGAAGAAATAACAGCTTTTCTTTCAGGTGGATGATGGTTTTAATACCTTCGATCAATCCAATAAGAAAAGTTCGTGTTTTCCGGTAAATAATGAGCTTTTGTATGGTTGGTTTATAACGTCTAATCAAGAAAACCACGAGGCCAAAAAAAACAGACAAAGCCAGTACAAATATGAAAAGGAGTGTCATGTCGGAAAATAAGGTATCCTGCATGCCACCAAACATTTTGTTCAATAATCCCTCCAACAGATCGAACTGAAAAATCACTACCAATACGATAATAAAAGCCAATACTATTAAATCAAAAAGTCTTTCAGAAATCACCGTTCCAAACAAAGCATTAAATGGAATTTTTTCTTTTTTCGACAACACGCCACAGCGCATAAATTCTCCCATCCTTGGAACTGCGGTATTGGCCATATAGCCCACCATTACTGAAAAAAAAGTGGTCGAGAGACGGGTTTTATAACCCATGGAATTGATCAATAAGTTCCACCTCAAAGCCCTAAAAATATGAGAAGTTAGTGCGACCAAAAGGGAGAGAACCAACCAGCTGTAATGAGCCGACAGGATATCGATCCACACTTCAGCCATGTCCAGTTTACGAAAACACAACCACAGCAGAAATATCCCAAAACCAAGAAAGAAGAGGTATTGAGTTAGGTTTAAGCTTCTTTTTCGTAGAATTGTTGGCAAAAAAATTATTTTATTTGGTTATTACTATCAGGGAAAACGATGGAAGGTTTAAATTTTTTTGCTTCTTCAAAATCCATGGTGGCATACGATACAATTATAATTAAATCGCCAGCCATCGCTTTTCGGGCAGCTGCACCATTAAGGGAAATGATACCAGATCCACGTGTGCCTTTTATCACGTAAGTGGCCAAACGCTCCCCGTTGTTAATATTGAAAATTTCAACCTTCTCGTTTTCAATCAGGTTAGCCGCTTCCATGAGGTCTTCGTCGATGGCAATGCTACCTATATAATTCAGGTTTGCCATGGTAATGGTAGCTCTGTGAATTTTTGATTTTAGTATATTGATGTTCATGAACAGACGAGCAATTTGAGTGGATAACCTACCGCGAAATTATGAATTAATTCGAATGTTGTCTATTAATCTCACCTGGCCAAGCTTTAAAGCCACAAAGGCCAGTGCATCTTGTCCAATTTGCCAGTTGACAATAGTTTGTAAGGTGACGTCTTCAGCAATTTGAAAGTATTCCACATCAAAAGCCTCCTCGGCTTGCAGTTGTTTCATCCCCCACTGCTGTAGCAATACCGGATCCATCTCGCTTGCCCTGCCGGCTACCTCCTTCAATACTTTGAAAATGCGAGGGGCTATTGCTCTTTCTTCGGGCGAAAGCCTGACGTTGCGCGAACTCATGGCGAGTCCGTCGTTTTCGCGTACAATGGCACACGGAATGATCTCAACAGGAATTCTCTCCATCTCCACCAGTTTTTTAATGATGGCCAACTGTTGAAAATCTTTTTCACCAAAATAGGCTTTGTGAGGCTCCACTATTTCAAAGAGTTTTTCAACCACAATGGCTACTCCGTTAAAATGACCGGGACGAAAAGCTCCTTCCATCACCTTTTCCAGGAGGCCAAAATCAAATGTTTTGTTGATGGGTTCAGGGTACATTTCTTTAACTGATGGGACAAAAACAGCATCACAATCGATGGTTTTCAGCATCTCCAGATCCTTGAACAGCACACGCGGGTATTTCTTCAAATCCGTCGCGTTATTAAACTGGATGGGGTTCACAAAAATACTAACCACCAGCAGGTCGTTTTCTTTTTTTGCCCGGCGCATCAACTCTAAATGGCCGGGGTGCAAAGCGCCCATGGTAGGCACAAAACCTATGGTTTGATCCAGTTCCCGGGCCTGGCTCACAAACTTGCGGGTTTCATCAATCGTTTTAAATACAAGCATGGTCAATGATTTTGCATTAAAGGTAATTTGAAATGATCTTCCACAAGTCCTTTTCTATCGACTTTTCAGGAGTTTCGATGATACGGCCGATCTCTACTCCATTTTTATACACAATAAAGGTAGGTACCCGCTCGATATTCAAATCTTTTATATCCACCAAAATAGCGGACTTACTTCGATCAACCCCAATGGCTTTCACTCTTTTATCGCTGTACCCGGCCTCTTTGAGTACTTTAAAAAAATGAGGAACTTGCAACTGGCTGTCGCTGCACCAGGTACCCAGCACCACAGTGAACTCAACCTCGCCAATCATAGGCCTAAGTCGCTCAATGTATTTATTTGATGGATTATATTTTTCAAAGCCCGGGTTGAAAAAATCGGCAAAAACGCCCTTTTCAAAACCGTTTTGGTTACAATAACCAATCATTACCTCTTTGTTTATCTGGGGGTCGATAATTACTTTGTTAATGGATTGGCTATAACCTTGAAGGCCAATAACGATCAGCAAAGCGAATAAACATTTCTGTATCATGGGTCGATTTTTAATGAGCCTGCAAAAGTAGGACAAACCCGTTAGTTTGTCAAACGATCTTCCCGAAACAACAACTTCTTTATCATCTCATGGAAATTAAGGTTTCTGGCAATGTGGAGTGTGAAGCGCTTATTTCAACGATGTAAATTCAGCATTTAGTTAGTTTTTATACCTTTGAGACCCATTGCGAATTCTTATTAATATCAAAAATATCATGAAGAGAGTTATTTTTACCAACAACGCTCCGGCGCCCATTGGTCCTTATAGCCAGGCCATTGAAAATAATGGCATGTTGTTTATTTCGGGTCAGGTGCCCATTGATCCCGCTACCGGAAAAATTGTGGAAGGTAGTATTGCAGAGCAAACCCGGCAAGTGATGGAAAATATTCGGGCGATTGTTAACGCGGCCAATTTTGGAAACGATTTATCCAAAATATTAAAATGCACCATTTACCTGAGTGATATGTCACTTTTTGGGGCGATGAATGAGGTTTATGGGACTTATTTTCCAACCCAACCACCTGCAAGAGCGGCTTTTGCGGTTAAAGGACTGCCATTGGGTGCTTTGGTGGAAATCGAAGCAGTGGCGATGAGGTAGATGGGTCTGTTTCTGGGGAATTTTTTCTTGAATCAGGATGAATATGAGCATCACGAGTAGTCTGACTACACGATGCCTGCCATTATATAATAAACAGGCAAAAACAACTCTTTCACCATAAACCCTATACACTCTAAAAAATTGCCCTGTTATTTTGAGACCCAACACCCCTTTTTCCGGGTGTCTTTTAACTCGGAATAATAGAAACCTTTGATAATTTGGGTGTTGCTTTGTGTATTTTTTGATGTGATTACTGTGAAAAATCCGTGTCCATCCGCTCAACCCGTGTCACCCGTGTTCTAATACTTACCTCACCGGCACCACCGTGCCTTCTACTATCTGGATTAAAATCCAGGCTTACAATATCGGTCGTGCCGATCCCGATGGCCATCGGGACTTTTTTGAGATTCCTAACACAAAACATTTTAACACATAAACACCTAAACAAATCCTTCCTTCCTACCTCACCAGCACCACCGTTCCCTCCATCACTTTGGTTTCCTGTGTGCCCATGCCAAAATCCTGGTACACAATCCGGTATACATAAACCCCTGCCTGACAGGCTTCACCTTTGAAAGTGCCGTCCCAGCCCTGGTTCAGGTCGGAGGTGTTGAAGATCATTTGTCCCCAGCGGTTGTAGATGCTGATATGAAACCGGTTGACATAATCCAGCCGCGGAATAACGCCAAACACATCGTTCAGCCCATCGCCATTGGGCGTAAAGGCATTGGGTATGAAGAACGACTTCCCAGCCCAGAGGATGTACACCGAATCGGCCGATTTGCAGTTCTCGAATGAAGTGGCCAACACAAGGTATTGACCGATGCTGTCGATGGTGATTTGTGCGGTGGTATCGCCGGTGTTCCACCAATAACTTTGGGCCGTGTTTCCGGCATCCAGAATGTACCCCTGTTCCACAAACAGGGTGTCGTAACCCGAAAAGGCGATGGACGGCCCCGTGCCAACGATGACCAACACGGTATCCGTATCCTGACAATCAATGGTGTCGGTAACGGTGATTGAATAATTTCCTGCCTGTTGCGTTGTCATGTTGTCAATCCAAAGGAGATCATTTGAGGTTGTATTTCCATTAGGATCGATCCAATCATATTTTAATTCACCCGTTCCGCCAATAACGAAGGGGGAAATCCTCAATGATTCTCCTGCACAAACTGATTGGATACCTGTCGGCAGTATTTTAGGTCGTGAAAACACCCTGATGTTTCCGGGCTGCAGTTGGGCATTGATTTCATTTCCCGATGTATCAAAAAACCGACTTTGTCCCTGGTCGTTGAGCCAACTTAACTGGGGATTTCCTTCGCCCCAGGCTGTAAACACCAGCGTCACCATGGTGGTGTCGGGCAGACTAAGAGGTTGTTCACCTTTCCAACTCAGGTTGATTTCGCCCAAATCGGGAAACAGGCTGGCCTGAAAACCGGGTTCCAATTCAGGATGTATCTGAAAATACCCGGTACATTCCACCATAGCAGGGTCGTAAACCAAAGTCACATGAAAACTATCTACTTCCATAAAGTTGTTGATCAGCAATGGGCAGGTGGTGGCATTGCCGATGCAGGTGTACCCGTTTCCGGCAATGGCTTCGATGATTTGCGAAACCCGGTGTTCCACTTCGACAATAAAAGTGGTGTCGCAACCAAAACCATCCTTTACCAGGCAGATGTAAAAACCGG
>MEOL01000009.1 GCA_001769215.1 Bacteroidetes bacterium GWF2_41_31
TTCACGCATCACATTTTTATAAAAAGGGGTGAATCTGTATTTCGAATTCCATTCCTTTTCACTGTAAATCATAGGACTAATGACTTCACCGATATCGAATTCAAGGTCATAAAGTGGGGAAGCTATTCCTTGTTCAACTTCATAAGATATTCTTTCCCTATTGAGTAAAATCAATAAGTCCCAGTCCGAGTCACTTCTCGCTGTTCCCTTGGACCTTGAACCATACAAATATATTTTAGCAGAAGGCTCTTGCTCTCTGACAATTCTCTTTATCTGCGATATTATTTTGTTTTCAATATTATTCATGTTTCAAATGTAATCAAAAAGAATTTATTCTGTAAGCGAAGTGTTTTTTTTCTGCAATTGTGGGGAAGCATATGCTTTGTGGCGGACTTCAAAAGATAAATCTTTCTGCCCACGTAGATTTATATTTGGAACTAAAATATTCATTTTCATAACGTAACCCGCCATAAAGTATATGCAGCTTTGTTGGGCAACGTTTTTTTTACCATAGAGGTTTCATTAAATCAATTACTTTTCTATTAGTTGGTACTTGTTTTAAAGTCGGCTCATATGGTTCTTTTAAGATTTTACATTTGTCAAAATCGCCAATATATTCAATGATATAATCTTGTTCTTTGAACACTCTTGCTCGTCTGGATGACAATGAGAAGTCAGTCTTTCCGTTGATTTTTATTTCAACAGGTTTATTCATTTTTATATCACATAGTTTGAAGTTCAATCTTTTAGGAATACCGACTTCAAAGTATCCATAAAGAAGATGAATCTCGATATGTACTCCTACTCTAATTTCAAAAATGTCGAGTTTATTAGATCGTGTCAAATGGAAACAATGATTATAGTCAGGTGTAGAATTCGAACCAATAATTTTTGTAAATCTTAAGTTAGCTGCAGTAAAAGCCTGAGGTTGATTATCATCTTCTATGGTTATTAAGTCGCAAGTTTTTAAGTCAGGGTTTTTAAGTATTTGCATGGGGAGATAAAGTTCATTCTCTAGAATGTGACCTCCTTTTGAATGAATTTCACTCCAAGACATTATATCTTTCCTGTCGTCATAAGATTTTTTCGTCTTACCATAAACATTTATGTTGCGAAAAACTTGAAACACCTTGACTGGTCTACTAAACGTTATTTCTTGCAGTTTCATTTTAACGGGAAGCATATGCTTTGTGGCGTACTTTGAAAGACAAATCTTTCTTGCCACTGTGATTTATATTTGAAACTAAAATATTCATTTTCATAACTTAACCCGCCATAAAGTATTATGCATTGTTAGCACCAGTTATTTTTTCACTAATTTTCTTGTAAATTTCCTTTCACCATTCAAATAGAAGGATAAATAATATAGACCACAATTCATGTTTGACAAATCAATTACTTCTTGATTACTATCTAGCTCTCTTTTACACATTATTTTTCCACTTGTGTTTATTAATTCTATATAATATTCATTATCCGATTTATTAGTAATATAGATTATGTCTTTTGTTGGGTTTGGATATAGTTCAATAATGGGGGTCTCTGTGTCAATTACGGTTGAAGGAGTCTGATGCATGGAATTATAGTATTCATGGTTATATACATCATACCAAACACTATCATTATCAACCCACTCCTGTATTAAAATATTCTCGATATTTCCATGTTCATCATTTGCGATTATTTCCCGACTACCATGAATCCACTTGTTTTCATTTGCAAGCCAATTGTCAGATATTGTATTAATTAAGAAGTAAGAGCTATCATATTCATTATAATGAATACGAAAATTCACCCAGCTTGTATCAAGATTATTCCAATTACTCCAAAGTTCACCTTTTAAGTTTCCATTTTCGTTATATGTATATGTTCGTCTACTATAATTTGTCCAGGAATTTGAGGTAGTATCCCAAGTTTGAAATATGTATTCAGAAAGCTCTAGGTTTGTGTTATAATTATATAATTGAAGACTTGACTGTTTCCAAACCATTAAGTCTGAATCCCAGTCGTTCCAACTAATACTAGTTAATTGTTCTTCATTATTATAAGATAAAATTCCTGCCATGTCATTTACCCAATTCTCAGCAATGTTATCCCATACAAGCACAGTATCTTTAACTAGTAAATCATTGCCATTAAAGAAATGATAATGATAACTGTAATTCTCAAATTCTAAAGTATATGGGTTAATCTTTTGGTCCAAAAATTCAATCCAATGCCCAACGTCATCATATATGTAAAAAAACTTTCTTTTAAGCTCCCATTCATATTGATCATTTATACTATAGAATGATCGTTCTGTTATTTTCCCGTTGTCATTATAATACAAATAATCTTTACTGTCCAGAAGCCAAGATGAGGAATTCAACTCATATTTGTAAATACTATCATTTAATACTATGTCTTCTCTTAAATTGTTAATATTTAACAGATTATTATGATGGTCATAAACCGATAAATTTAAGTCTTGAGCCATTGCGTAATAACCTAATAATACGGAGACAATAAGTAATAATGTTTTCATTTTTTTTCTTTTTATATTTTTTGTAATGTGTTCATGCAGGATTCGATTCAGTAATTGGTGCTAACTACGTGCTAACTACAATACTATTGCACTTATTTCCACTTTGGGGCGACTCCGGCAATTTTCTGGTTGCACATGGTATCAATGCGTTGTGTTTCATGCGGATGATGGTTTTATATGGTTTATTGCGTTTAGCATGGTGCAAAAGATTCTTCCCGTTCTCGCCCAGGCCATTGCAACTTACCCCGCTAAACGTGTTTAACTGATTGGACGCATGTGAGTATGGTTTTCCGGAGCAGGCAGCGGTCATATAGAATGGATTTCAATAAAACGTAAAAGTAAAAATATTTTCGGGTAATGCAAATACTCTTTTGTCACATTCTTTGCATGGCTCGTTGTGTTTTCTCAAGTATCTGTGTCTTTTTTCAACCTGAATCTCAACAGCTGCATAGCGACATTGGTCGCTGGTTATATTGTATGGGTACAGTTGATGTAGTTCCTTTTGGTAGTTATTTAATTAAATTACACTCATTCACGTCCTGGTTTCACCTCAAATAAAAATTCCTTTCCCAACACACAACTTTTCAACAAATCAGATAGTCTAATGTTTGGTATATTGACATAATCAGTCATTTAATCTACCTTTGTAAGGTAAAAAAATCGCAACCATGAAAACAAAATTACTCTTATCACTGGCACTTGCCCTGCTTTTTGGATCGATATCCGGCCAAAACGTAAGAGCTTACCTGAATTACGCGGCATTTAATACGCCCGACAACAATCCCTACCTTGAAACCTATTTGAATGTGGATGGGCAAAGCATTCAGTATCAGCAATTGCCTAACGGAAACTGGCAAGGGCAAATTAACATACAAGTCATTTTTACCATGAATGATTCCATTGTCGATTTTGCCAAATACAATTTGTTTAGTCCTGAAACCAAAGACACCATCAATCAGACGAATATGATTGATGTTCAACGTTATCCATTACCGGAAGGAAAATACAAAATGCTCCTGACCCTGATCGATCATTTGAAACCTGCCGATACCCTTTCGAGTATGGTTGAAATTGAAGTGGATTTTCCAACCGGGCAAATGCAGTTTTCTGATATTGAATTGCTGAGTTCGTTTAAGCAAGGTGGCTCGGGACCTATGCTGAAAAATGGCTATACGCTCACTCCCTTCGTGTTTAATTATTTCCCGCAAGAGGAAAACCAATTGTCGTTTTACCTGGAGCTGTATCATAGCCTGGCAGTGTTGGGCGATCAGCCCTATTTATTGAGCTATTACATCAGGCCTTTCGAGGTGGACAAAAAGATGGATGAGTATTACAAAATGAAAAAAACCAAATCTGAGGCTGTGAATGTGGTCATGTCATCGTTTGATATTTCGCAATTACCCAGCGGGAACTATCTGCTGGTGGTTGAGGCACGCGATCGAAATAATACGTTGTTGACACAGAAAGAGTTGTTTTTTCAGCGGCACAACGCCAACCTGGAATTTAACCTGAATAGCTTAATGGTGCTCAGTACCGAAAATTCGTTTGCCGGACGAATCACCAATCGTGACACGTTGGTTCAATACATCAAATACCTGAACCCCATTTCCACGCAATTGGAGCAACAATATACCAAAACGCAGTTGAACACGGCAGATGTGGCTACCATGCAGAAATATTTTTTAAATTTCTGGATTCAAAGAAATGAAATAAACCCGGAACTTGCCTGGCAGGAATATTTGGTTCTGGTGGATCAGGCAAATCATAATTTTAAATCGGTTGCCTTGCCCGGCTATGAAACCGATAGGGGACGGGTATATTTGCAATATGGCCCCCCCAATGTCAAGTCGGAAAACTACAACGAACCGGCTGCCTATCCCTATGAAATATGGCAGTATTATCAACTGGGCGATCAGCATGATAAAAAGTTTGTTTTTTATTCACACGACATGGTGACCAATGATTTTCAGTTGATTCATTCCAATGCCATTGGTGAATTAAACAATTATCGCTGGCAAACCGTCATTTATCGACGCACATGGGATCCCTATAGCCTGGATGATGACATGATTCCCGATACCTATGGCGGAGGGGCGACTCAAAACTATTTACAGCCTGGCAGTAGGTAGTGTCGGAGGATTGAACGTTTTCGCCGCATCTACTTTCTGAATCGAAACCTCTGTTTTAAGGAATATCAGAAAGATTGCAACTGCATTTGATTTCGACGTAGTTTATTTCGATATTTGTCGGATAAAACGAGGCTATTACATGGCTACATTGGAAGAATGATAAAAATAAACTGAATTGAAGAAAGTTGCCGTTGTTATCCTAAATTATAATGGGAAGGGATTTCTCGAAAAATTCCTGCCCGATGTGTTGTTGCATAGTGAACCGGTAGCGGATGTTTGGGTGGCAGATAATTGTTCTTCAGATGGTTCTGTTGAACTGCTTAGACAGAAATTTCCTCAGGTTTCTCTGATTGTAAATGAATCGAACGGTGGTTTTTCTACCGGCTATAATCAGGCGCTAAGTCAGATAAAGGCTGAATATTATATCTTATTAAATTCTGATATAGAGGTAACTCCAAATTGGATTGAACCGGTTATTAAGCTGATGGACCAGGATATCACCATCGCAGCTTGTCAGCCAAAAATAAGGTCGTATTACAACAAACCGGATTTTGAATATGCCGGAGCAAGTGGCGGGTTTTTGGATAAGTATGGCTATCCGTTTTGCAGGGGCCGGTTGTTTCAGCACCTGGAAACCGATCAGCAGCAATATGATGATGCAATAGAAGTGTTCTGGGCAACAGGTGCGTGTTTCTTTGTCCGCGCCGAAGTTTATCACCATTTGGGTGGTTTGGATGATGATTTTTTCGCTCACATGGAAGAAATTGATTTTTGCTGGAGAGCAAAAAATAAGGGATATAAAATCATGGTCTGTCCCCAGTCAGTCGTGTTTCACATCGGTGGCGGTACTTTGCCTAAGAGTTCGGCACGTAAAACCTACCTTAATTTTAGAAACAACTTCGTGCTCTTGTACAAAAACCTGCCTGACAACCGGTTGATGAAAGTATTTATCGCTCGTTTGTTTCTGGATGGGGCTGCTGCGCTTAAATTTTTATTACAGGGAGGCGTAAAGGATTTTGCAGCCGTTATCAGGGCTCATTTCTATTTTTATTCGCATTTTGCGGCATTGAAAAAGAAACGCAAGAACCTACTCCAAACCAAAGTTACATGCCTATACGGTGGTAACATTGCCTTTGATCATTATCTTTGGCAGAAAAAGAAGTTTACTGATTTAAATCCGGAACATTTTTCTTGATTATTTCATGAGTCCGGTATAAAAATTGAAAGAACTGAATTTCAGCCTCTTCCCCTTTAGGGGATCGAGGGGTAAAAGTGGCTGAAATTGTACTTTTACCTTTTTAGACAGAACTATTTCTCAATTGGAATAGTGCCAACCGATACGATCCAAGCCCAAAACCTGCAATCGTTCCAATGCAATGAGGTGCAATGAAGGAAGTATGCCTGAAAGTTTCCCTGGAGAAAATAGGACTAATATGCACTTCAATAACAGGAATATCAAGTGATTTAACGGCATCCCCTAAAGCGATTGAGGTGTGGGTATAGGCCCCGGCATTAAGAATAACGGCATCCACGCTTGTGTTGGCTTCCTGTAATAAATTAATCAATTCACCCTCCACATTCGATTGTGCGTAGCTGATAACCAATCCCTGGAACTCCTCACGAAGCTTGGCCAAATAGTCATCAAAACTCACGTTCCCATAGAGCTCTATTTCCCGTTTTCCTGTCAGGTTTAAGTTTGGTCCGTTTAAAATGAGTACACGCATAGCATTTCTAAGTTATTCACAAAGATAGTGCTTCCAACTTTCCGATACCAGACTAATGGTTAATTTTTAATACCCGGCTAATTGAATAAAATTGTTAATAAAATATAGTACTATGTATAACATAATACATGAGTTTATATTATATTTGCATCGTGAAAGAAGAAAGAAACTATACTCAAATGCGAAAGGGTGTACTCGAAATGTGCATACTTTCAGTAATTTCAGGAAATGAGGTCTATACTTCGGATATACTGAAAACATTAAAAGATGCTGATCTGGTGGTGGTTGAGGGCACAATTTATCCCTTGTTATCCAGATTGAAAAATGAAGGTGTGCTCAGCTACAGGTGGGAAGAATCATTGTCGGGACCTCCACGTAAATATTATCGGTTGACAGAGGAGGGAGAAAATTTGCTCAATACATTACATAATACCTGGCTGGCACTGACCAGTTCGGTAAACCAAATAATGAATAAAAAAAAATCAACAGATGAAAACGATCATTAATTTAAACCTCCGGGGCATCCAATTTCAAGTTGAGGAGGATGCTTACCTGAAACTAAAACAATACCTCGATTCGATACAATCGCATTTTAAAAACAGTCGGGCATGTGACGAAATCATCAATGATATCGAATCGCGCATCGCGGAATTGTTCCAACAACAACTGAATAAAGAGCATCAGGTACTTTCGATGAAAGACATCGAAATCATGATGGCCATCATGGGCAATCCGGTTGATTTTGATGAACAGGAAACGGAACATGTGGATCATAGAATTATATATAACACCCGCCGAAAAAGGCTTTTCCGTGATATGGACCACCGGATTATCGGCGGTGTTTGTTCAGGGTTAAGCGCCTATTTTGATGTAGACCCTACCTGGTTTCGGTTGGCCTTCGTGATAGCTACCTTATCAGGACTAAGTCCTTTTGTATATGTTATATTGTGGATTGTGGTTCCCGCTGCCCGCACCATCGCCGATAAGCTCGAAATGTACGGCGCACCGGTCAATATTTCAAACATTGAGAAAGCCATCAAAGAAGAAATGGGTGACTTGCGTGATAAATTTAGTGAATATACCAATAAAGCCAAAGCTACCTTTAGGCGCCGGTAGTTACAGGAATGTAATTCTCCATCGAGCAACACACCGTGGCAGCTGTCTGGATGCCTTTTTCAAGGATTGTTTTCAGTTGATGGAGGTTGATGTCTTGCAGGTTACCAGGATTTATTTCTAAGGTTTGTAGGGCCAAAATCAAACCGGCATTAAACGCATCCCCGGCACCTATGGTACTAACCACTTCAACCTGAATGGCATCCATTTTTACTTCCATGTTTTTGAAACGGGCCATGACACCGGCTGCACCCAGGGTCAATATGATCAATGCATGTGCATTGATCTGAGACAAGGTCTCCAGGTATATTTCCGGTGAATTGCTTCCAAATAGGTTGGCGCAATCTTCATCGGATGCTTTGATGATATGAGCCAACCGAATATTTTCGAGCATAGCACCGACCACTTGTTGTTCTTCAAGGTGGTGTTTGTGCCGGATATTGGGATCGTACAGCAACAAACTCCCCGCTTTTTTAGCCTCATGGATACAAGTTAAAATATCTTTTCGGATAGGAGTGGAGATGGAATAAAGTGAACCAAACAGGAGGATATCCCCGGCATGAAACACAGGGGGCAATTTTAGTTTTCTGACGCCTGGATACGCATTTACAAACTGATAGGATGGTTTTTTTTTCTGATCGAGAAAAGCCAAAGCCACCGAGGTGTTTTCGCCTTTATACTGTGTGATATAGTCGGTGTTTACCCCGTTTTTTTCAAGGAAATCAAGCATCAACCCGGCCACCCTATTCGACCCGATTTCGCTGATGTGCATCACCGGCAGGTTCATTCTTCCAAGTGAGACGGCGGTATTTAGCATCGAACCACCTGGTTTTGCGGCCACATCGTTCAGGTTGGTGAAAATGATATCCAAAAGCGATTCGCCAAGTGTATAGTTCATGATTGTTTGGTAAACTGTTTGATTAATTCGATGTGCCGGGGGAACTGATTCGTTAGTTCGGTATAAGAAGCCATTTCAAAATCATGAAAATCAAAACCAGGGGAAACGGTGCAGCCTACCAGGGTAAATTTACCCAGCGAACATGCAGCGAACCACTGACCGTGGGGAATGGTTACCTGTGGCATATAACCTTCTATCGGGTTTAAACCCAATAAATTACGTTGATAGTTACCGTCTTGATCAATCACATGAATTTCAAGGGGGTCACCATCATAAAAATGCCAGGTTTCGTCGGATTTAATCCGGTGAAAAACAGAAATGTCATCCATCTCAAGCAAAAAGTAGATAGCGGTTGCCATGGAGCGTGCTTCAGGAAAGCGTTGGGGGAGGCCTTTGGCCGGGATGTTTTCTGAGGAACGATAAACTTCTTTAAACCAACCTCCTTCCGGGTGGTGTTGAAGTTGAAGTGTGTTAATCCAGTCGTGTGCCGTTTTCATTTTATTGACTTCTCATATTTTTCTGCAATTCCCTGCTTTTGCTCTCGTTAAACACATAGATCAACCGAAAGGTCAAAACTTTGTTGTATTGATCGCGTGTCCAGGTTGCTCCGGTGATGTTGTTGAATTCGCGCGTTCGAATTTTTTTCATGCTGTTTTGGTAACGGGCCGACAATTTTAAAGGGCCTTTCAGCTTAATCCTGACATCGATGATATAGTTAAAGTCGCTTTTTTCGTAGGTATTGCTGTTAACGGTGGTGGTTTCCACAAGTCTTCCGTGTTCCCATTCCTTAACACCCACCAATCGTCCGTAAGAAAAACCGGCTCCGATGGTGAGCAAATCCTTATCGGTATAATGAATCAATACGGGAATCTCGGCGTAGTTTAGCCGGACTTTGTAGGCTCCTGTAATGGGTTGCCCGTCAATGGTATCGCGATATTGGTCGCCCTCCCTGGCTCCTTTTTGGTTGTAAGTAACTTCGAATGAGAGATCCCAGTTTTTCCCGAAAGGGATTAAGGCGCCCACCCCAAGATTGATTCCGGGTTTTTTAAATCCGGCTACTTCATCTCCTTCCACCTGGGTCAGGTTAAAGCCCACAATTGCTTCACTCTTGATGATCTGGGCATTAACGTGCGGTAAATAAGTGATAAAAAGAGCAAATACTAAAGTAGAGAAAACATTCTTCATGCGATGGCTGGTTTTTTTACGAACGCAAAATTAGCGGATTAATTGCTTAAAAGTGCTGTTTTGTAAGGGTTCTATAAAATATTAAGCAGGCTGAGGGCAATGCGTTTTTTTTCCACATCCACCTCTTTGATCCTGACCATTAATTGTTGGTTAAGGGCCACATAATCAGATGGATTTTTGACAAACTCCGAAGCCATTTCACTTTTATGCAACAGGGCCGATTCGTGCAGGCCGATATCCACAAAAGCACCAAAAGCGGTGATATTGGTAACGATTCCCGGAACCACCATGCCTTCCCGCAGGCTGCTGATATGCTTCACATTTGGATCGAAACTAAAGGGTTGAATCTCTCCCCGCGGGTCACGACCGGGTTTTTCCAGTTCAGCCAGGATATCTTTTACTGTAAAAAGTCCGGTTTCTTCTGTAACCAGCGATTCAGGTTGCAGCGACCGGAGGATTTTCCAATTTCCAACCAATTCTTTTATCGAAATGCTCAAGTCGGAGCTTAACTTATTGACGAAGGCATAATTTTCGGGATGCACGGCAGAGGTGTCCAGGAGATTGGTACCCTCTTTTATCCGCAGGAATCCGGCAGCCTGTTGAAAGGCTTTTGGTCCTAATCCGGGAACCTTTTTCAAGGATTCACGGTTGTCGAAATCACCCTTTTGGTTTCTGTATTCAATAATTTGAGCTGCCAGTTTTGGACCAAGGCCCGAAACATAGGTCAGCAGTTGTTTGCTGGCGGTATTCAGCTCAACACCTACCTGGTTTACACAGAGTTCCACTGTTGAAGTCAGGCTTTCTTTCAGTAGTTTCTGGTCAACATCGTGTTGATATTGTCCCACGCCGAGTGCCTTGGGATCAATTTTTACGAATTCAGCCAATGGATCTATCAGCCGTCGGCCAATGGAAACAGCACCGCGCACGGTAACATCATACTGGCCAAATTCTTCCCGTGCCAGTGCAGAAGCCGAATATACAGAAGCGCCATTTTCGCTTACAGAAACGGCTACAATGTCTTTATCAAAGCGGATGTGTTCGATCAGTTGGGCCGTTTCACGGCCTGCCGTTCCATTGCCAATGGCAATGGCCTCAATGTCGTAGGCCGATACCAGACTTTTTATTTTTTTAACCGCCATGGCGGTATCATGCTGTGGCGCGTGCGGATAGATGGTCGCATTATGAACCAGGTTTCCGTTTTTATCCAGACAAACTACTTTGCAACCCGTGCGAAACCCCGGATCGATGGCCAGCACATTTTTCTGTCCCAGAGGAGGCATGAGCAACAACTGCTTCAGGTTGGTTGAAAAAACCCTGATGGCCGTTTCATCGGCATTTTGTTTGATTAAGGCGCGGAGCTCATTTTCCAGCGAAGGGAACAACAAGCGGCCCACCGCATCAGCAATGGCCATTGATTTTTGTTTCGAAGCTTCCCCTCCTCCTTTTACCAGTTTTGAGTCCAGGTAATGAATCACTTTTTGTTTATCAGGAATCAGTTTGAGTTTTAAAAAACCTTCGTTTTCACCCCTGAACATGGCCAGGGCACGGTGCGAAGGAGTTTTTATGGCCAATTCCTGCCAGTCGTGCCAGCTTTGGTATTTATCATCATCGGCGGCTTTGCTGGCAACAACTTTGGAAGTGAGGATGGCTTCCTGTTCAAAAATCCGCCGGATATTTTGCCTTACCCAGTCTTTTTCGCTCACCCATTCGGCAATGATATCGCGGGCTCCGCTAATGGCTTCATCGGTAGAAAACACCTCTGTTTTGTCGTTTACAAACCTTTGGGCTGCAGATTGAACATCCGAAACATTTTCCGACATGATCATGCGGGCCAGGGGTTCAAGTCCTTTGCTGATGGCTTTTACGCCCCGGGTTTGTCGTTTGGGTTTGTAGGGCAGGTAAATATCTTCCAACAAGGTAAGCGATTCCGATAGTTGTATGGCTTCTTCCAGTGCAGGGGTCAACTGGCCGCTTTCACGCATTGAGTTTAGAATACTTTCTTTTCTACTGACCAGACTTTTGTGTTGTTTGTATTTTTTATCAATTTCAATAATTTGCTCATCGGTAAGCGCGCCTGTTTTTTCCTTGCGGTACCGGGCAATAAAAGGAATGGTGGCGTCTGAATCGAGCAGTTCGATGGTATTGTTGATCTGCCAGTGACTTACATTTAATTCGGTGGAGAGAGATTCTATAAAATGTTGCATCCTTTATTTTTATCTCAGCAACATTACAGTTCCTCTGTTTTCAATTTCTTTGGCTGCCTGTAAGCAACTTTCAAAAGTGGTAAAAACAGAGTGCCAAACATATATCCCTTGCGGAGCAGGCTCTCCACCTGGGAAAGTGCCATTCCATTTTTCCTGTGGATTTTTTGTTTCGAAGAGGAGCAATCCCCAACGATCGTAAACCTGGAATACATATTGTGCCAACGATGAAACATCTCCAATAACTCCAAACTCCTGGTTTTTCACCAGAGAACTACCAGGTCGGAAAGCATTTGGAAAGCTTAACTCAGCAAATTGAATGTAGACACTATCGGTATTAGGGCAACAATTGGTATCGGTTAATTGTGCAACGGATGGGGTTACAGGATTACTGAAAGAACCCCGGCAGATAAAGTCGATATCTCGTTGAGGAAAACTGAACATATTTATCTGTAAAAACACTGCTTCGGCGATTTTCATATGCTAAAAGGCCTGATTTAGTATGGAACCAAGGCATTCGTCAACTGAGCCGTTTTGTTCCTAACCTGTTCAACTCCAGCCGGAAAAGTATATACATTACTTGTGAAAAATGGGTCGGAATCTGCACACATTCCGGCTTGTGCATAGGTATAGGTTATAGTGCTTATGATCAGGACAAGCACGAGCAGCATTTTTTTCATGACCAATATTTTTTTACGAGGGTTATTTATTACCTGAATACTTATCGTTTTTTAGTAACCATTGTTGTTGCTGTTCCTCATTTATTTGCATGGCTTCGGTATGCACCTGATCAATCAAATCATTTACAAGCTGTTCAATCTCTGTTTCGCTTTTCCCGAGAGAGTTGTTGACAAGGAAAAGTGAATAGGTAGAAGTGGGAGAGGCACCGATGTTTACAAGTGTTTTATCGGTCGAAATATTCTCCAGCAGCTTGATTTTTTCATATCTTGAACTGATTTTTTCGGTCTGTAAAGCGTAGTAGGTGTTTTTGCTGTCGCGGTAGATGGCTTTAAAAACATCGCTCTTAAAGTCCATTTTAGCCGCTTTTTGCAATAATTCTTCGTGGGTGATATTGGGTTCGGTACCCAGATATTTTGATTCCTGAGATATCAGCGAAAGCGATATCATACCTAAGATGACAGACATGGCCAACCTGGTTAACCATGCATGTTGATTTTTGAAAATGTACATTATTCCGATCCTCGTAATTAATAAGGGCGCTAAATTAAGTCAAATTAGTTAATTAGACTAATGCAAATTCCAACTTTTTGAAAAAGGAAGAAATAAAAGAATGTTAATATGAGGATGAATTGAAAAAACAGTAGTTATTTAAACAGGTCCAGCACCCTGCTGATATCATCGGCTTTAAAAGGTTTTGTAATAAAATCATTCATGCCAACAGCAAAACAGTTTTCTTTATCTTCCTTTAATGCATTGGCTGTAAGGGCAACAATGTAGCTTTTCTGAAGGTGTTGTTGTTGTTCAAATTTTCTTATCTCCCCTGTAGCTGTAAATCCATCCATTACGGGCATCTGAATATCCATCAGGATTAAATCCACCGGGTTTTTTTTATATGATTCTAATCCCAAAGCGCCATTGTTGGCGATGGTGATTTCATGACCGAGGTTGGACAAGATACCCTTGGCCACTTTTTGATTAATGATGTTATCTTCCACCAAAAGTATTCTTAAATCCCCGGCTTCTATTTTTCGCTGTGTTTCCGGGATATTTTGAGTTTCTATTAATCCTTCAGAAGAATTCGTGGTGTTTTCTTTGATATTGAATAAGGCGGTAAACCAAAATGTTGAACCAACTCCCGGGGTGCTTGATACACCAATTTCACCATTCATCAACTCGGTCAGGTTTTTCGCGATAGCCAAACCAAGTCCGGTACCTCCATATTCACGTTGTGTAGATTGGTTTACCTGACTGAACGATTTGAATAGCTTGGTTAATCCTTCCTTGGTGATACCTATGCCTGTATCGGTGATCTCGAAGTGCAGTTTAACCTCGTCTTTGGTTCTTTCATCCACTCGTATGTTCACCTTAACGGTTCCGTTTTTTGTAAACTTGATGGCATTATTGATGAGATTGATGATAATTTGTTTCAAGCGCAACGGGTCGCCAAATAGAAACAGGGGAACATCTTTGGAAATGGAATAGAAGAGTTCGTCATTTTGTTCCCGGGCTTTAATGTTAAGAATGGTTATCGAATCTGTGATCAGCTTTATTAAATCAAACTGAACATATTCCAGGCTAATCATTCCGGATTCAATCTTTGAAATATCCAGGATATCGTTGATAATGGCCAACAAATTCTCGCCGGATACGGACATAATATTAATTAAATCCAATTGATCCTGGTTGAGGGGTGTTTGCTTGAGCAATTCTGTAACACCGAGAATGCCATTCATTGGTGTCCTGATTTCGTGCGACATGGTGGCCAAAAAAAGGGACTTTAAAAAATTGTTTTTCTCGGCAATCTCTTTGGCTTTTTGTAATTCGGTGTTGGAGCTTTGCAGCAATTGCTTTTGTTCGTACAAATCAAGAAAAACCTTGACTTTCCCTTTTAAAATCTTCGGAACAATGGGTTTTGAAATAAAATCCACGGCGCCGGTCTCAATACCCTTGATCACATAACGTTCGTCATTGTATATGGCCGAAACAAAAATCACCGGAAAATAGGTTATATTCGGGTCGTTATGAATCAACTCAACTGTTTCATAGCCATCCATTTCCGGCATCTGCACATCAACTATGGCCAGGGCAAATTCGTGTTTTAGCGTAGCTCCCAAAGCTTCATTTCCCGAAAGGGCACGAATGAACTCCACGTTGGCGTCACGCAAAACCGTTTCCAACGCGATCAGGTTTTCAAATTTGTCGTCGACAATTAATATTTTTGGTTTTTTGTCCATGGTTATTTATACAGCCAAACGCGTAACAACGACAATAATTTTTCAATATTCAGGGGTTTTGCCATGTAATCACTTGCTCCTGCATCGATACATTTTTGCCGGTCCTCTTTCATGGCTTTTGCTGTAAGTGCAATCACAGGTATATTCTTTAGCGGTCCCATTGCCCTGATTCTCTTTATTGTTTGATACCCGTCAAGCTCGGGCATCATGATGTCCATTAAAATGACGTCAAAATTAGTTTCTTTTTCCAGAATTTCAAGTGCGGTGATCCCGTTATCTGCTCGGGTAACTTTCATCCCCTGTTCACTAAGTACCTTTGTCAATGCAAAAATGTTGCGCATGTCATCGTCCACAATCAGTACTTTCTTGTCTTTAAAATGATCTGTTTTGCTATGTATCTTGTGGATCATAGTTTGTTTACTCTTAGGCATGTCGGAGATCACCCTGTGCATAAACAAGGCCGTTTCGTCCAGTAGTCTTTCTTCCGACTTGACTCCTTTAATGATAATAGTTTCAGCATACTTCTGAAGCATTTCATTTTCTTCTTTTGTCAGGTCCTTGCCCGTATAAATGATAATGGGTGTTTTTTGAATGGAAGAAGCTTCTATTTTTCTGATCAACTCAAAACCACTCATATCTGACAAACCCAGGTCGAGAATCATACATTCATAGGTGTTTTTCGAAAGCAGCTCCAGTGCTTGTTCTCCCGTGGTGGCTTCGGTGATGTTCACATCTTTATCACCAATCAGTATTTTGATCGATTTCCGCAAATTGGCATCGTCTTCAACCAGCAACAAACTGCTCACTTTTTTACTCACGTATTCGTTGATCCTATTAAATGCCAGGTCTAAGTCCCCTTTTTTGGCCGGTTTGGTCAGGTAGCCGATGGCACCTTTGCCGGAACTCATGATGGTTTCGTCTTCTCCCGACATGATGTGAACGGGAATATGCCTTGTCGATTGGTTTTCTTTGAGTAAGTCAAGTACCTTCCATCCATTAATACCGGGAAGGTTGATATCGAGAATAATGGCAATGGGTGCTGTTTTCACGGCCAATTCATATCCCAATTCACCTGTTGGACTGGCGAGGCATTTGAATCCTTTTTCGTGACATTGTTGAACAAGAATCTTGGCAAAATTAGGATCATCTTCTACAATAAGAATCACTTTATCTCCTGGTTTCCAGTTTTCCAGGTCATCTTTTATGAAATTGATGGGCCCTATCTCGCTTATCGCTGTTTGGCTGTCATCTGCAAAAATGGAGGATTCAGGCTCTACATGAGCAGGTTTCTTTTTTGCCTCCGGGGTTACATTGGCAGGCACATTGGCTTCGGTTGCAGGGGCAGTGACCGGGATATAAAATGTAAATGACGACCCTACGCCTTCGGTACTGCTTAGTTGGATTTCGCCTCCTAAAAGTTTGGCCAGTTCGCGCGAAATGGAGAGGCCTAACCCCGTTCCTCCAAATTTCCTTGAAATACTTCCGTCAGCTTGTTTAAATGCCTCAAATACCTCCCGTTGTTTGTTTTCGGCGATACCAATCCCGGTATCAGCGACTGATATGGCGATGGTCGTATTTTTATTCAGTGAAGGTCTTTTTAATTCAACATCGGCCCCGACTTTATTAAACCCTAATTTAATACTGCCTTTTGATGTGAACTTGATGGCATTCGACATGAAGTTTTTGAGTACCTGTTCTACTTTTTGTTGGTCTGTTGATATGACCTCCTGAATGCCAGGTTCGATGATAATTTCAAACTCAAGCCCTTTTTGCTGGGTTACGTGTTTAAAATAATTATAAATGTTGGTTGAAATCTCATTTAAATTTACGGGTTCAATATTGAGCGACATTTTTCCTGCTTCTATCTTGCTCAGATCGAGGATGTCGTTAATCATGGTGAGCAGATCGGTACCGCTTTTATAAATGATTTCGGCCGATTCCACTTGTTCACCGGTCAGGTTATTTTCCCTGTTTTCGGCCAGGCTGTTAGAGAGAATAAGTAAGCTGTTGAGTGGTGTGCGCAGTTCGTGCGACATGTTGGCTAAAAACTCGCTTTTATACTTACTGGCTATGGCCAGTTCTTCTGCTTTACGTTCAAGGTCGTTGCGGGTGTTTTCGAGTTGCAGATTTTTCTCCGAGATATCGGCTTTCTGGTGTTCGAGGTAATTAGTTTTTTCGATAAGTTCTTCATTTGTAACCCTGAGTTCCTCCTGTTGTTGTTGGAGTTCTTCTGCCGCCGAACGAAGTGCAGATGACTTTTCCTCCAGCACCTTATTAGCTTCCATCAATTCTTCCTGTTGCGCCCTAAGTTCTTCTGCTTGCTCTTGTGTTTTCGAGAGCAATATTTTAATCTCCGTGTTTACCCTTATCGTGTTGAACCCAATGGCCAGATTTTCAGATAACTGATGGATGAGTTCCATCTTCTTTTCTGAGATTTCGTCTGAACTGGCCAATTCTAATACAGCCACGCAACGGTTTTGAAAAACGAGTGGAACAACCAGGATGTGGGCAGGTTTGGTTTCTCCCAGTCCTGATTTAATCAAAATATAGTCTTCCGGAATCTGGTCATAGGCTATGGTTTTCATCTCCAGGGCAGCTTGTCCCACCAGTCCTTCACCCAATTTAAACTCACTTATTCCTGATTTTCTACTAAAATAAGCGTAGGAGCTAATGAGCTTGTAAACATCGTCCTGTTCAACGAAAAGTGCTCCCATCTGAAAAGTTAGGATTTCGGCAAGTTTTGAGAGTATCTGATTTCCAAGGTCTGTTGCTGTTTTATCTCCCTGGAGCAGCTCGCTGATTTTTACAATGGATTCCTGGCGCCAATTGTTGTCGTTATTTTTGCTGCGCAACTCAATCAGGTTTAAACGCATCTGAATAAGGGCATTGCCCAGAATATCGTTTTTGCCCAAAGAGATAAAAGTTGATTCGTATTGCCCTCTTCCAATATCCCGGGCAAATTCAGCACTCTTTTTCATTGCCCCGGTTAGTTTGTTGAGCGCATTGCCCATTTCGGAAAGCTCGTCCCGGGTTGTTAATTTTATTTCTCTCACCTGATCGATGGCACCTGTCGACAGCACATTTAACTCTTTGGTAGTAAAAATAAGCGGGGTGGTGATTTTCCTGGCTACAAACCAAATTAAAAAGGCCAGAATCAATATGCCAAAAACACCGGTTAAGATGGATATCAAGGCACTTCGGTTGGCTTCTTCGAGGATTATTTTTTCCGGGACAACGATCGCGATATACCAGGGATAATCGAGGTTATAAATATAGAAAGGGACAAACGAAACGTAATTTTTATTAGCAGAGTTTGAATTATCGGTAAAGCTAAACGGTTTGCCTGTAAGCAGGCTGTCGGAAATGTTAAATTGAATAGATTTAGCGATCGGAAAATCCTTGATGGAAGTGTTTTCGTATTTTTTATCGGGACATGAAATAATGGTTCCCTTATTTGAAACCATGATCGAATAGCTTTCCTTAAATGGCTTAATGTCTGCAATCAGGTTGTAAAAACTATTCATCTGCATGTCAACTCCCACCAAACCTGAAAACTGATGATCGATCATCAGCGGGACTGCGGCACTGGCTTCTAAAATTTGCACGTTTTCACGACCCTGATATGTAAAATAATAAGGTTCTGTCATGAATTCACGAGGATTGGCCTTGATGTCGTAATACACTCCGCCTGAAGATTTTCCGTCTGATTCAAGCAATTCCTCAAAAATTCGCAGACTGTCATTTTCTTTCAAATAGGTAATCCTTCTTCTCCCATTCTCCAGCGGATATCCCGAGTCAAGAATCTTTAGTTCCCAACTCGCCCATACCGAAAGATAGCGCGGATTTGCAAGCAATATTTTTCCAAGTATGGGGTCGAGATCTGACTTGATGCGCGTGATATCTGCCTGAGGATAGTTTTGATATACTGTTGCTATTGTTCTGAACAATGCCATGTCACTATCCAATTTTCCCTTCACAATGTTTGCCGATTCGCGTGCAGTGGCATCTACATAGGCAGTTGCTTTTTCAACGGCCATGTATTTGGTATTAAAAACAATGTATATAAGTGTTGCCGAGAAAATGAGAATGGTAGGTGTAAGGATATAAACAAGTAATTTTGTTTGAAGGGTGGTTTTTTTCACTTTTAGACCTTTAAAATTCATAAAACCTGGATTGAATAAATGGATAACGACCTTTTAATTTCCATGTAAAATTAGGGTATTTTTCAATCCAATTGATGATGTGAGTAGTTTTGAATACAATTATCTCCCCCGGGTTAATCCAGATTACCCAATGATGCTGATTTTTGCAGACATTTAATGATGATTTTCATATCGGTCGAAATGTGAAAATCGCTGGTCTTTTGGAGTTTGAATTTTTCTTTAACCCCTGCTAAATACTGTTCACGTACTCCTGCAATAAGTGTCATATTTTTACATTGAGTTAATAATTGGAACGAATCATGCCAGATTTGGCCTTCCAGCTCAAACCGCCCAATCTCATCGATGAAAAACACAGCAGGTTTGGTTTTTATCGCGTCTAAAATCAGTTGGTTGCCATACTCAATGGTGGCATGATTAAAATAAAACCTCCCGTACTGAACCGGGTTTTGATCAGCAATTAAGGAAGCCAATGGCAGACTGAGCAGCGATGGTAATTCCAATAATTGATAACCTGTTTTTTGCCCATAGTGCCAAACTCCTGGTGCTACAAAACCCATTGAATCAATCTCCAGCTTAATGATTTCATTATATATTTCCAACAATTTGGTGGTTTTTCCCTCATTTTGTTGACCGAAAAGCAGCAGGATGCGCGGATCCATATATTTTTGTGATAATGATACTTAATCAAGCGAAATTAACCGATTTTGTTCAAGATAAAGTTTAATTTTAGTCCTTTGCACGATGAAATTTAAAAACAACTTGTTAAAGCAACTGGTAAGCGATTATATCGCAGAGCTGACGCCCATCTATAATAAAGAGGAAGCTGCCCAAATGGTGTTTTGGTTGACGGAAGACTTTTTTGGCATTTCGAGAACAGGTATGTTACTAAATCCTGAGAAGAAACTCTCGGAATCGGAAATGTTAACACTCCACTTTGCGGTTAAAAGCCTTAAAAGCCATGTTCCGGTTCAATATATTATTGGAAAGGTAGCCTTTCTAAATTTAAGTTTGAAGGTTACCGGGGCGGTATTAATTCCCCGTCCTGAAACTGAGCAGTTAGTAGATTGGACCTTACAAATTGAAACAACACCCCGTTTAAAAATCCTGGATATCGGCACCGGGAGTGGGTGCATCGCCCTGGCTATCAAGCAGGGACTGGCTGATGCCTCCGTTTGGGGGTATGACCAAAGCAGTGAAGCATTGGCTGTTGCCATACAAAATGCGAAATCGAATGGGCTGGAAGTGCATTTTTTTAAAGCCGACATTTTCCAGGAAAATATAGATGAATTGGAACCCATGGACGTGATTATTAGTAACCCTCCTTACGTGTTGCAAAGCGAGAAATATAATATGCATGCAAACGTCCTTGATTATGAGCCCCATGCCGCTTTGTTTGTGCCAGATGATACTCCACTTCTTTTTTACGAAGGAATACTTAAACAGGCAAAGCGTTTACTAAGGTCAGGAGGTCGGATTTATTTTGAGATCAATGAGAGGATGGGACAGGAAATGGTTGTTTTGCTCCATTCGTGGGATTATAAGGAGGTATATCTTAAACATGATTTAAACGGAAAACCACGCTTTATTTCAGGTCTAAAACAATAAAAAAGGCCACTTTTATTATTAGTGGCCTTTTTTGTTTAGTTCTTTTTCTTGTTGAGTACAACAAAATCGCGTTGAGACTTATATAGATTGAATCCCATCAGAGCCATGTGTTTGCTCTCGTTGAGAATATTCAGGAAGAGGATACTGTTTTTAGTTCCTGAAGAGGCCGTTTTAATTCGTCCAATTTGATTTTTATTGTATCGCTCAATGAGGTGAAGGTATTGATTTAGAATGGCCTGTATATCTTCTTGTTTCGAGTAGTCTTTGCCCTCGATACTCAGTATAATCAGGTTCAAAAAATTAACAATCACCTCCTGAAGCTTCTTTAGTTCAGCAATTTGTTCTTCGCTGAAGGGTTTGTGATTGTTTTCGATGTGCTCGATGGCCGGACGGTTGATGTACGAAATGGCATGTAGCATCTCACGCATATAATCGAGTACCTGAACAAAATAGTAGGCTGTGTCCGTTGAATCCTTTTTAAGTTTGTCAACAATTACAGTGATGTGGTCCTTCAGGTATTTTGTTTTGGCCGTAGTGGCGTCGAGGTCGCGTTGAATTTTCTTTAATTGTTTCCGGTCTTCCAATTCAATTCCTGTGATGATACTACCAATCGCTGTTGAAATTTTTCTCAGGTTCTTAATAACGGTCTTTACTGTTTTTTCACCAATATTTTCATCAGTCAGTCCATAAACCTCCTTCGTGCCCTCAACAGCATTTTCCTCCGATTTGTTATGATAACGGTGTGATTTATAGATTATATAGATTACAAGAGCTGTCATCGCGACAATGGCGTAGACCTGGCCATAATAAAACAAATATACCATGATCAGTGCAACCGTAAAGGCACTAAAGGCAGTCAGGAACCAGCCACCAATAACGGCAAGTACGCCCGATATCCTGTAAACAGCACTCTCCCTGTCCCAGGCCTTATCCGATAACGAAGTCCCCATGGCTACCATAAAGGTTACATAAGTGGTTGACAGAGGTAGTTTTAGTGATGTTCCCAACGCAATCAGGATGCTTGCGACAGTGAGGTTAACTGAAGCCCTGATCAGGTCAAAAGTTGGTGCGTCCGGATCTTTCTCCTTTTGTTTAATTGGTTCAAATTGTCGCCCGATAGCGTTTACAAAGCTGTCAGGTAGTATTTTACGGATATTGGTATTGAGATTCATCGATGACCTGACAAGGGCCTTAGAAAGCCAACTGGGTTTAAATCGCTCATCGCCGTCTGCCTGTCGACTTAAGTCAAGGGAAGTCTTGACCACGCTTTTGGCTTTCTTTGAAGTAAACAAGGTAATCACCATGATAATACCTGCCCCGATGAGAAATAGAATAGGAGTCGATACTTTTCCTGAAAGGCCGGTCATCAGGAAATCATTCGCGACACCTCCTTCAGAAGCATTAAAAATCTGCCACGAACTGTAACCTGCCAATGGTACTCCAACGAAATTCACCAGGTCGTTACCAGCAAAAGCCATCGCCAACGAAAATGTACCCACCAGGACAATCACCTTTAAAATGTTTAGATTGAACAATACGTGGAGTAACTGCAGTAAGAGGGTCCAACCTATTAAGCTGATAACCAGTATTGTGGCTGTATGGTTCTGAAAGTAATCTATAGTTGCCTCTGAGATGAAGGTAGCATCTTTAACCCCTTTTATCAAAATAAAATAGGTCAGGGCAGTAAAAGAGAGTCCTCCCCAGAGAGATCCAAAATATTTCATTCGTTTTTTATAATTAAACGAAAAAACAATCCTGATAAAGTACTGTATCACTGCCCCCACAGTGAACGCAATGACTACCGATACCAATATTCCTGATATGATAGCCAGGGCTTTTGATGAGTTAATGAACTGACTAATACTTGTAATGTTGTCATTCATGATGATTTTTATGGTTGCCATCCCAACGGCAGCCCCAAGTAATTCAAATACGAGGGATACTGTGGTCGAGGTAGGTAATCCGATGGTGTTGTATGCGTCAAGAAGTAGGACGTCAGTGACCATAACGGCCAAAAAGATCAACATGATTTCAGAGAAATAAAACTCCCCAGGATTAAAAATGCCTTTCCTGGCTACCTCCATCATTCCGGATGAAAACACGCTCCCAACCAGCACTCCTAACCCGGCGATCAACATGATGATTTTAAATGGGGCGACCTTTGAACCAATGGCCGAATTTAAGAAATTTACTGCATCATTACTTACACCAACAACCAGGTCCGACGCTGCCAGTATAAAGAGCAATATAACGATAAACAGGTAGAATGTTTCCATATTTCAATTTTTCAGTCTGAGTTGCAAGAGTATTCAATTCTCTCATCCACAGAACGGATTAATGTTAAGAAATGGTTAAGTTATTCGAATACCGGGTGCATATCCAGGTTGTACATGATAAAGCCGTACATGTCCGTTGCTTCATCAATTTGTTTAGAAGTAGGTTTTCCGGCCCCGTGGCCGGCTTTTGTTTCTATGCGCACCAACATCGGATTTTTCCCTCCGTCCTTTTCCTGGAGGGTAGCCATAAATTTAAAAGTATGTGCCGGCACCACACGGTCATCATGATCTGCAGTTATGGCCAGGGTTGCAGGGTAGTTTACATCCGCATTTATGTTATGCAAAGGCGAATATCCATAGAGGTAATTAAACATTTCTTCATTGTCGTCGCTGCGTCCATAATCGGATGCCCATGCCCAACCAATGGTAAAGTGATGATAACGCAACATGTCCATCACACCAACGATGGGAATGGCTACTTTGAAAAGTTCAGGCTCCTGAGTCATGCAAGCGCCGACAAGCAATCCTCCATTCGATCCACCGACCATGGCCAGTTTTTCAGACGAAGTATATTTGTTGTTGATGAGGTATTTGGCAGCATAAATAAAATCATCAAATACATTTTGCTTATTTAACAAGGTACCTTGTTTATGCCAGGCTTCGCCATATTCGCCTCCACCACGCAGGTTGACCATCGCGAACACACCTCCCTGTTCAAGAAAAGCAGCACGGCTAATGCTGAATCCGGGTGTCATGCTGATGTTAAACCCACCGTAGCCATAGAGCAAAGTTGGGTTGTCGTTGTTCATGTTGAGGTTTTTCCGGTGCACAATGAACATGGGAATTTTAGTGCCGTCTTTGCTGGCGAAGAACACCTGCTCAGTTTGATATTGGGTGCCATCGAAATCAACTTCTGAGGCATGCATTATAGTAGAGATTCCCGATGTGAGGTCGTACTGGTATACATTCGATGGGATGGAGAAAGAAGAAAAACCATATAAAGCGATGGGGTCGCCCTTTTCACCATTAAAACCGCTCAGCGTACCTAATGTAGGTAGTTCCAGCTCACGAATAAGTTTTCCTTCCAGGCTATAAAAATAAGCCTTACTTCGGGCGTCTTCCAGGTATTGGGTAAACAAAACATCTCCAACCAAACCGGCACCCTCAAGCACTTGCTCTTTTTCCGGAATGAGGATCTCCCACATTTTTGGATCGCTGTTGTTATAATCAGAAAGCACCAGTTTTTGCATGGGAGCTTCATAATTGGTGATGATGATTAATTTGTCACCTATATGGTCAATTACCTGAAAATCATTAGCAAATCCGTTGGCGATTTTTTTAAAATCTAATTCCTTTAGTGAATTTATTTTAGAAGCATAAAGACTGTTTCCGCTGGTGCTTTCTGATTCGCTAATCATTAAAAAGGCTTCGTCCTCAGTTGTGTAGGCCGAAAATGTTCGCAATGGTTGATTTTTATCCTCATAAATCAACTGGTCGTCTTCCTGATTTGTTCCCAGATCATGATAATATACTTTGTGGAACCTGTTTTGTCCTTTAAGCTCTTCGCCTTCATCGGGTTTATCGTACCGGGAATAAAAGAAACCATTTTCTTTCCATGAAATTCCTGAAAACTTCACCCAATTGATGTGGTCCATTAATATTTCGCGTGTATCAATGTCCATGACATAGATTTCGTTCCAATCGGAGCCCCCGCGGGCAATGCTATAGGCCAGGTATTTTCCGTTTTTACTAATTCCCATCCCGGCAAGCGCTACTGTACCGTCTTCTGATAGCTGGTTCGGGTCGAGTAATACTTCAGGTTCTCCGTCAAGCGTATTTTGAATATACAGAACACTTTGATTTTGAATCCCATCATTTTTAAAGAAAAAGAAATGGGCTCCTTTTTTAAACGGAACTCCATATTTTGGGTAATTCCAAATGTCAGTTAAACGTTTTCGCAATTGTTCCCTGAACGGTATAGCAGATAAATATTCATTGGTGATGTTATTTTCTTCGGTTACCCATTCAGCTGTTTCGGCCGAATTGTCATCTTCAAGCCAACGATACGGATCTGATACTGTCTGACTAAAATAAATATCTGTGGTATCTGTTTTTTTTGCTTTTGGATATTGAATCCGGTTTTTTTGATTGTTTTGCATGCAAGCAGTGGTCATCATAAAGCAAATGGTTACAAAAAAAAGGAAATGTCTTTTCATGGTGATTGGTTTTACTTTTTCACACTATTTTGGTTTTGGATTTAAACTAATTTGCTGTAAAAGTAGAATTGTTCCATGTAAATTGCAAATTTGCAGGCAATGATTTTGCAAATATAACAGGCTCGGGGAGATGAATGGTTATACCGGACGGTTAAGATAGACCGAATAATCTTTTAAAGTCCGCTGGTAGTTGCTGTTATAAAGTGTTGAGCTAATGATAAAATCAGCCGTTGATCGGTTGCAGGCCGTGGGGATGTTGTACAATACCGACAATCGGAGCAGTGCTTTTACATCCACGTCGTGGGGATGCGAAGACATGGGATCCCAGAAAAAAATAAGGAAGTCGATTTTTTCTGTTGCAATGAGTGCCCCCAATTGCTGATCACCACCCAATGGTCCCGATTTAAGGCGCGTTACATTAAAACCTTCTCCAAGTGCGCTCTCCACCATGATTCCTGTGGTACCGGTACAGAACAAATCGTGTTTAATCAGGTTTCCTTTATTAAACTTAACCCATTCAATCAAATCCGATTTTCTGTTGTCATGGGCCACCAGGGCGATTTTTTTCATATTATCCATCGTTTTTTTTTGCAAAAATAACACATAGCATATTTTAAATTGAATCATTGTTAGCAGGATCAGCGATATTAACTTCCTGATTGTTGTGGGTAGGGATTTCTTATGGGAAATCCCTTGTGCAATCGTTGCCGGCGATGTGACTTCACCAACGTTAAGATAAAATACGCATTTTTTTTGTGAATGTTTTCACAATAAACCGGCCTTTGTTTTCATTCAATTCACTAATTTTGCACCACAAAAAATCAGATCATGAAAAAAACAGCTTTAAATGCGATGCACCGTGAAATGGGTGCTAAAATGGTTGAATTCGTTGGATTCGACATGCCGGTTCAATTTGAAGGAATTAATATAGAACATGAAACGGTTAGAGAAAGACTCGGTGTGTTCGACGTATCGCACATGGGCGAGTTTTGGGTTGAAGGTCCCAAAGCGTTTGAACTGGTTCAAAAAGTAACCAGCAATGATGTAGCAGTCCTTCACGATGGTAAAGTGCAATACAGTTGTTATCCTAATGGACAAGGTGGAATTGTAGACGATTTGCTGGTGTATCGCTTTAACGCGGAAAAATATTTTCTCGTAGTGAATGCCTCTAACATTGATAAAGATTTTGCCCACGTAAGCAAACACAACACCATGGGGGCAAAACTCACCAACGTAAGCGATGACTTTTCCCAACTGGCTGTTCAGGGACCTCTGGCGTTAAAAGCCATGCAGTCACTTACCGAAACCCCAATAACGGATATGGAATATTACACATTCAAAGTCATTGAGTTCGCTGGCGTTAAAGATATTATCTTCTCTACAACAGGATATACCGGTTCGGGTGGATGCGAGATATACATGAAAAACAAAGATGCCGTGCACCTATACAAAGCGGTATTGAAAGCTGGTGAGGCCTATGGCATAAAACCCATCGGACTGGGTGCACGTGATACCCTTCGCCTCGAATCAGGCTTTAACCTTTATGGCAACGACATCGATGATACGACTTCCCCTATTTCTGCAGGCCTGGGTTGGATCACCAAATTTGTAGAAGGCAACAACTTCATCGATAGGCCCTTGTTCGAATCTCAAAGAGATCAAGGTGTTGAATATCGACTGAAAGGTTTTGTAATGGAGGACCGTGCCATCCCACGGCATCATTATGAGGTGGTTGATGCAGAAGGAAAGGTGGTGGGTCATGTTACTTCAGGAACCATGTCGCCCATGTTGAAAAAGGGCATTGGCATGGCCTATGTAACCAAACCCTATTGGAAAGAAGGAGCCGAAATTTATATTCCTATTCGTGGAAAGTCGGCAAAGGCTGTTATTACCAAGACTCCTTTTTACAAAGGCTAAAACCCATACCTGCCAGCCGGCAGGCTGGAATCCCCTACAAGGGGACTTTGAAGAGTCTATTGATTTTCAGCCACTTCCACTTTAGGGGATTCCTGTCTGCTGGCAAGCAGGGAGGGGTAAAAGTGGCTGAAATCGTTCTAATACCTTTTTTGGCCGGACTCATAGAAAAATAGTTAGAACTTTCAATAACCTATACTCCAAACGACTATTGATAAGCCACCTGTCGTGGTTTTGTAACAAGGAAATTAATCCTGTTCAGCAGGTTCTCAGATGAAAAAGTGAGGCCGAAATGGGAAACTCCGGGAGGGGTTACCGGGAAATAAGCTACTTTAAATTCAACGGAGCTGAAAACCAGAAAATCGTTTTGAACATAAACCCCGGCTCCAAAACTGGATACCAATCGTCTGTTAACAAGTTTTGTGTCATGAGGACCAATGGTACCCGCGCTTACAAAACCGATCAGGGCAAGGCGAAATCCGGCGAAATAAAGAGAGGTGTAATTGATTACTGACGTTTCCATGAAAAGTCGTTGTTGTCCGTAAAAAGATTCTTTTTTCAAACCAAGAAATCCATACGCTTCGCCCAGATACAGTAAGTCGTTCGTAAACCTGTTGATACCGGTTGTAAATGATATCTCCGACTTCATTCTGAATTTATTTCTTTTTGTCTCCAGCAAATCGGTGAGGTAAAGAACATTGACGCTAACCGCGCCCTGCTGTAATCGATCCATCAAATGACTTCCTGCATCCAGTTTCCCAAAAATAAATCCAACTTTATTGATGTGGGTGGTTACGTAGAAACCCAATCCCATGTATGGTTTTTTCATAAAGTCAGTCCACGAATAACCGGTTGTGATGCTGGCCTGGAATCCATAGGGCAAATATTCAGCTTTCCCAAAATTGGTCAGGTAATTGGTCCGGTAGTAACCCTGTTTAGCCAAAACAATGTTCCCCAGTATCATATCGTAATTGTAAAATTGGCTACTGCTGTCGATATTTACCCAGGGGTATTCAGAGTAATTCTTTTTGCTGTAACTGATCCCGGGAATGATATAGAGCGCACGTTGTCTGATAAAAGGAAGGATTTTTCTTGCAGGAAAAAGGTATGACGCCCATGCATCGTAAAGCATGTATTTAAAGTAATACAGGCTTTTGTTCACATACGTTGGATCGGTGATGATGTTTTGCGATGTTTGAGAGATTTCCAATCCACCTCCAAGGTTCACCTTGTTGGGTATCAATTTTCGATCAAACCGAACCTGATACAATTGATTGTTGTTGTCTACCTCGTAGTTTAATTCAGCGCCAACTTGATCGTAAACATTGTCCACGGAATAGTTTGCCCTCGACAGGTATATCATTGGGGTGCTATTGCTCATATACGTACCTTCAAATCCCACGCTCTGCCCCAGCCCAAAAATATTAGCGTGTTGACCATAGATTCGTACGTTACCCGAACTGATAATATTAGGTACCACCAGCCAGGGAAACTTGTCTTTTACCAATACCAACACTTCAACCGAATCGCCTTGAGCAGGTGACACAATGATCGCAGCATCTTGTAAATAGCTCAAATCGGCAAGCAGGCGTGTGTTTTCAACCATCAACAAAGGATTAATGGTGTCTTTTTCGTTAAAAAGCAATTTGTTTCTAATCACCCAATCGCGCGAGATAAAATGTGTCGGGTTGAGACTCCTCTCCACGTAAGTGATGACGGGCCGGTTGGTGTCGGCAATGGTAGGCCCAAATGGCTTAAGCACCTTGATCCGTATTTTGCTGATGGGTTTCCCCGAAAAGCGTTGATATACATCTTCGGCTTTTATCATGTTTTGCTTCTGAAGCACCGTATCCGGTGGGGGACTCGCCAGCACCATTTTGTATATATCTTTCAGAAACAGATGTTTATCAGATGCAGTATTTAATTTGCTATAAAAGTGGTATCCGTTTTGTTCTGTCAGAAGAATGTATTGTTCACAAATCCTGGCAGTAGTATCGTGAAGAATGTGGATGGCTGTATCGCGAAGCAAAAGATAGGAAGGAGCCTTTATTTCAACCGCATTGCAATTCTGAGACTGGCAGTTATCAGGGATTAAAATAACTGTTGCACAAATGGTTAATATATAATAAAATCTTCTAATCACTTGGTGAACCAGCTAATTGCAAACCAACGAAAATACATCTTTTTTTACAGGGAATGTATTGTAAACTTCCGGTGAGTTGTTATTTTCGAAGAAGAACCTTTTTTGCAGCCAAAACTATATGCTCTGTGTCGAGGCCATAAACCTGCATTAACTCTTCAGGTGTTCCGCTTTGTCCGAATTGATCGTTTACGGCTACATACTCCATCGGGGCAGGATACTCCAGCGAAAGCATCTGAGCAACACTGTCGCCCAGTCCTCCGTTGCGCTGATGTTCTTCCGCCGTCACCACACATCCTGTTTTCCTGATCGATTTGAGTAACAATTCAGTGTCGAGAGGTTTAATGGTGTGGATGTTGATGACTTCCGCTTCAATGCCTTGCAAGTGAAGTTCATTGGCTGCCTCAAGTGCTTTCCATACCAGGTGTCCGGTGGCTACGATGGTTACATCGGTTCCTTCTGTCATCAAAATGCCTTTGCCAATGATGAATTCGCTGTTATAAGGAATAAAATTTGCCACTTTAGGACGGCCAAACCTAAGATATACAGGTCCCTGGTAATCAGCAATGGCGATGGTCGCCATCTTTGTCTGGTTGTAATCGCAAGGATTGATCACGGTGAGACCGGGAAGCATTTTCATCAATCCAATGTCTTCTAAAATTTGATGGGTTGCTCCATCTTCGCCAAGAGTAACGCCGGCATGTGAGGCACAGATTTTTACATTTTTCTCTGAATAGGCAATGGATTGTCTGATTTGATCATATACCCGGCCTGTACTAAAATTAGCAAAGGTTCCTGTATAAGGGATAAAACCTCCTGTTGCCAACCCGGCTGCTACCCCCATCATGTTGGCTTCAGATATCCCCATTTGATAAAACCTTTCGGGGAATTCTTCTGCGAAGGCTTCCATCTTTAACGAACCCGTTAAATCGGCAACCAATGCCACTACAGCGGGGTTGCTATGTCCCAATTCTTTTAGCCCGTCTCCAAAACCGGAGCGGGTATCCCTATAATCGATTACCTTGTAAGTATGCATGAATTAAAGATTTATCCTTGTGGTTTTTAATGAAATAATATCGAAATTGACGGTTTTGCTTTGCAGCGATTGCGATGAAAACCTGGATCGGAAAACCAGACGATAGCTACCGGGTTGTAGGTAAAACGATTCACCATACCCTGATTCAGGGTTCACATCAATCACCCATTCTTGGTTACCCTTTTCATCCAAACGGTAAATACTTCCATACCCTTTGATGTTTTTCTGAATACTTAAGATTCCCGGATTTTCAAGGGTAATTTGAGTGGTTTTCCCGGCTTCGATGGTTACATCCTTCAGTTTGGTAACGGGAAGAGTCAGTATCTCCAGGTCATAGTTCCCTTGCAGATAGCGGGTCTGCTGATTGGCGTATTGATGATTTATCAGCTCACAACTTCCTGATTGATAAATCATCGTTGCTGGATTTACATTGGCCTGGGTATTGTTTTTTAAACTGATGATCAAATCGCCACGCGGACAACTGACCGAGGTAATGTTGTGTTGACCTTTGGTGAGTTTAACCGAATTGATGGTAACAGGCGGCAAGGTATTAACTATTATTTGATAGGTGATTTCTGCATCAATGATCAGGGTATCCGGAACTCCTTTTGTGTTCAAGGTGTGGATATAGTTTTCAGCAACCTTTCCCGTATTGGTATTTATAAAGGTCAGGTTAACATTGGTTTCGGTGGGACGGTTAGCCAAATCCAACAGGTTGACCTGAAGACTGGTCTTGTTGAGTGCTTTTGAAATAACCACGTTCATCGCCCTGGCAAATTCCTGCTTGTCACTGGCATTTAAATAGGTGCCGGCACAATCGTAATTGCGTTCCATATCTTCTCCCATACCTATAATATAAGGTTTTAAGAAAATATTTTTTTGTTGTAAACGGGCGCTCACCTCGCAGATGTCACCTCCGCATTCTTCAAGTCCGTCGGTAATCAGGATTACGATGTTCCTGCAATGGGGACAAGGAGGAAAATCATTTTCAGTGCGTTCGAGGGCCATAGCAATGGGAGACGTGCCTTTTGGTTTAATGTTGCGCAGTGTTTCCTTAATTTTGGCAATACTTCCTTCTCCGAAGGGTACCTCCAGCCTTGTGTCATTGCAATCCTGTGGAGGAAAGGGTTTGAGGTGGCCATAGACCCTCATGGCAACTTCTACATCCTCTTTCTGACTTAGCGAATCCAAAACATCATCAAGTATTTGTCGTGCCACCTGATATTTGCGTTCCCCATGCCATACACCGTACATGCTTTGTGAAGCATCCAACAAGAACAATATTCTGGTTTTAACCCTGTTTTTCTGAGTTTGCGAAGATTGTCCAAACCCTTGTAACGTAGAAACCACCATCAACAAAATGACGAGATAACGTAGGATTTTAGATGCTCCGCCAGGTATTATCCGGTAATTAAACAAGTTCATTAATAGTCGCCCAGGGTTTCTTTCAATTGACTTAAGGCCAATTCTTTCTGTTGATCGTTGGGCGCCGTCCCATGCCATTTGTGCGTGCCCATCATGAAATCGACACCCATGCCCATCTCAGTAGGCATCAGGATTAAATTTGGTTTTCCTGATCCGGTAGCTGATTTCACTGCTTTCAGCGTGCTGACAACTTCAGCCATCTTGTTTCCATTCATTTCGGTTACCTTCCACCCAAAAGCTTCAAATTTGGCACGAAGATCCCCCAAAGGAAGTATCTCATCGGTTGGTCCATCGATTTGTTTTCCATTGTAATCGATAATTCCAACCAGGTTGTTTATTTGATGAGCACCTCCGTACAATGTTGCTTCCCAAACCTGGCCTTCACCCAACTCGCCATCGCCCATCAGGCAGAAAACGGTGTGCGAATCATGGTTCAACTTTTTTGAAAGAGCAATACCTGTGGCAACAGATAATCCTTGTCCTAGAGAACCCGTGGCAACGCGAACGCCAGGTAATTTTTCCATGGTGGCAGGATGTCCCTGAAGTCTGGAATGAAGTCGTCGAAATGTAGACAACTCACTTACGGGGAAATATCCACGACGGGCCATGACACTATAATAAACAGGACTGACATGCCCATTCGAAACGATCAGTACATCTTCGCCCTTGCCGCTCATATTAAACGGGATTGGATGATGATCCATCACCTCAAAAAACAACGCGGTGAACAGGTCAGTGCATCCCAACGATCCGCCCGGGTGTCCCGATTGAACAGCATGAACCATTCTTATAATGTCGCGCCTGACCTGGGAAGCGGTTTTTTCTAGTTGTTCAATATCACTCATATTGATGATAGGTTTTACAGGAAATTAAATCCGATAGGTGTTTTTTTTAAAGGCACAAAGGTAAAGTAATTTGCGTGTTGACTTTGTTGTTTTTTAAAACAGCTAAGTAAAAAAAACTAAATTTGTCCGCAAATCAATAACACCAGCGTTAATGGATGTCCGATACATGAGGTTGATATTTTTTATTTTTATCATTTTAACCGTCAATTGGCTGCATGCGCAGGTGAAAACCACAGAGTTCTCCCACCAGGAATATTGGGTCGATTCGGTGTACCAGTCGTTCACTTTAGAGGAGAAAATAGGCCAACTTTTCTTTGTACGTGCCAATTATCCTACAGGAGGTTATTTACCTCAGGTGGATACCTTAATTAAGAAGTATAACATTGGGGGAGTCGTATTTTTTAAAGGAAACCCGGTTGATCAGGCCCTTCAAACCAATTACTGGAATACTTTGTCCAAGACTCCTTTGTTAATCTCCATCGATGCTGAATGGGGCTTGGGTATGCGGTTATCAAATGTGGTTGACTATCCATTCCAAATGACGCTCGGGGCACTGACCAACAACCACTTGATTTATGAAATGGGCAAACAAGTAGCCGAACAATGCACCAGGATGGGGATACACATCAATTTTGCCCCTGTGGTTGACGTAAACAGCAATCCACTCAATCCCGTAATCGGGATGCGCTCCTTTGGCGAGAATCCGATCCGGGTGGCCGAAAAGGCCGATCTCTACATGCGTGGCATGCAGCATGGAGGAATATTGGCAAGTGCCAAGCATTTTCCCGGACACGGGAATACCTTTACGGACTCACATGCTGATCTTCCTTTGATCAGCGCACCGCTAAAGACATTGTTGGTTACCGATTTGGCTCCTTTTCAATTTTTGATCGACAGGGGAGTGGGTTCGGTGATGATCGCGCATTTGAGTGTTCCGGCCCTGGATACAACAAAAAATCTTCCGGCCACCCTCTCAAAAACAATTGTAACCAACTGGTTGAAAGATTCCCTTGGATTTCAGGGACTGATCATTACCGATGGTTTGGATATGAAGGGAGTTACCAAATACTATCAGGTAGGTGAAGTATCGCTTAAAGCGCTTGAAGCCGGCAATGATATCTTGCTGATACCCGATGATGTGAATTACTCCATTCAAATGATAAAGCAAGCTTTGACCCGAAATCCGTTGTTGATGGATCGCGTGGAAGAGTCGTGCAGGAAAATCCTGAATGCAAAATATGAGTTGGGAGTTTGGAAAAGGCAAAAAATAGAAACCGATCACCTGCTCGCAGATATAAACCAACCCCTGTATCAAAGCACGGCCAATGAAATGATGGAACAGGCCATCACTCTTGTCATGGAGCGGGAGCCACTTCCGCTGAACGGGGTAAAAAAAATGGCTCTGTTGATAACAGGTACGGATGAACCAACCGTTTTTGAAGAAATGCTGCAGCAATCAGGTCGTTTTGATGTATTTCACGTAGCACATGACGAGTCCGACCTGAAAAGGCAAATGTTGTTGAAAAAGTTGAAAGCCTATCCATTGGTCGTGGTAGGCATTTTGAATACGAATATTTTGGCTTCCAGGCGTTTCGGCATTCCTGATGAAGAAGTAACGATGCTTGAAACTCTGGCATTGCAGAATAAGGTGGTGTTGGATATTTTTGCAAGTCCGTATACACTCAATTTTTTTCACCACCTCGATCGCTTTTCAACAGTCCTGGTTTCGTATCAGGAACAACCTTCCATGCAAAGAGCCTCTGCACTCAGGTTATTGGAACCTGCCTCCAACTGGGGACAATTGCCTGTCAGTGCCGGCTGTTTTTACCAGGGCTGGGGATTGCATTCACAGGCACAAACGTTGTATGCTTCCTCGCCTGAGGAGTTGATGATCAATGATTTTTATCTCAAAAAAATAGATTCCGTGGCTTTGTCCGGGATTGATGCAAAGGCCTATCCCGGATGCCAGATTCTGGCGGCAAAAGATGGCGCCATTTTTTACTCCAGGTCATTTGGGTTTCATACCTACAATGGAAATGAACCGGTGCAAACTACCGACGTATACGATCTGGCTTCGCTTACCAAGATTCTTGCTACTACCCCTGGCATCATGAAATTGACAGAAGACAGCCTGATTGATATTCATGGACTTATTTCGGATTATCTTTTGTTGTTGAAAGGGACAAACATTGATAGCGTTACATTCATGGAAGCGATGGCTCACCAGGCTGGATTCCGGGGTTGGATTCCCTTTTACAAAAGCACTTTCGATTCCGTTGGGCTCAGCCGGGAAATTTACCAAAATACAATCAGTGAGGAATTTACAAAACGAGTTGCTCAAAATCTGTATATCCGCAATGGTTATGACCACGTGCTGATCGACAGCATTTTGAAATCTCCGTTGAGGAAAAAAAAATATTACTATTCGGACCTTGCGTTTTACCTTTTTAAAACATTGACGGAACAGCTCACCAATAGCGAGTTTGATGATTTTGTTTATAATACCTGGTATAAACCCATGCAGATAAACAGGTTGAGGTTCAATCCCCGTCAATATTTTGAATCCTGGGCCATCATTCCCACAGAAAACGACACAGGGTTCAGGAAGCAGTTGTTGCAAGGCGATGTGCACGATCAGGGAGCAGCGCTGCTGGGAGGGGTTTCAGGAAATGCCGGGCTTTTTGGAACTGCACATGACGTGGCGATGATGATGCAAATGTTGGTAAATGGCGGTGCATATGGCGACCAAAGATTTTTTAAACAGGAAACTGTCGACTTTTTCACCGGGTATCATTTTGTGGCAGACAGCAACCGGCGTGGTTTGGGATTCGACAAACCTTTGTTTGTATACAAAGATCACATGACCAATTGCAGGGATGCCTCTCCCTCCAGTTTTGGTCATTCCGGTTTTACCGGCACTTATGCCTGGGCCGATCCTGAAAATGGATTGGTTTATGTATTTTTGTCGAATCGGGTTTACCCCGATGCATCGAATACCAAACTAATGGACATGGATATACGCACCGAAATACATCAATTGTTTTATAAAGCATTAAAATCTGAAGAAAATCAATTAATTTCTAATCAATAATAATTTTTCGATGAGTGGTAAAATGAAAAATATCGTTCTGTGGCTGGTGGCCATTGTTTTAACTGTGAGCCTGGTCATTTATCAGAGGGCAACCGGCCCAACCTATCCTGTTGGAGGAAAGGTCGAAATCAATGGCGAGATAGTCAAGTACAAATTAATCAGGTCGTTTATGGGCGAAAAAGATGCCCCCATCGAAATTGAAGTAATTAACTCTGACATCACAGGCGAAATCAGGTTTAAGAGATATAAAAGCCATGATGAATGGAGCACCAAACCGATGACCATGCAGCAGGGAAAATTGGTAACCACCTTACCCAATCAACCTCCTGCCGGAAAAATCACTTATTTTGTACAGCTTTTTTATCAGGGACAGGCCTATCCATTAAATAATGATCCTGTAATTATCCGGTATACAGGTAACGTTCCTCTTTTTATACTCGCCCCACACATTTTTTTCATGTTCTTGTCACTGCTTTTTGGAATGCGGGTAGGACTGGAATTGTTTTTCAGAAAAAAAGAGACGCTGTATTTTACAGGAATTGTTGTCATTACACTATTTTTGGGTGGCCTGGTTCTAGGGCCCATCGTTCAGAAATATGCTTTTGATGCCTATTGGACCGGTTGGCCTTTTGGACACGATTTAACCGACAATAAAACCATTGGATCTTTTATATTGTGGGTAATTGCGTGGTTTATATTACGCAAAAACAATCACAATAAGCTTTGGCCCATCATTGCCTTAATCGGGATGATGGCGGTTTATCTAATTCCTCACAGTGCCCTTGGTTCCGAGATCGATTATACCAAAACAGAAAATCAACCTGTTGAACAAAACCTGAATAATTAATGATATTTACATTCATCATTATAGCGGTAACTTTGATCATTTCATTTCTGTCGTTCAGCAATAGGGATTTGTTCGATCGGTTAAAATTTAATGCCTGGCTTATAAAAAGCCACCATGAAGGATGGCGGTTTGTAAGCTATGCACTGGTGCATGCCGGTTGGGCTCACTTGTTGATCAACATGTATGTGTTGTATTCTTTTGGCGGGTTTGTTGAGAAAAGTTTTCAGGCCTATTTTGGGCCCAAAGGCCTGCTTTATTATGGTATGCTGTATTTGGGTGGCATCCTGTTTAGTACCCTTTGGGATTACGGAAAATATAAAAACGATCCGTATTATAATGCTGTTGGAGCTTCCGGGGCCGTGTCGGCAGTGGTTTTTTCGAGCATTTTATTAAATCCGGGAAGCAGTATCTTCATTTTCCCCATTCCATTCCCGTTGCCTTCATGGATATTTGGTATCCTGTATCTGATATATTCTGCCTACATGGGTAAGAAAGGCACGGATAATGTCGGGCATAATGCTCACTTTTGGGGAGCTGTTTATGGATTGGTTTTAACGATCATACTGGTTCCGGGAGTACTTCAGGCCTTTTTTAGTCAATTTTTTTAACTCGAAATAGAAAGAAATATTAACCAAACAAAACAAATGAAAAAATACACTTTTTTATTCCTCATGCTACTGATTGGAATGCATCAGGCGTTAACACAACAGGTTTTTAAATATGAAACCATTGCAAAAACAAATAGTATTCAACATGAACGGAATCAACTTGATATGGGCCTGGGATTGGGTATTGACTTAGGGGGACTGTTAGGAGCTCAACTTGAGTACATTCCCATAAAGCACCTTGGTCTGTTCGCTTCAGTCGGGTTTTATTTTATACAGGCCGGATGGCAACTTGGTGTAAAGGGTTATATCATGCCAAAAATTACGGCGAAACCCTTTCGGGTATACGTCACCGGCATGTATGGAACCAATGCAGCCATTTATATTGTTGGCTCCGACAAATACAACGCTGTTTATACAGGCTCTACTTTTGGTGCCGGGATGGAAATCCGGTTTGGCAAGAAGAAAACCAGTGGATTAAATGTGGCCCTGCTTTATCCTATTAGAGCACAGGAATATGAAGACAATCTGAATGCTATGAAGACCGATCCCGGTATTCAGGATATCCAAGAGCCGTTGCCTGTGGGACTTTCAGTGGCTTATCATTTTGAGTTTTAATAATTGCCATAGATACTCCTATTTAATTACCTGTTACGGGCTTCAGGTTTAATACTTTTCAGAGTAAGCTCAAGGGTGTCAATTTCATTAATTCCGGTCTTGGTAATCGGATGCTTTCCGTACTCATAAATTCGTTGGAACCATAGTCCGGGTTAAAAAAATATTACTTTTGCCCGTCTTGTTATCCTAAGGATGATATTGAAATAAAGCAATTTTTTTTATGATACGATCTATCCAACTATTGCGTTTCCTTATCCTGCTGTTGCCGGGAAGTTTACTTTGGATATCTTGTGAACAAGCACCGTCAAAAGGGGCGTCTGGTTCAGCCAATACGCTACAGGTCAATGCCCTGATATTGAAACCTCAGTATTTCGAGAGTCGTTTTATTGCAAATGCCAACCTGCTGCCTTATGAAGCAACGGAGTTAAAAGCACCCATCTCTGGAACCGTATTGTTTATCGACTTTGAAGAGGGTCAGAAAGTGCTGCAAGGACAACGTTTGATTCATATCGATGATCGGATTTGGAATGCACGTCTCAGGGGATTGAAAGCACAGATCAGCATCGCGAATAGCGAAGTTGAGCGAAATGCCTCACTGATTGAAGTTCAGGGTGTTAGTCAGGAAATAGTGGACAAGGCAATTGCCCGGATCGAAGAATTACAGGCCCAGATTGATGAACTTCAAATCAATATCAGTCTGGCCAATGTGTCGGCACCTTTTACTGGTAGGGTTGGGATGCGGGATTTTAGTCTTGGTTCCTATCTGGCACAGGGTCAAACAATTACGACCATTGTTCAGAATGACCGACTGAAAGTGGATTTTAAATTGCCCGGACGTTTTCTTCAAAACCTGAAAAAAGGCGAAACGATTAAAATGCTTTATCAGGGAGACACCCTGCACGCTACTTTGTATGCCATCGATCCAATGGTTGATCAGGATTCGAGAACGGTACAGGTGCGTGGTGTTATGGCCAATCCCAACGAGCAATATAGTCCCGGCGTTTTTGTGGAAGTCATTATTCCTATAAACAAAGACTTTCAAGCCATGGTTGTGCCAAGCGAGGTCATTATCCCTGACCTGAATGCTCAAACCGTGTACGTGTATCGTCAGGGAAAGGCTCAGCGCCAATTGGTGGAATTAGGTGGCCGTACAGATGTGAATGTGCAGATACTGAATGGACTGAATCCGGGCGACACCGTTATCACCACAGGTTTGATGGAAGTGAAAAATAATTTACCTGTGGTGATTGGTCGTTTAGAAAATCAGACAGCCCTATGACCCTGTCGGAACTGAGCATTAAGCGGCCAGTCCTGGCCACCGTGTTTGCGATCGCCATCGTATTGTTCGGGGTGGTTGGTTTTATGTCGCTCGGTGTGAGGGAATATCCAAGTGTGGATCCTCCGGTGGTAACTGTTTCTACCAGTTATACAGGCGCTAATGCCGACATTATCGAATCACAGATTACAGAACCTTTGGAAGAAGCCATTAACAGCGTGGCCGGTATCAAATCCTTAAGCTCCATCAGTACAGATGGACGCAGTACCGTCACCATCGAGTTTTTACCCGGTCTGGACCTTGACAATGCTGCCAACGATGTACGTGATAAGGTTTCACAAGCCATCCGAAGTCTTCCGCCCGATACGGATCCTCCTGTGGTTTCAAAGGCAGACGCAAACGCCCAGACCATCCTGACCATCACCGTACAAAGTGACCGACGCGATCTTCAGGCCTTGTCGAAGATTGGGAACGATATGTTCAAAGAGCGACTGCAGACTATTCCCGGGGTTAGCAGTATCAGGATTTGGGGTGAAAAGAAATATGCCATGCGCATTGAACTCGATCCATCGAGACTGGAGTCCTATCATCTTACACCAACAGATGTAAAAAATGCGCTGCAAAATCAGAATGTGGAATTGCCGGCGGGACGGCTCGAAGGCAAACAAACCGAATTAACGGTAAGGACACTCGGACGTTTAAAGACTACCGAAGAATTTGAGAAACTCATTATCGCCCGCCAGGGAGACGCTTTGATTCGTTTGGAAGATGTAGGTGAAGCCAGACTTGGTGCTGAAAATGAGAGAAGTATGCTCTATGGCAATGGAGTGATCCCGATGATTGGTATCGCCCTGCAACCACAGCCCGGAGCTAACTATATCGAGATTGTTGACGAGGCTTACAGAAGGGTGGAGCAAATTAAAAAAGAAATGCCACCGGATATTTTTCTCAATGTAGCCCTTGATACTACCGTCAGTATCCGCAAAGCCATCAGCGAAGTTCAGGAAACCGTCCTCATGGCATTCGGACTGGTGTTACTGGTCATCTTCTTCTTCCTGAGAAGCTGGCGTACAACCATGATTCCCATCGTAGTGATCCCTATTTCTTTGATCGGTGTTTTTTCTATCCTTTATATTGCCGACTACTCCATCAATGTGCTGACACTCTTGGGCGTGGTTCTTTCCACCGGCTTGGTAGTTGACGATGCCATCGTGGTGATGGAGAATATTTATTCAAAGGTGGAAGCAGGAATGAAACCTGTTCAGGCAGCTTTCAAGGGATCAAGAGAGGTATTTTTCGCTGTTATTTCAACTTCAGTCAGTTTGATAGCTGTATTTCTCCCCATTTTTTTCCTGCAAGGACTAACCGGGCGGTTATTCCGCGAGTTTGCCATGGTGGTGGCCGGGTCTATTCTTTTCTCCACTTTCGTATCCCTGAGCCTGACCCCGATGATGTCGTCTCTTATTCTGCGCAAAAGCGACCGAACAGGCAAGATAATGACCTTGTTTAAGAACATTGTCGACAGCATGAAGAATGGTTATGGAAATAGCCTGAAAGGATTCATGGAACACAGGTGGCTGGCTATTCCTGTGTTGGTTTTCGCCGCCGGGCTCATCTGGTTTTTCTATACTCTGCTTCCGAAAGAGCTTGCACCCATGGAGGATAAAAGCCGAATTCGAATCATGGCCACTGCACCGGAAGGCACTTCCTATGAGGCCATGGACACTTTTGAAAAGAAGTTGTTGTATTTGACCGATACCCTGAAGGATAAACAATTCATCCTGGGTGTTACTGCACCCTCTTTTGGTTCCTCCAATTCGGTAAATTCATCTTTCGTCAGGATATCGCTTCTGCCACCCTCGCAGCGTGAGAAAACACAAAAGGAATTTGCCCGTGAACTGAACGGGATACTGAAGAAATTTACTTTCGCGCAGACCTACGTTATTCAGGAACCGACTATCAGTGCCAGCCGTAGCGGCAATAGCCTTCCGGTTCAGTTTATTTTACAGGCACCAGATCTTCAAAGGCTTAAGGAAGTGATTCCTCAATTTATGGCCAAAGCGCAGGCTGATCCGGTTTTTGATTTTGTTACCATCGACCTGAAATTCAATAAGCCGGAATATACCGTGGATATCAACCGCAGCAAAGCCCTGGATATGGGAGTGAGTGTGAAAGATATTGCCGAAACATTGCAAACCTATCTGAGCGAACAAAGAGTATCCTATTTTATTAGCGATGGTAAACAATATGATGTTATTGCCAGTGCCGCTAAAAACAACCGCAAAGAACCGGGGGACCTAGGAGGAATGACGGTGAGAAACAGGGCCGGGGATATGATCGCACTCAGTAACCTGGTTACACTGAATTTGGATAGCCGGCCACCACAGTTGCTACGTTACAACCGTTACGCGGCAGCCACCATTTCGGCTTCTACCACATCCGGCAAAACCATCGGCGATGGGATTGAAGCGATGCAAAAAATAGCCCACGAAACTTTGGATGAATCATTTACAACCAGTCTGGCAGGAAGTTCATCCGATTTTGCCGAGAGCTATGGAAATATCCTGATCATTTTCCTTTTTGCCCTCATCCTGGTTTATCTTACCTTGGCAGGTCAGTTTGAGAGTTTCCGCGATCCGATGATCATCATGTTTACCGTGCCGCTGGCCATGGCTGGTGCGCTGATGTCGCTGTTTTTCTTTGGACAAACCCTGAATATCTTCAGCCAGATAGGCATCATCGTGCTGATCGGTATTGTTACCAAGAACGGCATCCTGATCGTGGAATTCGCGAATCAACGCCGCCATGCAGGATTGAGCACCAAAGACGCCGCCATCGATGCCGCCATTCAGCGTTTTCGCCCCATTCTGATGACCAGCATGTCGACCATTTTAGGAGCCTTGCCAATCGCGCTGGCATTGGGGGAATCGTCCACCAGCCGAATCCCCATGGGGATTTCCATTATCGGAGGCCTGATCTTTTCACTGATCCTGACACTTTACGTTATTCCTGCTTTATATACTTATTTATCCGGAAAAATGAATGAAGAACATGTGGAAGATGAAACAAACTAACCTGCTGTTGCTGTTGGTTTTTATGTGTCTGATCTCCTCAGCACAGGAACCCTATAGTCTGCGTCAGATGATTGATAAGGTGCTGAGCGAAAACTACCAGGTAAAAATGGTCAGGATTGATGAACAGATGGATGCCAACAACAACACGCTTGGAAATGCAGGAATGCTGCCCGTCTTTAGCCTTCAGGGAGGGCAGAATGTAGGGTTTTACAACACCACCCAAAAACTTTCATCGGGAGATGTGAGGGAAGCATCAAACGCAAAAAATACCAGCCTGAGTGGGCTGGCCAGCCTGGAATGGATGGTATTTGATGGTTTCAGAATGTTCGCCATGAAAGACCAATTGGAATTGTTGGAAAAGATCGGTACGGTCAATACCCGGTTTTATATCGAACAGACCATAGCTGATGTCGCGATGTTATACCAACAGTTGATCGCCAGCAGACAGTTGCTTAAAAATGAACAGGCGGGATTGCGTGTTTCGGGTTTCAGGCTTAAAATCGAGGAACGTAAACTCGCGGTTGGATCGGGGGATGCCTTGCAATTTAATCAGGCCCTGGTTGATTTCAACGTCGATAGCCTTACCGTGCTCAATCGGCTTAGTATGATTAAGAGTCTGGAAGTTCAGACCAATTTTATGATGAATGTCGAACCTGCACTTTCGGTAACTACAGTGGATTCGGTGATCAGGTCTGCAGGACTTCCCGCACTCGATAGTTTAATTACAATGACGGAATCGGCTAACAGCGAAATTGAACAATCCACTCTTCAGGAAATGGTGGCAGAGACCAACGTTCGGGTACAACAGGCTTCTTTCTACCCCACGGTCGATCTCACCGGACAATATGCGTATACCTATACCACCAGTAAAATCGGTTATGCAACTTCCAATAAAAATTACGGGCCGCTGGTGGGTGTAACGGTGCGTTTTAATTTGTTTGATGGCGGCAATGTGAAACGGTCGGTAAAAAATGCGGATCTGGCAGTACAACATGCAGGTATTGAAAAAGACAACACCTTGGCCCTGATCAGAAGTTCGATCACCGACCAGTATTTTCAGTGGCAGTCGTTACAACAGCAATTGAAACTGGCCAGGGAAAACAGAGACGCAGCTCTGAAGTCGATGCAGGTGGCAGAATTACAGTATGAGAAAGGACTGATCGATGGGTATGATTTCCGCTTGACTCAGATTTCGGTCCTGAGAGCCGCCAATCAGGTTATTCAAACAGAACTGGCGATCAGTTTATTGGAGATCGCCTTACAGCGCCAATCAGGTGAGGTACTGAAAATTTATGGTTAAGCGGTAAAACTACCTCCAGAATTGGTTGTGCCAATCATCAATAAAATACAATTATTTAGCAGACCTATTTTAACCATAAATTTTGTCTCAATTCCTTTTCACCCCAACCCTGAAGGGAGAATGAATTGAGAAAAAATTTATTAGGTGTATCGATATATCATACAATATCAACATATTGATAACCTTTGTAAATCAACCTTTCCCTGAATCACCCTTTAGGGCAGGGGTAAAATGCAGGGAAAGGTTGATTTGTAAATTAAACTAATACGGATGCTATATAATTACAATAAAACAAGATTCTAACCGTAAAGTTTCAATTCGGGCTGTTTCAAAGCATCCTTTTTTACTAAATTTACTGCCAAATTGAGCTTTTAAGAAGTTCACACTTAACCGTTTCATGGAGATGGAACAAATTATTCATACATAGTGCCGATAGCATGGTTGAAAAATTAAAGCAAGTTTATGACCCGGAAAGTTTCAAACGACTTGGATATGAGATTATTGATTTGTTGACCCATTATTTGGAAGAGGCTCATAACGAAAAGATCCCCGTAATGACCTGGCAGGAGCCTTCGGATCAACTCGATTTCTGGAAGAACTATACATTGGGCAATAAACCACCGGTTTCTCTATTTAAAGAGATTATCGGGAAGTCCATTCACATACACCATCCAAAATACATGGGACATCAGGTATGTCCTCCTGCACCCGTTGCGGCTCTGGCAAGTCTGGTAAGCGCTTTCTTAAACAATGGAATGGCCATTTACGAAATGGGAGGTGCGGCAACGGCCATCGAAAAAGTGGTGGTGGACCTGATTGTACAAAAAGTTGGATATGGGGTTCGTGGCGATGGTTTCATTACATCGGGCGGAACCCTTGGTAATTTAACCGCCCTGTTAGCTGCCAGACAACTGTTGGTCAATTCAAACATCTGGGAAAACGGATTGGACGACAAAATCGGAGTAATGGTTTCAGCAGAAGCACATTATAGCGTCGACAGGGCCCTCCGGGTGATGGGATTTGGAGCAAAAGGCATCATTCGAATTCCGGTAGGGAAAAATTTCGCGATGCAAACCCAGTTGTTGAATGCCAATTATGAAAAGGCAAAGCAAGATGGAATACGGGTAATGGCCGTAGTGGGATGCTCACCTACAACTTCAACAGGGATGTTCGATGACCTGGAAGCCATAGCCGGATTTTGTAAAAAGGAAAAAATCTGGTTTCACGTGGATGCGGCCCATGGGGGAGGAGCTGTTTTTTCGGAAAAATACAAACACCTCCTGAAAGGGATTGATCAAGCTGATTCCATTGTGATTGATGGTCACAAGATGCTCATGACGCCCGGTATCATGACTTTTGTGTTGTTTAAAGAGAAAAATAATTCTTATGCCACCTTCCACCAAAAAGCGCAGTACCTGCTGGCAAAAACAAAGGACGAGGAATGGTATAACATGGCGCGGCGAACGATGGAGTGCACCAAGCTCATGATGAGCATCAAGTTTTACTCCATTCTGCAATGTTATGGGGAAGAGGTGTTTGCACAATCGGTCGATTGTTTGTTTGACCTTGGTAAAGCATTGGCTTTAAAAATAAAGCAACGGAAGAATTTTGAGTTGGCCCTTGAACCGCAGTCAAATATCGTTTGTTTTCGCTTTCAAAAGCCCGGTATTTCAAATGATGAGTTAAATCTGATGAATAGCAATATCCGAAAAGAGATACTCGAAAAAGGTGAGTTTTATATCGTGCAGACTGCATTGAATGACCTGGTTTACCTGCGGACAACCCTGATGAACCCTCAGACGGATGGTGGTGATTTGGAGGAACTTCTGAATGAGATTGAACGGATTGGTAATGGAAATTAACTCTTTTGTTTACACTACTGGTGCGCGAATATTTCGTGTGCCCTTAATACAACAATTTGCAAATCATTCTGGCAACCAGGCTATGTTTTGTGTGAAGTTTGAGATAACGGAAATTGTTACAGGTTAGGTTTTTGGTAGAGGCACGCGTTGAAAAAAACGCGCGCCAGAGTGGATGTAATCGTTGAAAGCCTGGCTTGGTGTCAACGGGAAAAAGGCCTAAACCTCCATGCATGGTGAAACTAACCTTTCAGGTTTTTTCCAACCTGAAAGGTTGATTCCCAATATCCATTGCCACGCGGCTTTAGCCCGTGACCCCTTAAATCCCGGAATTTCCTTGATTCGTCCTCGTTTGAGCGTAGCGGTAACGAGGATGCAAGAACAAAAAACCTCCTAACAATACTCAGAATCCTGCATCATGAAAGAGCATGTTTACGGAAAAATGATTTTCTGAATCTTTGATAAACAGAAGTGCAAGAAGCGGTATTGATTCGTAAGATTGTTTCGATTTGATTCCAAAAACTACAATCGATGTTGTATTCTCAGGAATTGACATATCAAACGTGGGTTTTTCGAACGAAAAAACAAACTCTGAGCCCAATGCATCAACCATCAAATCATAAAGTTGTTTATAAACATCAACTGCTTCTTCGTAGCTTTCTCCAGAATAAAACCTGCAATTACAGCCATTGCTTAAACTAAGTCCGCCTTCTGAAATGCTGCAATCATGTGCACCATCGGGTACCGGGCTTACCTCGAACCATGATGAACTCATGCTGAAAAGTCCTCCGTCAATTTCATGTTCTATCCCTTTAACACTGCTATAATTGTTAGGAATATCGTTGAAGATAGTTCGCAAGGCATTTGCAAAACTGGTAGTCTGGGCAGGTGTGCCAATCGAATAATAACGTGTTGCCTTTCCACCATTCACTCTGATGGTTAGCGTATATGTGTTTTCCGTTTCGGAATATGTTGAATATAGCTGCATGATGGCCGCTTCGAAACCATTGGGATATGTTTTGCCGATTTCGATGGTGTGACTCGCTGTTTTTTCAATCACTGTATTATAATAATAATCAGGGAAACAGGTTTGTATTTTAGAGATGATTTCGTCAGCAGCCGAATTCACTTCATCCGTATTGGAGAATGGTCCGAAATTAATGATACAACTCACGCCTAACGAATGTATCATGAATACTTTATCGGCACCGGGAATTACTATTTTACTTTCATAATACCGACCTCCACCCGTTGTTTCTTTGCCCGCATATTGATTGGTGGTGTCCGAAGTATTATTAAAATCATAGGGTGCATCATTCATGAGGATAGTTAGGGCAGTGCATAAATCATTATCAGTAACTGCCGACTGATAAAAGATGTCGGCATATTTATATTTTTTGCGTTCAATACTGAAATTGTATGCCGATCCTTCGCGTTCGATAAGCAGATTCACTATTGAGCCTTCTTCGCCAACAATCATATTCACAACATTCTGTAAATCAATATCACGGGTGCTTTGCTCATCTACTTCCAGAATAAAATCACCTTCTAGCAAACCCGCTGACTGGGCAGAACCGTTTGGTACAAGCGCTAAAATCATTGGGATTTTATAGGCCCGTGTTGAGTCGAGTTGAAGCCGGACTCCTATTCCAACGTTTTCGCGAAGTTGGGCAAAGACGGCAAATGTGGCAAGGGTGAACAAACAAACAAGGAGAGATTTTTTACTCATGATAGTTTTTTTTAGAAATAATGGACCATAATATTTCATGTTAAAATATTTGTTTATAGTGAGCTACTTATCGGTCATTCGTCTTTAAACAAACGAACGCTAAAACCACAAGACGGATCTTTTGTACTAAAACTAACCCGATAAAAATCTGTATCGAAGTCGAAACTCCAGGGGTTGCCGTCTTCATCGGCAGACGAACTCCAAAATTCGGTGGTCGATCCCAGGCCGGTGAATGCGCTGCTGCTGTTACGTGAACCTCCAAATAAAGCATTAAATCCAAAATTTCCTGATTCGATAAGGTTTTCAAAAACAATTAAATGATCATCACCGGTATTTGCATACAATGCTTTCCATTCATCCTTAGTAGGTAAATGCCAGCCATTTGGTGCCATGGTTTTTGCAGTTTCCCAATCGTACAAATAACCATATTTTGAAACATTGGTTTCATCACCATCAAACTTCCAACAATTACCATTTTGGGGTTTATATGCAAAATTTTCAGCCATCATTGTTTGTTTTCCAATGGTAACGACTTTGTAAACATGGCCATCACGTTCGTCCGTAAAGGTTTCAGTCACCTGCGAAAAACTCAGTAAATGAAGAAAAACAAATGAAAAAATAAGCTGTACACCTTTCATTTTAATGTATTTAAATCTGAATATCGTTTATTTGAAATGACAATACGAATTGTAAATAATTACGAAAACAACGTTCGATATTTAATATTCTCAGGCAAATATAATAACTATTGAATATGTTTGAACTGAAAGTGAGATAATTGGAAGCAATAAGACGACTCCCCCCCCCGCTCCCGCCAGTTTGTAACTGGTGGGACTTGTCTTACTTATTCAACATAATTTGAGTAATGAATTGGCATGACAAAGAAAGTTTATACCTTTAATCTTTTATAATGAATAATAAATGAGTCGTGCATACAAGATGGCCAATCCTGAAGGACTTTACTTTATCACCTTTTCAACTGTGGAATGGATAGATGTTTTTACACGTCAGGTATATCGTGACATATTGATCGATAGCCTGGATTTCTGCATAAAGGAAAAGGGGCTGCGCTTGTTTGCATATGTGATTATGTCGAATCATCTGCATTTAATCGTAGCCGCAGAATTTGGATTTGAACTGAGCAGCATTATTCGTGACTTTAAAAAGTTTACATCCAAGAAAATACTGAAAGCAATTGAGGACAATACAGGGGAATCTCGGAAAGAATGGATGATTTCATTGTTTAGGAAAGCCGGGGAAGGTAATGTGAATAATAAAGTATATCAGTTTTGGCAGCAGGATAATCATCCGATTGTGTTGTATTCCAATGCTGTAATTGACCAGAAACTGGATTATATTCATCAAAACCCGGTAGAAGCAGGCATAGTGTTACAGCCAGAGGATTATCTGTACAGTAGTGCAAGGAATTATGCCAGGCTTGATTATGTTATTCATGTTGAATTGCTTTTTTGAAAAACGATATGCTTTTAAGCCATACCGAAGATTGTTCTTATATGTCTGACCCACCAGTTGCATTCCGATAGCCATCGGAAGGCGGGAACGAGGGTCTGACCCACCAGTTGCATTCCGATGGCTATCGGAAGGCAGGAGCAGGGGGTCTGAACCACCAGTTACAAACTGGCGGGAGCGGGGGCGCAGCGGTAACGAGGATGCAAGAACAAAAACCTCCCCCTGGCGCGCGAAAGTTTCGCCTGCCTTATTGCAACAATTTTCAAATCAATAAACGGAAGCTGCTTCAATTCTGCCAACCGGGCTATGTTACATATGAGGTTTGAGATAACGGTAGTTGATACAGGTTAGGTTTTTGGTAGTGGAACCCGTTGAAATAAACGCGCGCCAGAGTGAGTGAGGAAACTAACCTTTCAGGTTTTTTCCAACCTGAAAGGTTGATTCACAATATCCATTGCAACGCGGATTTAGCCCGTGGCCCCTTAAATCCCGGAATTCCCACCTTCATATACCACTTCACCACCCTCGTCACCACCTTCGGGCCCCAATTCGATGATCCAGTCAGCGGAACGGATGATGTCCAAATTGTGCTCCACAACCAGTACGCTATTTCCGTTGTCGACCAACTGATTAAATACGGCAATCAACTTTTCAACATCCTGCATGTGCAGCCCGGTGGAAGGTTCGTCAAAGATATACAGGCCAGTGCCACTGGTTTCTTTCATCAGCTCATTGGCCAGTTTAAGTCGTTGCGTCTCACCTCCCGATAAGGTGCTGGTGGATTGCCCGATTTTAATGTAGCCCAATCCGATTTCTTCCAGCATGTTTAATTTGTCGGTTATTTTGGAGTGATGTTCAAAGTAAGGGATGGCTTTGCTGATTTCAAGATTTAATACCTCATTGATGTTCAGTCCGTTAAAATGGATATCCAGGATTTCCTTTTTATAGCGGCTGCCATGACATGTTTCGCAGTTCACCCATACGTCCGAAAGAAAATCCATGCTGATTTTTGTCTGACCCATGCCTTTACAAGCCTCGCAGCGGCCTTCGGAACTATTAAATGAAAAATGTGCTTTTTTAAGACCCCGATCCTTTGATGTTGGCAGGTTGGCAAATAAATCGCGGATAAGATCAAACAGACCGGTATAAGTGCCAGGTGTACTGATGGGCGAAGTGCCGATGCGCTGTTGATCGATCACGGAAATGGATTTAAACTGCCCGAATGAAATGTCCTGACAATTGACGGGCCTTCCTGCAAAATATGAATTGCCAATCACATCAAAAGCCAGAGATGTTTTACCACTTCCTGATACGCCTGTGAGGGCGACAATCCCGCCCGAAGGAATGTTTAACGCTATGTTTTTCAGGTTATTTGCAGAAGCATTTTTAATCGTGATGCCTGCCTGAAGAGGCCGGACGACCTTTGGTTTCAGTTCCTGAAGCTTATTCAAATACCTTCCCGTTACCGAATTGGCGTTGCATTTAATCTCATCTAAATTTCCCTGTGCAATGACCTCGCCACCTCGTTCGCCGGCTTCCGGACCTAAATCAATGATATGGTCGGCCAGGGAAATGACTTCCGGGTCGTGTTCTACCATCACCACGGTGTTGCCGTTGTCTTTCAGTCTTTTAAGGGCGTTCATCAGGTTTTGTGTGTCACGGGAATGTAATCCCACCGTAGGCTCGTCTAAAATATAGGTCAATCCGCACAAATCAGAAACCAGTTGCGTGGCAATTCTTAATCGTTGCGCCTCGCCTCCCGAAAGGGTAGAGGCCATCCGGTCGATAGAAAGGTATCCCAATCCAATATTTTCGAGTATGGTGAGTTTTCCAATGAGTTGAAAAACAATCTGATCGCATCTTTTTAATAGTTTGTCGCTGATTTTAAGTCCGATATGTTTAAAATATGCATTGGCCGTTTTGATTGTTTTTGACGAAAGTTGACTGATATTCATGCCATCGAAGGTAACTTCCAATACCTGTTTGGTTAAACGACCTCCATCGCAGCGCGGACATGATTCCTGACTAATAATTGATTTAAAAGCCTCTGCGCGGGTACTCTCACGCTTTATCTCAAAATCTTCGGTGATGTAGTTTGCCATCCCTTTCCATGCGGTTCTCATCCGGTGTGTGCCGGTTCTGTTGCCTCGTTTAAAATTCCATTCCACCTCATATTCTTTCTCACCTGTTCCATACAGTGCTATTTCTTTCGCTTTCGCTGAAAGTTTTGTAAAAGCAACGGAAAAATCTATTTCAGCCACTTCACCCGCTTTTAGAAGCGTATTAACATGTTGACCATCAATATCCCCAAAATATTTTCCGGGGATTGTTCCATCCATGGCACCAGCAATGACGGGTTTTTCAGGAGAGGTAATGAATTTGTCGGGATCTGCAAAAATTTGAAAACCAAGCCCTTTGCAATCAGGGCAGGCGGCTTGGGGTTTGTTAAAAGAGAACATGGAGGCGGGTTGGGTTACATCGGTGCCATCAGGGTTCATACCCGCGCGCGAAAACAGCAACCTGTATAAATCATAAATTTCGGTAGCCGTACCAACCGTGGACCTTGGATTCTTGTGATATCGGCTCTGCCGGATGCCAATGGCAGGAGTAAGTCCCGAGCATTGTTCCAGTTCCGGTTTCCTTATTTTGCTCATCATCCGGCGGGCATAAGTTGACAGGCTTTCAGTAAACCTGTTTCGGCTTTCAGCATAAAGGGTGTCGAAGGCCAGGGACGATTTTCCGCTACCTGAAATTCCGGTGATAACAGTAATTTTGTTTAATGGAATTTCGATGTCGATGTGTTTGAGGTTGTTGGTGGTAACGCCTAAAAACCGTATGTTTTTAGTTTCTGTAGTTTTCTCAACGGTTGGCCCAAAGGAATTCCCTTTTGATACACGGTTTTTCAGTGCCAAACCGGTATAGGAATGTTTACAATCCATCAGTTCGTGTGCAGTGCCCTGTTTTACCAAATAACCACCACCATCGCCTCCCTCAGGACCCAAATCAATAATCCAGTCAGCTTGTCCAATTACATCCAAATCATGTTCTATTACGATGACGGTATTGTTGTTGTCCACTATTTTGTTTAAGGCTTCGAGCAGATAGGTGATGTCAGCTTTGTGCAACCCGACTGTTGGCTCGTCGAGAAGATAAAGTGTATGCCCTTTGGAAGTTTTATAAAGTTCCGAAGCCAATTTAACCCGTTGTGCTTCCCCTCCCGACAGGGTGGTAGACGATTGCCCGAGTTTCAAATAGCCCACATCCAGTTTAACAAGTTGATCGAGTATATGGACGATTTTTGCCTGATCTTTAAAAAATTCCAGTGCCTCTTCGATGGAAAGCTCCAACACCTGAAAGATATTCTTATGGTGATAGGTAATTTCCAATGTTTCTTCATTAAATCGCATTCCATTGCAGACTTCGCACACTATTTCCACATCTCCTAAAAAGTGCATGCCCAAGTGAATGGTCCCGGCTCCCATACAATTTTCGCAACGGCCTCCGGTATTGTTAAAGGAAAATCTGCCCTTTTGATAGCCACGTTTTAATGACTCGGGAAGTGACGCAAACAAATTGCGTATGTGATCAAACAAATCGGTATAGGTAGCCGGGTTGCTGCGGGGAGTTCTCCCGATAGGCGATTGATCAATTTCAATGATTCGGTTGATGGTTTTTGTACTTTCAACAGAACGACAACCTCTGTCACAGCTTGTATCCTTCAGGTTTTTGCCGAGAATTTGATGAACCAAAGTAGATTTTCCCGCACCTGAAACACCCGTTACTACATTAAATGCATTCAGCTTAAAATCAACATCGATGTTTTTAAGGTTGTGTTTAAAGGCTCCTAAAACATGAATAATTCCGTCACCCGAACGGGCATTTTTTGGCAGAATAAAACCTCCTTCCATGGTAATGGTTTGAGCCGTTATACTTTTGGGGTAATCTGACGGGTGTTGAAACAGGTATTCCGGATCGCCCTGATAAACAACTTCCCCACCATTAACACCTGCTTTTGGCCCAATATCAATCAGGTAATCAGCCGATTTAATGGTTTCTTCATCATGCTCCACAACGATCAGGGTATTCCCATTGTCGCGCAAAGCTTTTAATACTTTCAGCAACTTGGTATTGTCTCTGGAATGCAACCCGATGGAGGGTTCATCGAGAATATAGAGAATCCCCTGAAGTCCGCTTCCCACCTGTGATGCTAACCTGATCCGATGCGATTCACCCCCGGAAAGGGTGGTGGATTCGCGACTTAGCGTGAGGTAGTCCAAGCCCAATAATTGTAGCGTTTCGAGCCGTTTAAAAATAGGATTCAGGATGTTATCGAACACCTCTTTTACAACCATGGTTTCTCCGGTATTTTTAAAGAAGTTGTGCAGGTTGGTCAGCGAAAGATCGCTTAACTCGCTGATGTTCTTGTTGTTTATTAATACCGAACGGGCTTCTTTTCTCAATCGGCTTCCATGACACTGGTCACAGGTAAATGAGGAGGCAAACCTCAGGATATTGTCGTTTCGGTCGCGTTTGAGGATTTCCTCCATGATCGGAATCATTCCTTTGTAATAGGCTTCTTCACGGGGCCTGGCGGTAATACCCTTCCATTTTAACCGGGATTCCAGTCCATGTTTTCCGAAGAGGATCGTTATTTTGTCGCTACCGAACATGATTACCTTTTGTTGCTCCGGTGTGAGGTCCTTCCATGGAATGTCCACTGAAAACCCATGAGCGGCACATACTTTATTCAGTTCGTCCACTTTTACCTGAGAGTATACGATGTACCCGTTTGGTGTGGTCGGAACCAATGCTCCATGCAGCAATGAGAGCTGCTCATCAGCAATGAGTTTCGCCTGATCAATTTGTTCGGTAACCCCCAGCCCGTTGCAACGCGGACACGCCCCGTGTTTCGAATTAAACGAAAAAAGGCTGGATTGAATTTTAGGTAGTTCAATCCCGCAATGCGGACAACCCGCGGATGAGGTATCTTCAATTGGAGTGAGACAATGAGAACAAACTACCTTTCCCAGACGTGCATACAACAACCTGAGGTAATCATAGATGCCCGACAAGGTTCCTGTTGTCGACCTGGGATTGGCGGTGGTTGTTTTTTGATTGATGGCAAGAGCTGCTTGCAAACCAGTGATTTCCTTTACGTTTGGCTTTTCAAGTTTTCCCAGGTACTGCCTTGAATAAGCCGAAAATGATTCAAGAAACCGCCGCTGACTTTCTTTAAAAATAACGTTGTAGGCCAGTGTTGATTTTCCGGAACCCGATACACCGGTAATGACGGTGAGTGAATGATGAGGAATGGAAACATCAACATGCTTTAGGTTGTTCTCCGAAGCGTCCAGAACTTGTAAAGTATCCTTTTCTTTTTCCATCATTATTTACCTCAATTTTTATTCACTACCTTATCTATCGTGTTGATTTTCTTACCCTTTCAATAACCTTTTGGTTCATGGATCACAATAGCGAAAATAGTTGATTATTGCGGTTGTCAATGGAAGGGATGCGGAAAATCCTCTACATTAGTCTTAAAACAAAATTATTTCGATGAAACTTCACTGTTAGAAGGACAAACAGATAGAATCCTGACGGATTTTAACATCGAATTTTCGGTTTTCAGAGGGCTTAATTGTCACTCCGGAAAAATCATACCCAATTTAGAATAAATTCAAATAAGATTTTTCAACGTGATTAAAGCCTTGAAAGTTAAATGAATGAACCATTGTTCAAATTCGATCTGTTTCCTATTCTGACTGAATGAACAGGATTTTCTATTGATTTTAATCATATATTTGAAATATGCAATCTGTTGTTTTCGTTTTAAATTTATTTTTGCACTTAAATACCTAAATACAAATGAGTGTTGCTGTTCATCGGATCTACCTGGCTGTTTTATCTTTAATTGTAATACTTACTACTTGTGCCATAGGCTATTATGGGTTTACCTATTATCAATTGCCTATAGAAGAACGCTTCTTTAACGATGGCCATGAACTTCTAAAACCAAGTGGCGACTTTGGCCATGGCTTTGGTATTTTGGGAACTTTGTTCATGATCATCGGGGTATTTATCTACATGGCCCGTAAGCGGTTTCGATCATGGTCAAGGTTGGGCAAACTCAAGTATTGGCTCGAATTTCATATTTTCTTGTGTACACTCGGCCCCATTCTGGTTTTGTTTCATACTTCAATGAAATTTGGAGGACTGGTTTCCGTCAGTTTTTGGAGCATGGTAGCCGTGTTCCTGAGTGGAGTCATCGGCCGGTTTATTTATATTCAGATTCCACGTACCATCGAAGGACGGGAATTGACTTTAAGTGAGGTCAGAAGTCAAAAGCAGGATTTGGGCGTTGTACTCAAACAAGGGTATTCCCTTGACGAAACCAGTCTCAACCACATCATCGATTTTACCAGAAAAAAGATTGAAATATATCATAAAAATTTGATTGTCAGAATTATAGTTAAGTATCGGAACGACCTTAGGGCTATCAGCAATGTAAAAGATGTTTTAAAGAAGAACAATTTTACTAAACCGCAAAAACGTGCGGTGATGCAACTGATTCAAGGCGAAATTTCGATCAACCGAAAAATTGAACGCCTTACCACCATGCAAAATCTGTTTAAATACTGGCATGTGGTACACTTACCCTTCGCATTCGTTATGCTTATCATTATGATCATTCATGTGGTGGTAACGCTCACATTTGGATACCGTTGGATTTTTTAACTATAGAATCATTTAATAATGGAATTGATCATTGAGCAAATAGTGGTGTATTCTGTAGTCATCGTTTTCTGCCTTGTGGTGGTGATCCTATACCTGAGATCACAAAAAAAGAAATCGAATATCGTCGAAGAAAAAATAGCCCAGGCCAAAATTGATGGATTGTATGAGCCTGTATCCCTGCATCCTGTGGTTGATTTTGGCAGTTGTATTGCCACAGGCGCCTGTATTCAGGCTTGTCCTGAAAAAGATATTCTGGGGATCAGAAATGGCAAGGCAACCACCATCAATGCATCACATTGTATTGGCCACGGGGCTTGCTTTCATGCCTGTCCTACGGAAGCCATCAGCCTCCATATAGGTACCGAAAAACGGGGTGTTGAGCTGCCACATGTCAGTCAGGAGTTCGAAACCAATATTCACGGAATTTATATCGCGGGCGAGCTGGGAGGAATGGGGCTTATTAAAAATGCGGTTGAACAAGGAAAGCAAGCTGTTGAAAATATTGCCAAATCACTTAAATCATCCAGGCAATCTGCCGAGTATGATCTGATCGTCGTGGGAGCTGGCCCTGCCGGGATATCGGCCACACTAACTGCCAAAAAGCATGATTTAAAGTGTCTTACTTTGGAACAAGACACCCTGGGTGGAACAGTATTTACTTTTCCGCGATCGAAAATTGTAATGACTTCTGCTATGGACCTGCCATTGCATGGCAAAGTAAAACTATTCGAAACCAGTAAAACAGAGCTTCTTGGTTTGTGGCAAACCGTTTTAAGTAAAAACAACATCTCCATTCGGGAAAACTCGAAAATTGAATCAATCGAAAGATTGGATGGCTTTTTTAAGGTTGGTACAAAATCAGGAGAGCATTTTACCACACGAGCTGTTTTATTGGCTATAGGACGTCGTGGCACTCCCCGAAAGCTCAATATCCCGGGTGAGGATCACGAAAAAGTAGCCTACCGTTTGCTTGAACCTGAAGATATAAAAGGTAAAAATATAGTGATCGTCGGGGGGGGTGATTCGGCGGTGGAATCGGCTTTGCTGCTGGCTGCCAATAACAAGGTGATTTTAACTTATCGTGGCGAAACTTTTGGAAGGATCAAGCCAAGAAACGGAGTCAGCGTCCGGGAGGCAGTGGAAAAAGGAATCCTTGATTTGCGTTTCAATACCAATCTCACCTCAATCACTAAGGAAGAGGTTGTGATCAGAGTTGGAAGCGATGGCGAATCTACGACCATAAAAAATGACCTGACCTATATTTTTGCAGGAGGTGAGTTGCCAACCCAATTTCTTGAAAAAGTGGGAATTAATATTACCAAAAAATTTGGAGAAGCGATTTTGAAGCACTAATTTAGTAGCCAATTTGATATAAAAAATATGAGAGCAATTAGGACTGTAGGAGTAATTTTATTCATTACTTTGATTGGTGTTCGTGGTTTTGGCCAAATATCACCGGGCGACCTGACCCAAGTCCATTCGCATCTCGAAGGAATTTCGAACTGTACCCTTTGTCATACACTGGGTGAAAAAGTCTCTGATGAAAAGTGCCTGGATTGTCATAAGGAACTCAAAGCAAGAATTGACAAGAAAGCGGGTTACCACGTTTCGAGCGAGGTAGAGGGAAAGTCTTGTGTCAAGTGCCATAACGATCACCATGGGACGAAATTTCAAATTGTCCGTTTCGATACCCTTCAATTTAACCATGATCTGACTGGTTATAAGCTGGAAGGGGCACACAAATTAAAAAAATGCACCGATTGCCATCGGAAGGAATTTATTTCAGATCAGAAAATAAAAGAAAAGAAGTTTAGCTACCTTGGTATGAATACATCATGCCTGACCTGTCATGATGATTTTCACCAGAAAACCTTGTCGGAAAACTGTTCCAACTGTCATGGATTTGAAAAATTTAAACCTGCCACTAAATTTAACCACAACAAATCCAAATTTGCCCTGAAGGGAAAACATGTTGAGGTGAAATGTATCAAATGCCATCAGGTGGATACAGTGAATGGGGTGAAATTTCAGCACTTTACGGGTATCAAATTTGATAACTGCACCAGTTGCCATACCGATGTGCATAAAAACCGGTTTGGACAAGATTGCCGCAAATGTCATACGGAAGACTCGTTTACGGTGGTAAAAGGCATGGATAAGTTTGATCACGACAAAACCCGTTTCCCGCTCAAAGGAAAGCATCAAACCGTTACTTGTACTTCTTGTCATAAAACAAAAATTACCGATCCGATAAAGCATGATCGATGCACGGATTGTCATCAGGATTATCATCAAAAACAATTTGTAAAAAAAGGAGTTAACCCTGATTGTTCTGAATGTCACTCTGTAAATAGCTTCAAAGGTGCCTCCTTTACCATTGAGCAGCACAATAAGAGTGAATTTCAATTGCAGGGCGCTCATTTGGCTACTCCATGCATTGCCTGTCATTTAAAAGGCGAAAAATGGAGTTTTAAGAAAATTGGTGAGCGATGCAACGATTGCCACAAAGATATTCATGATCCCTATATCGATAAAAAATATTATCCAGAGTCAGATTGCAGGGCATGCCATTCGGTAGAAATTTGGAGTGATATCAAATTCGATCACAATACAACAAAATTTAAACTGGTGGGAGCTCATGATCGACAAACATGCAGGATCTGTCATTTTAAGGGAAGCACCGAAGAAATCCGTAAGCAGGAGTTCAAAGGATTAACAACCCAATGTGCGCAATGTCACAGCGATTCGCATTACGGACAGTTTGAGGTACAAGGGGTTACGGACTGTACCAGATGCCATACGAATGAAAATTGGAAACCGGAAAAATTCGATCACAATACGGCCAGGTTTGTCCTGGACGGACGCCATATAAACGTTGCCTGCATCAAGTGCCATAAGGTACAGGTAATTGATGAAAAAAAAGTTATCCAGTATAAATTTGAAGAATTCAAATGCGAAACCTGTCATCATTAATGTTCATACTGGCGTTCAGCGTCAGTCTGTGGGCCCAGTCACCCCATGGGGATGAATTAAAAATCAGCTGTGACGATTGTCACAAGACTAAAGGATGGACCATGGAACCTGGAAGCTATACTTTTAAGCACGACTCTGTCGGGTTTCCTCTGTTGGGTCAGCACCAGTCCATCGACTGCAGGATGTGCCATACCACGCTCGTGTTTTCGGCTGCACGACCCGAATGTGTTTCATGCCATACTGATATGCACAACCAAACGGTGGGCATGGAATGCGAACTATGTCACACGCCAAAATCCTGGCTCGTACCGAATATTACCCGGATTCACCAGATGAGCCGGTTTCCGCTGCTAGGGGCGCATGCCACTGCCGATTGCAACGCTTGTCATCCTTCGGTTTCAAACCTTAGTTTTGAACCCCTTGGAATAGAGTGTATCGATTGTCACCAAGCCGACTATATTGCCACTACAAGTCCAAGCCACGTGGACGGTAACTTTTCGACCAATTGTGTGGAATGTCATTACATGAATATTTTTAGCTGGTCAGGTGCGGGAATCGACCATTCATTTTTCCCGTTAACACAAGGCCATTCCATTGGCGATTGTTTTCAATGCCATACTCAGGGTTCAGATTACTCGAATATTTCGGCTGAATGTTTTTCATGTCATGAGCCGGATTATCAGGCAACTACCAATCCAAGCCATGTTAACATTGATATTTCCACGGAGTGTCTGGAATGCCACACCACCGCACCAGGTTGGAAACCGGCAGAATTCGGTAGCCATGATGCCGAGTTTTTCCCCATTTATTCTGGTAAACACAATGGAGAATGGGATAATTGTACTGATTGCCATCAAAATACGGCTAACTATGCCATATTTACCTGTATCGATTGTCACGAGCACAACAAGTCAGATACCGACCAGGAGCACGATGACGTGAGTGGGTATCTCTACGAAAGTCAGGCCTGTTTGGATTGCCATCCTACAGGAGATGGTGAAGGTAGTTTTAACCACAACACTTCAAATTTTCCACTAACCGGCGCCCATTCCTCCACAGAATGTAAAGAATGCCATGTGAATGGATATGCAGGTACTTCTACTATTTGTTATGACTGTCATACAGACGACTTCAATCAAACGGTTAATCCCAACCACATTGAAATAGGAGTTAATACCGAATGTGATCTTTGCCATACAACAGATCCCGAATGGAAACCGGCTGAATTTCCGGTTCATGGTGATTATTATGCGCTGACCGGCGCACACGGACGAATTGCTACTGATTGCTTTAGCTGTCATGAAGGAAGTTATGTAAATACACCCAACCTATGCCTTGGTTGTCATACAACTGATTACAACGAAACCAGCAATCCTCCACATGCAGCGGCACAGTTTTCAACTGAATGCGAGACCTGTCACAACACCGAAGCATGGCAGCCGGCCACCTTCAATCACGATGCAGAATATTTCCCAATCTATAGTGGGGAGCATGAGGGAGAGTGGAATACATGTATTGAATGCCATACTACTCCTTCAAACTATGCACTTTTTAGCTGTATCGATTGCCATGACCATAATAAGCCTGATATGGATGATGAGCATGGAGGAATTTCAGGATATCAATACAGCAGCGATGCTTGCTTTGCCTGTCATCCTACAGGAAGTGCAGAAGGCGGGTTTAATCACAATAACACCAACTTCCCGTTGACCGGTGCTCATAATACCGTTGAGTGTTCGACTTGCCATGTAACAGGATACACAGGGACTTCCACGGTTTGCGTTGACTGCCACCAGGAGGCTTTTAATCAGTCAGCAAATCCTAATCACCAAACAGTCGGTATTTCTACGGATTGTCAATTGTGCCATACCACCAACCCCGGTTGGAGCCCGGCTACTTTTTCCACACACGGTGATTATTACCCGCTTACAGGGGCGCATACTTCTATCTCTAACGATTGTTCCGCATGTCATCAGGGCAATTATAACAACACCCCCAACGCTTGCGTAGGTTGCCACCAGGAAAATTATAACCAAACCACCAACCCGAATCATACCTCCCTGGCACTTTCCACCGGGTGTGATGAATGTCACACGACTAATCCCGGGTGGAACCCGGCTACTTTTGGTGTTCATAATCAATATTATGTATTGGCAGGTGCACATATATCCATTGCCAATCAATGCGTTGAATGCCATAATGGAAACTACAACAGCACCCCAAATACCTGCTATGGATGTCATCAGGATGATTATGATCAAACCAGTGATCCTGCTCACGCGGCAGCAAACTTTCCAACGGAGTGCGAATCATGCCATACCCAAAGTGCATGGTTGCCTTCTACTTTTAACCATGATGGACAGTATTTTCCCATTTACAGTGGAGAACACAATGGGGAATGGAACAGTTGTGTAGAATGCCATACAAATCCAACTAATTATTCAGTTTTCAGTTGTATTGATTGCCACGAGCATAATCAGACTGATATGGCAGATGAACACCAGGGTGTTTCCGGTTATCAATACAACAGCGATGCTTGCTTTGCATGCCATCCAGACGGAAGTGCCGACAATGTATTTAATCACAACAACAGCAATTTCCCTTTAACTGGGGCGCATAATACAGTTGCATGCTCAGCCTGTCATGAGAGCGGCTATACAGGAACATCCACCATTTGTGTCGATTGTCATGTCGAAAACTATAACCAGACCTCTAATCCAAATCACCTGGCTATTGGTATTTCAACTGACTGTGAGGTATGCCATACCACCAACCCCGGTTGGAGTCCTGCCACTTTCCCGACCCACGGCAACTATTACCCGCTAACCGGCGCACACACTTCAATCGCAAATGATTGTTCTTCCTGCCATCAGGGCAACTATAACAACACTCCCAATGCATGTGCGGGCTGTCACCAGGATGATTACAACCAGACAACGAACCCTAACCACGTTTCTCTGGCTCTTTCTACCCTATGTGAAGAGTGCCATACAACAAATCCGGGTTGGAATCCTGCCACTTTCCCAATCCATGCCAACTATTACCCGCTAACCGGTGCACACACTTCAATCGCAAATGATTGCTCTTCGTGCCATCAGGGCAACTATAACAACACTCCCAATACATGTGTGGGCTGTCACCAGGATGATTACAACCAGACTACGAACCCTAACCACGTTTCATTAGCACTTTCTACCGTATGTGATGAGTGCCATACAACTAATCCGAATTGGAATCCCGCGTTATTTCCTGATCACAACCAGTATTACCTCCTGGTCGGGGCACACATCGCCATTGCCAATCAATGCGCTGATTGTCATAATGGAAATTACAACAGTACACCGAACACCTGTTATGGCTGTCATCAGGATGATTACAACCAAACCACCGACCCTGCACATGCCGCTGCGCAGTATCCTACTGATTGCGAAACCTGTCATACTCAAACCGCATGGGTGCCTTCTACTTTTAACCATGACAGTCAATATTTCCCTATATATAGCGGGGAACACGATGGTGAATGGAACACCTGTTCGGATTGTCATCCAAATCCGGCAAATTATACAATCTTTACCTGTATCACCTGCCACGAACAGTCGGATATGGCAGATGAACATCAGGGGGTGTCGGGCTATATTTACAACAGCGATGCTTGTTATAACTGTCATCCAAATGGAACTTCCAGTAAGCAATTCCAAAAAATACTAATTTACTAATGAGTGTCTTATGAAATACCTGATTCCGATATTACTACTCATTTCCTGCTATTCCCTGTCGGGTCAGACAGTTGGAGAGCACGATGAAGGAACCGTGTCTTATGCTACATCACAGAATGTGTATGTTAAGTTTAGTTCGACGAAAAATATCGCTACAGGCGATACTCTGTTTCTGCGTCAGGAGGGAGTATTGGTTCCTGCACTTGTGGTAACCAATCTTTCTTCCATATCGGCTGTCTGCCAGCCAATTGCTGATGTTAAATTTACGGTTTCCGAAAAAATCTATACAAAAGCAAAATCCTTTATAGCCGCGGTTGAGCAGGTTGTTATTACTCCAACGCCCGTGTCCATTGTCGAGGTGGATACCATTACACAGGAAAAAGCGGACACAAAAACCCTAAAACAAAAAATTTCAGGCAGGGTGGGGATCTCTTCTTATTCAAACTTCTCAAACACTCCTGGTGGAAATTCGCAGCGGATGCGGTATACTTTTTCATTGAAAGCAAGGAACATCAGCAATTCCAGATTGTCAGCAGAAACCTATCTTTCTTTTGTCCACAGAAGTGACCATTGGGACGATGTACAGGAGGATGTATTCAATGGGTTGAAGATTTATGCTTTGGCCCTGAATTATCAATTTTCGGATAAAGTTCAGCTTTGGTTGGGGAGAAAGATCAATTCAAATCTCTCAAGCGTAGGAGCCATCGACGGATTGCAATACGAAATGAAATTTAACGCTTTTACTATCGGGTTTGTTGCAGGCAGCAGGCCCGATTACAATAATTACAGTTTCAATGCCAGCCTGCTTCAATTTGGCGGATATCTCAGTCATGAATACAAAACTGATAAAGGCAATGTGCAGAGTTCGTTCGCTATTATGGAGCAGAAGAACAGCGGGATAACAGATCGTCGTTTTGCCTATTTTCAACATTCAAACACCCTTTTGAAGAATGTTTATTTGTTCGGTTCTGTTGAAGTAGACCTGTATAAGATGGTAAACGAAGTGCAGAGTAGTACATTTAATCTCTCCAATTTATACCTCTCTGTCCGGTACAGGGTGGTAAAACAGTTGTCGCTGTCGCTATCGTACAGTAACCGGCAGAATGTGATTTATTACGAAACCTATAAAGATATTGTCGAGCGCCTTCTGGATACGGATGCCATGCAGGGGTATCTTTTCCAGGTTAACTATCGACCCGGCAAAAATATCTTTATGGGAGTAAAAACAGGGTACCGTTTTCGCAAACAAGATCCCCGCCCCACAAAGAACATGTATGGCTATGTAACCATGAACCGGGTGCCGGGTTTGAATGTTTCGGCAACTGTTTCGGCTACTTTGCTCGAAACCGCCTATATGTCGGGAAAAATTTACAGCATTGGATTCAACCGTGAGCTGGTTCCTGGTAAGTTGGATGGTGGTTTAAATTACCGGTTTGTTGATTACAAGTTTCTTAGTTCTGAATCATCGCTTGTTCAGAACATGGCTGAGTTGAACCTGACCTGGAGAATATTTAAAAAGACCTATTGCTCGTTCAATTTTGAAGGAACCTTCGAGAAAGATTACAAATATCAAAGGCTTTATATCAACCTGACTCAGCGCTTCTAAGCTGATGTAAAGAAATGATAACTGGCAATTCTGGCATTGGACTGTAGTCGCAATGCAATGAATTTGAGCTGGTTTATTCTTCTTCACACACACAAATAGCCTGTGCAATTCCAAATTGGTTTATAAAAAATAGATGCAGTCGCGAGAGACTGCATCTATTTTAACGAAAACGTTAATCCTTTTTAATACGTCCGGTTAAAAAAACCTATGGCTTTTTGTTGCCAATACGCGACAAATACCGCTCCTTGGCTTGATGAGGATCTTCATCGAGGGCAATGTAAATTTTTGTTCTATGGTCAATGATAACTACCTGCAATTGTGCAAGGTCAGGCGACACAAACGGAGCCTGTTTTTTTTCATACATAAAATATTTCCTTTCTAATTAATGTGATAATCTATCGTAAATGGGGTAATGGCCTTCAAATAAACATGTTTCATTTTCTATCTGCAGGAAATTCGAACGGGTGGTTTTTTACATCACAATCGCAGATATTACAGAATCGTGGTAAGATACCACCTATTTTCGACATAACAGTAAAAGATTTCATTTATTTTTAATAATACCTAAAATGGGGGTCCGAAGTAGCGCTTTTGTTTTGAATGTGTGAATCATGTAACTCTTAACCCAAATTATGTAATGTTTTTCGAATGGAATGATCAGATCTTTGTGCAGTGAAAATATATTCACAAATTAAATTATCAATACCATGAATACAACAGTGATAAAGGGAAACTGGAAGGAGCAAAAAGGGCGGCTAAAGCAAAAATTCGCGATACTAACAGATGACGATTTGCTTTTGGGAAAGGGTAAAATGGATGAGATGATAGGAAGACTTCAAATAAAGCTCGGCAAAACCAAAGAGGAAATGCAAAAGATTATTGCAGCGCTTTAGAGTTCACTTTATTCCGGAATATCATTGTTAATATCTATTAATCGATGAGAAAATGTTTGATCCATCGCGCATCTGGTTTATCTTCATTACCAACCTTGTTCATCATAAATTACGTGAATCGTTTAAAGTACTAAAACAATTATTAACATGAAAAAAACCTCAGGAATTGCCCTTGTTATCATAGGTATTGTTATGATCGCATATACAGGTTTCAATTACGTAACTACTGAAAAAGTGGTCGATCTGGGCTCAATTGAAATCAACAAGGAAAAGAATCATTTTGTTCAATGGCCACCGATATTGGGCGTAGTACTAATTATTGGAGGCGTTGTAATGTTGGTCGTTGACAAAAAAAAATGAAATGAATCCATGAAATCAGTTGAAGCGCCCTGAATGTGTGAATCATGTAATTCTTTTCGTGAAATGTGTAATAATTTCCGGATGAATGCGAAATACTTTTGTTTATGTTAAAATCATTAAAACTAAAATATGAACCTATGAAAAAAATCACTTATACACTGCTCGCCTTACTCATCGTGGCAGGGCTTACTGCATCAGCTCAGGAGCGTGCCTACCCTGAAAAATTCGGCAAAACATTAAATCTCGGATTAGGATTGGGATATTACGGTTATGTTGGTCACCCCTTGCCTGTTTTTCACGCCGATTTTGAATTTGATGTGGTAAGGAATTTTACTTTGGCGCCATTTATCAATTTTTATTCTTATCGCAATCGATACAATCACCAGGACAATTACTATTATTATTATGAAACAGTGATCCCAATTGGGGTGAAGGCAACTTATTACTTTGATGAATTACTCAATGCCAATAATAAGTGGGACTTCTATCTGGCAGGTTCGTTGGGATTTGCTATCAGAAATTCGCATTGGGATGATGGCTATGATGGTGATCCGGATAATTATCATGGTGCCAACCCTCTATACATAGACCTGCATATTGGGTCGGAATACCATTTTAACAATAAGCTGGGTGCATTTCTTGATTTATCCACCGGCGTATCTACGATAGGTTTAGCTGTTCACTTTTAAAATATTATATCATGGGAAGTTTACTTTATATAATTGCCATCATCCTGATAATAGGATGGGCCATCGGTTACTTTGCATACAGTGCAGGAGAAATGATTCACATTCTACTTGTGATTGCCGTTATTGCCATCTTGTTCAGGCTGATCAGTGGAAGAAGAGTGTAAAACCAATTTTTAACACCTAAATATTATCATGATGAATTCTGGAAAAGTTTTTTTAGGTATACTGGCCGGACTTGCTGCCGGTGCCATGTTAGGATTGTTATTTGCACCCGAAAAAGGTGCTGATACCATTAAAAAAATAACGGATATGGGAGATGATTTTACAGATGATTTAGATCAGAAATTCGATCATTTTCTGGATGTAATTGCAAAAAAAATAGATCATTTAAAGGAAGATGTTTCTACAATTGCTAAACGAGAGTAAGTAGCAGCCAATCAAACCTGGCAAGACGCAAGGGTACTCAAATTGAATGAGATGAAAGCTGAAATTTAGTTACTTTTTCTTTTAGCTGATGAAGTGGAGTGTATCCAAACAAAAATTGAATCGTTGACGCTATGAAGGATCGTAATTTTACACTGCCTTTTTATGCCAGAGCATCGGTATTTTTCGTTGGACTCTATGTTGTTGTCTCTATTTTGTATATAACTCAAGGTATTGTTATTCCTCTTATTTTCGCCCTGGTTATTTCCATAGTGCTTCATCCGGTTGTCAATTTTTTTGTAAAAATAAAAGTAAACAGGATCGTAGCCATTGTTATAACCCTGATACTAACCTTAGCGGTGATTGGTAGTTTTGGTATGTTATTGGTTTCTCAGGCAAGCTTATTTAGTGAATCATGGCCAAAGTTTGTTGTCAAGTTTACCGAAATATTTAATGAGTCAGTTACCTGGGCTTCAGGTTATTTTGATATCAGCCCTCAAAAAATCGAGGCGTGGGTTTCAAAGACCAAAGGTGAAATGTTCAATACCAGCGGATCGTCAATTAAACAAACAATCACAAGTGTAGGTAGCGGGGTCGTGACATTGTTTATCATCCCGGTATACATCTTTATGTTTTTGTATTATAAACCGCTGCTGCTGGAATTTTTTCACAAACTATTTAGTGAAGAAAACCATAGTGCTGTTGGTGAGGTAATTAACCAGGTAAAAACGGTAATTCAACGCTATCTTATTGGATTGGTACTGGAAGTCATCATTATTGCCACACTTAATTCTGTTGGTTTGTTGATATTGGGAATTGATTATGCCATATTACTGGGGATTATTGGTGCATTGCTCAACCTGATTCCGTATATCGGCGGAATTGTTGCTGTGGCATTGCCAATGATGATTGCCATCGTCACCACTTCTTCGCCAATAAATGCGTTGTACGTTCTGGCCATATATTATTTCATCCAACTCGTTGATAACAATTACATTGTTCCTAAAATTGTGGCATCAAAAGTTAAAATCAACGCGCTTGTCTCCATCATTGCTATATTTGCATTTGGTGTTTTGTGGGGCATCCCCGGCATGTTCCTGTCAATTCCGCTTGTCGCCATACTTAAAGTCATATTCGATCATTTTGAATCGTTAAAACCCTGGGGATTTTTGTTGGGAGATACCATGCCGGTAATAGATCTGTTTAAACTTAAACTTAAAACGAAAAGAAAAAGCTGAATGAAAGCCCTTCGTCAGTAATTTAGCTTAGCAGATTAATTTAGACTTACGATATGAAAAATCTACATCCGGTTATAAAAATAAGAAGTTTTGCTACCGGGAAATCCGTTAAGATCAGCGAAAAAGCAATTGAGAAAACACAATTGGCTACTGAATTCTTTTCCGACATTGGAAATATGGCGATTTTTATAAAGCAAATTGTAAAGGAAACGTTTTCACGGGATTTTGAATTCAAGGAATTTTTACGTCAGTGTTATGAAATAGGAAACAAATCGTTGCCATTGATTGCCATTACAGGAGCCATTATGGGTGTGGTACTCACGATTCAATCGCGTCCGGCGCTTGAAGATTTTGGAGCTGTTACCATGCTTCCAGGAATGGTAGCCATATCCATTATCAGGGAAATAGGTCCGGTGATCACGGCATTAATACTTGCCGGAAAAATTGGTTCAGGAATGGGTGCTGAATTGGGATCGATGAAAGTTTCGGAGCAAATAGATGCTATGGAAGTTTCGGCAACCAATCCTATGCGTTACCTGGTCGTAACTCGTGTGCTTGCCGCCACATTCATGGTTCCTATTCTTGTATTATTCGCTGACGCTTTAGGGCTGTTTGGAAGTTGGGTCGGCGTGAATATTAAAGGAGATGTAAGCCTTGTTTTGTTCTTGTCGCAGGCATTCAGTTCAGTTGAGTTCATCGATTTCTTTCCGGCGCTGGTCAAATCGTTTTTCTTTGGAAGTGTGATTGGCATTGTTGGATGCTACAAGGGGTATAATGCCGGACGAGGTACCGAAAGCGTTGGCGTGGCAGCGAACTCGGCGGTTGTTTTATCGTCGCTGCTTGTTATTGTTGTTGATTTGATTGCAGTACAAATAACCGATATGATCTTATGAAAAACCTGCAAAAAGAACCAATCCCTGCTATTTCTACGGAGGAAAAACCCGGTAGAAAGATGATAGAAATTATTGGCCTGAAAAAAGGTTTTAACAACCAGGAGGTGTTAAAAGATATTTCGTTACAACTTTTTAGTGGCGAAAACCTGGTAGTTCTTGGAAAATCAGGATCAGGTAAGTCGGTACTGATTCAATGTATTATACGATTGTTGGTTCCTGATGCAGGATCGATTGAAGTGTTAGGCAGTGATGTCAATTCACTTAACAAGAATGAACTGGATGAGTTAAGAAGGAAAATTGGTTTTCTTTTCCAGAGTGGTGCCTTGTATGATTCAATGACGGTGAAACAAAACCTGGAGTTTCCACTGCGGAGAATAAGAAAACACCTGACTGAAAAGGAGATTAAAGAGAAAGTGAATGAAGTACTCGAAAATGTGGGGCTGGCAGATGCTTTGAACAAGATGCCTTCGCAACTTTCTGGTGGGATGCGTAAACGGATCAGTTTGGCACGAACCATTGTGATCGACCCGTCGATCATGTTATATGACGAACCTACCACTGGTCTCGACCCGGTAACATCCGATGAAATAAGTGCGCTTATCAATGAGGTACAGAAAAAATATAAAACATCTTCCATCATCATCACACATGATATTGAATGTGCAAAAGCCACTGCTGACCGGATCATGATGCTGCAAGACGGAGAGGTGTATTTAGAAGGAAAAGTTAAAGACTTTGAAAATTCAACTGACCCCATCATAAAGTCATTCTTTAAGTAACTAGAACATGATTATAAATTTCATTTTAAAGATATATTGTTATGAAATCAACACATTTTAAAGTCCGTTTGGGTCTGTTTGTAGCCGGTGGATTCTTACTGCTTGCTTTAGCCATATTCATGATTGGAAAGCAGAAAAACCTGTTTAATCCTGTTTTTACCATCTATGCCAATTTCTATAATGTAAGCGGACTTCAGGTTGGCAATACCATCCGGTTCTCCGGGATCAATGTAGGAACAGTCGACAATATAAAAATAGTGAATGATTCTACCGTCAAGGTGGACATGATTATTGAAAGAAAGGTCCAGCCCTTTATTAAGACCGATAGTGAGGTTACCATTGGTTCGGAAGGAATTATCGGCGACCGTGTTTTAATTATTACTCAAGGCACCACCGATGCTCCGTCGATCAAGGAAAAACAATTCCTCGATTCTGTGGAACCAGTTGAATTGGATGCCATCATGGCAAGTCTCGAGGTTACAGCTTTAAATGCTGAGGTCATTTCCCAACAATTGGTAGAGATTATGATCAATATTAACGAGGGAAAAGGATTAATTGGAATGCTTATCAAAGATACAACCATAGCCGGGAATATCGATCAGACGATCGTCAACCTTAAGGAGAGCAGCAAAGGGTTGGATGAAAATATGGATGCCGTAAAAGGCAGTTGGCTGTTAAGAGGCTATTATAAACGTAAAGCCAGAAAAGCCGAGAAAGCGCTTGAGGATAAATTGGATGAAAATAAAGCGGACTAAAATATAACTTAAAAAAATGAAAGTATTTAAATTAGTAATCGCTGTTATATTTTCCATTGGGCTTGTGTTTGGAACAAGCTCATGTGCCACATTTACCCATCACGACAGTGGACAGCATAGAGGATGGAACAAAAATTCAAATAACCCGCATCACTACAACTCTACCAACCCTGGAAACGCCAAAGGGAAGCATAAGAATAAATAGGGCTAAAGTATTATTGGTAATACCTGGGTAAATACCTCGTGTCTCCGATGTGTAACACTCTTCCTGAAGGAAGGTGATTTTGTATTGATATTCAATTAAATAGCAATTTAAGTAATTCATATTTTTTCTTTCCGGTTTGGATTGAAACAACCAGATTAAAAAAAAAAAGACGATTTTTCAAAATCTTATTTTTTCTATTATCTTTATCTTTTCAAAAAAGTAAGAATTTGAAACTCTATATTCGGTATATGGTTAGCCTTCGTTGTAAAATGAAGGTAAAAGAGGAGTTGAGTAAATTGGGTTTGCATTATATCCTTGTGAATCTGGGTACGGTTGAAATTCTTGAAAACATTACAGATTTACAACACCAACAACTAAAAGAAAACCTATTCAACTCCGGGCTGGAATTATTGGACGATAAAAGAAGTATACTGATTGAAAAAATAAAGGCAGTCATCGTTGAAATGATTCACTATGCGGAGGAATTACCTAAGGTTAATTATTCTGACCATATCAGTGAAAAACTGAATCTCGATTATACCTATCTTTCCAATGTATTTTCTGAGGTCACAGGCATTACCATCAGGCAATATATCATCGTCCATAAAATTGAAAAGGTTAAGGAGTTGCTTTTATATGACGAGCTTAACCTGACAGAGATTTCGTATAGGATGCAATACAGCAGTGTAGCTCATCTATCCAACCAGTTTAAGAAAATTACCGGGCTCACACCCACTTTTTACAGGCAATTGAAGAAAAGACGAGAATCCAACCTCGAAAACCTCTAAAAGGTTGACCTTCAATGTTTGTCTATTCCATTTATAATGACTTAACAAAACTTATTGTTCTCATCCGGGTATACCGTGGTTTTCACCCACGGTTATTGAGATTTATTCCCGTCAGGGATTTGAATGAGTAAAAAACATGACCACTAACCATAACTTATTTGATATACCAACGGTTTTAATCAACAGAATAAAACATTGTTGGCCAGTATGCTGACATGCAGTCTGATACAATAGGTTTTCTGAGGCAAAGAATTTTGTTTTGCTTAGAATGGATACCCAATGGCAATATTTAATACGAGGTTTTCTCTTCGCCATGTAGAACTACCCGGGCTAATCTCATTGATGACCCACCTTCTGTTTTCTTCAAGCCAAGGTTTTCGTAATGGGATGGCCAAATCAAATCGCAAAACAAAGAACGAAACATCTATTCGTAATCCTACGCCTGCCCCAACAGCTACTTCGTTAATAAAATTGGAAAACGAAAATGGATTTCCTGTGTTCGCGGGATTTGATTTTAATTCCCAGACATTTCCTGCATCAACAAATAATGCCCCTTTAAAAAAGCTGATAATGTTAAAGCGGTATTCGCCGTTCAATTCCAATTTTACATCGCCACCCAATTGCAGGAATATACCGCTATCGGTACTCTGATTGTAGTTTCCGGGACCCACGGAGTTGATATGAAACGCGCGAATGCTATTGGGCCCGCCACTAAAAAATTGCTTGCTATAGGGGAGGGTTTGACTGTTGCCATAAGGTACGGCCAATCCCATGAAAATTCTCGACACCAATTTATTCTGATCATGTAAGTTGTAGTAACCACGCCCATCGACACTGATCCTTGCAAACTGCGAAAAGACTGATCCGACCACTTTTAAGGGCTCATCAGAGGATATTTTTTTCCCACCTATTATTTTTACCAATGACAAGGAGTTTCCCGCGAATTCTGTTGCTAAATGGAAATAGTATTGCATCTTTTTGCCCAGCAAAACTTGTTCATTATACGTGAAGGAATAACTCCCTCCGGCGATAAATTGCTCTTCATAGCTTTTTTTAAGAAAAGGGTTGGATGCCAGTAAGGCCAGGAATTCAGCTGATTGGTTGCCAAATGAAGAATAACTAATACTGATGGGGTTTAATTCATGTTCTTTTCTGATTTCTTCTTTCCATTTAAACCCGTAAATGATTTCGAAGGTGCGCATATCGTAATAGTTTACCATTTTTAAAAAAGTAAACGAAAGTGAAAGACGGGTTTTTGGAGTATACATGCTACTTTCTCGTATCTTAAAAGGCAACAGAAAACGCGGAAAATACATCTCCACTTTGGGACTTATGGAATAAGAAAACAAATTTTTATTTTTCCCACTTAGCTGGGCCTCAAATCTTCCATCGATTTTTAAATTAAGCAATTCAGCTCCTTTAAAAGTATTTCTATTCAGAAAACTCAAATTCAATTTTGGGCCTGTATAGTTATTTGATTTTGAAATGATGTCCACTTCTGCCTTGAAAGTGTGTTTTGACATGGGTGTCATGAATATGAGCACATCTAAAAATCTGTTGAGTACGGTATCACTTTCAGAAAATTTCACCCGTACAAATTTGAAATTGCCCATCGACATCAACCGGTTAAGTGTCATGCTGTGGTTCTTTCGTGAATAGAGTTCCTGTTTTTTTAAAAAAACCGATCGCAATATAACCCTTGGCCTGATTTCCATTTCCGCTTCCTTCCCCAGAAAAATAGTACCTTGATAATGGATCGTGTCTTTGGTTTGTACACTATCAGAAGCAGCTAAAGAATAGTCTTGATCGATAATCACCTGGTTTATGCGATAGGCTATCGTTGCATTTTGTGGAATGCTGTCTTTTAATTCGAGATTGAATGATACCGTTCGGTTTATTTCAGAAGTGTCGGCCTTAAAGATCAAATAGTCGGGATTAAAGTAGAAGTAACCGTGGTTTTTCAACAAGGCATCCATCCTGTTTCTTTCGGTTTTTAATTTTTCAAGGTTATAATCTTCACCTGGTTTAATCAACGTTTCATCATTTCTATTCAGAATCAATTGACGCACACTATCATTCGAAATGCTGTTAATAAGCTCCTTTGTCGTATAGGGTTTATGGATACTACTGGTGTAAATCACTTTCGCCGTACGTTTTTTTTCGATGATGTTAAATCGGGTAATGCCCTTGAATATCCCAATGTTATAAAGTTTGGCATTGATGATGTCGGATGTCATCGAAGGGTTCACCTGGCTCATCAAAACAGGTGCTTCCCCTGTTTTCTTAAGCCACTTCTTAAATTTACTTTTTGGATGATCTCCGGCTAACAAGTATATCCATAATTTAGGTCGCATGCCTAAATAACTTTTGTTGGGTTTTGGCAATAGTCCATTTTCTGCCGTCTTTTTAATAAATCGGATTTTTGATTTTTTGATGTTGTCTTTTGATTCCAGTTTTATCACCCCGCCCGCATATAGTTTTTCTCCTTCCGGTAAATGCCGTGTTCCGATACATGCTGTAATAAGCAGCAACATAATCATCAGTATGCTTTTATTTAGGATTGATCCCTTCATGTCTATTGGTTTTCGATGAATCACTTTTGTTGTTTTAGTTTCTTAAAGAATTCTTTCCATTGATCGAAATCGCGCACGTATATAATACCTACACCGGTTTCAACCAGCTGACCTTCGATGGCACCTGCGTATCGATTGTGACTAAAACCAACCAGCCGATACCTGCCATCCCTGGTCAATTTATATTCTACTGTCACGTCACTTGTTACATCGCTTAACGAATTTTGTTTGGCCCTGGCTCCTTCAACATCTACAACACCTCCAATCTGAACAGATAACCGTTCGTTAAAAAGCTGTTTTTTTAATCCGATGTCCACTTGAGTTCTTCCAATAGCCTGGCTCGATTCATAATCATCATACGAACGTACATCAAAATTCAATTCCACTCCGGGAACCACCTTTGAACTTAACTTATTAAGTTCAGCCGATAAAAATTTGCCAACTGTGGCACGCACCAGGGCTGATGTTCCATCACTGGTACCGGTTTGTAACGGGTTTTCCTGGACAAACCTGCCCAATACTAATAGAGCAAATACCTGTTTGTTTAAGGCTGATGGATCTTCATTTAATAGGTTCAATTTTGCATTTACTGCACCACCTAAAATTCCCTTGTCTTCAGGGGGCAATTGTATTTCGAAACTGATTTCGGGATGTAAAATATCTCCGCGGAGTTTTAGCAACACCAGGAACAGATAGCGTTGTTTATAGGTGTTCTTTTCGCTTTCGCTTAATCCGGTTATCTGATCAGCTACCAGGTTGATTGGCGAAGTACGAACCGAATAAACTGCATTAATCGAAATTTCGGCATCGAGAGGGTCACCATTCCAAATAATGGTACTTCCACCCTCAATGGCAAATTTCCTTTTTACAATAGATTCCAGCGAAACAATGTAGCTGCCTTCGTTTAGATGATAGGCTCCGGTGAGGCTTATTTTCCCGCTTCTGTCCATCGTAAAGTTTAAGGCAGCTTCACCTCTGACTACCAGAGAATCGGTGGACGTTGGATCCATTAACAACCGGAGTGTTGCTTGTTTATCGATTTCAATGGTGGAAGAAAGGTCGAATCCTTTAAAATTGGATTTTTGTATTTGTTTTTGCTCATCCCTGTATAATATTTCATTATGGTCTGAAGGATCATTAAATGATACAACACCTTCGCCTTTGTTGGTGGAGAGTTTGTTTTGGGGAACGGCAAAGGTAAAGTTTGAACCTTTTTTCATCTTTAAATCTGCATTAACAACAGGAAGCGACATGGGACCGGTTATATCAATCTTGCTGTCGATGATCATTTTTCCAAAGAATACTTTGTTGTCTTTTACGGTAGTGTTGAACAATAAAAAGTCCTTCGTTTTGACGTGCAAATCAAAAACGAAATTTCCGAATTGTTTCATTTTAACCGAACCATTAATGGTGGCTGTATGCTGATTGGTGTCTGCCATAGTAAAAGAGTTAAAGTAGACTCCGTCATTTTTCAATTGCACGGTTTCGTGTTTTAACTCCAGGCGGTTGTTTAATACAGCGGGTTTGATAAACGCATTGTTAAACACCAGTTCACCAGTGATCTCGGGAGAATTGGTTGCTCCCTTGATTAAAAAGTTTCCCGAAACAGTCCCGGAGGCTTCTTTAATTTGCCCCATCGAAAATGCTTCAATGGTTTTCATCGAGAGCGATTTGAACTCCCCGTTTATATGGATTGAATTGTCACCTCCGCCCGGAATAATATAGCCATTGGCTCTCAAGTCGTTGTCCATGCCCGATAACCTGACATCCAATTCGAATCTCTCGGTGGTTGGGTTCTCGGCTTTCAGCGATAAATTACCGACAGAAACATTTTGTACGACCAGATCGGTTATTTGGGCATCGGCCACTATTCCATACGAGTTGTTAGCCTTTTTTAATAAGATGTTCCCATCCACGACTCCATTAACCAGGTTGCTGTCTTTTTCGATAATCCCGAAGAGGTCGTTTAGTTTGAAATGCTGAATGGAAATATTCAGGTCATCATTGAATTTTTCGTGTACGGAAGAAAGGCTGACCTCACTTGTTGCTTTGTTAAAAGTCAGGTTGTGGATTAAAATTCCCTGTGATCCGAATTTGATGTAATGATCCGATGCAATATCCCAGCGGTCGTTCATCAGATAAAAGTCAGAGGGGTTGAGGGTGAGTTTGTAATGAGTGGCTTCTCTGTTGAGTTGAGACCGAATCAACAACTTTTTGTGCTGCTGGTCATCTGTAGACGAAACGTTTGCCCACATTGTATTCTCCGATAGTTTTCCATCAAACAAAAAATGATCCACCTTGATTTGTGGGTTTGAAATGTTGCTGCTCGAAATTTTATAATTCAAGGCATTCGAATCCGAATTCACATCCAAAACAAGGTCATTAACTTCGATATTTCCATACATCAGGTGGTTCATGGTGGCGTTCAGTTTCAACTCCTTTTTAGGGTTATTAAAACCTCCACGAATGAAAACGGGATCGAAATCTGCTGGCAGAGGAAGTAAAATTTTTGAAAGAATGGGATGGTTACGAATCTGGATTTCAAAATTAAATTGTGAGAGTACGCTGTCGCTGAGTTGAGGGATAGAATCTGAAAATTGAAAATATTGATTTATAAACCGGTTAAGTTCCGAGGGAAGCCCGGACGGAGAAACCGTTCCTGCAAATTGTAAGCCAATGACTGCACTGCTGGAAGTTAACTTGCTGTCATTGGTTTTATTTATCGAAGCAGCAAATACGGAATCAACACCATATCTTTCACCTTCATACATAAGGATGAGGTTGTTAACTGCTGCTTTTCCAACCATTTTATTGGCTGAATCCTTTTTTAAATTGGCTGACGCGACCAATCCTATTTGCAGGTCATCTGTTGTGAGTTGAAGTTTTTGAAGGTCGGCTCCCTGCACGTTTAACAAAAATTTAACCTCTTCCTCTTTTGGCTTTAGGTTCACTAATCCATCCAAATCAAATACAGCGTTTTCGTCGTTCAGGTTTATTTTTCCGCCAAATTGCCGCCCGTTTATATTGCCGTTTATTTTAAGATGTTGGTAGTTGTAACCATTTAGAACCATCTGAGATACCTCACCTACTATTATTGCCTGAATGCTATCCGGGTTTAGGCCCTGGCCGGTAGTTTCAAGATTCAATGAAACCGGTCCAAACAGAGCGGTATCGTTGAGCAGGCGGCCAAGATTGAAATCCAGGATGTTCACTCTTCCCTTGAAATTCTCATTTGGGTCGATTGTGGCGAAAATGGTGGCTGCCCCAAAACTACTGCCCATGCTTATCGTTGATTCAAATTCCTTCAGCCGCCCGTTAAAATCGATTTGCAACTCAATGTTTTCGGGAAGTTCCATGTTGTTTGGAATCGATGAAGCGGCTATCATTTCAATGTCCTTTCTGCCCGAAATAATATTCAGATTGGGAAAATCATAATGAGCAGTTTGTAGGTCAGGCAAGCCTGTAATACTGAAATCGGTTTGTAACAGGGTACGGCTTCCGGTGCTTATTGCCAGATTTTTCCCGCTAAGATCATTCACAGCCCCAGTAACAATTCCTGATATGGTGGTGGTGATTGCAGGGTCGTTAAAAAAAGGAAGCTCAATAAGTTGAGGGCTAAAATAGAGGATATCCGAATTTTTAAAACGGACATTTTTCAGGTTTACATTCAGTACCATGAAAGGAAATGAATCTTTCAATGAATTTAAAGAAGGAAATTGAATGGCCAGGTCCGCATCAATCGAGGTATTGGCGGTTTTAAGTTTCAATTTATCTGCCGTGATTGAATGTTGGTCCATACTGAAATCCGTTTCAAATTGGACAATTGAGATGTGATCTTCATCCACGGCGCTGAATTTTTTAATTGAAGCCAGGATGGTATCCGATGAATAGGCAACATCTGTTGCAACAAGGGTTATGTGCTGATAATCCAGGTGATCTTCATCAAATGTGTTTGTTGTGTCCGTTTTATCTCCTTTATGGTATGCCAGTGAATTGTTATCCAGGTCGATGCTGTTGGTGGTAATTTTCCAATCACCTTTTTCAGAAGCACCAGGAAGCGGAGCAAGGGTGTCATGAGATGATTTTTGGTCACTTGTGTTAAATTGCAATTCGCTTTTTAACAAGGAGAGCTGATCCAGCGAAACCAACTGCTTTTGCAAATCGACCACTCCCTTTTTGAGTTCAAACTGGTTGATGTCGGCCTTAATCGTTTGATTGTTTGTCGAGTGCCCATAATGAACAGTCGAGTTTACGATCTGAACGTAATTGGCTGATATTAATGGTAATATTCCAGTTGAACTGCTCCTTGAAGATTGGGTGGATTCCGTGATTTGGACATGAGCATCCAGACTCTCAACCAGCAATTCGTTGACAAGAAAAACAGATTTTTCGAGATCAATCCCGTCTACATGCAATTTCAAATTTTTAAGCGTGGTCGATAAATTCATTCCGCCGTATGCATCATCATAGTGAAAGCGGATATCGTTCATGTTCACCTGACCAACACTGAAAGTCCAGGCCGATTTTGTTTTATTGTCTGCCTTTTGTTGTTTGGTAGTATCGCTAAAGGCTTTAATTAGGAAATTGTAATTGAACAATGAATCGGATGCGGGCCTGTTAAGGTTGAGATTCACATTCTCAAGAGCAAAAGAGAGGATATTTATCTTATTTGACAGCAAGTCGAACAGTGCGATGTTAATTTTTAGCTCCCCGGCGTACAACAGCGTATCCTTTTTCAAATCTTCCAAAAATAGGCCCTCAATAACAACTGATTTTGGAAATGAAATCCGGATCTTTCTGATATCAACTTTGGTATGCGTTTTATTGCTGACAAATGATGCGCCTGAATGGACTATTTTTGTTTGAATGGCAGGAACTTGAATCAGCACTGCGATACTGATCAAAAAAATTAATAGGGCAAAGATCATCCACAGGATGACATGAAGTGATTTCTTTATAAATAAATGTCTTTTACTCATTACCAGGTTTATTCAAAATAGCAATACAGGCTGTCAAAGGTCGAAGATTCATCATGTATTTTCAGCCAGGGTGAATATGTTTCATCAAACATAAGATATTCTTAAAATCATCTGTCATTAGCAGCTATCAAAGATAGCTTGATTTAGTTCTGTTTTATTACATTACTTTGGCTAAGAGTTACATCATTCACATATTATCAATGGTGATGAGTGCCTGATAAAAATTGAGAATACAATTTCCTTCTTGTTAAAATCAAATTAATGGTGATAAAGGGATTCTCATTCTTTGTGGTGGTAATTGTAAAAATGGAGGGAAAAGCTTCCCAAAAACGTGTGAAATGTGTAAAGATTTTCAGAACCGATGTAACACATTTTTGACCATAATGAATCAAATTTGCATTCAGATTATAAGTAACACACTTTATGCTTAAAATACATTAACTAAGCTGTCACCCAAGTCCCCTCATTTCATAAATGTGGGTCAACTTCGAACGAATATTAAAAAATAAAACACGGTTTCCGATGAAATATAGTGAAGACAGTGTGGAATTAAAAAAAACAATGGTGCATGTGGTGGTCGAAATTATTACATATAAGCCCAATGCAGTGGTAAGAAAGACGATCATCAAAAGACCCACGGGTCACATCATGGTATCTTCTTTTGACTTGGGGGAAGAGCTTGTTGAAAAAATTGAACCATTCGATAACTACATTCAAATTATTGAAGGGAAGGCCAACATGATGATTGATGACAAAGAATTTGTCCTTTGCCTTGGTGAAGGAATTATCATTCCTGCCCACGCGAAACTGAAATTTCATGCCAACGAACAATTCAAGATGGTTTCCACGATGATTAAAAGTGGGTACGAAGGTTTTTAAATCGAACTGGTTGATGCCTTACAGATGCCAGACGAAATTTATTTGAACCGGGGATCAATTTCAATAAATAAGATGGGCGATTGGCTCGAATACCCGATTTCTGTATTAAGAAAGTGACTAAATTGCAACAATTAACATAATTAAAGGAATAAATCCAAGAATCTCAATAATTTAGAGTATCTTTGCAGCTCACAAATATTATAACAATGAATAATGGTACAGTAAAATTCTTTAATGACGAGAAGGGATTCGGATTTATTAAAGATGCAAATTCATCAAAAGAGTATTTTGTACATTCAAATGGTCTTAAAGACATGATCAGTGAGAATGACGAAGTAACCTTTGATTTAGAAGAAGGAAGAAAAGGATTAAATGCAGTCAATGTTAAACTAGCATAGTTTATTATATTCAACATTTAAAATTTTAAGTCCCGCTTTTAGCGGGACTTTTTTTTGTTAACCCAACTTACAATTAATCTGAACGGAATTATTGTCTTTCAATCAATTGGTGTTTTTTTTGAGATGCCTTTTTATTTTTTTTCCAATCAGCACATCGATGCGTTTTTCGATCACCATTCATTGGTAAAATATTTCAATATGCCGAATCACGTTACCAGGAAACCAGAATTTCGTGGCTTAGGATCAAACGCAATCCAATAACCACAAAAAGGGTGGTTATAACAATTGCTTTTGAGAGGCTGATGTAACGGTCCTCTTCATCAAAGTATAGGGTTTCCATGTAATTGACCCGGCCAAAAATAATAATCAGCAATACTCCCAGGCTCATCCATGAGTATCTTTCCTGAAAACGCAAATCAGGCAGAAAATAGAGGGTGTATAATAAGGTGCCCGCAACGAAAGGAACGATGATTTGAGCAGTAAAAAAGAAGGGAAAGTTTTTTTCGCTCAGTTTGTTATAATAACTATTAGCAGAAATGGCTACTGGTTTCGACATAAAATAGGCAGTTGCCAGAAGTCCAAAGAACCCTACCAATGCGACCAGCATTTTAGTGGTGTCGGTAAAATACATCCAGTTGAAAACGTGGCCAACGCCTTTCTTAAAAATGTTACCTATCAGCAAACCGCCAAAAAAATAATTTAATGCATGCAAAGTAAGCCACATGAAAAAGGTCTTTATCCGGGCAGGTTCTTCTACAAGAGAATAAAAGGCAATTAAAGAAATAAGTCCGACCAGAAGAATTAACATGGGGCCGGCACTGAAAATCAGCTTCACGGCATCGTGCGTCCATTCATAAGGTTCTACATGATAATAAATAATGTTCCAGTCGAAGCTTACTTCATAACCAAACGAACCACTGGTAAGTATATTGGCAAAATGATTGACATAAAAAACAAAAAGGAAGGCCAACACATACGAAGCCGTTGAGTTAATGGCAATAATCCAGAAATTTTTTTTTGTTTCTGTATTTGTAGGCTTCATCTGGATTTAATAGTTCCGGGCAGGTTGGCACTGCCCGGAATGAAATTTTTTAGGCAGTTTGTTCTTTAAAAACATGGGCGTATTCATTGTTCTCTAATTTGGCTTTCACCACCTCAAATGCCTTAATGGTATATTCGACATCTTCAAGCGTGTGGTTGGCTGTTGGAATAAGCCGAAGCAGGATCATGCCCTTGGGAATGACCGGATAAGCCACAATCGAACAGAAAATATTAAAGTTTTCGCGCAGGTCATAGGTAATTTGAGTGGCTTCGGGAACGCCACCGTTCAGTATCACCGGAGTTACCGGGGAGTTGGCATTACCTAAATTAAAGCCCCTTGCCCGAAGTCCTGATTGCAGGGCATTTACAATTTTCCAGAGATTTTCACGGTGTTCCGGTTGGGTGCGCAACATTTCTAAACGTTTCATGGCACCAATAACCATGGGCATTGGAAGCGATTTGGCAAAAATCTGCGAGCGCATGTTATACATCAGGAATTTGATAACTTCTTTTTTACCGGCCACAAAACCACCAATGCCGGCCATTGCTTTTGCAAAGGTGCCAAAATACAGGTCAACCTGATCCTGAATACCAAAATATTCGTCGGTTCCTGCACCTGTTGGCCCCATGGTTCCAAAACCGTGTGCATCGTCGATAAACAACCTAAAGTTGAATTTTTTCTTTAGAGCAACAATCTCGTCCAGTTTTCCTAAATCGCCTGCCATTCCGTAAACACCTTCCGTTATCACCAGGATGCCACCTCCTGTTTGTTCAACAATTTTGGTAGCCCTCTCCAGTTCCTTGGCCAGGTTCTCCATGTTGTTGTGCGGATACACGAAGCGCTTTCCGAAATGCAAACGCATCCCGTCAATGATACAGGCATGGGCTTCAGAATCATATACAATCACATCTTTTCTATCAACAATCGCGTTGATAATGGATATCATTCCCTGGTAACCGTAGTTGAGCAAATAGGCAGCTTCACGACCCACGAATTCAGCCAGTTGCCTTTCCAGTTCTTCATGGTATTTCGTTTGCCCCGACATCATCCGGGCTCCCATGGGATAAGCTAAACCCCATTCTTTGGCAGCATCGGCATCGGCCTTGCGAACCTCCGGGTGATTGGCTAAACCAAGATAATTATTTAAACTCCAAACCAGTCGCTCTTTTCCCATAAACTGCATCTTGTTGCAAATCTCACCTTCCAGTTTCGGAAACATGAAGTAACCTTCCGATTGTGTTGCATATTGACCCAAAGGGCCCATGTTTGAAACGCATTTGTCAAAAACATCCATATTTTGATACTTTAAAGTTAAGGTGCAAAAGTATGGATTTCCTTTCACAGGACAAGATGTTTCGCCTAATTCATTCCAAATGCAATTGACAGAGACTTTTTTTGAGGGAGGATTTGTCTTTTTATTGAATTTTAACAATGACACCCAACCTTCTCAGGTTGGTTTCTTTGCATCTTTGCAAAAGTGAGTGTTTTATCGCATGAATAAATATCTTTTCTGTGGTATACCACACACGGTAAAAAATCGTTTTGTACTTCAATTATTTATGTTAATTTTGCGCCATGTTAAAAAGGAATGGTTTATACTCTTTACTTATTGTAATTCTGTTTGTTATATCCGCCTGTAATGGGCCACAAAAGGTACTTAAAAGCGGTAACAACGAATTGAAGTACGAAACAGGAGTTGATTTATACGAAAAGGGCGACTATAATAAAGCACTTCAGTTTTTTGATATTCTCAGGGCGGTATACCGTGGAACCGAAAAAGGGGAGAAGCTGACCTATTATTCTGCCAACTGTTATTTTCAAATGCGTGACTATCAAATTGCCAGCTACTATTACGAACAATACGTTCAAATGTATCCAAGAGGCGAGCATGCAGAAGAATCAGCTTATTTAACGGCCTACTGCAGCTATCTCGAATCACCCAGGAGCACCCTCGATCAAACCAGTACATTTCAGGCTTTACGCCAGTTACAGTCGTTTATCGACATGTACCCTAAAAGCCCAAAAGCAACGGAAGCCACCAAACTGATGGACGATTTGCGCTATAAGCTTGAAATAAAGAGTTATCACATTGCAGTATTGTACTTTAAAATGGAGGATTTTCAGGCAGCCATTACTTCATTCGAAAATCTAATGGAGAATTATCCAGATACCGAATTTAAAGAGGAAGTCCTGTTCTCCATCACAGAAGCATATTATTCTTATGCCGAAAAGAGTATTATCACAAAAAAAGGAGAGCGGTACGAAAAAACAGTAGAAGCTTTCAACAACTTGAAATACATGTACCCCGATAGCAAATTTTTAACCATAGCACAGACTTACAATGACAATGCAATGAAGCATCTAAGTAATTAATAATCAAATAATATGGATTACAAAAAAGTAAAAACAGAAACTTCTGCCGTTACTCGTCAAAAAGACAAATTTTACGAACAAACCGGAAATATCTACGAAACAGTCGTCATTTTGGCAAAACGTGCCAACCAGATCGGCTCCGATATCAAAGTTGAACTGGATCAGAAAATTTCAGAATTTGCTCCCCCCAGCGACAACCTGGAGGAAGTTTTTGAAAACAGGGAACAAATTGAAATCGCCCGTTTTTATGAAGGCCTCCCAAAACCAACACTGCTTGCCGTTAACGAATTTCTTAATGAGGAAATTTACTTTAGAAATCCCCACAAGGAAATGACAAAGTAGTTTTTGAATGTTAAAGGGAAAAAAAATATTAATCGGTATAACGGGAAGCATTGCTGCCTATAAAATTCCTTTTATTATTCGCCTGCTTAAAAAGGCTGGTGCTGAGGTGCAGGTGATCATGACGCCGATGGCCTGTGATTTCATCACTCCCTTAACATTATCTACTTTATCGGAACGCCCCGTTTTAGTTGATTTTTATGACAAAAGTGATGGTAGCTGGCACAGCCATGTTGATCTTGGATTATGGGCAGATTTGTACCTCCTGGCTCCGGTTACGGCCAACACCATGGCCAAAATGGTTTCCGGAATAGCCGATAACTTATTGTTGACCACTGTTTTGTCGGCCAGATGTCCTTTGTTTTTTGCACCGGCTATGGATTTAGACATGTACCAGCATCCTTCCACCCAGGACAACGTTAAACGGTTAATGAAGTTTGGCTACCAACTGATTGAACCCACAAAAGGTGAGTTGGCCAGTGGCCTTCATGGATTTGGCCGACTTGAAGAACCTGAGGTCATATTCCAAAAGATAGTTACCTATTTAAGTAATAATAAGCCATTAGCCGGAAAGAAATGTCTCGTAACAGCAGGTCCTACCTATGAACCCATTGATCCCGTGAGGTTTATTGGAAATTTTAGTTCCGGCCTCATGGGTATTGAAGTAGCCAATTCATTAGCCGCTTTGGGCGCGCAGGTGCAGCTTGTCCTGGGCCCTTCTTCCATTGAAGTGTCTCATTCAAACATTGAAGTTACAAAAGTAACTACTTCAGAACAAATGCTTTCTGCCTGTTTGAAATATTTTAGTTCTTCTTTTATAACAGTCATGGCAGCTGCTGTAGCAGATTTTAAACCCACCATTGTAGCCGATAAGAAAATTAAAAAATCAGGCAAGTTAAGTACTCTTGAGCTTGAGCCTACTTCGGATATTCTGGCAATTTTAGGAAAAACCAAACGCGATAACCAATTTTTAATCGGATTCGCATTAGAAACCAACCAGGAAGTAGCCCATGCCAGAGAAAAACTCATAGCCAAAAACCTGGACATGATCGTCTTGAATTCATTAAATGATACTGGCGCGGGTTTTGGTTATTCCACCAACAAAATTACACTCCTTAAACCGGCAGGTGAAATACTTAGCTTTCCATTGAAATCGAAAAAGGAAGTTGCCATGGATATTGTGAATGCCATCCTCTCCCTAAAATCACAACCAAAATGATAAGAAAAGGATTTGTCACGTTTTTTTTCATCCTGATTGCTCATCTGAGTTATAGTCAGGAGTTTCTGGGCAATATCCAGGTTCAATCACAGAAAATACAGGGAATCGACCCCACGGTTTTTACCACCATGAAAACCTCCATGTTCGAATTCATGAACAACCAAAGTTGGTCCGATTATCGTTTTAAGATTGAAGAACGCGTCGAGTTCGCGATGGTATTCACTATCAATGAGGTGATTGGAGGTGACGATTTTAAAGGCACGCTTAACCTGGTGCTTAAACGGCCTGTTTATGGAACCGATTACAACTCAGATGTCATCAACATAATCGACAATGATATCCATTTTAGGTATGTTCCTTATCAATCAATGGAGTTTGTTGATGGAACTTATTCCAATAACCTGTCCTCCATTCTGGCATTTTATGCGTATATCATGATGGGGCTTGATTTTGATACCTTCAGCTTGCTCGGGGGAACAGCCTATTACGAAAAAGCCATGGCCGTTGCCACCGCTGCCCAAAGTTCCAATGAACGTGGATGGCAGGGTTTTGAAGGACCGAAGAACAGATATTCACTCGTCGAGAACCTCCTGAATCCGTCTTATGAAGACTTAAGGAAATTCCTTTATGAGTACCACCTGAAAGGACTTGATGAGATGGCAAAAAGTGTGGACGGAGGACGAACCTCCATTGGGAAAACGCTTAAGTATTATCAGAATGTTTACAATAAACGACCTGGTTTGTATTTACTTCAGGTGTTGCTTGAATCAAAAAGAGACGAAATCATTAATATTTATAAAGAAGCCTCTCCCGCCGAAAAAATAAGCATGATCAATATGATGAAAGAGATTGACCCGGCCAATGGTACCCGCTACGAAATGGTCAACGAAAAGTAACTTCACCCTCGCAATCATCTATTTTATTGTCCATTAGTTTGTATTAAGCATCTGAACCGAACGTTAAGAATTTGCAATATTGGCGAATTCAAGTAGGTCAATTGATAAAATAATTACCTTTGCTCTCTGGCAACAGGAAATAATCTTAAAACGGTTCGGGAACTACATATGATAATTCGAAAAGTATTGATTTGATTTTATCTATGGAAAATCGATTACATGATATTCCGGATAATCCATCCACAGCCAAGTGTGAAAATCTGAACACTTTGGTTATGGAAGGTGCCCGGTTATTACAAGTACCTTTCATGGCGTATCTAATCGCTGAATCAAATCAAGGATTACAGATTGAAGTCACCACGGAATTGATTGAGGAAAATCATAAAATAGCTATACCTGCTTTTTTATTGGAATATCTTCATGGGCAATCAATTGAACCATTACAAGTTTCAGCTTCAGCCATAACACAATTTGACACTCCTGATTCGTTCATTCAATACTTTAAGTTGGTTTCATTTGTTGCAGTTCGGGTAGGTCATTTAGATCATACGATCGGGCTTCTCGTTATGGGTGATCATCAGTCAAGAGTTTTCGATCAGAGAGAACTCGATTCGTTATCTGCTTTGAGTGCTGTTGTGGGTAGTATTTCAACAAGTATTTCCAGAGAAAGTGAGTTAATAAGTACTCTTGGCAAATATAAGTCGGTATTCGACCATGCCAGTAATGGGGTTTTATTACTTATGGATAATGTAATTGTTGATGTTAATCCCAGAGCTTGTGAAATGTTTGGGATGCCTTGTGATGTTATTATAGGTTCCAATTCGGATGATTTGTCTCCCGATGATTTCATGGTTAATGGCGTGGTTCAACATTCAGATGTTACAGGTTATACCCAAAAAGCAGTTCAGGGACTACCTCAGCATTTTGAATGGGTACATCAGAAAAAGGATGGCACCTTATTTACTGCAGAGATTACTCTTACGCGCATAGAGGGCCATAACGAATTTAACCTGCTGGCAATAGTGCGCGATATAAGTTTGCAAAAAGCTTATGAAAATCAGTTAATTCAGGCCAAGGAAGAGGCCCGTGAAGCCAATCGCCTGAAATCTTCCTCTCTTGCCTCCATGTCGCACGAAATAAGAACTCCATTAAATTCAATTATCGGCTTTTCTGATTTACTTCTTGATCCGGATGCTACAGATGAGGATAGAGAAACCTTCACCAAACTGATCCTGGTAGCTGGAAAGTCACTTTTACAACTTGTGGCAGATATTATTGATATCTCAAAAATTGAAGCTGGTCAAGTCACGATCCATGAAGAAGAATTTCGTCTCAACGCGTTTTTGAAGGAAATTTATGAGGTTTTTATTCATGATCATATTCAGAACCGGGAAAACAACTTTGAATTGCGGTTAGTGAAAGCTTCATCAGATGAAATCACCATCAAAACCGATCAATTAAGACTTCGTCAGATTTTTAACAATTTAATTACCAATGCCCTAAAGTTTATTGACAAGGGTTTTGTGGAATTTGGCTATTCCGCTGTCTTGCCAGGAAGCGTTTTGTTCTATGTTAAGGATACAGGTGTGGGTATTGCTAAAGACAAGCAACATGAAATATTTTTGCAATACGGGCAAGACTCGAGTACCTTTCAGCGTAACAGGGAAGGAACCGGTTTGGGGCTTGCTATCAGTAAATCGTTTGTCGAACTTTTAGGAGGGAAATTATGGCTTGATTCTGAAAGAGGCTCAGGCTCAACCTTCTACTTCACTATCCCCATTACATCAGAAAACACTAACACGCCTTTAGTTCAAAATAAGCAAGAACTCTTTAAAATTGACCTCAAGGGAAAAAAAGTACTGATTGTGGATGATATCCAGGAAAATTGTGTGCTCCTTAAAGGCCTTTTTCAACGAACCGATGCAGAAATATTTGTTGCAAACAATGGTCTTGTGGCGATGGAAACAGCACGAAAAAACGGTCCTTTCGATTTAGCACTGGTAGATGTCCGCATGCCCGAAATGGATGGGTATGATACCACCCGGTTGCTTCGCGAAGAGTTTCCTTCCATGATCATCGTGAACCTGACAGCTTACCCAAATGATGCCGGGCAATTAAAGTGCATGGCATTGGGAAGCAACGAATATTTGAATAAACCTTTGTCAATACAGGAACTTCTTCGGTTGCTTCAACGATATTTCAATTAATTCTACTATCTTTATTCTTACATTAATCTACGGCTGCATTTAAGTGCAGCAGGAAAATGAGAGTTGAAGCAAAAAAAATATTGGTTAAGTATTGGGGGTATCCTGATTTTCGACCCATGCAGGAGGATATTATCATGTCGGTAGCCGAAGGACATGATACCCTGGCTTTGTTACCTACCGGTGGGGGTAAATCCATCTGTTTTCAGGTACCTGCCCTCATGGTTCCAGGAACCTGCATTGTTGTCACCCCTTTAATAGCATTGATGAAAGACCAGGTGGATAACTTGAAAAAGGTAGGCATAAAAGCCGCTGCCATCTTTACTGGAATGCACAGCTCCGAAATTGAATCGGTTTATTCAAACGTGGTGGCCGGTACCTACAAATTTTTATATGTATCTCCCGAACGACTCGACACGGAGATTTTTAAACAAGTTATTTCTAGGGTAAAAGTCAATCTACTTACCGTAGACGAAGCCCATTGCGTGTCGCAATGGGGATACGATTTCAGACCACCTTACCTGCGTATTGCAGAAATAAGGCCCTATATTCCTGATGTGCCGGTTTTGGCATTAACAGCCACAGCCACACCGGAGGTGGTTGCAGATATTATGAGTAAACTGGAATTTAGGCGAAACAGGGCATTTCGTTCCACCTTCGAACGTACCAACCTGGCCTATCATGTAGCCAAAGAATATGATAAGCCGGCTTTTCTAATGAGCTTTTTTGCCGATACCAAAGGTTCTGGAATCGTATATGTCCGCAATAGAAAAAAAACCAGGGAATTGGCCGAAATCCTCACGAAAAAAGGAGTGAGTGCTACTTTCTACCACGCAGGTCTGGATGCGCATACCCGGGATGAAAGACAAAAACAATGGAGTACAGGTCAGGTAAAAGTGATGGTTTCAACAAATGCCTTTGGGATGGGAATAGACAAAGCGGATGTCAGGAAAGTAATTCATTACGACTTGCCCGATTGTATAGAGTCGTATTTTCAGGAAGCAGGTAGGGCCGGCCGCGACCAAAAACCTTCTCAGGCAGTTTTACTTTATACCCACCACGATATAATAAATGCCAAAGAACTACTAAAAACCTCTTATCCACCCATCGATGAAATTAGAATTATTTACAACGCGCTGGGCAATTACTTGCAGCTTGCCGAAGGGAGTGGCAAAGATATAAGCTTTGATTTTAAGATCAGTGATTTCGCAAATAACTACAATTTCAATTTGTTACAGGTTTATAGTGCCATAAAAATATTGGAACGCGAAGGATACCTGATGTATGTTGAGTCGGCCGGACAGTTTTCAAAACTATTTGTACCACTTTCAAAAGAAGATTTGTATCGGTTCATGGTGGAAAACCCGAGAAGTGAACGCATCATAAAAGAAATCATGCGCTCCTATTCGGGGATATTTACCGACTATATCAATATCAACGAAAGTATGCTGGCCAAACGTGCGGAAATGGCCAGAGAGGAAGTTGTGAAACAATTGAGTTACCTCCATAAGTTGAAAGTAATTACTTACATTCCCATCACTACCATGCCACAGTTGGTTTTTTCTTCAGGCAGGATGAATGCCAAATACATACAGCTTTCTGATCAAAATTACCGGTTTCTGAAAGAAGCCGCCGAAAAACGGCTTGAAGCCCTGCTGCACTTTATTACCGACAACCTGAAATGCAGGAGCCAACAATTGTTGGCTTATTTTGGTGAACAAAAGAGCCAACGCTGTGGTATCTGTGATGTGTGCCTGTCAAAAAACAAATCGAACTTAAACGAAATGGAGTTTGAGCAATTGGTCGGCTCGATAAATGAAATGTTGATCTCAAAACCCCGATATCTGAACGATGTGATACAAAACCTCTCACAGTATACCGAAGACCAAATTATTGATGTAATTCGGTGGCTGATGGATCATGGTAAAGTGATCAGAGGCAAGGATGAGATGTTGGGCTGGCACAATCAATTGAACATTGCTTTTGAATAATTAATTAACTTTGAACCTACATTTGATGTTGACGTTTATATTCTACACCATGTCACTATAAATAATTGAATCATGGATAAAACACTTAAGTTATTGATTTTGTTAGTGATATTGCCATTTATAACACTGGCACAGTCGTCAAAGCGGCAATATGTCGGTCTTTCAATCGGGCCCTCCATACCTCTGTCCGATTTCGCAAGGAAGGACTTGAACGATTCAACTTCAGGATTTGCCAAAACAGGAGTGGCATTAAATTTTACCTATGCCTATCGGTTTTCTCATAATTTCGGAATGCAGTTGGTGGTTAATTACAGCGGTAATAAGTTGGACAATGTCGCCTATGCTGATGGACTGATGAAGGCTCATCCCGGTTATGGGGTTACCGTTGAGAGTACTCAAAACTGGAGTAGCGGTGGTGCGTTTGGAGGACCTTATTTCAGATTTCCTATCGGAGATGCCTTCTCGATCGACGTGAGGGGATTGATAGGATACTTTGGCAGCAATTCTCCAAAAGCAACCATTTATACTGCCAATATTAACAACACTTCTGATAAGGGCACCTATTACCGTGAAAGCAGTCGTTCAACCGGATTTGGGTACCTTTTGGGAGCCGGTTTTAAATATCGTTTAAGTCATTATTATATAACGGCATTTGCTGACTACATTGGATCAGAACTTTATTTTAAAGAGGTTATCGGTTGGAATTGGGATAATGAACCCTACGCCACCTCATTTGCTCAAAAGATTAACTATCTGTCTTTGACCTTAGGTCTTGCCTATATCCTTTGATTTTGATTCAGCGTGTTATACAGGAATCCTATTATTGCAACGAAGATGTTGTGTTTCTCGCGAAAGATTTATTGGGAAAATTAATCACCCTAAAGAATGCTGATGGGTTTGTTTCGGCGATTATTACGGAAACGGAAGCCTACGCGGGAGTTACTGATAAAGCCTCTCATGCTTACGGTGGCAGACGAACTCCGCGCAACGAGGTCATGTATGGCTCTGGTGGGATGGCTTATGTGTTTTTGTGCTATGGCATACATTATTTATTTAATGTGGTTACCGGCCCTAAAAACACTCCCCATGCAGTGCTGATAAGAGGGGTCATTCCCCTTGAAGGGATTGACCTGATGTTGGCTCGAAGGAAGCTAAACTCAATTGACAACCGAGGATTTAATGGTCCCGGAAAAGTAACCTCAGCGCTTGGGATCAATTTAAGTCATAATGGTGCATCATTAACCGGATCAGCCATTCAGATTAAAGAAATTGGAGTGGCAGTTACTACCAGTCAAATAAAGGTAAGCAAACGTATTGGCGTGAATTATGCGGAGGAAGACGCCTTGCTACCATACCGGTTTGAGTTGTTGGACAAAATGATTGTAAAAAAAAACGTCCTGTTATAATTAACAGGACGTTTTTTTTCTAGATGTAAAGTTGTTATTTTACAACTTTTGATAGATCGGCACCTGCTTTAAACTTAACCACTTTTTTGGCAGCGATATTAATTTCTTTGCCAGTTTGTGGATTACGTCCTTTGCGGGCAGCTCTTGTAGAAACGGAAAACGATCCGAAACCAACTAAAGCAACACGGTCACCAGTTTTTAGAGCATCACCTGTTGAGGTAACGAAAGCATCGAGTGCTTTTTTTGCATCACTTTTACTGATGCCAGCTCCGGCGGCCATTGCATCGATTAATTCAGCTTTGTTCATCGTGAATAGAATTTTTAATTAACACTTAGGGTATTTATCTTAACAAATGTAGTGTTTATCTGATTAAAATCAAGCAATAGCGCACATTTTAATAGTTTTTGTTGATAAATGCGTCATTTTGTTAATAAAACCGCCATAAATAGGGTTGTTTTTATGCAAAATCCTTTACCAGGCCGTTGAATTTTGCTCATTTTGTGGTGCCGACAGAAAATTTTATCTGAGATAACCTGGAGAAAAATGACCAATTCCTCTCAGAAATTCGTCCGCATGAAGGCGTTTTTTGCCCGATTGCTGTAGTTCTTCAATGCTGATAAATCCATCTTGAACAGCTACCCATATCTTTTTATTGTCCGGCGTTTTTATCGTTCCGGGGGAAAGATCATGTTCCGCCGGCATGAATTCTGTCTTAAAAATCTTTATTGAAACTTCGTCGCCATTGTTTTTATGTAAAATTGAGATGGCGGCAGGGTAGGGGCTTAATCCCCTTACGAAGTTATCAATTCTCTGTCCTGACAACTGCCAGTTAATGAAGCAGTCTTGTTTAAAGATTTTTGGGGCTTTTTTAAGTTCGTAATTGGATGCCACAACTTCGGATTGTGAGATGGGGTTAATTTGGTCATGAAGAATCGAATCGGTGGTTTTTATGATGAGGTTTGAGCCCAATTCCATGAGTCTGTCGTGTAATGTGCCGGCATCATCATCCGGGCCGATTTGAATCGATTCCTGATAAAGAATTTTTCCCGTGTCGATATCCTTGTCCAGTAAAAAAGTGGTTACCCCTGTAATTGTTTCACCATTGATCAGCGCATGATTTATGGGTGCTGCACCCCGATATTGTGGTAATAAGCTCGCGTGTAAATTAAATGTTCCCAATGGGGGCATTTCCCAAACCTGGGGGGGCAGCATCCTAAAAGCGACTACAATCTGTAAATCAGCTTTCAAGGCCTTTAACTCGTCAATAAAAGCAGGGTCTTTAAGGTTTTCAGGTTGAAGAATGGATAAACCCAGCTCCATTGCACACGACTTGACAGCCGAGTGTGTTATCGTTTTACCACGCCCCGCCGGACGGTCTGGTGCGGTAATCACCCCAACAACATGATATCCATTGTTGACTAATGCCATTAAGGATGGAACAGCGAAGGGTGGTGTTCCCATAAAAACGATTCTGGCTTCACTTTTATTCATTCCGGTAAAAATAAAAAAAAACCCGGCATTAAGGCCGGGTTTCATCCTGTGAAAACAGGTTTATTTATTTTCTTTTGAAGTGGTGGCCCGGGCTATGTACTTATCTATGCTGGCGGCTTCTTTGCTTTTAACAAAATCGGCTTTTATCCGCTGGTAAGTACTGATGGCTTCATCATATTTACCCATCAGCTCATATACATTTCCGGCTTTCATTAAAAACAAGGGAGCAGTGAACCCATTGGCATCCTGGTTGGCGGCTTCAAGATAAAAAGCCACCGCTTTTTTCTGGTCACCAAGTTCCAGATGTGCATCACCTATCGCACCGGTAGCCATGGGACCAATAAGATGATCGTCACCTTTGAATTCATCAAGATAATCAATGGCCTGGTTAAAATCTTTTTTCTTTAAAAAGCAAATCCCTGCATAATAATTAGCTAAGTTCCCGGGTTTTGTGGAGCCGTATTCATCTGCGATGTCTAGAAAACCAAGGTTATTTCCATCCCCATAAAGCGCTTTTTCAAGCGAATCCTGCTCAAAATATCGCTGAGCAGCAAACATTTGCTTCGAAGCCTCCATGCTTTTTGGGGCTATATAGTATCTGTTGTATGCAAAATATCCAATAATGCCAATTACTATAATAAGCACAACAACCGAAATATTCTTTTGGTTGCTAAATATAAACTGTTCTGTTCTGGTCAGGGTTTCTTCAATGTTCTCAAGGCGTTGATCGCCTTTTTCATCCTGATTCTTTTTATCGGCCATAGTCTTTTCAATTTGAGGATGCAAAAATATATCTTTATTCCCAATAATAAAAACCATCCGATAATTATTAATTTTGCTTTTTCCACCGGGTTATTAACAGTTCCCTACTATTAATTATTGGATATAGTTCTTGAAATGAAGTATTTACCTTGGATTTGGATAGTGTTTCTTCTATTATCGGCTGCCGGTACTTGCCGGGGAGGTTGGGTAATTTCTGAAACCAATAGAGATAACTATGGAAATAAATCTTCTCAAAGCACATTTATTCAACAAAACCAAATCCGTTTCGAAAATGCTTCGACCATCACCATTTTTAATTTAAACGATAGTACGCTCACCATTGTCTTCCCCACATTGCGGGCGTATTGGCATGGAGTTCCTGCGGAATTGATAACAGGTATGTTCGATGCTTTCGAGGTTCAGTTACAAACGCTAATTGTTGAGCTTCCATATGATCAACAACCTGTTTATCAACAAATGTACGATAGCCTGAAAGTCCGGATGCGGCATCAGGACACATCCACAGTTACCAATAGAATGACCCTCGAGAGAATCGATAGTGCAATGAAAATCAATCAGTTCAAAGTTGATGGGTACCGCATTGTGATGGATCGTGTTACGAAAGAGGAGTTTTGGATGACGCGGGACGTGAACCCTTATACCGAAGTCGATATTCATCTGTTTATTGAAATGAATAATAGGATAAACCCCTATTCGCGCAAGGGAACTACCTTAAATTCGTTGGAATACATTAATTTATTAAGCAACGGGCTGATCGTAAAATCCAAAAAGTTTGGACAGAACGGCCATTTTATCGAAACCGAGGTTGAAAACGTAAAGCAAACACCCATTCCAATCGATTTCTTTTATCCTCCTGTTAATTACCGCAAAGTAAGTTTGGTAGACGTATTTAACCTTCCAACCATTGAAGCCGATGATTATCCTAAAAAGTAGTCTGAATTTCCAACCTGACACCAGACGATCGTTAAATAGAAAGGGAAGATTATTTTACATTAAAATCGAGTAATTTTTGATCTTCGATGTACGCTTCAAAGTGATCGCCAATTTTAGTTGGCCCCACACCGGCAGGGGTTCCGGTAAAAATAAAATCCCCGATGCGCAAGGTAACGAATCTGGAAACGTAAGCAATCAGTTGGTTAAAATTGAATAACATTTCCCGGGTGGTGCCAGTTTGTTTGCGTTCGTGATTGATGTCGAGCCAAAAATGGATGTTTTCGGGATCGGGCAACGTGTCAAGTTTAATAAATGTACCAACGGGTGCCGATTGATCAAACGATTTGGCGATTTCCCATGGGAGGCCTTTTGCTTTGCAATTGTTTTGCAGGTCACGTGCCGTAAAATCGATTCCAACAGATATTTCATTGTAATAGCGACGTGCAAAATCCTGCTCAATGTGCCTTCCGTTTTTACTGATTTTAATTACAATCTCGGTTTCGTAATGTAAGTCCCTGGTAAAAGATGGGTAAAAAAAAGGATTGTTTTTCAACAACATGGCAGTATCCGGCTTCATGAAAAATACCGGTGACTCAGGTATCGCATTGCTCAGCTCCTGGGCATGTGCTGCGTAATTTCTGCCAATACAAATAATTTTCATGGGATATAATTCTATTGTAATTTCATTTTTAGTTTGATGTTGGTAAGCAGATTCTTGGTAAACAACGGGAAATCGGAATTCATTACCCAATTATAGTAAGAAGGCTCAACTTTTAATACTTCTTCCACCTTTTTGCCTTTGTGCTTTCCAAAGTTGATCACCTCTTCATCATTTTCATTAAAAATGATTTGTCCGATGAGGTCAGCATTGCGGTGGTGGCTCGAAAATTCATGAAGGGCGTCCATGTCGTTTTTTACCGGGATTGAAGCTGTGCCCTTTTTATCGGTAAAAGTTGTGTTTTCGTATTTGTCGAGTTGGGCTTTGAGTATTTCGTAGGTTGCCATCGCATCGGCTTCTGCCCCGTGTGCATCCTGTAATTCTTTTTGTAAGTAAAACCTGTAGGCTGCTGACAGGGTACGTTGTTCCATTTTCATGAAGATGTTTTGAACATCGATTAGCCGCCGTTTCTTTATATCAAAATCGATATCAGCTCGTAGAAATTCTTCAACCAACATGGGGACATCGAATTTAATGGCGTTGTAACCTGCCAGGTCACAGTTGTGGAGAAACTTGCTGATTTCCTTAGCTACTTGCTTAAAAGTGGGTTTGTCCTTGAGGCTATCATTGCTGTAACCATGAATTTGCTCTGCCTCCTCACTGATGGGATAATCGGGATTGATAAGCCAGGTATTGCTTTCTTTGGTTCCGTTTGGGTTTACTTTAAGGATATACAATTCAACAATGCGGTCCTTTATGATGCTGAGTCCTGTGGCTTCGATATCAAAAAAAGCAAGTGGTTTCTTCAGGTTTAATTCCATGGTAATAGTTCTAAATAAAACCGGGGAGGTTAGACTCCCCGGTTTCAATGATATTTATATCTGAGTTTCAGGATCGAAGCCTTCTAAAAGTTCTTTCATTCTTTTTAGATACTTACCACCCAAGGCGCCATCTACTATCCGGTGGTCGTAGGCCAGTGATAAGATCATGATGTGACGGATTCCAATCAGGTCACCTTCCGGAGTTTCTATTACGCTGGGCTGCTTTCTTATGGCGCCAAGTCCAAGAATGGCTACCTGTGGTTGGTTTATGATGGGTGTTCCTGTGAGGCTGTCGAACGAACCAAAGTTGGTGATGGTGAAAGTGCCCCCTTGAATTTCATCAGGAAGCAATTTGTTGATCCTGGCACGGTTGGCAAGGTCGTTCACAGTTTTAACTACACCAAGCAGGTTTTTCTGGTCGGCGTTTCTGATGACCGGGACGATCAGGTTTCCACTTGGTAAAGCGGTGGCCATACCAATGTTAATATTTTTACGGTAAATGATATGGTAGCCATCCAGAGAGACATTGATTTGAGGGAATTCCCTAAGAGCCTGGGCCGCAGCATGAATAAAAATAGGAGTGAAGGTGATTTTTTCTCCCTCACGTTTGGAGAAGTTGTCTTTTACCCTGTTTCTCCAATTAACGATGTGGGTTACATCTGCATCAATAAACGATGTGACATGTGGCGATACCTGTTTTGACATCACCATGTGATCTGCAATCAGCTTGCGCATGCGGTCCATTTCAACCACCTGATCGCCTTCACCGGAAGTCACCACAGGGGCTGATTTTGCAACAGAGGCTGGCTTGGCAGGTGTGCTGGCCTGAATTTGAGCACCACCAGCTTTCTGCTGATCGAGATATGCCACAACATCTGATTTGGTAACCCGGTTATCACGGCCTGAGCCTGTGATCTTTTCAAGTTCGGACAGGCTGATGTTTTCAGTTTTTGCCATGCTCTTCACCAGGGGAGAATAAAACCGCTCACTTTTAGAGAAGTCAGCGATGTTCTCCTGATCGGTGGTGATTTTTTCTGGTGATTCTTCTTTTTGTTCCTCTACAGGGATTTCGTTTTCGGGTTTAACAGCTTTATCTGTTTTAACACCTTCGTCGGCAGGTTTTACGCCCTCTTCACCGTCCATTTCAATCCACGCGATAACCGTGCCTACCGGTACCACATCCCCTTCGTTGAAGAGGGTTTTTACCAGCTTTCCTTCCACAGGACTGGGTATTTCGCTGTCCACTTTATCGGTGGCTATTTCTACCAGCGAGTCATCCTCTTCAACGGATTCTCCCACATTTTTCACCCAACGTGTTATGGTTGCTTCTATGATGCTTTCGCCCAACTTGGGCATGATGATTTCAAATTTTGCCATGGTCAATTTTCAACTTTATTAAAATGCTTAAAATCAGTATTTTTGCAAGTGTAAATGATTGATCCCAATCGTCTGCAAAATTAGCGATTAATTTAAAATAGCGGACTGGTATGGTGAATTTATTTATACTTATTATAATTAAGGTGATCAGTATGTTTCAATTGGTAAAGAAAATGGTTCGGATGGATGCAAAAGTCATTAAATGTATAACCTGATCATAATCGGGATTCTTCTTGTTGATTAAAACACCAATTGCGGCTATTGTCGCCAGTCCGGCATTCCTTTTAATTATTAAATGTGTATTACCTGCCCAAAACTTTAAGCATTTTGAAATGGCTGTACAAAGCAATGAAAAAGTTGCGTTGAACATGATAAGGCAGTTCGTATTTTTGGGTCGCTGATTTAACCAAATTTGATATGTTCTTGTAGTGAACATGGCTGATGTTTGGAAACAAATGGTGCTCTACCTGGAAATTTAATCCACCGATCATCCACGAGAAAATCCTGCTTTTTGGCGCATAATTAGAAGTAGTCATCAACTGATGTATGGCCCAGTTGTTCTCCAAATTCCCGTTTTCGTCGGGCAGGGGATAGGCCGAAGTAGGCATAACATGGGCGGTTTGAAAAATGGCGCTGAGGACCAGTCCGCTAACAAAATGCATCGCGAAGAAAAAGGTCACGGTCCAATACCACGAAACGGGCAGAATGATCAATGGAATAATCAGAAAAATGAGGTAATATAACGTCTTTGTCAGAATCAGATCAACAAGCAATTGATTGTATTTATGCCCATCGTTTAACTTTACCTCCATTTTCCGATATCTGGAAAGCTGGTTGAAATCCTTTAGGGTGGCCCACGACAGCGTCATGAGACAATAGAAAAACCAGGCGTACCATTGTTGAAAGCGATGAATTTTAAAAAGGGGACCATGAGGTGAAAAACGAAGCACTCCTGCGGGATTGATATCTTCATCTTGTCCATCGACATTGGTAAAGCCATGATGCAGGATATTGTGCTGTTGTCGCCAATTGGGAGGGAATCCGCCAAGTAAGTACAACGATTTACTTAAAAAACGGTTAATCTGTTGACTTTTTGAGAAAGTACGGTGGTTGGCATCGTGCATGAGCACCATGCCTACTCCCGACATGCCTATCCCCATGACAATCCAACAAAGTAAGATACCTGGTAATGAAGAAACTATCCCTGTTAACATCAGGGCATAAGGCATGAAATAGAGTAAAATCATAAAAATGGATTTCATTACCAAAGTGGAATTACCATATTTTGAAATGTTGTTCGTTTCGAAGTATTCTTTTACCTGGTGCCTTAATTCGTTGATGAAATCAGGTTTGTTTTTGTTGGGGTATTTTAGTTGATGTGTTGACATTGAAGGGCTGAATAATAGAAATGAGTAGTACAACTTAGTTACAGTGGTTGGTAAAGATAGACAATGCCTGTCTGTCAACAGGATTTTTTATATATTTTTATAAATATAGCAGTGTTTGAATTTATAAAAAACTTCCTTTATGTTTAGTAAAAAATTAATGATCTGATTCCCACTAAATAGGTTTACCTGCGAAACTTGAGCAAGTTTATATTCGGTTTATTTTGAATCAGAAGCTTTCCTGGTGTAATCCGTTTTAATAATCGTTTGAATACCAATTGTATAAGAGGTTGGTTTGATACCGAAACGCGTTTCAAATTTGCTGCTGTCGAAAACATAGTTGCGGTCGTACTGATAGATCATTTCCACCATTTCTTTCATGACAGGGATGAATAAACCCAAAATCCAAACCAGGAATTTTGGGGCCACCTGAACCTTTGGCTTTACACCCATTTCCCCGGCGATGGCCATAATCCATTCTTTTCCTGTCATCGGGTTTGTATCAGTAGGCAGATGCCAAACCTGGTTGTAGGCATCTTCTGAATTTCCTAAAAGGGCGGTGGCTTTTCCTGCGTCAGGAGCATAAGTAAAAGAATGTTTGTAGTTAATCGAACCCATCCAAGTGGCTTTTTTACCCAGGCTCAGGGGTTTGAAAACGGTTTCGGTCAGCATACTCACATTCTGAATCGACGGGCCATAAAAATCAGCCGACCTGGCAATGAGTGCCGTAAGGTGACCAGCCTTGACTTCATCCATTATTCTCTTTGCAACCAGTGCCCTGATCTTTCCCTTTTTACTGGGGGGATTGATAGGGGTTTCTTCGGTCATTCCATCCAGGTAATTCTCATCATACATATAAATATTATCGAAGAATACCAGTTTGCAACGATGTTGTTTACACGCCTTTATAACATTCTCAATGAGTTTTGGCCATTTTTTTGACCATACTTTTATATTGTATTCAAACCCAACGGTAACATACACCACTTTAGATCCTGTAACGGCTTTTTGAACATCATCATAGTTTAATAAATCCGCTGAAAATAGTTCGTCCCCATCGTTTACTTTCTTTGGATTCCGGCTGACTAACCTGATATCAGTGGTGTATGATTGAAGTGCTTTAGCCAATTCAATTCCAATGGCGCCACCTGCACCTAAAATAGTTTGCATAAATTACTTTTTTAATAAATCACGAATTTCAGTCAATAAAACTTCTTCCTTCGATGGGGGTGAGGGTACCACGGGAGCCTCAGCTTCATGCTTCTCCATTTTTTCTTTCATCTTATTATAGACCTTAACAACCATGAATATGGCAAATGAAACAATGAGGAAGGTTACAATCGTATTAATAAAAATACCGTAGCCGATTGCCACCTCTGCCACTCCATCTCCGGCTCCTGCCATTGATTCAGCAATTCCTGGTTTGATAACCAGTTTTAAGTTTGAAAAATCAACTCCACCCAAAAGAATGCCGATGGGTGGCATGAGAATGTCGTTGACCAGTGATTTGATAATGGCTCCAAAATATAGTGCCATAATAAGACCAACAGCCATGTCGATCACATTTCCTTTGCTAATAAATTTTTTAAATTCATTCATCATTTTAGTTATTTGATTAGATTATTAAAATGAATACACATATTAAAATAGGTTGAAGAAAAATCTTTTCAAAATGTTAGAAAATAGTCTCCGATTACAAAGATAACTTTATAATAATCCGGAATCCAACAAGGTCATTTGCAAATAAAAAAAAATGAGCAGTTTCATTAAACATGTAATAAGTTCCTCTATTCAGCATAGGTAATCGAGGCAAAGGTTCTTCTGATTCCTTTAGCGTATTTGACTTTAGGATACCCGAAAATAACAAATATACCTTCCCGGCAGGGGTACTTGATTCCATGTCTTTCCCGAAATTTTCTGGCCTTATTACCACTTTGGATCAATGGATGAATGCCGCCCAACATACATGTTCCCAGCCCGAGTGATTCACCGGCAATCATGGCATAATTGGCTGCAATCAATGGATCGGCAGGATCAGCGTAGGGAGAACCATAAAAATACATGGCCAGTGGCGCATCATATGTCACCATATCGATCCCTTGACTCATGTTTTCGATATAAATACGAAACAATGGTTTTACAAATTGTCGGAACAATTCATCGTTCGATTTGCCCCAAAAAGGACTCATGAGTGTTAAAAACCAATTTGATACAAACCATCTCATTTTTTCCAGGTAGTCGCAAAAATCTTTTGAAAAAGACCTGACTTTTACTTTATTGTCAAAAATAAGCACGTTCACATCCGAAGGAGGAAGTCCCATAGGTGCTGTTAGTGAAACGGCGAGAATTTTATTAATAGAGTACTGCTCAACGGGCTTGTCTTTGAATTCACGGATGCTTCTTCTGGATTGTAATAAGCTCATTACCTGATTATAGCTGGCGCGTGTTTCTTTATCCGGCAAATCAAACAGATCGTTGGGCGAGCACTCACGCCCATGGATTTCAATGGCACCTGTCGGACAAATGGTCATACAGTGTCCACAAGCGATACAACCAAAAAAAGGATTCTCTGTGGTAGTTACTTTCCCGTTGACCAATTGTAAACTAAAATCTTTGCATACAGAAACGCACAATCCGCATCCGTTACAAATTTCTGTGCTGATTCTTATTTCCGCTTTTACTTTGGTTCTTGATGTAGGAATAGCCATAAGGTTGGTTTTAGGATTTATCAATGACTGTGTAAAAATAATAAATCCGTAAATATGTTTTTTTCAATCAATCAAATTCTTTGGTGTTGGCAAGCCATGTTGTTTTAAAAAAGATAATTTATCCCAATATCCGCGTTGCAGTTTTATTTTTCCATTTACTACATGAAAAAACCCACAACCTCTTAACCCAAGTGGATCTTTCCATTCAAGGATAGCCCATTCTCCGTTTTCAAAAAGTTGCTCCACCAAACAAACCATGTTTGCAGAACCAAATTCTCGTTTAAACATTTCATGAATAGCTGTTCTTCCAATAACAGGTTCATTTGCCACCTGATGGTTTATTGCATTTTCATGGTATAATGCTGCCAGGAGATCAGCATCGCCTGAGTTGAATATCTCAACCCACTTTTTTACCAATTCTTTTGGTTTCATTTTCCTGAACTTTTGCTATTACAAGTACTCCCAAAATTACAAATTTTTATTCTGTGAAAAGTCGTATTGAGGTAAAGCATAATTTATAAATCTTCATAACAGGGGATGAGTAGTGATCAATTAAAAGATCCGGATAAAATCAAATGCTTTCACGATATGATCTTAGGAATAGCAAATAGAAAGGATCATTTACTTGATATTGGGTAGTAATTATCCTTCGGATCTAGAGGATAATTAACGTTTGTAAGTGTTTACAATTGTAATTTACATTTGTGGATTATGAATGATAATTAACTCATTTTAAGAAGATATACAATTGTATAAACTGGATTTAATACGATGAATAAATTTACATAGGTGTAAGTTTTGACATGAGACAATAGAATAAATATGTAATCATTATAATAATCATAAAACCAGTATTATAAAATGAATAATCAATAAAACAAATTAAATAAAATTGATCATAAATTGAATTATAAACTTCATTCAATATTGATATAATTAATTATATAACAATTAAATACAATATATTATCTAGATTATAAATTCGATTACTCCTAATGTACAAATGTAAATTACAATTGTTTTGATTATTTTGTTACATTTGTAATCATATGCATAAAATATTGTTAACTTTGTAAACAAAAAATCATGCTTGATCGAATCAAAAAATTGATGGAAAAGCGGGGTTTGTCACCTGCTCAATTTGCCGATGAAATCGGTTTGAAGCGTTCTTCCTTATCCCATATTTTATCTGGGCGTAACAACCCAAGTTTGGATGTAATCATGAAAATAAAAAGCAGGTACGATGAAGTGAATACCGATTGGTTGCTTTTTGGTGCCGGCCAGCCGGTGGGCAAGGAAGATAAAACCCGAAAGGGTGAAAAAGATGAACTAAAAGAACCGGTTTTACAGGAAACAAAAAAGGCAGGTGGTCAGCAATTATTATCATTTGAAACGGATGACTCCAATGTTACGCTAAAACAAGCGATTCCAACCTCTCAGGACAAACCCATTTCAATTTCAACAGTTTCCCGTGAGACGGATAAAACAGCAAAAGCCGTAAGAATGGTGGTGTTTTATAGCGACCAAACCTTCGAATCCTTCGAAAGCAGATAAAAAAAAGACCGGATCTCTCCGGTCAAGTTCATCAGAATTAGGGTTCTATTTAGAACCTTTCGAATTCAGAAAAGAAAAAAGCACCCTCATTAACAGCATTTTCATCACTATCTGAACCGTGCACGGCGTTGGCTTCGATAGAAGTCCCATAAAGTGCCCTGATCGATCCGGCAGCAGCGTCAGCAGGATTGGTAGCTCCTATGTAATTGCGGTAGTTGAGTACAGCATCTTCCTTCTCAAGGATTGCAGCCACTATTGGGCCTGAGCTCATAAACGATACCAATCCTTCAAAAAAGGGCCTTTCACTGTGAACAGCATAAAACTTCCTGGCCTGATCTTTTGTTAACCTGGTTAATTTCAGGGCTTTGATATTAAAACCACCTTGAGTAATTTTAGCAATAATGTTTCCCATGTTCCCATCGGCAATGGCTTTTGGTTTGATCATGGTAAATGTGATGTTTCCAGACATGTGTTTGATTTTAGATTTTTTGCAAAAATACTTTTTTTTGTCTAACTACCTATACTTCAGTAAGTGTTAGTTTGTCTATTTACCCTGTTGATAATTAGTGTGTTACTAGTGATGGACAGGTAGAACAAGATCTATGCATTTTTGCCTCAACTGGCAGATATTGAGCTGTTGTCTGCTTTTGTTTATCTTTGCAGCCTTCAAATGAAATTTCTTATTATGCTCACTCATACCGAAAAAGAAGAACTTAAGGCTTTATTAAAGACTAAAAAAAAGATTGTATTGTCATCGCATTCCAACCCGGATGGCGATGCCATTGGTTCGTTATTGGCGATGTATTACTATTTAAGAAACAAAGGACATGAGGTTTACATGGTTGTTCCAAATAAATTTCCGGAGTTCTATGATTGGATGCCAGGTAGTGATCTGATCATTAACTATGAAAAAAACGCAAAAAAAGCCCAACAGTTATTAAAGTCGGCCGATATTTTCTTTAGCCTGGACTATAATGCCCTCAACAGGATCGGCCCGGTTGCTGAATTTATTCCACCTTCCCCTGCCACGCGGATTCTGATAGATCATCATATTGATCCTGAACGTGATAAATTTGATTATTGTTATTCCAACACGGCATTTTCATCTACCGGCGAGCTCATTTATTCCTTTATTTCGACTTTAGGCGATATACAGTTTATCGATAAATCGGTTGCCGAAGCTCTTTATACCTGTATAGTTACTGATACGGGTTCATTTAGCTTCTCTTGCAACCGGCCTGAAACCTATGAAATTACAGCCGCTTTGCTCAAATTGGGGATAGATGCTGAAAAGATGCACCGATTGATTTATGATACATTTTCGGAGCAGCGTTTGCGCTTATTGGGTTTTGCTATCAGTAACAGAATGATTGTGTGGGATGACCTGCATACATCGCTGATTTATCTCACCAAAGCTGATTTAATTAAATTCAATTTTGAAGTGGGTGATACGGAAGGAGTTGTTAATTATCCTTTGATGATGAAGAAGGTGAACCTGAGCATTCTAATCACGGAGAAAGACAACAAACTCAGGCTTTCATTCCGGTCGAAAGGTAATTTTTCGGTGAATGATTTAGCCCGCAAACATTTTAATGGAGGCGGACACAGAAATGCTGCCGGTGGAAATGTAAGCAAACTGGTAAATGAATTAATCGACGAACTAAAAGTAGTGTTGGTTGATTACTCGAAAGAATTAGATTATGAACTTGTATACTAATCTCAGGTGAAAGTTTTCTCTGTTGTAATACCAATACTTTTAATAGGTATCCTTTTTGGTTCCTGTAACAGGGAGGAAGAGCAGGGTACACATACCGGTAATACCACAGCCAAGTCAAAAGAATCGCTGGTAGTCGTCAATCGATATCTTACCAGAACCGAAGAAGAAGACATAAAATATTATATTGAGCGTCATGATTTAAAGGTGGTAGAAACAGGTTCCGGTCTACGCTATTCTATTGTGAAACAAGGAGATGGATCATTGCCTAAACGAGGTGACCTGGTGACTCTCGAATACAAGGTTCGTCTGATAACGGGTGAATTATTGTATTCATCCGATGAAAGTGGTCCTTTGGTTTTTCAGGTTGGTAAGGGGGGCGTAGAAAGTGGATTAGAAGAAGCAATTTTACATTTAAAAGTGGGCGACCGAGCAGTTATTATATTACCTTCGCACCTTGCTTTTGGATTGCTAGGAGACCATAAAAAGATCCCCAAAAGAGCGACCATTATTTATGAAATTGATTTTAAAAAACTTAGTAAAAAGCAATAAAAAATGAAAAAAACTCTGTTATCAGTAGCCTTGGTGCTGGCCGCACTGGCTTTTTCTTTGGTTTCGTGTAATCAAGGAAACAATCTACCCGATGGATTTAAAAAAAATGAACAAGGATTGATTTACAAGTACCATAACCATGGCACCGGTGAAGCAACTCCTAAAGAAGGCGACTTTGTCACCCTTTCGATGTCATATACCGATGGCGACACTGTACTCTTCGATAGTAAAAAACTCGGGTATCCGATGAAACTACCCATGATTAAATCCACTTTTAAAGGTGATGTGTATGATGGATTGTCCATGATGAAAGTGGGCGATAGCGTTAGTATCATGTGTAACGCGGATTCTGTTTTCCTGAAACTTTTCAGGATGCCTTCAGTACCTCCGGACATGGATTCTGTTAAATATATTTACTTTAACATGGGCTTGTCCAATATACAGTCGGCTGAACAAATACAGCAGGAAAAAGAAGCAGAAACTAAAGCTTTGCTTGAGAAAGAAGCATTGCTGCGTAACGAATACCTTGCAGCCAATTATCCAGATGCTGTTGCTGCCGAATCGGGATTGTATTTAATTTCTCTTAATAAAGGAAAAGGAAAAAAAGCAGAAGCCGGTAAAACAGTTAAGGTTCATTACACAGGGAAATTTTTAGATGGGTCGGTTTTCGACAGTTCCGTGGAAAAAGGCGAACCTATTGAGTTTATCTTAGGTCAGGGCCAGGTGATTAAAGGTTGGGATCAAGGCATTGGCATGATGCAGGTTGGAGACAAAGCGATTCTCGTTATTCCATCCGATTTGGCTTATGGTCCCGGTGGCAGAGGAAGTATCCCTCCATCTTCTACCCTGGTTTTTGAGGTAGAACTGATTGATGTAAACTAGAAAATTAAGATTTATCTTGTCGATCGTGGTAGCTTTGGTTACCACGATTTTTTTTTGGTCACATATTATCAGGAATCACGAAATGTGAAAAATGTCGGGCAACGGTGGTTAATAAATCGATGGGTTTATAAGGTTTACTAATATGGTCGTTCATTCCGGCGTTAAGACAATTTTCCTTGTCAAGCGGATAGTTGAAAGTCGTTACCGCGATAATAACCGTAGGTTTTTTAATTCCGTTTTCCTTTTCAATTTTCCTGATGTACATGGAGGCTTCTATCCCGGTCATCACCGGCATTTGTATGTCCATCAAGATTAGATCGTAGGTTTTTTCCTTAAATAATTCTACACCGATTTTTCCATTTAAAGCCACATCCACCTCATGTCCGATTCTTTTAAAAAGGGTCGCTGCCAGCTTTTGGTTGATCAGGTTATCTTCGATAACAAGTATAGATAACGGTTTGCTATCGCTCATATAAAATTATTCATTTAATTAATTTCTTTACCAAGAGATATGCCAAAGGCAGCTATCTTCGTTTAATCAATTAGTTGGTACCTTTTTATTTTCAGTAATTATCCAAAATGTTTCCCATTTTGGAATTTTTTTCCAAATATACAAACTTTTATTCTTTCGTTTCAAGCACTTGATTGACAGTTAGCATCAAGTCGCTTTTTATGATTGGTTTTGCAATACATGCGGCAAACCCGTTTTCAACGAGGTTCCTGGGTTCATCAGACAACGAATAGGCAGCTAAGGCCACTACAGGAACATATTGATAAGATGGATATTCAGATTTTATTTTTTGTAGAAATTGAATTTCATCTGTTGCATCAAGTACGTTTACATCCATCATGATCAGATCAAAATGCTGGTTATTGACAGCTAACTCGTTCAACAGGGTTAAGGCAAGTTCTTTGCTTCCAACTACTTGAATTTGTGCTGTGTTTCCCAGCATTTTCTTTACAATCAATTGATTTAGCTTGTCAGGCTCCACCAACAGAATGCTCCTGTTCTCAATTCTTTCATTTAAAGTTTCATTCTTGTTATCAAAAGGTTGATTAGCGTTTGCAATAGTAACTTTTTGATACTTCATTGGGAGTGAGAGGTGTACCGTCGTACCTATTCCTTTTTTTGATTCCAGGTTAATGATTCCTCCCAGTATTTCAGTTATTTTTTTTGTCAATGGCAAACTAAGCCCTGCTCCCTGATAAATCGTCGAATATCCCAATTTTTCTTTGCGATAGGGCTCAAAAACATCCTGTATATAGGCTTTGTCGATGCCGATCCCCGTATCTTTAATCTGAATAACTACCTGTTTTTTGCCCTCATCATATTCAGCACTCATCTTGATATATCCTTTTTCAGTAAATCGGACCGAATTATCAAGTATCATCGTTAACATATTCTTAATGAGTTTAATATCCGATTCCATTAAAGCCAATTCTCCTGGCGATACAACAATCCTGATGCCTTTTTGAGAAGACAAGTGTTCAAATTTTAATGCCACCTCATTCATTAATTCATGGATATTGAATGTTGAAATAGTGACTTTTAACTTGTTAGAATTGATCAGGCTTAACTCGAAAAGATTATTTAGTAAATCAATCAGGCTTTGGCCACTTTGCGTGATAGTTGAAGCATATTCGTAAAGTTCCTGGTTTTCCATTTCGGCCAGTTCGGTTTCGAGCAAGGAGGTAAAACCAAGAATGGTGGTTAACGGACTGCGCACCTCATGACTAAGTTTGGTTAGGAACATGTCTTTGAGATATTCTGATTGTTTGGCAAATTCGATAGCCTGTTCAAGTTTTTGCACAGCATCTGCTTTTGCTTCTATTTCATTATTAATCACTAAAATGGATTTATTTAACTGTAGTTCTACCGCTATTTTAAAATCAATTAATTCTGATTGAAGTTCCTCGTTGGTACTGTTTAGTTTTTCAATATTTGAAAGCAATTGTTTTCTGGTTTTCTTGCTTTTGGTCAATAAATACAACAAAATCAGGATGAACAATCCCAGGAAAATGGACCAAAAATATATGTAAGTGCTCTTTTCTGTTTTAATTTCAGGAATATTTTCCAGTATCAGGTTGTAACGATCTTGTATTGAGGTGCGATTTTGTTTGAAAAATATTTTCTGTGTTTCATGGGCTGCCTCCAGGAATTCAAGTCCCAACAAGGTATCTCCTTGTTGAAGTGCGCTTCGGCTCAACTCAATTAAAATGGTCTCTTTTTGTTCAAGATTATCATGTAAACGACTCAAATCCAATGCTTTTTTAAGATATTCCAATCTTCGGTTTTGATCCCCGGACTTAGAATAGAACGTTGCCTGATGAAGATAGATGTTCTCAAGCAGGTCGGTATTTTCAACCCGGGTCACCAACATTTCAGCCCTATTAAGTTGAATTTTCACACGGCTTGTGTCATTCATTTCAAAAAGGCCGTCAACCAAATCCAACAAGGTATTCGCATAGAGCAGTTGGTTTTTGTTGTCACGAGCCAATATTTCCGCGGTTTCAAAATAGAGCTTTGCTTTTTGAAACTCTTTTTGTTTCATTTGCATATCGCCCAATTGCGACAGTGCTTTCAGCTGACCGTTGGTATCATTCGCGGTTTCAAATTTTCGTAAAGCTAGCTTTAGGATTTTTTCAGCCTGTTCGGGTTGATTCGCAGTCAACAGGTTAGATGCTTTTATGAGTAAACATTTCCCAAACAGATCATCGTTTTCCTTAACAAATGGTTGGTCAATCAGGCTTTGGATAATTTCATTGCTTAGGATAGGGTCGAGTAGGCTTATTTCTTCTGCTAACGTGCAGAAAAGCTGACTGTTGGACAAGGAAGGCGGTGATTGTTGGAGCCTGTTCCATAATTGAATCCGGGTGGTATCAGCACCAAACAGGTAACTTGTTGCTGTGATCCAAAAAATAAAACCATATACCAACCAGTTTTTCATTTAGTTTAATCTTGTTTAGGTGATTTATGTGCAACGTAGAGTTCTTCCTTTTTATTGAGGGCGTATTTAGATAGGTGATTGATGTTCCATTCCTGCGTATATGGACTTTGTTTTTCTACGAAAAATCCCACTGCTTCAAGCCTTTCCTTGTAATCAGACCCATAGACCCTCACATGGTCGAACTGGCCAAACGCTTCGTGACGTTCTTCCGGTTTAATGATGGTGAAGTCTTCGATGGTTTTTTCAATTTTATTAGAAATAGGGACTTGAAGAATAGCGTAACCTCCTGGTTTTAATACCCGAAACAATTCGGCCATCGCTTGTTTGTCATCCTGGATATGTTCAAGAACATGATTGCAGATAATGACATCGAAGTTATTATCAGGAAAGGGAATCGACAACAGGTCGAAAAACGAAATTCCTGCCGGGTAATACAATCCTTCAGCATATTTTGTACCTATTAAGTAGGTTAGGTTGGTGGCCTTTTTAAAGATACGATGAAGTGAAGGTTCGGGGCTGATGTGAAGCACGCGATTGGAGATGTTAAAAAATCGTGTCCTGTTTTTTAAATATAAAAACACCAACCTGTCGCGGTCGGTACTTAAGCAATAAGGGCAAATGTTATGAAGGCGATACCCTGCACCTATGATTTCAAGTTTATTAATCACGTCAGCATGAAATCCCCCGGGCAACATTTTTCGGAATCCGTGGCTGCATATAGGGCATTCTACAGTGCTTCCATGATAATAAAACAGCCTTCCAAACAGAAACACTTTCTTCGTCAACTGTTTTACTGATATTTTAAATTTTTGGGCGAAACTCATGGCTTTATAACGATTGATTACAAAACTGTAAATTTTTGATAAAATATTCCTTTTTTTGTTTTTACTTCCAAAATAAAGATGCCGCCTGATAGATGTTTGATGTTAAGAATAGTAACTTCATGATTCAGTATTTCAATCCGGGCCATGTTCTCAACTACTTGACCTGCTGTATTTAAAACTCTGCATGAAATGGATTCGGTTCCTGGAACAGAATGGGTTAAAGTAATATAATCAAGAGCAGGATTGGGATATAAACTTATCAGCTCATCGTTAGGCAACTCATTAATGTCGGCAAAGGGATCATAACATTCATAAGCTCCTATATCAAAATAGGTATGAAATGGACGTTCACGGTTGATAATATCGAACGCAACACCCACTCCGCTGAGGTTAGTTCCGCTATTAACAGCCGGTGAATTGGGTTTTAAATCATATGGGTTGGGGCTTTGACCGAGGAAGCGTGCAGAACCATTTTCAGGAGTGAAAAAATTGGTACTTTTCTGGATGGTGGGTTGTGTCCCGTTGATATAGGCTTGATCTCCTTCGACAGAAAATCGTCCCGGATTGGTGATCAGGTTGTTGATGAAACTGGCTCTGATCGCTTCATCGTTGGAGTATTTAATTCCGTCTGATTTCGGGCTTACGATGGTATTGTTGAAAAAGTCGAATGTAGCATTGGGTGTGGTAACCGTTTGACCCACATAAATACCATGTTTAAAAGCCAATGGATCATCGGGTTTGAATGTCCTTCCCGCATTCACTATCAGGTTGTTGTACACTTTCATATTGCCCAGGCCAAGAATATCGATCCCATCGCCTTTGCCATCAAATATCTGGTTGTTAAAGCAATCGCAACTACTTCCACCACCGATTAGTATACCTGACATCTGGTATTGATATTCTTCGTAGGAGTTGTTCCTGATGGTGTTGCCAAATACCTGACAGTTGCTTTGAGCCGAACTTACCTGAATGCCATCCCATCCGGTATTTTCGACGATATTGTTATAGATGCGGGCTCCAATGATCACATGTGGAAAAACAGTGGTGTCTTTTCCATTGCAATTAATGGTTTGTCCCGTGTATTTTGAGCTGCCAATATATAAGCCTTCATCGGCAATGTCGTGTAAATAACAATCATGCAGCCAAAAATTATTCATGGTAAATTTATCACGGGTAGAATTAAACAAACAATCGGGTTCCGATTTGGCATAAACTCCTGCAATAGAAGTATTTGCAATCTCTACGTAGTCAATTTCCACATCAGTGCTAAGCTCGGTAACAGATATTCCGGTTCCGTTGTCCACCCTAAGCACTTGTATTCCATAGGTAATTTCGCTATCGCCGCTACCCGACAACCTGATAAAGGAGCAATTGGCAATTTTTATCCCATAATAATGGTTCGTTTCAATGGTAATTGCACCTCCGCTGTTGATGAAGGTGATGGGGTTATCCGCGGTTCCATGAATGTTCTTCAAATACAAATATTCTTTACTGCCACCTTGCAGGCAAACAGTACTACCAGGTTGAAACTGTTGGGGAGTTCCATCGATGAAAAAAACATCAGCAGGGATGAGGGTATCACATTGGGCTACACCCTCTGAGATGCCTGCAAAAGTGACAAGTAAGCTGATGAGGAGTAGTTTATTCATGATCCACGTTTTGCTCTTTCCCAGTTAACCGATTGTTGTCCTTTAAAATAGCGGTTGATTCCCAATATCACCGCGTAATTCATGATAAAAAAGTAATATGGGATGAAGAATATTTTCGATTTTAACTTTCTGTTTTCCAGCGACCATCCTATAAATGCCATGATATAAAACAGGAGCTGAAGATAGAAAAGCCAGGTATAGATGTTTGAAAAATTGGTCCATCCGGCCAACGCGGCCAAAAAGAAATTAAACACCAATATAAGTGGCAACGAAAGTGGGGCGATGGTCCATCGCAGTACCCGGTGTGAAATAAACTGAAAACTCAACACACCATGTTTGAATGGATTTAATAACGGACTTAACCTGAATATACTTTGGATACCGCCTGCCGCAATTCTGATTTTACGTTTTAGCTCTTCTTTTACATCGGCCGATGCGCTTTCTATGGCGTAGGCTTCGGGGTCGTATTGGATCGTATATCCATTCATGGCAATGCGCAGCGAAATGATAAAGTCATCCAACAAAGTATCTTTTTCAACTTCCTGAAACAAATGGGTTCTGATGGCAAACAATTCGCCCGCGGCACCAACAACAGAATAGAGTTCTGCATCCCATTTTTTAAGTGTAGATTCGTATTTCCAATAAATACCTTCCGAGCCAACTGCCGTATCCGATTCTTTACTGAAAATCCTTTTCTCACCTGATACACAGCCTACTTTAGGATTTTTAAACAGGTTAACGATTCTCATGATCGATTCTTTTCCCAACATGGTATTGCCATCCGAAAAGATAACGATGGGCGTTTTTACGAAGGCCATGCCTCTGTTCATGGCGCCAATTTTTCCACCTCTTTTATTTTCATGAAATACCGCTACACCCTGATGTTTGTATTTGTTAAGAATGTCGGGTGTTCCGTCATCTGAACCATCGGTTACCCAGACTTGTTTGACTTTTTCTTTTGGGTAATCAAGACTAAACGAGTTTTCAACTTTGGCATCTACATAATCCTTTTCATTGTAAGCCGCAACAAACAGGGTTACTTCCGGCTCATAAGCTTCATTGGGATCGAGAGGACTCTTTTTTCCAGGAATGGCTCTTTTTATTAAAACCAATCCATAGAGTACAATGCCATATCCGAAATAGGCGTAGAATACGATGAATAACAGCACCCAAAATAAGATATTAATTGTTTCCATAATCCCATTTTATTTTTTCTTGGCGGCCATGTTTAATGAATCGACATTTAATACTTCAAAATCACATACCGAAAGCAACTCCATGGTCAGTTTTTCTTTTCCGCTGTGAATTGATTCCATTACAATGAGCAAATGCGGGTATTTTTGAATAAACCTGGCAGCTCCTTTTAACACGTCTATTTCCATCCCTTCTACATCTATTTTGACCAGGATTTTTTTGGATGGGTCAATGTTCATTTCATCTATCAGGCTGTCGAGAGTCACAATCTGAGAATCTTCAAATTCAGGATTGGCTATCTCTTCTGCCGCGATTTGATCGTCAGTTAGATGAGAAGCACCCGTGTTTACCGGATCGAATGTAAAGTTGGCTGTACGATTAACATTTCCAAGGGCAAATGGCATGATTTTTACTTTGTCTTGCAAGTGGTTAAGTTCAATGTTTTTGGTTAAAGCCATCAGGTTACTTTTAACCGGCTCGAATGCAAATCCGGTGAGTCCTTTTCCTGCAAATAAAATGGCATAAGTGCCTATGTTGGCCCCTATATCAAGGAAAACATCATACTCATCCACATGTTGATAGACGAACTTCTTTACTTCCCATTCGTAAGCAAAATTTCCAAATTGAAAGTCAAGGCTGCCCTTTCTTACAAAGAATCTCCCCAGGCTACTTTTATAATAACTGGATTTGCGCGGGGTACTTCCGTTAACAACATAAGCAATTGAGTAATATAAGAACCTGAATTCGTTATGTTTGATGAAATCGAAAAAATATCGCAAGTAAGTAAATAGTTTGTTCATAGATGATTGGTTATATGTATAAGGGTAAGAAATTAATCCCTGACCCTTTCCCATAGTTTAGTTGTTTGATTATATTGTTTAAGTATTTTGGCAGGATTTCCACCAACGATAGAGTAGGGCGGTACAGATTTCACTACAACCGATCCGGCCGCCACAATGCTGTGTTTTCCTATGGTTACTCCGGCGGTGATAACGGCATTGGCGCCAATCCAAACTTCATCTTCCACCACGATTGGTTTAGTCGAAATGGCCTGGTCGCTGATGGGCAGGCTGATATTTTCGTAGCCATGATTTAACCCGGAAAGCACGATGTTTTGAGCGAACATGATATCGTTCCCGATGGTTATCGGGCCAATAAGTGTATTTCCGAGCCCAATCCTGACTCGATCTCCAATCAGCACGGCTCCAACACCATTGTTGATGGTGGAAAAATCCTCGATGGTTGAATTATCGCCCAAGGAAAAATAATTAAATGGCATTACATCCATGCGCACACTGTGTCGTATGAGCGATCCTTTCCCTTTGTGGTGCTTGAAAGGATTAATAAATAGTTTTACCCATAACCGGGGCCTGGCCTGATTTTTAGGCATTAACAAATACAGAGCCAGTTTTTTTAGCTTCGGATTTGATTTTATTTTTGAAACTATTTCCATGGTTTTTATGCTTTTTCAATCTGTTCAATTCTTTTATAAATCTCATTAACATTGGCTTCCCATGTATGGCCGCGTGCAAATTTTTCTCTGGCTTTTTCCTTTTCAGGCGAGTTTTCATTTAGGGCTAAGTCCACCAGTGCGAGATAATCTTCTTTGGTGACCGCCAAATAGGTGTATTCGGCAAAAACGCTCATGGCTTCAGTCTTGGTTGCAACCGTTGGTTTACCCATAGCAAGGTATTCATCTATTTTGCGTGGATAATTTCCAATGGTTACTTCGTTGAGCTTTTGTGGGTTCAGCGCCACATCAAAATAATTAAGATAGGCAGGTAGTTCTTCCATTTGCTTGCTGCCAAGGAAAAATACGTTGGTCTGTTGGTGCAATTCACTGGCCGAAAAGGCTTCATCTTCAGGACCAACAAAAACGAAACTATAATCGGGACGGCTTTTGGCAAGAAATTCAAGCACTTCTATGTCTAACCGAAGGTTAAATAGGACGCCAATATAGCCAATAATGGGTTTTTTTAATGCCAATATGGGTTCCATATCCAAAGGTGGTTTATCAATCAGTTTCTTGTCGAAAATGCTGACATCGCAACCCTGCCCCACATAAAAGGAATTTGGGTTAAAACGTTGTGCCAATTCAGCCAGATAAGTTGAGTTGGCAACCACCAGATCGGATTTAGCCATGAGCGCAGCCTCTATTCTGATGCCCTGAGTTTTCCAAAAATCAACGGCGATCATGTTATCACGTGTATAATAGACGTATGTTTTTGCTCCAATGTTTTCTTTAAGGTAGAAACTACGAAACATATCGGTATCGTTAAAAACGATTATATCAGTAAAAACAAGTCGTTTGATGGCTTTATTGACTTCTTTGGCGAGTCGTTTATTGTTGATCTTGTTCAGGATGTCGAATAGCCAATTTGCAGGAAGTTGGCTGATGGATTCGAGGACGGTTGCAGGGTACAATGTCCAGAAATTATCTTCCAGTTTCACCAGGTTGGGCTCATCGCTTTTCATTCGTTGTACCCTGTTTTGCACGACCGAATCATTTTTATCGCGCCACATGGTAAACCTGTCGATGGGATAATTCACATAGAGAACCCGGTTGTTTTTAGCAAATTCATGAGCCAGGTTGATTACATTGCTTCCAATTCGGCTGTCCAGGGCAGCAAGGCCTACGACGACAATATCTCTGTTCTTTATCATTTTTCCAACTAATTAGTAATGATTATTGTACACTTCATGGTATAATTTCAATACATCTTCAGCCATGTGCTTCCATGAAAACTTTTCTGCCTGCAGGAGGCCTTTTTTTCTTAAGTCATCTCTTAAAATGCTGTCGGACAATAGTTTTTCAATACCTACAGTAATTTCTTCTGGTTTATATGGATCTACAATGTAGGCTGCGTTACCCGAAACTTCGGGCATGGAGGAGGTGTTGGAGGTAATCATGGGAGTTCCGCACCGCATGGCTTCCAACATCGGTATTCCAAAACTTTCACGCAATGAGGGGTATAAGAAAACTTTACACAGGTTGTAAATAGCAGGTAAATCGGTATTTACAACATATCCTGTAAGTATAATCCGTTCAATCAACGCCTTGTCACCGATATCAGATAGGATTTTCTCAAGAGAGGCTCGTTCGTAATCCAACATAACGAGATAGAGATCAGGATCCCTGGTCTTTTTTAAGTAATCAGAAAAGGCTTTTAAAGTACCCGGGGTGTTTTTCTTGGGGTCGGTATTTCCCAAAAAGAACAGAAACCGATCGGGGAGATGGTATTTGGTTTTTACACGTTGGAGTTCATTTTGATTGGTGATAGGAATAAAATGTTCGCTTACTCCGTTGTATATGGCGACTAGCCGGTTATCATCATGAGAAATACCAAAGAAATCAGCGATTCGATTTTTTTCAAACTTGGAGACGGTAATGATTTTATCACTTTTTTTCACGATGGAGGGTACAACAAACCTTCGGTACATATTGCCTGTTTTCTGGTACCACGTTCCTGATTTCTTGAACAGGCTGATGCTTTCCATGTAAATAATGTCATGCAGGGTTACAATCAGAGGAATGTCGGAACAAACAGGAGCTGTATTGCTGGTACAATGCAGTATGTGACAACCCTCTTGTTTTGCGGCTTTTGGGAGCGCCCATTGTTCCCAGGTAGGGTAGGGCCCCCCTTTTAATTCAACAATTTTGAAATTGGATGTAGCCTTTAAAGTGGCTGTATCTTCGTCAGGTTTTACAAAAACAACATACTCGTTTTCATGGTCAAGTTTCTGAAGTTCATTAATTAACTCCAGTGCAACCATGTCCATACCATGTTTTTTTGTTCTTAACAACCGTTGTCCTTCGATCCCTATTTTCATTGGTTTTGGTATTATTTTCTTTTCTTTTTAATTTGAAAGGCATTGTACGTGTGCTTTGTGTGAATAAAGCGTTCGTTAGCCTTGTGCATTCTCAATAATGAACCGACCATCGACATGAAACCAATGGGAAGTGCCCACATGGCATTTAATGTCCTAAAAGTATAAAATTTCCCGGGTATGGCGAACGCAAATACTAAAATTAACAAAACGAAGTCAAATGTCCAGAATAAATTCCACGGGTAGAAGTTAAATATCCAGCTGGTGAAGGTAAGGAAAAAGAGCAATCCAAGTAACAATATCCTGGGTAATTGCATGTATTGTAGCGATTTAAAAAAGTATTCATAATTATTTTCCCTAACCATCATCTTAAATGAAGGAAGCAGGTTTTTTCCGAAAAAATGAAATTGAGCAGAAAGCCAACGGCGGCGTTGTTTGCCAAAAACCTGGGCATTTTGCACTTTTTCGTCATAAACAAGGGCATCGGGGAGGTACTCGATGGTCATTTTTTTAGAAAAAATCCTCATTTCTATTTCCTTATCAAAACCACCCACCACTTCAACCTCTGCAATCATCTCTTTAAAAAACGAAAAATCAAATGCCATGGCACTGCCAATCAAGGTAGAAGAAAATCCCAGAACGCGTTGTCCATACCTGAAGATATGGTTGTTTATTTCCTCACTTATGGCATCCAGAATGGCAAAGTTGGTGTTGGTATTTTTGGCTACCCTATGTCCCTGAACAGCAATAAATCCATTGCTGAATGCAGCGTTAAGTTGTTGTAAAAAGTCGGGGGCCATGAGGTTATCGGCATCCAGTATGCAGGCAACATCATAATCGCCTGTTAGCTGTTCGAAGGCATATTTCAAAGCCCTGGATTTGGTGCTGATTTCGAAATCCTTTGCCAGCACGATGGCCTTTGTCATTTTTAACAGCTCTATGGTTTCAGGTCGAAATTTATCCGCGATAACCACCACATCAAATTTTTCGGCCGGATATTGTTGCTTCAGTGCATCTGTTACAACTTCTATGATTACTTCATCTTCCTGATATGCAGGTATTAGCACTACAAACTCGCGTTGTACTTGATCTTTTGCCTTTGGAGGGGTATAGGTGAACAGGCTTGCAAATGAAAAAAGGAGCAGCATCAATATTGTTCCCGTAACATATATAAACAGCACTATTTGAATGATTAACAGAATTGTTCCCATAAATTAAAGGCTTGGATTTTCATGAATTTCTGACGAGAACGCATTTTTGATATTCCAGCCAATGGCCTGGTAATAAGCTAGAAAAAGTTGAAGTTTACCTTTTATCAGGAACTTGAAAGCATTTTTTGGTATTGCGATCAATAATTGATAGAAAAGGGCGTAGATAAATTCTTTCCCATGAATATTTCTTCGTAGATAAACCAAACGGTTTCTGTTTTGATAATATATTTTCATTACACTTAACCGCCCGGTCGATACTGACTCCTTGTGCAACACATAAGAGTTGTGAACGTAAAACATTTTGTATCCGGCCTTGCGAATACGAGCGCACCAATCAGCTTCTTCATAATAAAGAAAAAAAATATACGACATCAGCCCAATTTCCCTAACCACACGCATGGGCACCATCATAGCCGCCCCATGGGTAAAAGGGGTTTCCCTATCCTGATCATATTGTCCTTTGTCTTTTTCCCAATAACCGATGGCTGCATTCCGCATGGTTACCGGGTTAAAAGGGGTAAATCCGGCAAACTGCAATGTGTCGGGCTGATAATAGAATTTTATTTTTGGGCTTACTGCACCAATTCCCTGGTTGTTTTCCAGTTTATTAACCAGAGGTTCAATAAATCCTACAGGTACTTCGATGTCGTTATTCAGCAACATCACATAATCACCTTTCGCCCGCATCAATCCAAAATTATTGCCCGCAGCAAATCCATAATTGATTGGGTTTTTGATGAATACAATATTAGGAAATCGCTGTTTTATGATGTCGGGGTCGTCTTCGGTAGAATTGTTGTCCACTACAATCACTTCAAAGTTTGGATAAGTAATTTTGTTGAGTGACGCAATCAAGGCACAGGTAACTTCCGATTGATTGAAGTTGACCGTGATGATGGATACCAGTGGATAATATTTCCTACTTGCAGCCATTATTGACCCTTGTTGGATGAAGGGGGCGAACTATCGGCATGACCATGACTTGTGTGAAGGAACTTTTTACTTGCACCTTTAATTTTTAACAGGCTGATCACCATCAAAATAAATCCTTGTGGTACCCGCAACAAGGCACGGTAGGTGCGTTTATTATAGAATTTTTTTGGAATTGAAAATAGGAGCGCGAGTACTGTAAAAATAAACAACAATAACCAGGCATAAGTACCCGGGACAAAAAATTGGCTAACAGAAGCAGGGGCGAGCCATTGGACGGCTGCAATAACGACTGTTAAGATGAACAGTACCCCTGTAAGCAATATCCGTGGCGGTTGTATCATTTGCAACACCTTATCGAAGTAGTCAAAGTTACCTTTGGTAAACAATTGAGATAATCCGTCGAAGAAATGACTTTTAAAATAGTCGAGTTGCGCAGCTATCCAGCGGCGCCGTTGGTTTACAAATACATCTGACTTCTGTGTTTTTTCATCATAAATGATGGCATCATCCGCGTATTCAATTTTAATGCCCCGGCGAATAATTTTCAATTCTACCTCTTTGTCTTCACCAACCGAATCTACTGTAGCCATAGTAGTTTTAAACAATTGGTAATCAAGCCCCATACCTGAACCTATCAAAGCTGATGACATGCCGAGTACGCGGTGTCCTTTTCTGAAAATATGGTTGTTTATCTCCTCGCTCAGACCATCCAATATGGCGAAACTGGCGTTGAGATTTAACGCGGTGCGATGACCCTGGACGGCCATAAATCCCCGGTCGAAGGCCGAATTGATAATTGAAAGCACATCTGGTTCCATGATATTATCGGCATCCAGGATAAAGGCAACATCATAATTGTCACCAATTACTTCCATACATTTATTGAGTGCTTTTGATTTTTTGCTTACTTCAAAAACAACTTCAATCACCCGAATAGGCAATTTGTTTAATTGATCTATGGTTTCTTTTGAAAAATGATCGGCAATCACTATAACTTCATAATGATCTGCCGGGTAATTTTGTTTTAATGCCTGTTTGGCCACATTCACAATCACGGCATCCTCTTTGTAACCGGGAATGAGTACCGCGAACTTTCGCAGTTTCGATACCATTGAATCGGACCGAACTTGTTTGTAATACAAACCCGCTGTTGCATAGATAAAAATATAGGCGGTAGCCAATACCAGATAAGCAAAAAGAACATATTCAATCAGGTGGATGAGGAGGAGAATGATTTCCATAATTAGCTTTTAATCAGTTTTGGCATTTCGAATACGATTCCTTTTTGATGCGTTATGTTCCATCCAACTGCTTTCCAGAACGCCCACACCAAATCGGGGCGGCGTTTGATGAGAAAGCTGAGTGTAATTTTAGGTAAAGTTATAAAATTTAGGTAAAGAAAGCTTAATATTTTTTTATAGCCGTGTGTGTTCCTTCTGGCAAACAGAATTCGTCCACGGGTGAGGTAGTAAATTTGAAAAGGGCTGTTCTTTACAGTAGAAATACTTTCTTTATGAAGAACCAGTGAACTACCACAATAGTAAATTTGATACCCTGCTTTTTTAACGTGGGAGGCCCAATCGTGTTCCTCATAGTATAAAAAAAACACCTCGGCCATCATGCCTACTTCTTCAATTACTTTCATCGGAACCAGCATGGCAGCGCCAAAAATGGATCCCGTTTCGCTGGTATCGTTGAATTGACCAGTATCTTTTTCGCCAAATCCGATGGCGAAATTACGGGTGGTTATCATGCTAAAAGGTGTAAAACCGGCAAATTGCAACACCTTCTCTGAATGAAAGTATTGTATCCGCGGGCTGACCATCCCAATCTTTTTATTCGATTCCAGCAGGTTAACCAAGGGCTCCAGGAAACCGGGTTCTACTTCTGTATCGTTGTTGATAAACAGGACGTATTTACCTTTGCAGTAAGGCAAGGCAGCGTTGTTTCCACCTGCAAAGCCAAGATTATGACTTGTTTTCATCAACGTTACCCAGGGGAAATTTTGTTTTATTATCTCGGGATTGTCGTTTGGAGAAGCATTATCTACAACAAAAACCTCGTAGTTAGGATAGCTTATTTGTTGAAAGGAATTAAGAAATTCGCAAGTTGCCCCCGATTGGTTAAAGTTGACAGTGACAACCGAAACCAATGGAAATGTGTGGTGTTCTGTGTGAGTAATCGACATATTCAAAAATTAATCCACCTGTTTATGAAAAGCTCTGGGAGATAGACCTTTAGATTCCAGATATGTATATTCCCTATCGAGCTGTTGTGCTATAAAGATAAATACCCAACTAAAATACACCAAAGCCCCGGTAGGCATTTGACCTAAGACGCCATTGCCATAACTGGCACCCATTATTCCAATGTACCCTGCAAGCAGGGCACCCAGAATTCCAATAAGTTCCCTGTTTTTTATTCGCACCATAACCAGGTAAAAGCCTTTTAAGGCAATGAACGACAAGATAAACAGATGAAAAAACAGCCCTACAATGCCTTGTTCAGCCCAAATTTGCACGTACCAGCTGTCTGTTGCCACATTGGCAAGAAATCCCTCAGGTGAAAATCGTTGTCCCCAGTTTCCTGCACTTCCTATTCCACCTCCAAAAGGTTTGTCGGCCAGATAGGTTTTAAGGATGGCCCTGTTTTGAAGCCGAACCTGGTAGGATGCATCATCTGTGGGACGAAAGGCCGTTCGCATACGGGCTATCTGGTAGTTGCTTTCTCCAATGTAGGTCATGGCGAAAAAAACATACATCACCGACATCACAAAACCTCCAATCAACAAAACCCGGACATTTTTACTCAGCACCAGGTAGGTAATGCCACCAATCATGGGTACAATCATGGCACCCCTGGTTCCGGAAATCATCATTCCCCATAGTCCCATGAATCCCATCAGAAAAAAGAAAATTTTATTGAACCTGCCTTTCATGGTTGTTGCGATGAGTATTCCAACAACGCCTGCCGCTCCTTGTGCTGCTCCGAACTGACCTGCATCGCTAAAAAAGGAAAAAATACGAAGCCGGCCTAAAACGATGTGGGTGATACCACCAATGGTATCAATCCAAAACTGTTCCGCATAGTCAAGTCCAAGATACAGTTGCTGAAGTCCTTTTAAAGTGGCTATAATGGTAAAGGCTCCCCAGATATATAAAAAGTAGTACATGTATCGCAGCCGGTTGAAAAGCATGAGTCCTAATGGAACAATTAATACCGGATACATCGACATCCCGCGCATGGCATAAAACCAGGCGGTCCTACTTAGTGCCTGGGGATTAGCAAGTTCCAGTACACCATAGGCAAACCAAAATGCAAGTAAATAGCTGATGTCGCGGTTGGCCTGATCAAAATTGATCCTGGAATAAAACTTTTTAAAAAATAAGGCCAGATAGGTGATCACAATCAATCCATCAATACTCAACCCCAAAGGTACGTTCATGATGTATCTCGTTAATCCAATGGCCAGAAACGACATGACAAGCAGTGTGAAAATTCCAATCTGTGGACTGTTGAACAACCTGTTGAGGAAAAGGAGGGCAGGAATAAGCGCCACCAGTGCAACTGCCACAATTAACCCACCCCTGGCAATGATCAAAGCGAAAAGTACGGTCATTAACAACAGGGTAATCACCACCAACGGATGTTGCAGCTTACTAGCCCCGACCATATTTTTTAAACGTGTAAACATGTTGGCTAAAAGTACAACTTTTGTTTATCACCCGGGTGGATCAATCTCTTAAAAAATTCCCAGTAGAATAAAAATCCTTCTATAAGTATCATTCGGTAGCGAATCTTCATCTCCTGGTTCAAATAATAAAACCCTACCATAATCCCAATGATTGTAAACAAAATGGTGATAATGGCCACCAACTCGAGTATGGTAATCGTGGTGAAAGTGGTAGAAACAAGCACCAAAACGGACGATTCGTATACTCCCGACAACAAAAGTGTAACTACGGACGACATCAAAATGATAAAGGTAAGACCGAAAACAACAATGGAATCGCCAATAATATTTGCCAGGGTCATGTACACGACTTTGAAAAAATTTTGATTAGGTCTATTTACACTATCCAGTGCCACGCCGATGAACCTGTCAATGGGCAGTAAAAGGCCATATAGACAAAAAATCTGAAAAATTCCGGAGGTCTGAGTATATTCCGGTCCTCCCAGAATGGTAACAAATTCTTTCGCGAAGATGAAACAGAATAGCATCACGGGAACCATCATTAAAAACATCCCACCGGCATTGCGATAAAATATATGTTTCACCCATTCTTTATTTCCTTCAATACTGGCTTTCGACATGGTTGGAAATGCCGTCATGGCAAAGCTACGTATGGGGATTTCGATAATTTCAGTCAATTTTAATGGAATGCTGTACAAGGCAACACCGGTGGTTCCTAAAAATGGACTCAACCCAATAATAAAGGTGTCAGCACTTTTAAGCAGGTTTGAGCCGATTAATGTACCTGAAGTATATTTGCCGAAATCCAATATAATTCGATTGGTCTTTGAACTTGCTTTTCCTATATAACGGATTCCATCCCAGTTAAAAATACTGGCTATCATGCTTGTGGCCAGGTTTGTAATGATGTAGTACCAGGTAACCTCCAAAAGGCCTGAATGAAAAAAGTAATAATTCAGTACCAGATAAATCATGAACGAACCAACATTAAACATGCGTAGCAACAATATCAGGTCAAAACGTAAGCGTGCTTGCAACACCGATAAGGCATTGTTAAAAGGCAGGCTTATGAGTGCTACAACCGGAAACCAGGTAAAGAACAACGAGAAACCGGAATCGGCAATGGCCTCATGTGCATAGTAGTTTACCACCAACACTAAAATAATGAGCAATAGTGTACTGGTGAGGTTAATTGCGTAATTAGAACCAATTAATTGTTTGCCCTGGATGGTATCGGCACCGCTTAAAAACCTGACGATGGCTGTTCGGGTAATACCAAACCTGAGCATGTCGATAAAATTCAGGGTCGTAATAAAAAGCACCCACTCACCAAAATCATTGGTTGGTAAAATTCGAACCAGTAGAATAAAGGAGAAAAAACCAAGAACCGCGACTAAACCATTGTTGGCTAGCGAAAGAAAATTATTGTTCCTGAGTATTTTAGCCAAAATATTTGCCACACTGCTTTACGCTTCTTTATTAATTCTAATTCTATATTTAAATGGATAAGCGAGGATCTCTCTAATTTTATGATAAACATCCGGTTTGGTCCGTTTTGGGATATCTGTCAGCAGTTCTTCTAGATTATACAGTTCTACTTCATTTAAAATAACCATGGGTTTGTTTTTAACCAACTGGCTAAAAGTTTCCTGCGCTGTGATGTCCGCTTTATTAAGTTTACTGCTGGCTGCCATGACATACAAGGCCAAATCAACCTCTTCAATCAGTTTAATAGGGTAGGTGTTCAACACCAGTGAGGGCAATTCCAGGAAAATGTACCTGTAAGTTTGGTTTTCTTTTCTCAGATATCTTGAGCTAATTAATTGCTGTAGGTTCTCCACTTCAATAAAGTTCTCATTGATATCATATTTATAGAAATAATTGAAATCCAACACCTCAGTATCTACATCAGCATCGCTATAATTCAGATAAAGTACCTTGTCACCAATTTCTCTCAGCCGGTTAATGATTTTTTGCGAAAGCAGTGTTTTACCCACTTTATCCTGTGTACTGTAAACCAATATTAAAAAGGGCGATTGATCAGTTTTTATCACCTGTTTATTTAAGAAAAGCTTGATATTTTGAATGATGATGTCGATTAAACGGTTGTTGATAAACACAAGCTCATGCGCTTTGCCTTTTGAAGTAATCAACGGGAAAGCCCCGGCCAGTTTCATGTTTGTTTCTTTTACTACCCGGGCCGGATTCTTCATCGAAGAATCGAAATATTCCAGTACAAGGATAATAAAGACCACTAAAAGAAATCCAAATACGGCTGCTGCCAGCACGATGACTTTCGATTTGGAAGGATTTGCCTGGATGGGGAAGAAAGGAGCATCAACAATTTTTATATTGGTTGCCATTTCTTCGTTTTGTTGTTTCATCTTGGCAATGTTCAAACTTCTTAACAGCTCAAGATACGATTGTTCGGCTACTTTTATCTCGCGTTCTATGCGGGTCAGCATGGCTCCCAATGGGGCGAACTTTTGATAAGTTCTTACAAAATCAAGTTTGCGTTGTGCCAATACAACAAGTGCAGCACGTGCTTCCACATAGGCCAGTGTGTTTTGCAACCATTCATCGAGCAACGACTTAATGGGCATTCCTTGTGTGGAATGACCGTACAGGAAAAGTTGGTCGACATAAAGTTTTAAGTCGTTGCGAAGTTTTAATTGTCGTTGCTTCAGGCTTTCAATTTTATCGGTGATACGCTCATCGTAATCGGCGGCTAACTCGTTAATGATAATTTTTTCAGTTACGTCTGAGAGTTCCTTTTTCATTTGATTAATTTCATCGCTCTTCAGGTAAATACTATCGCGAGCGGTGAGGTTAAGTTCCAGTTCGCGCAGCGAAGCGCTTGAAGCGGAAAGTCTGATTTGCTCATTTTGATAGAACAGATCCAAATCTTCCTTTTGTTCAGCAATGAACTTACTCTGTTCGTTGTAATTGATAATGTTGTTTTTCTTGTTGAATTTCAATAATCTGTCTTCTGCCGCCTGAAGTTTCCTGTCGGCTGAATCTACCTGGCGCTCGAAGTATTTAACTACCAAATCGGTTTCGTTGGCACGCAACGATTTGTAGTTTTTCATGAATACTTTTGAAAGTATCTTTAAAGTTTGCTGGCAAATGCCGGGATCGTCTGAAGTATAGATAAGCCTTACCAGGTCACTGTTATTGATGCGGTAAATCTGAATTTGGGCAATACTGCTTTCACTATAATGTTTATTCTCCCCATAATGTAACAGACCATAAATAAAGTTTGTATCGCTTGAGGTATAATACCTGGTCATATTGATCACCGTTTTTTCATAATCCTCCGCATCAACGCCAGGTGGCACAATGGGATCTTTTTCAAAAACCGAAAGGGTAGAATTTAAGTTGTAGTTATCGTAATCGACATTTGGTTCCTCATTGGCGGTCACAGGTTGATCGGTAGTGGTGCTCGACATGAGGCTGGGAGATACTTGTTTCACCGCGTAGTCATACGAATAACTGTCAGTATTGCTCATCAGCGTTTCTTCGATGAGTAAGGTTTCACCAGGTATTAATGCCCGGTTGGTGAGGTTATTGATTTCGCGGAGCTTTGTAATGTTGAGGCCGTACTTTTTTGCAATGGAATAGAGATTTTCCCCGGGTTGTACCAGATGGCTTTTGAAATCTTTATTATCATCGGGCTCAACGGGCATTTCCTCTTTTTCAATACCTGTGTTTACATCAGCAGTGTTTTCAATGGGCACATTACTTCTGATTTTTTCTTGTGCCGCGTAATTCCGTTTTTTGCTGATTTCCTTTTCAAGTGTATTGATTTCGCGTTCAAGCGAACGGATTTGTTCTTCTTTTTCGCGTTCAACACCAGATTTATTATTTTTTATAACCAGGTCTTTGATCCGCTTTGGCATATATGCCTGTAACCTGTCGTAGTTTTGGTTGCTGATGTATTGGGCATTGTGGTGTTCAAGGGATAAATCCTGCGAAAGAAGCCGCAGAGAGGTTTCAATAATGGTCTGTCTGGACTTAAGCAGGTTGATCATGTTATCGAATTGAGCACTGGTGCTAAAAAAGTCAGTGGGTCGTTGGGTGGTCGACTCGATGGAATATCCGGTGGTAATCCCGGTGTAGATCACGGCTTCTGATTGGTATACTTTGGCTTGGTTCCGGGTAAAATAAAAAGTAAATACTGCCAATAAAATGGGTACAGCAATTAACATCAACATGTTGCGCTTCAAAAGTGTTAATATTTGAACTAAATCCATCTTATATCAATTACCTTAGTACATTAATTAAGTTAAACCGGATTCCGGTAATGACCTCCAGGATTTGATAGAGTTTATTAAACTCAGCAATAACCTGTTGGTATTCAACTGCTCCACGGGTTTGAATTTCTTTTAAACGGGTATATTCAGCTGTGGTTATTTCACCGTTTAGGAACTCATTTTGAGCCATTTGCATCTGTGTCATGGTAAATGACTGGTAATCATTATATATTCTGATCTGGTTTTGGGCACTTACCAAATCGTTGTACACGGTGATCACCCTTTCCTGTAAGAACCTGCGGTTTATTTCTTTTTGTGTAAGCGATATTTCAATCCATTTTTTCTGCTTTTTTATGCGGTTTCTTCTGTCAACAAGTGTGGCGATGGGCATTCTTACGTAGAAGCCAACAGCGTAGTTGTCGCGTATGGATTGTGAATTATAATACCTGTCGACCCGGGTGATTTCATCCTTGTCCCAATAATCCCATTTACCTAAGTTCACATCCAGGTTCAAACTTAAGGCTTCCATCCATTCACGTGCAGCCGATATTTGTTCATAATAATAGTAATCAGCCTTCAAATCCTCATATTTCAGGTCTGGTGAATTATATCCTGCCGAATCTACCAACACTCTTAAAGGAGGCAATCGTTTGGTAATGTCATCGGTTATCGGGTTAAAATATTTAGTAGTATCAACGTTGCTTTTTTGTGCATATAAGCCTGCTGTATTGAATAACAGATAAATGAGTAATGCCATACCGACGGACATTATTTTATTATTCATTTCTATACCCCTGTTTGTTGATAATATGTTCCTTAAAGTGCGCAAACTACGATTTTTTTTTATTAATTCAAATGGTGCAATTTTGAGTTATCCTTTTTTTTTTAACAATTAATTTAAACATTTTCTTTTTGAAGTAACGCGGGTATTGTTCTGAGAATTAACTTGATATCTCCCCAAAACGAATAGGTGGTGGCATATTGATTGTCCAGTGCCTTCCGTTCATCCTCCGACATCACCCCTTTTTTACCTCTGAGTTCTACCTGCCACAAGCCGGTAATCCCGGCAGGGCCCATAAACCGTGCACTCCAATCATCCGAAGTCAGCAACTCTGCTTCATACAGGGGAAGAGGACGGTTTCCAACAATGGACATGTCTCCTTTTAATACATTGATCAATTGAGGTAGTTCATCAATTGAAGTATTTCTGATGAAATTCCCTACTTTGGTAACCCTTGGGTCGTTTTTAATTTTGATAAAAGTCGAAACGGCCTGTTTTTTCTTCTCTTTATGATACCAATATTCGCAAATTCTGGCTCCTTTATAATAAAGCAATGAAGAGCAATATTCGCCTTCGGGTAGTTTTGCACACCGCGGGCAGGCTGTTATTTGAATATCATCATCCGCTTTGGCCTCGTGTACCTTATATTGGCTTAGGTGGGCTAAATCTTTTAATCTGGCGTCGGCATCCAGTCCCATGCTTCTGAATTTAAGAAATCCAAAAATTTTATAGGCCGTTCCTACCCGTTGCGATTTGTAAATAACCGGGCCTTTCGATTCGAGCCGGATGGCAATCATCACGATGATAAACAAGGGGGAAAGGAAAAGAAGCGCCGTTAGTGATACCGCGATATCAAACGCGCGCTTGATAAAAGGGATCTTATATTCTTTAAAAGCGGCATCAGGCTTCTTCCCCAGATCTATCTCGGCATAGTAACGTTTAAAAAACCGGACCCGTGTTATGATATTCCGGACGTTGAATGGGAATACATAGATATCGTCAACAATGCTTTTTTCCTTAAAAGCCTTCCTGATGAGGGTATCCTCCTTTTCAAAGAGAAACAGAATGAATGGTGTTCGGGTTTGATTGGGAAGGCTCTTGATCATTTTACCAACCTCCATACCATTCATCCCGGGCATCAAAGCCTCACATACAATCACATCAGGTACTATGTTTTGTATGTATTCCATGGCCTTGAGTCCGCTGATCAATTGAGTTACACTGAAATCATCGGGATGGCTCTTAAAGGCTTCCAAAGCTTCAGGATTTGATCCTATATAGAGTAGGTTAAGCAACGAATGAATTTATTTGAGTTATAAACGTCTTCTGATGATCAGGTTTTCTATCCTGATAGCCAATTCTTCCGGGTTGAAGGGTTTTACCAGGTAATCATCGGCTCCTGACCTCAGACATTTAACACGCTCCTTGCTACTTTCTATCCCGGAGAGCATGATCATAGGGATGTGTTTAAAAAATCCGCTCGCTCTCACTTCATCAATAAATTCGTAACCATCCATGTTTGGCATTTGAATATCGGCAACAATTACGTCCGGCATATTGCCTTCTTCAAGGTACTTAAGTCCCTCAAATCCATCGTTTCGGGTAACCACGGTAAACTTTTTGCTGAGGTAATTGTCGAGTAACAACCGGATACTCATTTCATCATCAATCACAAGAATTGTATTCTTCATACCATTTAATTTGGTTATGGTGTCAATAGCTGGCCTTACATTGGCAGTAAAACAAAAATAGGTAATTATTTCTTTCGCCGGCAGGCTTTGTATAAAGTTATTTACAAGGAAAGGTTAATAAACGGGAGAGGTTGGATGGGAGGTTGAAATGCCAATGAACATGCTTGTTCATTCCGACCGCCGAGAGGCCTGCCTACGGCAGGAATCCCCCAGGAACTTGTCTGTCATTTCGACCGCAGGGAGACCTACCTACCGTAGGCAGGAATCCCCCAGGGACGGGATTATCTCATCCCTTGGGGATTTCTCAGCGCAAGCGCTATCGAAATGACAGGGTTTTGTTTTAGAGTTAGTGCTGGTTTGAAACATCGACCTTTTTCCCGGGGGATTCCTGCCTACGGAGGTAGGTTGGTCTCACCGCAAGCGGTATCGAAATGAGAGGGTTTTGTTTAAGGGTGATCCTATCAGGTAAAATAAAAAAGCCCGATCCGAACTAACGAACCGGGCTTTAAAACTAAACCCAATTTCTATAAAGAGTGTACTTAACCTATTGGATAATAACCCTTTTTGTTATGATACCATTGTTGGTAGTTAACTGAATAAAGTAAGTACCTGGTATTAAACTGTTGACGTCCATCTGTTGATGTTGTGTATTAACGGGGATGTTCGAAATCAGCGCTCCATATACATTGTACATGTGTATCTGGTTAATGGTATTTACCGATTCAATATTCAATATGCTTTTTACAGGATTAGGATATACCCTGACAGAGTTGTTGATTTGATTTTCATCAACCCTTACAATACCTCTGGTTACATGGGCATAGCTAAATTGAAGGAGGCCTCCGGGGTAGTTAACACCTGTGTAACATGCATCGTTGACATTAACCATAGCAAATCCAACTGAATAGTCAATGTTTTCTGAAACATCCCAGGCGCGCAATTCAATGGGCGACCCCACTGCATAACCACCCTCTACTCCTTCATTAAAGGTATTCAGGTCGTTTTGCCATGGATCCTCAGAATCGATGACCATTGAACCAACCAGCACTCCATTGCTGAAAGCAGCAATTTCATCACCTATTTCAAAGTCATCAGTCTCAATGTAGATGGTATAAGTCCATGTGGCTGCATTACCTCCTGTAAATATAAAATGCTCAGGATCCATTCTAACTGACCGGTTGGTAGTTGATTTGGTGGCTACTGCCGGGTATGTCAGGGTAGCTGCATCATGCATTTTAACTTTATAACCTTCAGTTGGCGAGAGGGTTCCAATATTATCTACCCAGGCTCCATTGTCGTGATGTAACCGGTTGCCATCGCTGTCCATTACCCAATCTAAGTCTTCGAAAATGCCTGCAAAGGCAGTCATGGCGTCATCATAGTCAGCTGGATCAACCTGATACTCATACGGGAAATAAGGCACATATGAAAAGCCAACTGGTAAGCTAATTGGATTGTTTTCGGGTTTTACAAGATAACCTTCCATGTCAAATGTATATGAAGGTGGGGCGACAGGAGCATAATTGATTAAAATTTGGTAACCTTTTAAAAGTTCCCAAACATAAGGTTGAGGTGTCCAGACTCCTCCAGAATAATGTAAATTTAACCCGGCATCATCTTCTACCCAACTTGAAAAATAATTATCCTTAAAATTATATGTAAATGTAGTGTTACTCAATAAATCTAACATATCATTAGCAGATTTTTCAATCGATCTTCCAATAAAGTAGAAACCTTGAGAAGGATAGTCGTAGGTCATGGTAACCAGAGTTCGTGCACCCAGTGTTACATTCAGGGTTTTAACTTCATTTTGAGTGACTACAACATCTTGTGCGAGGTAAGTATCATAGCCCGTTTTGGTAAACCTAACGTTATAGGTGCCAGGGTCTATTGGCCAGAAAGTATAATCGCCAGAACCATCAGTTGTTTGGGGGGTACCAATAACTACATTGGTATACCTATTTAATATTTCTACCAAAACACCATCAACAGTTCCATTATTATCGCTTACTGTACCACTTAGTTCTCCCGGAACAGTTGGCCAATATATATTGAGATAACTAACCGGGTTCGTAATTACACTAACATCAGGGAAAAGTGTATCATGGTAGGTGCCCACGCCCTCGTTAAAGAAAAAGTTGAGAGGCACATCATATTGATGCTGATGACTAATATCCCAGGCCCTGAACTGCATCCTATGCCCTGCCACAAAACCTGGTCCGGTAGTTAAAGTACCAAAAGCTTTGAGCACATTGGTAGCTGAGTGCTGCCAGTCGGCTATATTCTCCAAGCGCAAAGTTCCTACCAATACGTCATCACCAGGAGTACCAGGGTCAGGATCAATTCCCAGATCATAAATAGCAATTTCATCGTAGGGCAACAGGCTATTGGCTCCAAACTTGGCCATTTCGATATGAATGGACCAAAGGCTATTGGGGTCACCTGTTACTGGATCCCAATTGGGGTCGGTATTAATTGGCAACAGGTTAAAGTTAAGCTCCTCGGTATACTCAGGATAAAAAGTATGATCCTCAACTATAAAATCATCGTATCCTATACTTGACACTTTAATGTCATAAACACCAGCGTAATAGCCAAAGTTGGAATAGCTTCCTCCAGTATAAGGGGTGGTGATTGGAGGAACAAAGGATGTCCCATCCGCATGCAGCAATTCAAAAACAACTTCATCAATAATTAAATCAATTGTTGTAGCATCAAATATTTCACCGGTGATATAACCGCGAACGATATCAAGAGTGTAATCTTTGTTTTCTGTAGGTGTATTAGGTATAAATGAAATAATTTGCTCATTTGTTTGGGAGATATATCCGGGATAGGAATATGTAAATCCCCAGGTTCCATCTGGAATATTCTCAATTAAATAGGCTCCCGTTGCATCTGTGTTGTCTTTGTATTCAGTACCATCAATGGTTACCGTTACCAAAGCACCCTCAAGTGGTTGTACCGGATTACCCAGAACATTACCTGTAACCACACCTGATAAGTCATTTGTGGTGTTTAAATAAACGTCTTGGTTGTAACTACCAGGGTCAGCCTTAACCGTAATATCAAAAGTTTCATTTGTTAAAGTTGCATGGGCTACCGTAACCGTATAATCATAGGGTTGGGTACTGCCTGCTTCACCTGCAAATAGATTTAATGTATAGGTACCGTTATTGTTGTTTGTAGCAACATACCCCCCAGAGGATACGGTAGCCTGCAAAACATTAGTTAACACGTCACTGGTATTATAATACTGGACATGTATATCGACAGTTGCCTCAGTTGGAATACTTGTGTTAACGAAAGTCAGGTTCGTATAGCAATAGCTATAAGCTCCTTCCGCCGGGAAATAGGCACCATAGGTGGTGGCAGTGGCTTCAATGTCACTGGTGGGTGCATACCACTCATTGTGGAAATCAATGTCCATGCCATCTCCCCAAGTCCAGGCATTGTACACTGCGTCAGCACTTACATCAAAGTATGATAACATAAAAGCTTGTCCGGGAGTGTAAAGAGGTACTCCATCCTCGTTGTAACTGTACGCAATTAAAAGACAGTCAGTCCAATCGTTGAGTGATGGTACTTTTGTAAGTGTTAACAAGCCGGCTAACGTGCCGCCATTAAACACAGCAATTTGATCACCAATTGCCGGGGTTCCAGTTGGGAGCGTAACCCCATAAACAAAAATTTGGAGCAGTGGTTGTCCGCCATCTCCGTGAGGATTGGTCCAGCCGGGGTTTGTTGCATTCACACTGACACTACTCGTGAACAGCATCAATGCAAATAAAAATGTAAAAAATTTAGTAAATGTTTTCATAGGTATTAAGGTTTAGTGTTTACGTAAATTAATTATTTTCAGGCTGCTAATATATATCTATTCCAAATAATAAATACATTTATTTAAACCCGCCAAATATAAGACATATTTTGTTAACAATCAAGTTCATGCTCCATTATTATTAACACCTTTTTCAGGTTTACTATGCAAAGATAAATGATGGTTTTTGAAAGTATTGGAAAAAATTAACCAAGCAAATGATTTATAGATATTTACAGCAATATTTTCTAGTGCAAAAAGAAGTGTTTTATCCTGACTGTTTTGTATGGTTGTTAACCAAATATTACACGCAACCCCTGGGCATTTTCATTCTCGTAATAATTTTTTGGCGACAGTCCGGAGAACCCTTTAAAATCGTTGATCAAATGCGACTGGTCGTAATAATTGCACTCAAAGGCTATTTCAGGCCAATTCACCTGGTTTTTCTGCTGGATCAATTCAATTACTTTAATAAATTTGTTGAGCCGGTGGATGAGCTTGGGCGGGAATCCCACCTTTTGGTTAAATAACGTAATCAGGTGTTTATTCGATATATTTGCACTTTCGCACAGGTCTTTAATGGAGGTAGGTGATCCGCTCACTTTTACATTGGCAATGGCATAATCCACGATGTCAGAAGATTTACTTTTTATATCCACTTTTTTCAGGAAATACTGGTTGAGTAATATCCTGATCTGCTCCTCACTCGTTGCGTCCACCAGCATTTCCCTCAACCGTTCTGATTCGCCGTTGAGCACATCGTGCAGGTTGATGATTTTATCACTGAAGTCCATCATGGGTAATTTTAGGAAATGGTAGGCGCCTCCTTGTTTGAATTTTATTCCAATCAGGTGTGTTTCAGTGCTTTCTTTTATCAGATAATACTTTTTATGGGCACCAACGATCAGGTTATTTGATAGTTCGGTGTAATCACCCTGGTTATCAGAGATGCTGATTGGGCTGCCAATATTGAAAATAACGCTGGTGGTTCCGTCCGGTAGTATTTTTACGCTGCTGACATCATTTTTTTCAATCCAATAATATTCGATGGTTTTATTTAAGCAGGGATGTGGATCTATTTTGGTAATCATGACCGTGTGAATTGGTTAATATTTTACAAGCTGAACATGATAGCACCAATACAAGGCCAAAAGTCGTTAAATATTGATATACAATATAATACAATAAATTTGGAGATTATTGATAAGCTTGTTTTCCAAATTTGAAACGAATAAATCTGATTTTGGGAATTGGGATTTTAGGATAGGAGAGGGATTAAAAATGAATATCGAACTGCCTTCGGTGTTAGAAAGGGCTTAAAATTGAATATCGAATATCGAACAAGGAATGATGAAGTTGGAAGTGGATTCATTACTTCGACATTCAGCATTCGTTAATCGGCGTTCGGTATTCAAAAAGGACTTAAAATTGAATATCGAATTCCCTCCATGCCTCCGTGCCTCCATGCCTACGGCAGGTAAATCGGTAGTCAAGCTATCGAACAAGGCCTGCCCGCCTCTGGCGTGGAATGATGAGGGCATGGGGCGTGGGGCGTGGGGCGGGGAGGTGGTTCCTAAAATTATTAAAGTATTTCCGCTCCCTGCTCCCGTGCTCCTTACCACTACGCTCAAAGGACGAGTACAACCTGAACCGTGCTGCTTAAGTCAGACTCAGGTGTAATCTTCCAGGTTGCAAACAAGCCTGAATCGAACGATTAAAAACCCATATTAAATCAAATGATGTCGAATTTGCTTTATATTTGTAAATATTAAAATCTTAAAGGTCATGGATGTTATAGAATTAAGAACCGACTTACACAATATGATTGATAAAATATCTGACAGCAACATTTTACTAGCAGTTAAAACCTTATTGTCAAGCAATAATTTAAATCAGACTGACTGGTGGGAAACTATAAATGAAACTGAGCGGGCTGAAATAGAGCAAGGTATCAACGAAGCTGAAAGGGGAGAGGTTATCCCGCATGAAGAAGTAATGGAAAAATATAAAAAATGGCTTTAAAAATACGCTGGTCAAAAAGTGCTGAACAAGGTTATGCCAATATAGTTTCCTATCTTGAAGAAGAATGGACAGAAAAGGAAGTCAGTAAATTTATTAGGGAAACCAGTCATTTTTTTGAATTGCTAAAGAAGAATCCTAATATGCTTCAAAAATCGATGAGTCATAGAAATTTGTATCGTGGACCAATTAATAGATTAACCATATTGACATATCAATATAATCCAATTAAGAATGAAATAATTCTGGTGAACATTAGAAGTTCCAGAAAAAATCCTCTGAAATAAATCCGATTACCCTCAAGCACGGGGGGTGAATCAAAAGATTATGGGTCTTATTCTTTTTCATTGAAGAAAAACGGCTTCCTTCAACAATCAACAGCTCCTGACTTCCTGCTCCCAGCTCCCTTTACTTCTTCAAGTGCCTGTCCATCTCTCGTTTATCGTCTTTTTCCTTCAGGTTTTCGCGTTTGTCGTAAAAATGCTTTCCTTTGGCCAGGGCAATTTCCAGTTTGGCCAATCCCTTTTCGTTGATAAACAAGGTTACAGGAACAATGGTCATGCTTTTTTCTTTCACTTTGATGTTTAGTTTTTTCAACTCGCGCGCGGTAAGCAGGAGTTTTCTATCGCGCTTGGCCAGGTGGTTGTTGTAGGTTCCATAGCTGTATTCGGAGATGTGCATTCCCCTGACGAACAATTCTCCACCTTCAAAAACACAAAAAGAATCTGCCAGGTTGGCCTTCCCATTGCGCAACGATTTAATCTCTGTGCCTGTGAGCACGATACCAGCCACCAGACGCTCGATGAGAAAATACTCCCACGAAACGCGTTTATTCTTTATTTTAATCTTGTTGTCCATACTAATTTCAGTGCGCCAAAATTAAGGAAATTGTTGGTGTGGTTTCTCTGTGATTGAAATTAAAGAGAATGATCTTGTTTTAGGTTCTTGTGAATCCTCACTTCAGGCCGAATTGTATGTGTTCCCCTTATTCACCCATAGATGGAAACTGTTGTGCATACTACGTAAAAGCCAATATTATAATCTATTAAGAACTCCTTAATTAGTGAAAACGGTCAACGCAATTTAGGCATCAACAGTCTCAGCCTTCGTTCTTTAGACTTCTTCGGTCTTCCCTGCCGACCGGATTTCCTGCCGAAAGCATGGAGGCATGGTAGGCAAGTCGCTTTCGTCAGCCTCCGCTGTCGCTCCGGCTGCCTCTATACCAATGACAACTTTTGGTAAAATACTGTATATTAGGTTGGTGCAAAAATGGAGGTTATCAATTCCTGGGGGATATCTCATCCGCAAAAAGCGGATTTCGATATGACAGGTCGGTGCTTTTGGTTTTGTCATCATACTATGTGCGCCCCCTTTTCCGGGGGAGTTGGGTATCGAAATGACAGGGTTTTTCTTGGGGGGATTCCTGCCCGCCGGATTTCCTGCCGATTTACCTGCCGGTATTCTATGGTTAAAGCAAATAATTTTCTCATAAGTTTTTAACATTCTTACTTAAAATATCTTACTGTATTAACATAAGGA
>MEOL01000010.1 GCA_001769215.1 Bacteroidetes bacterium GWF2_41_31
TAACCAACTCAATGCACCATAAAACCTAATAGCGAAAAAATATCTTTGAAAGTTATAATCTCATCTTAAAAAAGAATAATCCAGAAAATGCACCCAAAATTAAATTTTCACACAGCCTGTAAATTCCGGGGTTACAATATCGGCCATACCTGACGGTATTGGGTATCCTTATGGATTGGAAATTCTTGTGTAAATGACCCCTGGAATAAATTCCGGGGTTACAATATCGGCCATACCTGACGGTATTGGGTATTCTTATGGATTGGAAATTCTTGTGTTAATGACTCCTGGAATAAATTCCGGGGTTACAATATCGGCCATACCTGACGGTATTGGGTATCCTTATGGATTGGAAATTCTTGTGTAAATGACTCTTTTGTATTTCGTAAATGGCAATAAAAAAGAGGATTGTCATCCCGACAGAGCCGCCTTAACGGCGACGACCCCGATAACCCCGATAGCCATCGGGGGGGGGTCATCCCCAAACGTTTGTATAGGGGATGAGTTCCGAAGGCTTTCGGAATCGCTTCGCTCTGAATGACAAAAAAAAAGGGTTGTCATTCCGACTGAGCGGACGCCAGGAGCGAACGGAGGAATCTGCTATTTCTTCATTAAATAGACGTGAATTTAGCTTAAAGTCAGATTCCTCCGCTTCTTAACTCCTCCCAGCGGAGTTGTTACTGCGGACGGAATGAATTGTAAGATATTTCTTCCAACACACTTCTGCTACTCATTGTAAGCAATAGATTTCATATTACGCCACAATGTCCAGGTATTAAAAAGCAAAACAAAAAGAATTTGGTATTTTTATCGCTGAAATTCAATATCTATGAAAAGAAAGTTCATGAATGCTAAACGGATTCTTATACCAATAGGCGGGATGATATTTGTTATACTCACAGGCTGTTATATTTTTTTCAGCTGGGGTGCCCGGCAACTGGTGACAGGTAATTTGGATGAAATTCCGTTTAACAGGGTTGGATTGTTGTTGGGAACTTCCCGGTTGCTCAATAACGGGCATAACAATTTGTTTTTTGTCTATCGTTGTAATGCTGCTTTCGATTTGTGGAAGGCGGGCAAAGTCAGCCGGCTGGTAATCAGCGGCGATAGTGCAAATGCAGGATACGATGAACCGGAATGGATGCGGGCTTATGTTGTCCGACGGGGTATTCCTGATTCGGTGATTATTTTGGATAAACACGGGTTTAACACGATGGCTTCTTTGCGGTTTTGCCACGACAACCTGGGTCTGGACAGGATTACGGTGATCAGTCAACGGTTTCATAATGAACGGGCGGTGGTGCTGGCCAGGAGAATTGGGATTGAGGCTGTGGGGTTTAATGCTGAGGCTGTGTGGACGTGGTATGGGTGGAAGACTTTTTTAAGGGAGATTGGGGCGCGGGTGTATTGGGTGGTTTGATAAGTAAAGTAAGGTATACCGCAAAGGCGCTGAGACGCAGAGTTTTTTCTCTTTAAGGGTGATAATGGGGTTTTGGTTATCATTTTTTATCCACGCCTACCTGCTGGATTTCCTGCCGGCAGGTAATCAAGAATTACACACCGATAGAATATTTGCCACCAGGGCGACTGATGTAAAGGTTATTGAACACGTTTTTTTTGTTCACGAATTACACCCCGTAAAGCTTCGCTACGGGGCAGGCGAATTGGCTTTCGCTTTGCTCAAGCAGGCATTAGAAAACGTGGTTGTCATATCGACGGAATGGAATGGAGGCTGCCGACACTTGGTTTATGATTGGGGAGGAGATTCTTCGCTTCGTATACTACGCTCTGAATGACAAAAAAGAGGAAGTGATCTGCGGTATGAATGACAAAAAAAGAAGGGTTGTCATCCCGACAGAGCCGCCTTAGCGGCGACGAGGGAACTCATCCCCAATTGTTTGTATAGGGGATGAGTTTCATCACTTCGCTCTGAATGACAAAAAGAGGAACTTAGCTTTGCTCTGAATGACAAAAAAAAAGAGGAAGTGGGCTGCGCTCTGAATGACAGAAAAGAATCAATACTGCTCGATTTCATCATTCAAAAACCTCCATTCAGGGTTTACAGAATTGATCAGGTCATGTTTCTTTTTTCGGCTCCACCCTTTTATTTCTTTCTCCCGATCAATGGCATGTTCAATATAGTCGAAATGCTCGGAGTACAATAGATTATAGCAGTTGTATTTACCTGCAAATGTTTTTTTCAGTGTTTTTGATTCTTGTTCGTGTTGGTATAATCGGGCTGAAAGATCATTGGTCACGCCTGTATAGAGTACTGTTTTATTTTGGTTGGTAATGATATACACAAAGTAGTTATGGGTTCCAATGGGTTTCATTGTTCAAAGGTAATTGTTTTGGTTTTAATTAAATGTGATTAGAGTGAAAAATAGAATTGGATTGCGGGGAGGAGATGCCAATTATGGACATTTCAGGATATTTAAACTGATATTATCCAATGGTGCCGATTACTGTATAATGAGCATGTGCAGTAATTTTGTGAAGGACTTGCTCAAGTCGGGAAAGCAGGGCTTGGTATTAACTTGGACTGGCACAATATGCCCGGTATACACACGCTATCTGATGTCGCAAATGAGTTAGGGAGTGGTGTGTGTTTTTGTTTAATTTTGCGGTGTTTTTGTTTTAAATACCCAATCAATGAAATCAAAAATATGGTTGTCGTCGCCGCACATGGGTTCTATGGAGCAGGTGTTTGTGCAGGAGGCTTTTGATACGAATTGGATTGCACCGCTGGGGCCTCATGTGAATGGTTTTGAAGCCGACTTGCAACAATATACCGGGGCGGCCCATGCGGCAGCATTAAGTTCAGGGACAGCGGCGCTACACTTATCATTAATTATGTTGAATGTTAAGCAGGAAGACGAGGTGATTTGCCAAAGTCTTACGTTTTCGGCTTCGGCAAATCCTATTGCTTATCAGGGGGCTACACCGGTGTTTGTGGATTCGGAGCAGGATACCTGGAATATGAGCCCTGAATACCTGGAGCAGGCCATTGTGGACAGATTAGCCAAGGGTAAAAAGCCTGCGGCGATTATCGTGGTGCATCTTTATGGGATGCCTGCCAAAATGAAGGAGATCATCCGGATAGCTGCACAATATGAGATTCCATTGATTGAAGATGCTGCCGAGGCGCTTGGTTCAAGTATAGATGGCAAAAAGTGCGGGACTTTTGGGAAGTTAAATATTCTATCCTTTAACGGGAATAAGATCATCACAACCAGTGGTGGTGGGGCTTTGCTTTCAGAAGATGATGATTTGATCAAAAAAGCACGTTTTTTAGCCACGCAGGCACGTGATGACGCACCTCATTATCAGCACACCCAAATAGGATATAACTACCGCATGAGTAATGTGGTAGCTGCCATTGGTCGGGGTCAGATGGTGGTGCTGGATGAGCGTATTGCTGCCCGGAGGGCGAATTACGATCGTTATGAACAATTTTTTGGGGAAATCAACAAGAAAGGATATCGAGTTGAGGTATTGCCGGAACCAAAGGCGTATTTTTCAAACCGTTGGTTAACAACAATTACGGTGGATCCGGAATTGAATAAAGGGATTACCAGGGAGGTGATCCGTTTGGCTTTGGAGAAGGAGAATATTGAATCGCGTCCGTTATGGAAGCCGATGCATCTGCAGCCTGTGTTTGCAGGTGCTCCGTTTTATGGAGATGGGGTGAGTGAGGGGTTATTTGAGAGGGGGCTTTGTTTGCCTTCGGGTTCAAATTTAATGGAAGAGGATTTTGAAAGGATCTTTGAGGTGCTTGAGAAGATATTTAGGCTACTCCCCAATCCTTGGACAGGATTTAGGCAAAGTTAAGATACTTTATTTTACTCGGACAGAACCGGAAATAACTTTTTGACCCCCTTCAAAAAGGTCAAAAAAAGTTATTCTGGTTCTAGGCCGCAATACAATATATTTTCCCTGGTGTTTCATAATTTAAAGATTGATGGACACGTTGATAATTATAAAATTGGAAGTACATTTTCATGCCTTTATACAGGTCTAATCCATTCTCGTAAACATTCAAATATACATTTTCATACTTTACACTCCTCCATAACCGTTCAATGAAAATATTGTCCAAGGCCCGACCTTTTCCATCCATTGAAATTTTTATTCCATTGTCTTTCAGTTTACTAGTAAATATCTCGCTGGTAAACTGGCTTCCCTGGTCAGTATTAAATATTTCTGGCCTGCCATGTTTTTCGATGGCTGCTTGTAGCACTTCTGTGCACCATTCTGCGGTCATGCTATTTGATATCGACCAATGAATAACATATCGACTGTGAAGGTCAATGATGGCTGCCAGATACATAAACCCATGCCGCATAGGAATATAGGTAATGTCCATCGCCCACACCTGATTGGGCCTTTCAATCTTTAGTCCCCTTAATAAATAGGGGTATTTGTAATCTCCCTTTTTGGAAAAGGTTGTTCGCGGCTCCCGGTAAATGGTCCTCAGGTTCATGATGCTCATCAAGCGCCTTACCCGTTTTACATTTACATGATAGCCTTCATTCTTAAGCATCTCTGTTAGCTTTAGCATTCCATAAAAGGGGGTTTCAAAATATTGCTTATCCAATAGTTTCATGATCTCCAGATTCAATTCTGTTTCAGGTAACGGACTGTAATAGAAGCTGCTTCTGTTAACATCAAGTATCTGGCATTGCTCAACAATACTTAATTTCGAATTTTTACGATCTACCATGCTAAGCCTTTCTTCTAAAAACCTCATTCGAGCTTTTTTTTTAGAAAATCGTTTTGAACCTGAAGCTTCCCTATTTGTGCATAGAGTTGCTGCACATCTACATCGCTTTCTTTATCTTTTGGCTTATCCATGGAGAACAAGGCCGAAAAATTACTCATGGCCTGGTTTTTCCATGCTGAAATTTGAGCCGGTTGTAACTCGTATTTCCTGGCTAAACCTTCTAAGGTTTCCCTCTCTTTTAGCGATTCAAGAACAACTTTGGCCTTGAATTCCTTGCTGAATTTTCTTCTCGTTATTGACATACTATTAAAATTTAAAGTTAATACTTTATCTTAACTAGCTGTCCGATTTTTGGGGAGTATCATAATTTTTGACGTAAACGACTTAAGGGACTGGAGCAAGGGGGTGACGGAGAAGGACTTAGTGAACGATTTTATTTTTTCAATGCTGCAAAAAATGTCTTTTTATCCATTTCAAGATGACGAAGTACTTGTTTGACAATAAATTCAGGCACAGGGTCAATGTGGGTTTGAATGGTAACTGGTCTGTTTAAATCGCTTCTGGACCATTTCTCGTGACCACCTCTGCCCCTACCCTCTTTGATCATTTTCAGTCCTTGATTTTCAAGAAATTTCCGAAATTCCCTGACAGGAATATTGGATAGTTTCTGAGTAGACATTTGCAGGATTTTTAAGCTAAGACAGGTAACCCTACCTCTTGATGAAAGGTATGAACAGGATATTTATCGAATAACTCTGAAACGTATTTATTGTCTTTGATAATAGAAATAATGCTGGGTGCAATCACTTTTCGTGGGTGTTTTGCCGTTACTTTTAATTGCCATCCCAGCTGTGAAAGCACCTTTGAAAGTGTTTTTTTCTTGAGTGTATAATCAATAAAATCATTAAAAACGATGTTGAAAGAAGACTTAGCATCATGAATAGTTGTGCCATAACCGGTGAGATCAAGGTGCGGGGAATAAATGAAATGAACTTTGTTCTCATCTTGAAAACTAAACAACAAGAGTTTTACCTTAACACCTGCTACGGGATTTTGAAATTCACCCTCATATAAGTATTGTGCCATGAGATTGGTGGTTTAAATGGATACAACAAAAGTAATAAAAAAAAAGACGGGTACAGGGATGACTTAAGCGACTTTAATGACTTGAGCTAACTAAGATACTTTAGTGAACTGAGAGAAGGAGCAACTTAAGCGATTAAAGCGCTTGGTTCGCTTACCGTTTGATTCAAAATTACCATGACCAGTTTTCGGGTTTTGAACTCATATTGACTATCATGGCGATGATGTGGTCGTATTTGTCGTTGAGTAATTCATGGGTTTGTTTGTCTATATAGTCGCATGCCAGTGCATAGTCAAACAAGACTTGGGTTTCGGTGATTTAGCTTTCACTGTCAGATAATTAAGCAACAAGAAATTTAGAGACTGTCTAGAAATAGAAAACAGAACAATTGTTGTATCAACAGAAGCAGGAAAAACAATTAAAGCATTGTTTCTCATTAAGATTACCTAGAGCCGGAATGGCTTTTACTTTTTTGTTTAGGCAAAAATCCCCGATAGCTATGCGGGGAAAAAACCATAGACAAAACGAATGCGTTTGCCCCTGCCTACCGGCAGCTCTGTCCAGCGTTAAGCCCTGCTAACTTTGGGGTGTATGCTATCGCATACAAACGGCAAGCGCCATACTAAGCAGGGCTAAGCGCTGACCATTCACCCGCGTCTGCCCGCTCCCGATGACCATCGGGATTGACGGCCCTGCCCGAGGGTTTTAATATAGATTTGGGAAGTAAAAATCAGAAACTCCTCCGACTTTTTGACTTCATCCCCATTTTGTCATCCTGAATGGAGTGCAACGGAATGACCCCGATAACTATGCGGGGCTCATTCCCTGTTATTTTAAAAGGAATGAGTTCCGAAAGCATTCGGAATCGCACGGCTCAGCATGACAAGAAACCAGCTCCGTTAATTCTTGACTCTAAATTCTTTTCTGGCGCTCTTTTTTTTCAAAACAAACACTTCAACCCAAACCACCCACATTAAAAAGATCATGAAATAGAAAAATGTCTTAAAAATATAGTCGTGGAAGAAGTGAAATTGCGTGGGGAAGGGTTTTAGTACAAGGGAGAGGCCGACGATGCGGATGACGTTGACCCATTCGATGATGATGAGGCCCAGGGGGATGTACCAGAGCTTGTGTTTCCAGGGGCCGGGGAAGAGGAGCATGAGGAAGAGCCAGTGCATCCATTGTTTGAGGCTGGTGCAACCGGGGCTGACCATCACATAGACCCACTGACCATTGTTGGCCTGGAGGTGAATGGACTGATCGGCCTGGGTAACGTAGTAGTTGATGTGGAAGATGTGGTCAAGCACCCACTGGCTCTGGTTGAGGAGCAACAGGGAGGCCCAATTGAAGAGTTGATCTACCTGATAGGCAACCGGGTAAAAATTCAGTTGTCCTGACCAGAATTTATAGATATAGTGAAAGCTCAGTAGCAATAACGCAAACAACCCCACATATTTGAGGGGCTGCAAGATCTTCATCAGTTTATGTAGTTGTGTTTTGTCCATGGTCACGATTTTAGAAAACGGTATTCGGGGAAATAGGCTCCTGCGAGCTTTGTGTTGGCATTGTACTGTATGAGTTGATTGTAATTCTCTGGTAGGTGTATAAAACGCAGTGTACTGAATTGATGTATTTGATGACCAAATCCTGATTTATACCTAAAAAGTCCATCTGCATTGCTTGACCCATAGCCACCGCCTAAATGAAGGGTGTGGATGTCCTTTCCTTTACAGGCCTCAATGGCGGCATCCATCATTAATTTTGAGGGGCTTTCCTTTAAAAAGGCTTCGGAAGTACCTCCCAGATGAAACTGTGCCAATCCGTTGACCATTGTAAACAGACCCGCTGATGCCATCTCTCCTTTTGAATCTGACACTGAAACTAGCATTATAGAATCCTTCAATAGTTGCTTTAATTGCTTAAAATATTCAGGAGAAAAGAAATAGCGTTGCTGAGCATGTTTGCGCTGCATGGTTTGCGTATAGAGATCAATAAAATTTGGCAATTGGCTCCAGTTGTTGACTTCCATGCTATATCCCCTATCGTGGAGCTTTCGCAAATGTCTTTTGTGGTTCTGTGAATAGGATTGCCGTATATTGGCCATCGGAAGGCTTGTGTTTATTGAAACTGTGGGCCCATGCGCATGGTAGGTTATGTTGGGCAGTTTAGCAAGCTGAAAGGTGTTGTAAAGGGGATGTAACCGAATGAAAGAGCTGACGTATCCGCAGGCTGCCGCTTCGGTGTGAAATTGTTTTAAAGCCTCAATGATTAAGGCTGTTGAAGTATCTTCATTGTATAAAATTCCGGGATAACCATAGGGACTTACCAGGTCTTTTTCGATGGAACCGTTGCTATGAATTACGCGTTCGACCAAGGGAATGATAAATTGGGTGCCCTCTATTTGAGCACTCCATGCGACTGGTTTTCCATGAAGTACTTCTGCTTCCAAATGACAATACCCCGGCAGGTGATAGATATCGTGTGATTCTATTAAAAGTGCCTGGTGCCAAAGGGAATCCCGGGTATTGATAAAGGGCATTTTGTTTTATTAAAATATATTCATTCTGATATTGAAGAGCAAAGGTAAAGTAATATTGAGCGATGGAGCGACTTGAGAGACTTGAGAGACTTTAGCGAACTGAGCGACTTAAGCGATGGGGCGACTTGAGCGACTTGAGCCCCGAAAGCTTTCGGGGTGAGCGACTTTATATGCTTAGAGAATTAAACACAAAGTTGGATTGATTAATATCTCTGTTAATCCATTTTAATGAACAACCCAGCTGCAATAAGACGGGGTATCAAAAGGTAAATTTATTTTTCTAATAGCACCAAGGTGAGGGGGAACTTGAGTGCCGACAGGCAAGTCAAAACCCAAAGATCCCTCGCTATAAGCTCGGGATCTTCCGATAACTATCTGATTCGCTTAGTTCGCTTGGTTCACCTCATTTGCGTCTATCAGCCTAATCAGCGGTTTGTTTTACATTCTGGGAAGCCAGGTCTGTATCCTTTCCAGTATTTCTTCAAAATCAGGCTGGCCTTTGTAATATAATGAAGCAGTGGAACGATACCTCTCTCTGAATTTCGATCTTAGATGACCTGATGATAGCAGAAATGCTTCATTCTGACTGACTTCTACAGCCAGGTCAATGGCTGGGAATCGCCGGGCTTTATGATCAATGTAGTTTCCGGTTCCAAGAAATACCTGTACTTCTTTTAGCCCCAGCAAACAGTACACATCGTAGTACTGACGCATATAGTTTTTACGTTCAACACCATCAGTGCTCTCCTGTCTGAATTTGGTTACTATTGTCTGCAACTTTTCTACAAAAGTATAACGCGAGTCATAGCAGTGTATTTCACTTGCCGTATTGTCAATCAATGGAATGGATGCCGTCCGTAGCGCTTTCTTCAGTGCCCATGAGCCGATGTTGACAGGTATATTCGGTGTAACCTGGTCAAATCCGACCTCAAGCAATATTCCTGGCTTTAGGCCTTTCACAACTTCTGTTACCGGCTCATAGTAAAGCCTGATACCACCGCTCATTCCATTCGCGCTATCAAAGTCAGTGTCTCTTTCAATCCTGCGGATACCATCGATCCTGATTTCCTTTGCAAGCCAGTCGTAAAAACCGAATCTTGATGCTATAGCATTTTTCTTTTTTGAGGTTTCATTCACCTTCAATTCGGCAGGCGGACTGATCCTGATATCAATATCCTCGGAAAATCGGTCGATAATACCCAGACCTTTTGAAAGCGAAGTACCACCTTTTAGCTCAAAAGAGAAACCTGCCTTTTTCAACCCGTAGAGCACATGCATAATCCAGTAGTCTTTCTCTATCAGACCCGGAACGATACCTGTTTCGGTTTCAAGCATAAGAAGAAGATCACCAAAACTCCTGTGATTATGCAGATAATCAGCCATTGGAAGCAGACTTGACAAGAATGGGTGCAAAGAATTTTTTCGTCTGTATACCGCCGTATTGTTCCACGGCTTTGGCCAGCAGGGTATTATTCATGCCTGATGCTTTGCGTTTCACATTTTCAAGCAAAGCTGTTTTATCTTCAGCCAGGTCTTTTATGTAGGAAACAAGGTCAACCAATAAAAATTCTTCTGTAAGTCTGGAAGGAAAATTCTGTTTGTTATGGAAACGAAATTTACGACCTCCCAACACAAAACTACCATGCCGTTTATGGTTGTATACTACCCGCTCGTTGTATAGCTGCGTAGCTCCTATCCCAAGCATGGTGTACATATTTGGCGAGAGTATCAGAAATCTGTCATCCTTTAAAAAGGCCTTTACCAGTGCTTTATCCTCAGGTGGGGTTATTCCGAAAACCGTAGCCCGGGGCACATAATAAACACCCTGAGCAATCTTGCTGAGCTTTCCTTCGCTGACCAAAGCCGCTAAATGCCGGTCTGGAGCATTGGTGTATTGAAGCAAATCTGCCCGTCGATATACCTTTCCCTCTTTTAAATGTTTCCTTAAGGTTTCCAGTCGATTCATTTCCAGTGAACTTTTTTTTGCAAAGTTAATTAAAATTATTATTTGCATGAAATATTATTAATAATTCATGCAAATAAAGCAAATAAATTTATGGCGGTAATGGCGACTTGAGCGAACTGAGGGACTTGAGCGACTTAAGCGATGGGGCGATTTGAGCGACTTGAGCGAAGGAAGCGAAGGAAGCGAAGGGTTACCATGACCAGTTTTCGGGTTTGGAGCTCATGTTGACAATCATGGCGATAATGTGGTCGTATTTGTCGTTGAGTGCAACATATGTTTCTAAGTCAATGTATTCACATTTTAAGGCGTAGTCTAACCAAACTTGGGTTTCGGCTGCTTCGCCTTCTGAATCAGATAATTTTGAAACAAAAGCCTTAGGATAACGTCTTTTTCTAAAAGCTTCAGCTAAGTTACCACTAACTGATCGTGATGACCGTCTGATTTGGTCTGCCTGCCCTGTGAAATAGATTTATATATCGAAAACATTTTGTTTATCAGAGGCCCTCTATACTAATAACTCATATAGAATTAGATATCAATATTTCACAGGGTAAAAATAGGTTTCTTCTTTGGGAAAGGACTTTGTTATCCTGAACACTTCCCTTCCTGCCTTGAAGGAGAGTTGGAATACTTTAAGATCACGGTGAGTTTTGATTTTTTCACTCATGGTTTTATTGTTTCGAATTAAGCGAATTGAGCGAACTGAGCGACTTGAGCGACATCGCTGCATTTGCATCTTCGCTTAGTTCGTCTCTTCGCTTAGTTCGCATCTTCGCTCACATCTCTTAGTTCGCTTCGCTCGCCACTTCGTTTCTTCTCATTGGAACAGAAAACTTGCCTTGTAAGTTATTCACTAAACCGAACTATCCTTCCCGGGTTACCAACGACAACGGCATTGTCAGGTACATCTCGGATGATGACTGAACCTGCTCCTATCATCACATTTTTACCAATTTTTACGCCTTGAATGATGACAGAGCCTGCTCCTACCCATGATAATTCACCAACGGACACATTACCACAAAGAATGGCACCGGGTGAGATATGGACATAATCACCAACTATACAATCATGGTCGACAGAGGCTTTGGTGTTAATAATGCAATGAACACCAATGACACTTCCACTTTGTACAACAGAATGATGAAATACAACTGATCCTACTCCCACCTGAGCAAAAGGAGACATACTAACAGTTGGATGTATAACAGTATAGAAATTAAAATGTAGTTTTTCAGCAAGTTTTTTTCTGATATTGTTTTCACCTATGCCAAAAACTACTTTGTCTTTTGTTGAGTTAATATGGTAACGATTGAAAACGGGCAAATCATTTAGTCTGGTTTTTGAAGAGTCGTCATCAATAAATCCTTCTGCCATCAAATTATTCGCAAGCAAACAATCCAATATCACTTTACCATGTCCACTTGCACCATATATCCAGATATAATCTAACTCTTTCATACTATTATTTTGTTTCCAAGAATTTCGCTGCCGTTGCTTGACCTTCCTGACTTATTCCTACGCTTTAAAATACCTTTTCAATGGTTTTGAAAAGAATTTTCATATCCAATGCAAATGTACAATGATCTACATACCACACATCATAATTAAATTTCTGTTCCCAGGAAATGGCATTGCGGCCATTGACCTAAGTCCAGAATACAATTTTTGTTTTTGTAATATGAAATTATCTACTTTGAGTGGATAAACCGTTATGGCCGGTATATCCACTTTGAGATGAGAATCCATTTTTTAATTTCAATTGAAGTAGGTATTATCATCAGTAAAGATTCAATCTTCTGTCTCACGAATTACCATAAATGCTTCTGCGCGTTCAAAACCAACAGTTGCCCCTCTATATTTTGCCAATGCTTCAATTGCCTCCAGTGAACGTGGGTTGGGAAAAGGTTTTAGTTGACTTTTAAAACACTCCATCGCCTCAAGTTTTAGTTTAAATTCTTTAGTAATATTCACGAAACGATTGGGAATAAAATTATCATCTCCGAACGGAGCTGCCCATTCTGTTTCAGAAAGGGTCTCGTAAGCATATATTTTTTTAACAGAACAATTATTTATAGGACGTGCGGCTACAAGAGCTGCGTTAAACACTGCCTCGTGATCTTTATGAATATCTCCACGGTGGGGTATAAACAACGCTTCGGGTCTAATTTCATTGATAATTTCACTAAATGCAATTGCAATTTGATAGTTTGGATAAACATCCAATCGAGGGGCAGGTAATTCAAGAAAATGAGTTTGTTTAACATTCAAAATTTTATGAGCTGCAATAGCTTCATTTCTCACATTATCGATGCCTTCCTGGTTAAATAATTCTGGTGCACCAATACTAGCATTTGTGGCGACTAAAATATGTACTTCAAATCCTTCATTGCTATATTTACTAATAATACCACCACAACCTAACACTTCATCATCGGCATGAGGTGCTATAATTAATATATTTCTTTGCATAAGATTCTTATATTATTATCTCAATAAACATCAGAATCTCCGTAAGAAATGTACCAATTTCTATAATCGGTCAAAACATTCATCATCTCACTATGAGGTCGAACCCCTATAAATGTTGGTTTGCTCGAAGGAATAAAACCCAATTTTTCTAATAGAATATATCTTTGATCAAATAAACTAATCCAAGTATGAAGAATTGCTTCAGTTTGATTATAATAAGCAGCAATATGGGAAATTAAAACAGAAATTATTGTAAAATTCTCTTTCTCTATTCCGATTTCAGTAATAAATAAATCAAAAACATCAGGTTTAATCTTTGAAGGGTATTTTTTCAAAACAACAAAACCTAATAGACTACCATTTTGACGATATTCAAATTTATCATACGGAACTGAAGGGTTTTGTACATAACGCCAATTTAAATATAATTTATCCCGCAATACAGCAACTTTAAATTGGGATGTCACTTTGGAAATAAGGTTACCGTGTTCAACACCAAAGTGGGTGAACATGGCTATATTATCATTTAATGATCCAGTTAACTTACTTGATGGTAACGCTAAATGTGAAATCTGACCTAAATCATTCCATTTTAAATTTTTGATAAAACCGTAATGAGAGTTATTATTGGGAAAGCCCCATATTGCTTTTACATCCAATTCTTCCTCTAATTTTTTATAAAGAGCATTTGACAAAGAACCAAAAACACCCAACCCACCATAATCAGGATGTGTCATTGTAGTCATTGATAATGCAGAAAGCATTTTTGTATTCTCTATATTAAGCCAAACAGGAGAAACAGCATAATGACCAATTAGTATTTCATTATCCCACATAAGTTTAATCAAATGTTTACCCGCTGGATTATCTTCAAAACGCCATTTCCAGTATGACATTGTCATTTTTTGTTTAAAAACCATCTCGAACAATTCAAGAATTTTGTTCTCATCACCAGTTCTATAATCCCTAATTTCCATAATAGTACATTTTTATTATTTTTCTGCAAAAAGCTTCTTTTCACCTACGAAAATGACTTTAATAGTTTTAATAATTATTTTCCAATCAAAAATAAAAGAAATATTTTTCGTATATATATAATCATAATATCCTTTTTGCTCCCATGTTAAATAGATACTTCCATTTACAGCAGCCAGGCTGGTCAAACCAGGTTTTACATGGAAACGGTAGTTTGAGTATTCACCAAATTTATCTTTAATTTCAGGTAAACAAGGACGTGGACCGACGACTGACATTTCTCCTTTGAGTACATTTATTAACTGTGGTAATTCATCGATTTTTAATTTCCTCAAGAAGTGACCTATTCTGGTAACTTCAGGATCATTTTCAAAAATCTGATGATGAATCGTTCGCTCCCTGTGAATCATTGTCCTAAATTTATACAATAAAAATGATGATTCATTTTTGCCTAACCTTCTTTGAAGAAAGAAAACAGGACCTTTACTTTCAATTTTTAATAACAACCCAACAAGCAATAAAAATGGTAAAAGAGTTATTAAGGAAATGAAAGCGATAACCCAATCAAATAATGGTTTAAGAAATTTTGAATACATATATAGACTAACTCTTAAGTGTTCATTTCAAATTTATTATTAATAATCAATGTAGGGAATTATACTCTTTCAATAATGCCTCCCATATTATTTTTCGTTCAAACCTAGATACTATTAATTCACGAGCATTTGATGCCATTTCAGTAACAATATCAGGATTTTTTGAACATCGTTTCATTGAAGTATACAATGACAATGAATCTTTCGGTGGTACAATAAATCCATTTACACTTTCAACAATTATTTCATTACACCCATTTATATTCGTAACAATGCATGGCAAATCCATTGCTCCGGCTTGCATAACTACATTAGGGAATCCTTCACGATAACTCGGCAAAACTAACACATCCGAAGAAAGTAGATATGGGCGTATATCTTTCTGAAATCCAACAAATACAATTCCTTGATGATTATAAATATTGTATTCTGTCATTTCATCTACAGGATCCATATCTTTTTCAAAATTACCTACCACTATTAGGCGAACTCGAGGATCTTCATTATACAACTTTGAAAAAGCATTTATTAATTCGTTAATGCCTTTATCTTTACGAACGCGCCCAACAAAACAAAATACTATTGAATTATTAGATATGCCTAAATTATTCTGAATATCTACTTTACTAATCGCTACAGATTCTTTCTTGAAATAATTGATATCAATTCCATTGGAACTACCATTGGCTATTACTTTTGTGTTTACTAATTTTGAATAGTTTTTCATGATCATAATTTCTTTCATTTTAAAAGAGTTAGGATAGATCATTGTCGCACAAGAGTTTGTGGTTCTCTCTAATAATTCAAACAATTTGCGCTTTAAACCGGACATGTCAAGAAAGTAAATTCCTGCTACTGTATGTAATCGATGAGGAACCCGTACAATGAACGCAGCTATCATCCCTAAAAGTCCAGCCTTTAAGGTATGAGTATGAACAATAAACGGCTTCTCTTTTCTAAACAACTTAACTAATTGTACCAATGCGACAAAATCATTTATTGGAGAAATTTTTCTGTTAAAATTTATTTTAACTCCTTTAACTTTTTCTTGTAAAAGAAACTCGTCAAAATCGACTCCCCCAGAAGAAACGGCTATCACTTCAAAGTATTGGTTCATATACTCTAATTGTCCTTTTAATAGTGTTTTTAATGATATAGGAATTGTGGTTATACGAATAATTTTTTTTTTCATTTTCAAAGATTAGTAAAACATTTTAATCAACCTCCCCAAAACTACAGAAGAATTCTTTAGCTGAGTTCCTGGATGACTGGGTGATTATACTATTCGTTTTTTATCTATATTTTCTTTTACAAGCTTGATGCCTGTATTGTATTCTTTCAGGTTTAACCTATCCACAATTGCGAGGCCTGTCGTGGTTGAAATTTGCTCTATGAGTTTTTTAACGGTTTAACAGTATTAAAACACAAAACTTTCAATGGCCTTGCGTACATAGATGAATAGCTGGTGTTCAATGGTGTTGCATTTTGCAACATTATTGAGGATAATGACATAAAATAACAATAAACCTGTTTGCCTGGCAAACTCCATGATCCGATACTTAAATATATGGTGCCGATAAAAATCAGCCACTCCTGAATCAAATAACATCAGGATGTTTCTAGCACCACGATATTGAAAGATTCCAAATCAACCACCAACAACACCAAAGCAGGTTACTCACCATAAAATCTGCGGTTTCACAATTGCCGCCAATTGATAAAAAACCTTTGTTGGGTTGAATTATTTTCAATTAAAATTGTTAAGTAAATGATAATAGTTACTAATATTTTATTTTAAAAAAAGTTTTTTAAATATAGGATACAAAAGACTTTCCAATAACAAGAATAATCGTGCCTTAAATGGAATAAATAAAATATCTTTCCCTGACCGTTCTGCTTCTACAATTCTGAGGGCAACCTCTTTTGATTCTAATAAATTAATGTCGGAGTTGTGTGTTGTTTCGTTTCGTATTGAATCAGAATTACGAAAAAGGCTAGATTTGAAAGTTGATGGTATTACTTCTAAAAATTGAATCGTATTTCCTTTCTGTCTTCTTATAGATCTTGTATATGCCCATAGTGCAGATTTTGATGAAGAATATGCACTATGATTCTTCCTGCCACAAATAGCAGTTGTTGAAAGTATATTTATTACCTTATGTGTTTTCGAGTTAAATATTAGATTATTTGTTAATAATACAGGACTAAAGAAGTTTGCATCAAAAATTTCAATATATTCATTAATATTCATTTCTTGTACTGACTTAACTAAATGTTGGCCGGCATTATTAATTAGTAAATCAACATTTTCAATTTCGTTTATGAATTTATTTAAATCAGGGATTGAAGTAAAATCTATTTGCTTAGTTATTATTCTACAATTCGATATTTTATTCAATTCATTTTTTGCTTCTTCCAATTTTTTTTCGTTTCTACCAGTAATAATAACTTCCAAAGAGTGTTTAGCATATATTCTGGCTAATTCAAGCCCTAAACCAGAAGATCCTCCAGTTATTAATACCTTATTATTACAATATTTTTTATACGTTTTTCGCCTATTTAACCTAGAATTTAGACCAAAAATATAGTTTAATATATTTGGGAATACTCTTTCCAAAATTCTAACTCCAAAGAAGTAATAAGGAACAAAGAATTTTTTTCCTGATACTGATGAATCTTTTAAAGATAGTTGTATTAATTTAATTATTTTCATTCCAACTAACTCTGCACTAATTCCTTTATTAAATTTAAAAACATCAGAACATTCATTTAAAATATTGGTTGGACGAATAACATCAACAAATATCCCCTCTTTCATTAATTCTTGTTGCAATGTGCTTGCAAAACTTTCGAGTGCAAATTTTGATGGAGCATATGAATTAACAGTCCCTGGTGCTTTATTGCCAGATGTTGAACTTATAATGATAATCCTATTATTAGACTTTTTAGGTATTTTATTAATCAACGCTTTAATTGGGATAACATTTCCAAAGAAGTTGGTATTAAACTCTTTTCTGAATTCATCGAAATCGTTTGAATGTGATAAAAAACCCACAGTTGATATTAATACATTAATATCGTTTAGCTTGTCACTTGCAATAATATCTTGAACACCGGATTCGTCAGTAACATCAGCTTTTATAAATGTTATTTTATGATTCTCATTAGTTTTACTAAGATACTCTTCTAAATAAGAAGGAAATCTTTTATCTATTGCAATTATTTCAATGTTATTAGTAATGTTGTTTAATTGTTTTATTATTGAAAATCCAATATTTCCAATTCCTACGATAAGGATTTTTTTTGCAGTTTTTATCATTTTGGTAATAGTATTTAGTTAGGTTTATTGCATTATAGTCAATGTTACGTATATGAAAAGTAAGCGATTTTGAAGCACGAAACTTTCAACCTGCAAAGAAGTTCAAGCGGGCTACAAACCTTGATACTACGACTATCTCTTTTATTAATTAAATAATAACAATACGAAATGTTATGGTAATACTAGAATTAATCATAAAAAAGAATTATTATTCGTAATATTACAATCAGCAAACAAATTAATACTACATCCTAATTATAAGACAATAAAAAAATAAGCCTGTAGGCCTTATCCTATCAGGGTATTATATACTTGCTCATACTTCTCAATCATAATTTTAACGTCATATTGTTTAGCTCTTTCTTTACATCTTTCGGCCACTTGTCCATAAAAAGCAGCATCATTAGTCAACTGTAAAATAAGTTTTGCCAAAGTATCGCTATCACCAGCTTCAAACAATAGCCCCGCACCCCCAACAACTTCTGCTAAACCAGGAACATTTGAAGCTATAGTTGGTTTCCCTGCAGCCATACCCTCAACAGCGGCACGCCCGAAACCTTCATTATGCGACGACATTACATTGAAATCAGCAACTTTCATAATCATAGGAATATCGTTTCTGTTACCGCAGAACTTTGTCCTGTCAAAAACCCCGAGTTCCTTTGCCAAGTTTTCGCAAATAGTTCTTCTTTCACCTTCTCCCACGAAGGCAATATTAAAACACTCCGGTAATAAAGTTAGTGCTTTTATTAAGGTATCTTGATCTTTTTGTTTTCGAAAACCTGCAACTTGAACAATCAACTTTTTATCATTACAAATACCTAGCAATTTTTCTTTGGTGGTCGTTTCCTTAATTTGAAAGTCTTTAATAATTATCCCATTTGGAATAGTTATAACTTTACTGCGAATTTTAAGGTATGAATCCAAATTAATAGTAGTTGCTTCAGAAATAGATATAATTTTTTGATAATTTTTATAAATAAACCGATCGACATTTTTAAAAAATGCAAAATGCCTCCTTCTATTATCTGTACTATGTTCAGTCATGACTAATTTAACTCTTGAAAAAGATAATATTTTCGCAATTGCCACCCAGTATATTGATGGGAATAAATGAACATGAATAATGTCATATCGACAAACATATTTTAACAATTTGAATATTAATAATGGATTATAAATATTATTTCCACTACCTAAACTATAAATAGTTACTCCTTTTTGTTGTAATTCATTGAAAAAATATGTTACTTCTCCATTTAAAAGTAAAACGTCCATTTGGTAGCCATTTAACATATGCACGGGAACATTGCTTACGATTGACCTTTCTGCTCCACCTGTTTTTAAAGAATTAATAACTCTAAGAATTCTCATTATGCTTTATATATTTTTATTATATTTCAATTCCATATTAATATTAAATAGATAAGACAGTATCAATAGTTTTTGCTTTTAAATAATACTTATTATAAATCGCCATTAAGCCAAGAAAGTAAATAGTGTATGGCATAACGAATATTGATGATGATAGTTTTAAACTATGCAAAATAAAGTACAAAAATGCAAATCCGTAATAAACATTTCGCTTATTATTAGAAAAAATTATTTGCATCGTTTTAAATAAAAGACTAGAATAAAATGCCAAATAAAAAATTGCTGCAAATGAACCAGCATTTTTATCTGGCTTTTCACTTATCAATAATATTCCATTTCCAAAAATAGAATTTGGAATAACGATATTCATAATCTTATTGCCAGAATACTCTGCAGAACTTGTATTATATGTATATTTATCAGAGGTATAACTTAATATTGTTTCGCCTAGATCTCTATTAAGTATTATAATAGAATAGATGAATATTAATAAGAAGACAATAGAACCTGTTATATATTTTTTATCGGATAATAGTTTAAAAAACATAATAATTAATAGACAGCTAAATGATGTAACGGAGAAGGAAATCAACCCCACAATAGTAAACAACACTATTATAATTATAAACAAATTTAACCTATTTGTATATTTGGCTAAAAGGAAAAACAACGACGGAAATATTAAATAACCTAATACATGAGGCTCATGAGTCCATCCTGTTAAATTTCCAAACACAAAACCGAGTCGGGATTCACCAGTCTGCAGGGATATCCATCCTGGCATATAATAATGTTGACCACTCATTGTATTTGAACTTAGGAGTGAGGGAAATAAATCGTTAATATTATTAGTGAAAGGTTTAATTATTTTAAATAATTGTAACAATATTGAAATCAGAACTGCAAATACATTAAACAAAGCGAAATTCACATAATATAAATTTAAGTTAGTAAAAGACGCAATAACATCAATAGAATTTCTTTTCGCAAGAAAAAGATTATTAATATACATCAAAAACACAACTTGATTGAATGTAATAACAATGACTGCGCCAAAGTGATAAAAATCTAATTCAACAACGAAAGAAATTAATTGAAAAAAAAGAAGTAAAAAGAAGAAAGTCATTGGAGGAAACCTTAGAAGAGCCATAAAGGGATATATTTTGCCTTTGAATCTAATCAATAATATTGCTAAGGTCCCTAATCCAATAATTAGATAAATAAAATTATTAGATTGAAAACTTCCCAAAATAATATACGGTACAATTGATATATTAATAGATAATTGAATCACAATTACCAAAAAATCAATAATGCTAAATATTTTTTTAAACATATTTATTTTCGTCTAATGATATTGATTTTTACTTTTAAGCAATTCATAGTGTTTAATATCTCTATATTTTAAAATTTTGGCAGGATTACCGCCTACAATAGCGTATTTAGGTATATCCTTTACAACCACAGATCCGGCGGCAATAATTGCTCCCTCTCCAATAGTAATATTACCAGTAATTATAACCCGCGCACCTAACCACACATTATCTTCAATGATAATTTTTTTTAAAATAAGGGAATCATCGTAAGGAATTTTCTCTCCTGCGTCATAATTATGATTTTGTGTTATTACCAAACACTCACTTCCTGAGTGGAAATTATTACCAAAATGAACTTCACCCTTCCCACCCACTATCATTCCATTGAAATTACAATTATTTCCAAAATAAACCTTGCCACTAAAAAAAGACTTATAGTTGACTTTTAAACCACTTCCACATTTTAGCGAAATTATTCTTGTACGTTTAGTATAGTATGCTCTGATATAATAGCGTTTTATTTTCAAAAGCCTGCGGCGTAAATATATTACTAAATTAAATAGTTTCATCTCGACTTTATTAAAATTTAAATGTTTTTATATTGTATTGTTTTTCAAGTAGCGCCTCTACTTTATCACTATTTTGAAGTATGGCATTAATATATCTTGAAATGAAAAAACCAACGTTACCTTCCATTGCGGTAAAAGCAGATGCAACATAATAACTCAAGGTTTTGTCGGAGGGCAATAGGCTAACTGGATGACCTATAAATTGTACTAATTCGTCAATCGAACTTGCTTTCTTTATTAATCCATGCTTTAAATATTCATAATGATCTTCAATTGGCATAGATGAAAGTTGATACATAACAGTAGGCACTTTCATAATTGCTGCATCTAAATGAATACTTGAAGTATTACTGATCTGTAAAAAGATTTTTGATAAATATGTATATGGTTTAACTTGGCTAGCGTCTGAAAACTCAATATTATTTGCTAAAAACCACTCTTTATGCCAGCTTTTCATAATGGGGTGTGGTCTGACTACCAATTGAAAAGTTGTGTTTTTTATTAAGTCTACACATAATTGTTTCACAATATTGAAATCATCCAATTCATTCACTGCAATACCAATTTTACACAACCCTTCCTTTTCAGATACAGTATAAAAATCATCAAATCGAGGCGATCCTGTAAGTAAGACCTTTCCATTCGGCTTAGTTTGCATACCATATTTAGAAAAACTTTCCTCGCCATCTAGTAATGAATAATCAAATAATAATTTAGGAAATTTATTTGTTACTGAAGCATGTTGTAGGAAAAGTGTTTTAATTTGTAGATTAGACGCCACCTTTAGTAAACAGCGATTCATTGGGCTGTGATCATTCGCCAAAACAATAAGAGTTGGTTTATAATTTACAATAATACGATTTGCAATGATGAATTTTCCATATGCTAAAAGATAATCAATTGGATTTTTAACTAATGCCCTTTTTTGTCTTAAGTTAGCTTTTCTATAAGCACGAAATAAATCAATAAAATAAGGTGCAGATAGGTAAATTGCTCTTATCATAGGATAATCAGTATCATCTCTTATGGTAACATACTTAACATCTTTCAAATTACTAATTATTGTTTTAAACGAAAGCTGATTATTATTGCTCGCACCAAAAAATAGCACATCAACATTTGCTTTTTTAATATAATTAATTTCCCTTTTAAAAACAGAAGAAATAAGTTTTGGAATTCTTGGTATTACAATCTTAAACAAAGAGGGTTGTTCCTGATAGTCTTGTTCCAATACCATCTCAAAACTTATATTTATATCAAATATATCTATATTAGAAAATTTCATTTATCCTGGGTTTATTTATGCCTAACCAATTTTAACCATAATGATGATAAAATTAAATCCACACTTTTTTTGTAAACAGAATAAAAAATTAATAGCATTATCGATAAAACGCCAAACTTAATTAATATGATTAAAAATAAATTTAGTGTCAATAACAATTTACTTATAAATGAAATTAGGAAGAAGAACGTAACATAAAAATACATTCTCTTCCAGTTGAAACGAATTAATTTATTTTTTTTCATTGACAATATTAAAGCAAATACACTTCGGAAAAATAATGTCACAAATGAAGCAGTTACAACACCCCAAATCCCCCATATAGGTATAAGTATTAGGTTTAATGTCAAATTAATTACCGAATCTAATAATGTTACATAAAAGACATTTTGTGTATGTTTCAAGAAAAGCACATTAACAAAAATAAAATAAAGTCCCTGAAAAACATTAGCAAAAGCTAATATGGGTATTATGGTATATATAGATCTGAATTGTTTTGCAACCATCAAATCTAGTATTTCCTTAGAAAATAATGAAATAAATAACGCAATAAAACAATATACAATTACTAATAACTCTCCCACTTGTTTAATCTGTCGAATCCCTCTTTCTCCTTCTGATTCTTTCTGAAAAAACCAAGGTGCAAACGCTTGATTAGCAGCAGAAGTTACTATGCCAACCATACCACCAAACTGTTGTCCTGCACTATACAAACCAGTTTGTGCTTTACCTGCCATATCATTTAATAATAATCTATCTAACACACCTGAGGTCCATGCGGCCAATGAGTGCGGTAATAAAGGTAATGCATAAATTAATGCCGGTTTTAATATTATCCTTTTAATACCTAATTTTATTTTTTTTAAAAAAACAAATCCAACATATATAAAAAAGACCACGGAGGTAATTACATTCGCTAACAAAACGCCTAAAACACCTAAATTAAATATAGTAAGAAACAATATAACAAGTGAAACTTGAAATATAAAATAGATTAATGAATTTATTCCGTAAAAGCTCCCTTTTTGCAGTGTTTGTAAATAAGTTTGAAAAAAAAGATATAAAGGAGAAAGAATTACATTTACGATCCCAAAAAACATCAATGGATAAAAATTAATTTCTCCAATGAAAGGATCAATAAAATATCTATGTAAAGATATAAATAACGTTCCAATAACTATGGAGTTAACAACAACAAAAGAAGTTAATGTCCCCCACAAATTCTTTGAATATTCAGGGTCCTTATTTTGATAATAAAATCTGGTTGCTGAAGCATTAAGTGAAAATAAAACAAAAATTGAAATAAATGAAGATATTGAAGTTACCACATTTAATACACCATAGTCTTGCGGAGAGAGAAATGCTGTGTATACAGGCAGAAGAAAAAACATTATGCCTTTTTGTAATACCGTAACAAAACTATATATTGCAGAATTTTTAATTAAATTTGGAATTCTCATCAATTCGTGTTAGAATTCAAGTTATAAAATCGAAATACTTCCATAACAGTTGCGCAAGGCTAAATGGCGATGTATGCTAAAACCATTTTTATTAAACGAGTCAATGTCTTTATATTTTCCAACGTATATTCTATCACTATTATGATCGCAATCATTGCACCAAATAAATTCGTTGCACCATAGGCATTCGGAAATACAATGCCAAACCATAAAAAAGGTATAGGCACTTAGAATTGCGGAAGGAAAGATAAATTGTTTACTTAAAATATCCGGAGAAACAGAACGAGAATTTTCAAAAAGGGTTCTACGAATAAGATACCATCTACATTCCAAAGTATTCTTCATAAAGGACTCTTCTAAATACCAATCTTGATTATAGAAACACGGCTCTGACTTTTCTGGATTTACTCCAAAAAATTGACGTAAAGATAATAAAGAAATGCCCTCACCATTTTTCATTGATGGTACACCAAGGATTAGAATAAAATCCTTTGCGCTGGATAACAAAACATCCCTTGTATAGTGAATTAATGGGATTTCATCAGGAATAGAAATCCCTAGCTTATCAGCACAAAAAAGTAACTCTTGCTGACCAATGAAATACTTACCAAAGACTTCCTTTGCTTCATCTATTGTAACGATTCTTTCCATTTTTGATAATTTAAGAATTCATTAAAGGTTGCTAAATGGCCTAATTGCGTGTATTTCTCAATACGAGTAAACTCTTGTTTCAGACGGTAGTATCTATTCCCCCAATTGGTTTCCTCAAACCAAGCAAGTTTCTTAGCTGGTGAATTATATAGTAATATATTCGTATTAGTATCCAATATTACACGCAAAAATGTAAGATATGCACGATACTGATGCTCTGGAGAAGCCACTAGGATTAATCTTTCCCAATTATTATCAAATGCAAGCTTTATAACTTCAGTTGCCTGTTCCCTAGTATTTAGGGATTTTCCTTCATGAAAAATTGCATGAGTAGAAACCCCTTCTTTTAGAATATATGGAATTACCTTTGAAAAAGGAAAACTACCATACTCATAATCTGTTATGCCTCCGCTAAAAACTATTTTATCGGCCCAACCTTGCTTATACAATTCTACTGTATGTTGATATCTATTTAGTCCATCTCCTTCCAATAAAACTATTGCATCTGATTTATTAAGAAAGTCATTATCAACAATCGCTATTATTGTTGCCATTTCATTCATGACTAAAAATTGTCCCAAAAAAGCGGATGTCCTTTTTCAATATTCGTCTTTGAGATTTTTCCAATAAGTACACTTTTGAATTTAGGAAGGATCCCCAAAGCTGGCCTCAAGATGTCAATATCTTCAGACAAAATCGTTTCTCCTTTTTTAATTGCTCTTCTTGCATACAAGCCTCTTCTTTGAACAATTACTGTCTCATTTTCTTCATCAACAACAAATTTTCTTGATGTACCTAATGCCAATTCTAATTCACGAATATAATTAACCATTACTTTAAACTCATTTACATCCATAGAATGAGGATGATCTGGTCCATTATCTGCCTTGTTAAGTGTAAAATGTTTTTCTATAACTACCGCACCAAGTGCAACGGAACCTAACGCAACAACCGGACCAGGAGAATGATCGCTATAACCTGTCAATACATCAAAAGCGCTTTGATAAGCTTTAATTACATTGATGTTTGCGCTCTCAATTTTCGATGGGTAATTTGTGATGCATTGCATTAATACAAGATTTTTATTACCTGTCGATTCGAAAGCTCTGATTGCTTCATCGATTTCAGATAGATTGGCATCACCAGTAGCAAGGAAAACAGGTTTGTTTTTTGACGCAATATACTTGATCATTTCTAACCAGGTAATTTCTCCAGATCCAATCTTTATAAAAGGAAGATCTAATCTATCACATAGATCTACTGCTTCAAAATCATAAGGTGCTGTTGAAAAATCAATGCCTATTAAAGTACAATATTCCATCAATTCCTGATGCCATTCATGAGGAAATTCTACTTCTTTAAAAACCTGACCAACTGTTTTGCCCCAGGTTCCATGAACGCCCTTTAGATCCATCAAAGAAAAACCTTTATCAGACACAATTTTTTCTGACTTAAACGTTTGAAATTTCGCACAATCAGCACCACAATCTTTAGCAGCTTTGATTAATTCCTTAGCCTTGTTAATATCAGCATCAAAATTTGCTCCAATCTCTGCAATAATATACGCTGGATGTCCCATGCCAATTATTTTATTGCCGATTTTAATCTCTTTAGGAAATCTTCTTAAATCCATAATTACGATTTTTAATATGGTTAATAGTTTTATTTTAAAAAATCAATTACATCAGTACAAGTTAAACATATTATTTGAAGGTTTGCAATTTCCCTCCCAAATTCAAAAACATTCAACATTCTAAATATTAGATAAACAAATAGTCTTGTTACCCACTTTATTTATTGACATTATCTAATTTCAACTTTTGAGATTAGTAAATGTAGACTCATTAAAACCAAATATTTAATTAATTGTTAATTCGTCTTTAAGACAATCGTTTAAATCCAGTTTGACAAACAGGACCCAATAATAGATTTTCTGCATTACCTTTTATAATGGCCTTAGTAATAATTTTGAACACATCATCCACTGCATCTAAATACTTGTCAATATGCTCTTGTTTATGTGCATAACAAGAATAATAGGAATTTGTTGCCAGAAAACCATGTGATAACATTTCTTGAGTAAAGAGTGTCTTTAATATTAATGGAGACTCATCAAAATCAAAATGACTCAATGGATAAATGCTGCTTACATGAATTTTTATATTATTTTTTACAGCCAGAGACTTCCACCCTTCTTGTATTTTCTTTCCGCAATTTATCAAGTGACTCTGTACATTTTTATTACGCATTTTACTAATGGTTGCAATTGCAGCCACGGGGCCAATTCTCTCTGTCCAATATGTACTACTAATAAAAGAGTCCTGTGCGGCATCCATAAACTCCCTCTTTCCAATAATAACTCCCATAGGATATCCATTACTAATTCCTTTTGCAAAAACCGCAATATCAGGCTCCAGTTTAAGTACCATATGTGCACCTCCTAGGTTTAGCCGAAATCCGCTTGACACTTCATCTACAATAAGCGGAATTCCTAATCGTTTTGTTTCTTGCATAATTATATCAAAAAAACCTTCTTCAGGTTCGATATTGCGTATGGCTTCCAATACAACTCCGCCAATTTTATTTCCATGATCTTTAATAAGTTTTAAAAACTCTGTTTTATTATTATAAAAAAACGGGTATGATGTACCTTTCATGCCTCTTGCTACTCCATTGGGTTTTAACCCAGGTAACAACTGGCCATCAAGTGCACTATCTTCGGCTAAATTTGCTGAAAGATACCAATCATGCCATCCATGATAGCCACTAAACAGTATAATGTCCTTATGTGATGCTGCCCTTGCAATTCTAACTGCAACTGCCATTGCCTCACCCCCTCCCCTAGCATAGCGAACCATTTCAGCCCATGGATGAAGTTCAATCATGAGATTAGCTAACTCTACCTCCTCTGGCGCATTTAAAGTACACATATTTCCGTTTTCTATTGCATTCTGTACCGCAACATTAACATCTTCATCTGCATAACCTAAGGTACAAGCACCAATTCCCATAAAACTCATGTCAGTATACTTAACATCGTCCAAATCCCAAACATAGCATCCTTTTGCTTTCTTATAATATGCGGGCCATTGCTCTGGTAAAAACATTTCTGGTCGTTTCGAAAGCAACATTGTTCCACCCGGGATCACCTTTTTTGCTTTCTTGTATAAATCTTGTCCTTTTCCCATCGGATTATTTATTTAATTTTTTATCTTCTCTTAATGACTTCAAATAGCCTTCATTTCTAATAATACTTGAATTAATCATTTCTATATCAGGACTCTCAATTAACAAGTTGAGGATTTCATTCATTCCAAAAATTGGGTTTTCAGTATATAATTCACTAAAAATGGATTGTAGGAATTGAAAATCCAATTCCGTATCTAAGGTCCATCTTTTATTGCTGTAATTTGTTTTGGATACTATTGAATTTAACTTAAAAAGTTCTTTATGCTTTTTTAAGTATGGAGTTACGTGTTCTCTCTCTGACAATAATTCAGATTTTTTCCACGCTTCTTCTAGTGCATTATATGTAAAAACTTCCGTGTCCATTCCATCAGGGAAAGAATCTTCTATTGTATTTGAAGTGTAGTCAGAGTTTGAATTCAGATGATTTTCAATAATTAAATCAATTATTTGAGGGTCTATAACAGGGCAATCGGAAGTAATTCTCACAATATGTTTAGGTTTAAGAAGCTTAGCTAATTGATAGAACCTATCTAATACATCATCTTCTGACCCACAGAAAACCCTATAACCATTTAATGCACAAAAACTAATAATAGGTAAGTTATTCTTATCTACAGTGGTCGCAACAAAAATTTCATCAATATATTTACTTCTAAGAACTCTTACCAATACATTTTCTAAAACTGTTTTATCTCCAAGATACTTTAGAACTTTATTTGGTAATCTTGACGATCCCATTCGTGCCTGAATAATCGCTAATATCACTTTACTTCAAAATTTAAGTCAACGAACATTTTAATCTTAGTTCTGAGTGTATCTACTGTTTCCCACTCAGGATTAGTGCCAGAATTGTATTTAAAACCTTTGGGGACTTCCCGACCAGAGAAGTGTTTTATATATTTTAGTTTGTTAGAATCCGCAGGTAGGATAGCGAAATATTTATCAAATTCAATGGTGTTGTATGAGTCACTTTCAGTTATCATCTCTTCATGTAACTTTTCGCCAGGTCTTATACCAACATCTTCAATAGTCGCATTCGGAGCAATTGCTGCTGCTAAAGTTTCAATTTTATAAGAAGGTATTTTCGGCACGAAAATTTCACCACCAATTGCATTCTCGATCGCCCATAGTACCATTTCAACTCCGTCCTTTAGGGAAATATTAAAACGTGTCATTTCTCGATGAGTAATAGGAATAATACCGGTTTTTGCTTTTTCTCTAAAGAATGGAATTACTGAACCTCTTGAACCCATAACGTTTCCATAGCGTACAACAGAAAAACGCAAATCTCTTTTTCCTTTAATATTATTTGCAGCAATGAACAGCTTGTCTGACACTAGTTTTGTCGCCCCATAAAGGTTTATTGGTGCGGCTGCTTTGTCTGTAGAAAGTGCAATAACAATCTTAACACTTTTCTCTAATGCTCCATCAATTACGTTCTGTGCCCCACCAATGTTGGTCTTAATAAACTCATCCGGATTATATTCTGCTGCAGGAACTTGCTTAAGAGCAGCAGCATGTATTATAACATCAATTCCTTCGCAGGCCCTTTTAAAACGAGCATTATCTCTTACATCACCAATAAAGAAACGTACTTGTGGATATTTGCTTTCAGGATAGTTTTGAGCCATCTCAAATTGTTTTAGTTCATCGCGAGAATATATTACTAGTCGTTTTACATCCGGGTATCGTTCTAAAATTATTTTAGTAAACATTTTTCCAAATGAACCAGTTCCACCTGTTATAAGTATAGATTTTTCGTTTAGCATTTTATTTTGATTAAAGGTTTATTCTTAATTATTCTATTATCACTTTTTAATTCTTTTTTCATATTAGTAGTAATTAGAGTCAAGGATTAAAAAAATCCAATTACTAAAGCCTCAATCAGCTAAGCACTTTTGATACACTACCTAAGAAAAAATCATTAGCCGCACTAGCTCTTGTTTTTCTTTTTTTGATTAGTCCATTATCCCTTAGTAGGAGTTATCATTGCGGAATTAATCTCATGTACATGTCAGGAAAAAACTTTTTATTGAAATAGTTTTTATCTCCACAAAAGAATCTGTCAATCAAATGCGGCACAAATTCAAAGATTTGGAAATGATGAATGGAGGAGATATTCAAACCCAAACTTGCTACACGTTACAAAGCTGTTCTTCATAAAAAGTAAATAAGTAGATCGTCATGATTTTTTCGATTTTAAGATCTAATTTATCATTATTGCTAGTGCATACACAATAATATTTTAATTCCTTTACGTGAATCCAATTGTGCAACCTCCAGCTTACTGTAATCTCACACCTTCAATTCTTTGAAGATTACTGCAAGTAGGATTGCTGAACAGTTGCGATATCTTTACGTCCATAATTACTGTCTGTCAGTTCTTTAGCATATTGCCTTTCTTATTATGATACAGTTCAGGCTGTTTTTCAAATCTCATATAAATCAAACCAAACTTTAGATTTTTACTCCAGTCAGTATGTTCAAACTTCATTAGTAATTTATTGTTTAGTATAGTCAGTAGTGTATTATTACTCCATTAAATTACCATATCTCTTCAAATATTAGCACTCAAACCCTTTATATTACAAAGATGTTTACTTAAAAAACAGTCTCTAATTAACTGTCAATACTTTAATTAAATAGCATTTATGGCACTCTGAAGGTAGTTTCAATTCGGTACAGATAAATCTTACATCTTCGATGAAGATATTTATACAAATTGGATTATAGTATACAATCTGAAATAATTTTATCCATCCCAAATTATTAATGTAAAACTTTGAAATTAGTGATTCTTTAAATTCATTCATTACTTGACAATTAAATGGATTGTATAAGTAAAAAAGAGTCCCATTATCAGGTAGAGTATTAATAATATTGCCTGAAATAATAGTAACATTTGAAAACTTTGATAATCTAGCCGAAGTATTTTCTGCTACCAAATTGTCTAATTCTATGCCAATTATTTGATTATCACTAAAGGCATCCAACCAATAATTGATCACTCTCCCTTTACCACAACCGATGTCAACTAATACTTCGTTCGGTGATATAAGATTTTGAAATATACTATTCATTGCATAATAACCCGTGTTAGCAGTATCATGAGCTCCCATTAATTCATAAGGTGTTTTCTTAGTTCCACCTAAAAATGATCCGTATTTCAAATCAAAAAAAAGGTTGTAAAAAATTCTACTGAAGCGTTTTATTTTATTCATAATATTGGTTTATTAGTGGCATATTTCTATTATAAATTATATTTAGTCAAATTAATACAAATTACTATTCCAATTTCAAATATCTAATACAACTACTAATCATAACTATTTTCCTAAATTTAGCAATAATTTAATTTCCCTCAATCTAAAATAAAAATATCGTAACAATTTGTCAACAAAAAGTAAACTACTTATATTTTGGATATCAACTTCATCGAATGATGAGAATAAGTCAGTATTTTGATTAATGAATTTTTCAAATTGATATATATTATTATTAGTCATGTTGTTAGGGTGAAGACAAAAAGTCCACACCCCACTTATTTTTATCTTACGAAAGCTGCCAAATTGTTGTGGAATAAACGTAATGCCATCCTGATAATATGGCTTAAACGCAATTGTATCACTAATTATCCTTATGTTAGATTTAGACTTTAATGCCTTTATTGTATTCTCGTCAAAAGTATGACTTGGCGCAAAAAAATATTTAGGAAATAAACCATTATTATTCAGAATGGCAATTCCATTTTCTATTTTAGATTCTTGTTCTTCAAGTGATAACCCTGCAAATTCCGATCTATTATGCATTGGGTTGACCCCCCCAGAATTAGTATGGTAAAGGTGTTCATAACCGTGTAAAGCAAGGCTCCAACCTTTAGCTTGCCAATTCCTCGCCTTAATCCAAAAACCTGGATCTTCGTCTGTAAATTTTAGTTTAAAATCTTCATTCGATGCCACTATTCCTACCATAGGTTTAATATTATATCTATCTAGTATAGTTTCGATATTTGACCATTTTACACGATTCATCGTAGGACATGCATCATCTAATCGAATAAGGTACGTTTTTGATTTCATACTTTAATTTTGGAAGCTAGTTTAAACAATAACGAGTAAAAATATGAACTATATGAAATACATTCAACTAGTTCTCCTCCAAATCCTTCTTTGAATTTTCGAATACCTTCTAAAGTTGGATCTATTTTATTTGAGACACCTCCCCAATCGTACAAAATAAAACCCTGTGCCTTAAACATTAACATATCGGTATAATGTAACCCCTTATTAGCCCGAGCAACAAAAGATTTACTTATATTTTCAGTATATAGTTGTGAACTACATGAAAGTAATAACCTCACTATTCCTTTTTGTTTATCCAATAAATAGGAATGTGCGGCAACAAGTTTGTTTTCAATAAAAGCGCCCGTTGTAAATAGATCACTACCATATTCATCAAACTCTTTTGGAGTATATACCTTCAGTTTTTTTAATAATGCAAATGGGTTATAGAAATCTAAAAACTGCAAAGGAGATATTTCAGTAAAAATATTTTTATCTTTAATGCTGCGTCTGATTTCATTTCTAACTGTTGTTGAATATGATTGCATTATTGTTGCTTCATCTACCGTTAGATCAGATTGTAGCGTATATGTTACGTTTTTAACAAAACATCTAGGTTTTGTTTCTTTCTGAAATTGAATATACTTTACAAATTTAAATATATCAATACCATTTATTTCATTATAGAACCATTTTTGCTCAATCTTGAAGATAAATTTTCTTTTTTTTGTATTAATCATTAAATCTCTCTTTAATATTTAAAGGTACAATTACCTTTGATTCGTTATTCACTATTAAAATTGTGAATAAGATGTATTTATATAAATAAAGTCTTTAGTCTAATCGCTATGGGGTTAGTTCTCCGCCGCTTGCGGCGAGTAAAAAACTAATTCCTTAGTGATACCCCGCTGCTCTGCGGCGGGGTAGTTCATTAATACTTAATAGTAATTACTAGCAAAAATGATGGTTCATTTTTTCTGAGATTTACCAATCTTATATTCTGTTAATTCTGTCAATATTGATTATAGCTTTACAAATCTATTTTAGTATTTTGTTTTTAAGTCAATTATTAGGTTAATATATTTGTATTTAATATTGAGGTATTTTGGTTAAAAAAATATTTCGCTAAATATAACTCATGAAATTATTACTTATTGCCTAAATTAAAGTCTTGCATCCACCACTTCCTTCGGCAAAATTCCCTTCACATCATAGATGATGGTGCCTTTTTCCTTGTGCTCCTGCATATTTATTTTCTGAAACTCATTGTGTGCGACTGCAAGTATAATAGCTCCGTAGCCGTTCCCTTCAGGATATTCCTTCAAAATTTCAATTCCATATTCATGGTTTACTTCTGCTGCATTGGCCCAGGGATCGAAGATATCTACTTTCATGCCGTAAGATTGGAGTTCGTGGTAGATGTCGGTGGCGCGGGTGTTGCGGATGTCGGGGCAATCCCCAGTGAATTATGCTGCGCAATTCACGGGGTAAATTTCTTTAAAAGTAATGCCGAGCATGAGCGCTTTGGCGTTTTTTACCTGTTTACCCGCTTTGAGCATCAGTTTCACCACTTCACTAGACACGTAAGCACCCATTGAGTCGTTGAGTCGGCGTCCGGCGAGGATGATTTCTCGCGGATGGTTTCTCGCGGATGGTTTCTCGCGGATTGGCGCAGATCATTTCACGCAGATTTGCGCTGATATGCGGGTTTTATCTGCGTTGATCTGCGAGAACTATTTTATTGCGTTGATACTTCGACAAGCTCAGTACAGGTCTGCGAGAAATTCTTTTTTAGGTCGTTTTAATGGAGCATAGATGCAAATGTATTAATCACCTTCGATCACTTCCCAGTGTCCGCCTTTGGCAGAGCCGATGCGTTTGATTAAACCCTCTTTCTTTAGTTTATTTAAATTATATTCTACCCCCCTGATGCTCAACCCGGTTTTCTCTGCCATCTTTTCCCTGGTTATTTTTGAATTTTCATTAATAAATACTAAAAGTTTCCCCACAGTTTTCCCCACAGTTTTCCCCACAGTTTTCCCCACACTTTTCTCCACACTTTTCTCCATACTTTGGAGGTTTGCTTTAAGAAATGTTATTTGAAAACCACCGGCGTATTCTTCAATTATTGGCTCAGGCATTCCAGCATTTTTCATCTCCTCTGTTATTAACAGGATTCCCCTGCCCCACGCTTCTATAAATCCGATTCGAAAAAATATATTAGCAATAAGTGCATTTCTTCTTTTTGAGGGATGTTTTTGCTTCAACAATTCTATACTAAGCGGGGCAATCAGTGTTCCACTATTCCAAAAGACGATCTTGTCGTTGTACACACGAATAGTAATATCCGTTTGTTCGGTATAGTCTCTGTGTACAATGGCATTCAATACTGCTTCCCTAACTGCCTTTTCCGGATATTCAAGACGTTCTTTGCGCTCGATGCCTTCGTAAGTAATCGGTGAATGCAAGTATTTGGTTCTTAGGATACCGATAATTTTATCGGGCATTTCCAAAACACTTCCTTCAATAATATCCTGGCTAATCAGTTCGGTGTCAGTCAACCCAAATCTACCGATTTTGACAGTTGCTGTTCTGATATGTTTTTTAGGACGCTTACTGAAAAGTAAAACAGCTGCTCTTGTAAGCTGACCATTTTCCTTAATCAAATCCAGATTTCCAAGCGTCAATTGTATATCATCATTTAGAGCTTCTGCATACAACCTATTTTCATTAACCGCTTTTGTTATAAAACGACGAATCAATTTTTCATCAAGCTCCTCCAACTGTGCCTGTGGGATCGTAATTTCATCCCAGGTGATGTTGTCTTTCTTTAAAATATAGTCCCGTAATTCATGTCCATGAAGTTCCTGGACGGTGCTTCCACTACGTATGAAATATTTACCATGGAAGGAAATGGGAACAGAACTTGGTGTAACAGCAATCTTAAGAATATCTTTCCCATTCTGTTTAATTAGTTCTACATCCACAGTAATACCCAATAATTGAACAACTTTATTTGGAATATCTTCCAAAAACTTTTTGTAGTTGCCAATGCCAACCACTCTTCCATCATCACTTATTCCAATAAATAAATCACCTCCATTTGAATTGGCAAATGCAGCAATTACTTTCAGGTAATCATCTTTCCAAAATTCTTTAAACTCGGTATGTGAATTTTCTATTTTCAAAGACTTATGCTATGTGTGTAAGGAAGTGAGGTTGAGGTTGATCCCGATAGCCCCCATATCCATCGGGGGGATAGGTTGAAGCTGAAGACTCCTTTAAAATATTTGTACTAATCTTGGAGAACCTGATTATACTTAACCTTAATCTATAACTACTGGAAATCCGCTTAACCTAAACATTAGCCTTAACCTTATTCAAGAAGTTATTCTCTTGCAACTATTTAAAGTCTGGCGTCTATCATTTCTTTCGGCAGTATCCCCTTTACGTCAAAAATAATCGCACCACTATCCTTGTGTGCCTTAATATCGATTTTTTGAAATTCATTGTGCGCCACAGCCAATACAATTGCCTCGTAGCCATTTCCTTTGGGGTACTCCGTTAAAATATCAATTCCATACTCATGTTTCACTTCTTTGGGGTCTGCCCACGGATCGAAGATATCCACCTGTATGCCGTAAGATTGGAGTTCGTGGTAGATGTCGGTGGCGCGGGTGTTGCGGATGTCGGGGCAGTTTTCTTTGAAGGTGATGCCTAACATAAGGGCTTTAGCGTTTTTTACTTTTTTACCCGCTTTGAGCATCAGTTTCACCACTTCGCTGGCCACGTATGCCCCCATGGAGTCGTTGAGGCGGCGTCCGGCCAGGATGATCTCGGGATGGTAGCCGACTTCCTGTGCTTTTTGGGCGAGGTAGAACGGGTCCACACCGATGCAGTGTCCACCAACAAGACCAGGACGGAAAGGCAAGAAGTTCCATTTTGTTCCGGCAGCTTCGAGCACCTCCAGGGTGTCGATGCCCATTTTGTTGAAGATTTTACTCAGCTCGTTGACGAAGGCGATGTTGATGTCGCGTTGAGAGTTTTCGATCACCTTGGCCGCTTCGGCCACCTTGATACTGGGGGCGAGGTGCGTACCGGCGGTGATGATTTCTTTGTACAAGGCATCCACTTCTTGTCCTATTTCAGGAGTAGAACCCGATGTCACCTTTTTAATGGTGGTGAGTGTATGAACTTTGTCGCCGGGGTTTATGCGCTCGGGGCTGTAGCCTACGAAGAAATGTTCATTCATCTTTTTGCCTGAGACAGCCTCCAGGACCGGGACACAGTCCTCTTCGGTGGCACCGGGGTATACGGTGGATTCATAGATAACGATGTCACCGTCTTTGAGTACTTTGCCGACTGTTTCACTGGATTTGATAAGGGGAGTGAGGTCGGGGCGGTTGTTTTTGTCGGTTGGGGTCGGAACGGCCACGATGTAAATTTCACAGTCCTGGATATGCATAAGGCTACTTGTAAGGAAGAGTCCTTTTTCCACTTCGTTGCGGTTACTAATGAGAACAGCTTTGAGCTCCTCATCGGAGACTTCGAGGGTTGGGTCGTGGCCTTCGGTGAGTTCTTTGATGCGGGAGGTTTTGATGTCGAAGCCGACAACGAGGCGGTTTTTGGCGAATTCCACTGCTAATGGTAGTCCTACGTATCCTAGTCCTATTATTGCTATTTTCTTTTTCATTTGATGATAGTGATTATTGTCTGCAAATATTTTTGGATTTATTTGTCCACTATTAAAAATGGGCTTCAAGTTGTCCACTAATTACACGAAGGGGCACGAATTTGTAATTTTCACTAATTGGCCTTCGCCCCCGAAAGCCTTCGGGGCAGGCTTTTTTTTGTCATCGCCTGCCTACCGGTAGGTAGAAATTTCGCGGATTAATCGAATTGGGCGTCAGGTTATCATCGGATTGAACTGATTGAGCGGATTGGGCTTCATATTTCGCTTCGCGTAATTCGTGTAATTCGATGACACCTTTTTTGTCAACTTATTGGATGAGATTTCTTGTCATCGCCAACCTGCCGGTAGGTAAGAATTAATCGAATGAGGAACTCTACTGTTAATTCGAGGATTTTAGCCCTCCCCCTCGGGGAGGGTTGGGTGGGGTAAAAAAATCAGTAACAAATTATCTATCTCAAATTCTCCCAATACCACCCACACGCTTCTTTCAACCCATCCCTCACAGAAAACTGTGGCTCATAACCCAATAGCCTCCGTGCTTTGTCGATGCTGGCCAAAGAATGAGGTATGTCCCCTGCCCTGTTGGGGCCATGGATGGTTTTAAGTTCCTTTATTTGGGGGTCTAAAGTGGCAAGATTCTCTTGTAATATGTCGAACAATTGGTTGAGGTCGGTGCGTTCGCCGAATGCGACGTTAAAGACTTCGTGTGGTGTGGCAGTGGTATAAAGTTTTTCACCAGGGGTGATGGCGGCAAGCTGGTTAGCCTGGATTACGTTATCGATGTAAGTGAAGTCGCGGCTGTAAAGGCCATCACCATTGATGACAGGGGCTTCGTGCTGCATCATCTGCATAACGAACTTGGGAATAACGGCGGCATAGGCTCCGTTTGGGTCTTGTCGGCGTCCGAAGACGTTGAAATATCGCAGTCCGACGGTTTCGATGCCGTAGATGTCGGAGAAATTCCGCGCATAGAGTTCGTCGGCAAACTTGGTGATGGCGTACGGTGACAGGGGGTTTCCGATTTTTTCTTCTACCTTGGGGAGATCGGGATGATCGCCGTAGGTGGAAGAGGAAGCAGCATAGACAAATCTTTTTGCCTTGGCTTCTTTGGCAGCGAAGAGCATCTTGACAAAACCTCCCACGTTGACGTCGGTGGCGGTCATGGGATCTATGATGCTTCGGGGCACACTGCCCAGAGCAGCCTGGTGGAAGACGTAGTCACAACCGTTAACGGCTTTCTGGCAGTCGTTGTAGTTGCGGATATCGCCTTCGATGAGGGTATAGTTTTCATGGGTAAGGAACCCTTCAATATTCTTGCGGTGGCCGGTCATGAAGTTATCGAGACACACTACTTTATTGCCCTGATCCAGCAACGCCTCCGTGAGGTTGGAGCCTATGAAGCCTGCGCCTCCGGTGATGAGGATGGTGGAGTTGGTAAGGGTTCCGGGGTGTATCATCTTATTAACTGTAAATTTTTTTGTCCACGATTTTTTTGTCCACGAAAGGGTTTCCTAAGTGAGCCTATTGCGAACTCGGAGGTTGTTTAATTGTTTAGTGTTTAGTTGTTTAGTGTTTTTATCGTTGTATTAATTAATCCTGTATATCATGAAATCCTGCAATCCTGCACAGACAGTGTCTTACCTTTTAAAAATCGTTCTTCGTCAACCCTGATTGCCTGACAATTGAGCTAAAGGTACCCACTGGTATTTCCTTTTTTGGGTGAGGGATGATTACAATCAGTTTATTTTTGGTGTATCTGCAATGGCTGCCTTTTTGTGAGACAAATATAAAACCATTCCTGACAAGGATTTTAATTATATGACTTGATGAGAATAG
>MEOL01000011.1 GCA_001769215.1 Bacteroidetes bacterium GWF2_41_31
TGGCACAGGTTTCACCTGGATAAGTCAGGTATGAAGATCCACTCCATTGCAGAACAGTTCCAACTCCTGGGATGGTGTTCAACCAGTAGTTGGTTGGAGAGCCGGCCAGTGCCTGGATAGCTACCCATCCATCGGTAATGGCCACTGAGGGGATCTCAACGGTAAACACATAGGTGTCGTAGCCAATAACCTGAACGCCTGTGTTCACGGGGGTCAGGGTATATACGCCTGAGCTAACCATCGCGCCGGGGGTGGTACCTGCCTCGTACACCTCAACGGTATAATCTTTGGTGGCAGGGGGAGCGCTGGTGAAAATAGTCCAGAAGGTAATGGTGCTTACAGAAGTGGTTCCTGTAAATGACTGGAACACTTTGTATCCTATACCGGCATCTGAGGTATATCCATTGTTCGATCCAACAGGTGGGTTGCTGAAGGTAGAACCATCAGGGCAATCCATTGTTCCTCTGTCGTTCATGGGGGGACCATTGGCCAGGATATGGGAGTCATTGGCAAATTTACCATCTAAACGCCTGGCTGTGCTCCAGTCAATGGTTTCAACTGGTGCACTTACTGGTGCTTTGGTTACAGGGTAAACAACTTCTGCTGTCCAGTCAACAGGGCCTGAGCCGGTGTTGAGCATACCAATGTAATCGGTGAGATATTCATTGGGAGCCATGGTTTCGTCCAAACGCAAGGGCGAAACAGTCAGGTTGGGTGAGGTCAGGGTAAAGTTATGTGTAATTAAGCCGCCTGAAGCAACATTTACCAAATCATTGGCTACATTATAACCTGGTTTGTAACAAGTTAAAGTTTGTTCATTGGCAGGCATACCTGGTAAAAAGTAATAACCTGAACCATCGGTTGTGGTAGAACCATAACCATCAATACCAACTACAGCGCCTGAAATGGCCAATCCACCAGAATTGGTGACATTACCCTGGATGTCTCCGGGAGCCATTAAAGGATCACCATAAAAACGGATATTAGAAAAATTGGATGAAGCACCGTCGTAGTTTGGAGGAGTTTCGCCATCAGCATAACCCAACAACATGCGGTTGCCAGCTCCTACCGTTCTGTAGGTTCTGAAATAAGTACCTGTATAATAACCATTGTCACCCCAGAGGATGTCAACAATCAGGTTATTTACACCGGTATAAACATAATCGTTGATGTCGATCATATTAGCCCAACCTGTAGCTGTAGCGGGAACATAGGTTCCGGAGCTCCATACCAGAGTTGCTCCTGCAGTGCTATAGAAAGAACCGGCAGTCAATACATTGTCAGTAGTTTCCATGATGCGGATCTGCACGTTGGATAACGAGTTAGAACCAGCAGGTGCAATTCTTTCGAAAACATACTGCAAATCGGTAATTAACATGCCACTACCTATTTCAGATGCCAAATATAGCGTCTGGGTATGACAGTTTTCCCAATAGTTTGACCAGTCCCCGTAATAGGACGGGTAGGCTCCATAACCTGTTCCTGTTCCAATTTCAACAACCATCGACCTGCTACCTGTAGGTTCGTTGGCGTATGTTGAAAAAGGTACAATAGCAGATTCAGTTGACATACTTGCATTGTCAAGAGCAATTTTTTGCTCCTCGGTAGGATTGGCATTTGTCTGAGCCAACAGCATACCCGACGATACAAGCATCATCAACAAGAAAAGGTACTTTGTAAATGATTTCATACGTGAATAAATTTAGTTAATAATAATGATTTTCTTTTAAACATTTTGCATTAGGTATAAAATAACCTGTGAACATTCGATTTTCAGTTTTTCCCCATAGATTATAATATTTTTTTAATTGATGAATAAATAATGAACAAACTATTTATAAAACCTGCAAAACACGATTGCAGCATACTGTTTTATAATCTACTGACTATCAATTACTATATGAACGTTTTTCAGCACAAGAAAATCAATTGAATACTTCTATTCGATTGAAAAACCCCTGAGCTGAAGCTAAATTTCTGTTATCCAGTTAGTAAAAATCAATTTTGAATAACTTTTTCAACTGATAGTATGACAAATAGAAACTGCTTTACCCCTACTGGCACTTCCCTTTTTTTTCATGTTTTTTATGCGAAGGAGTGATTGGTTTAAAGAGGCGAATTTATCGAACAATGAATGAAAAATCACGGGATGAGTTTACCCCGATAATAACCCCGAAATAAATTCCGGGATGAAGTGTTGAAACGCTGAAATGATGAGCCGGATTGGAATCATTCGGGTTCACAGTCCAATCACTCGTCAAAACTTTCCTTCCAAACACATCATATACACCAATGTGATACGAACCACTTGCAATTTCTTCCGGTAAAATGTTGATCAGCGAGGTGGTGGGGTTTGGGAAAACAACCAACTCATCCCGGGTGACAGGGTTAACATCTCCGGGTGCCTGAATGCTTATTTTCTTTTGGTCGACCAAAAGTTCCAAATTACTACGGACCGGATTTTCCGGGGTCAATGTGATTACAGGCGACACCACGGTGAGGTATCCTGCTTTTTCGGCATCTACCACATAACTGCCCATAGGCAGGTGATTAAAGTAGAAATTCCCATTTGCATCCGTCAAGGTGTAGTCGAGCACTTTTTCGCGGCCGGATGTGTACAACAAAATAGTGATATTCGATTGTCCTTCATTGAGCTGAATTTCAGGCATGTCAGGCTCGAACCACGACCGTGAGTAAACATCGGGTTGATAGGCGGAAAAGGTGTTGTTCACAAAATGGCCTGAAATTTTCCCATTTCCGTCAGGTAGTAAATAATCGAGAGGTGGCAAGTGTATATCTACATCATAAATATCGGCATCCAGCTTTAAATGGTAGGCTTGCTGCCATCGGGGCGAAACAACATAATATCCCGGAAAAAAACTTTCCTTCAGGGAGGTATCAGGAACAGCATATAAGAGGTATTCACCAGGCATCAGGCGATCGAATAAAAACCTGCCGGCATCATCGGTATTTACTACACTGGCGGCACGACTGGAAGAAGATAACTGATCGAAAGCCACAATGGCACATGATTCAGCTATTTGACCTTCCTTCCAAACAGCGCCATGGATGGTAAACCGGGGAACAAGGGTCAAGGTCAGGGTTCCCGTTTCTTCACCGCATACATTTCGCCCCATAAGCGTCAGCTCGACAACCCCGGTGACTTTATCCATGATTCCGGGAATATAGGTTGTATGGAGGAGGGTATCATCAACAAAAACCCCATCCCCGCTGCTTGTCCACAACAGATTGCCGGCATTGCTTTCTTCTGCCTGAATTAAATTCAATGAATCATCAACAAAAATGGTGGTATCGTTCCCGGCCATCACAACCACGTCTTCCAGTATAGATAACTCAAGGCTGTCGGAAAGCCACTTACTTTCCTTAAACACATTCATCGACAATACTACCGTGCCAACACTTAAATCCTGGGTACCCGGAAAATAGATAGGGTGAAGCATGGTCGGGTTGTTAAAAGTACCATCCCCTGAAGTTTTCCATAACAATTGCTCGTAAGAAAAAGGAGCTGTACTGTTATTCAATTGAATCTGAGTCTGGCTGATACAATATTGGTTATTCTCACCGGCATAGGGGAAATAAGCGGCGAATGAAAAGGGGCTCTCGAAACCAGCCAGTTGAGCGTTTTCATCATTTCCGCCGGCATCATAGGCTGTTACCGCAATGGAATCGTAAACAGAGGCATCGATGAATACCGTTTGGAGATTTCCCACATCAACAGTTGATTCAAAATGGTAATACTCAAACCCACCAAAATAAACGCGGTAACCTTTCAGGTCTTTTTCCGGATTTAACTCCCAGGAAAGTTTCACCTGATCACCGGCCCATTGTTTTATTACTCCCGTGGGAGGCGAAATGGGGAAGGTGGTGTCGGGTTCGGTAAGAAATGGAATCCGGTAGAATTTGCCGAGTGCCGGATTGTCATTATAATCCCAGATAAGAGAATCGACGAGGGCCTCTTCGGCAGTTCCCCAATATACTTCTTTCACCGACATGTCGAATGAAGAGTGGTTGTAAGCAACAGGCTGTTGAAAACTGGCAGGGAAAAGGTTGTTGTATGAGAACACCGTTCCATTGGTTTCTTTTGTTTCAAAGTCGGAAAAATGCTGCGCTGAGAAGGTATTGGTCATGATAGAATCACGGTAGGAACCTCTTCCTATCTGAATGGCCCTGTTGTTCTGATAAAAACTGTTTCCGATAATATGGCTGGTTGAGCCTTCCGGATCAAAAATCAAAGCAGAATTATTGAGCCAAAAAATATTATTTGATACCACGGTGGAATCAAAAGCCAACAAAACACCAAATCCAAATCCGGATCCATTGGCGACAAAATAATTATTTGAAATGATGTTGTCCGATGACAAGCCTTCGTCGTTGTTATCCATCCAGATGCCGTTATTGGCTCCTTGAATCAGGTTGTTTGCAATGAGGTTAAGGGTAAATATTCCATCTGCCTCTTTCAACAGATAAATGTTGTGGTTTGTATTGATGATCCGGTTATCCAGTATGTAGTTGTTGGTGTTGTATTGATTGCCTGTCGCCACCATTTCAATGCCATCGTAATTTTGATCGATCACACAATTTTGGATGAGGCACCGTGAACAGTTTGTCAATTTTACCCCAAGCTGCTGGTTTTGCCTGATGGTCGAGTTCAACACGTCAACCCATCCTGCATTCAGTAAATCTACCGCAATTTCGGCATCCTGAATATCGGCACAAAAAATTCGGATGGTATTCTCATCCCCTACACCCTGAATTAATATTCCCTTCCATTTCCAGCCTTCACGAGATGAACGATAATTTCCCGTAAAGTGGACCGTATCCTGATCAACCCCCATTGGATCTCCAACGATAAAATTGCCTCCCCAAACATGGATCCCTCTCCCCTGGTCTATCTTCACCGTTACTCCCGGCAAAATGGTCAAAGTGATATTTAATCCGATACGCAAATCCTGTACTATTATATAGGTGTTGTCGGGTGTCCAGGTTTGATCTTCCGTCAGGCTTCCGCCCACAATCACATCGTCGGCAAAGGCAGATGAAAAAACAGAGAAACAAAAAACGACCACAGCACCCAAACGGGCCATCCAATGGGTTAATTTGTTCATCTCAGCTATGCATTGTTTTTTCATCAACTAAAGTTCTAATTTAAGTAGTAACGCAAACCAAATGAAAGGCCGATGGCTGAAATGGGCTTAAAGTCAACATGATCGGAGATAGGGCTGGAGGTGTATTGCAAATAAAACGCGTTGATGAGTAAATCCATCTTTTCTCCTAACCTGTGTTGACTGCCCACTCCGGCTGTCACCCCCACCACCGGGGAGGAAAAGATCAGGTCTCCAAAATTAGTTCCCAGCGGGACATTGTCATCATCTATCATCACCCCATGACGGTAGGCCAACATACTGATTAAAACGCCCACCTTACCATGCATGCTGAACGCCGGCCTGTGAAAAAATGTGTATTCCACCTCGCCCGATACGCTCACATAACCAACCCGGTTGATTCGGTCGAAGTGATAGGATTGACTGTTGAGCGGGAGCCACACAGAATCGGTTACATAATACCAGGCCGTATCTAGTTCAATTACTGTATAATACACATCCAGGGTGTCTTGCAGGTAAAACCCTCCGGTTGAAATATCATACTGATGATCGAACTTTTGTGCAAACTGACTGAATTGAATCCCAATCGAAAAAGCCCAGCGCTTTTGGTTGCGGACCAGGTTGGCATCCACCGCGAAATTACGCAACGACCATCCCTTTTGCATAGTTACCAGCGAAAAATCAGAAGCCATGGGTGAAACCGCCAATCCCATCGCCCATCCCGGTTGTCGGTAGGTGCTATTTTGAAAATGATCGACAGCTAAGGCCGGTATTGTTTCGATGCCTGCAGAATTGTTCTTTTTTGTCACGTACACCGTATCCACTATCCTGATGGTATCGATGCGAAAAATAGTGTCTTTTACAAAAATTGTATCGATTTTAAAGGCAGGCATCACTTCTGGTTGAGATGTCATGATAGGAATTTCAATTTCAGGCACGACCGGATTATTGACAGGAGGGTTCCCCTCGCGGGCTGTAAGCGGATCTAAAACATCCCTTTTATAAATTACAACCTGGTTCCCGATTTTTTTAAAGGTATGTTGGGTATTGGCCAATAAATCTGACAAAATACCGTAAGGGGAGCTATTCCGGGCCTCGAAGGAAATCACCTGGTCCATCAAAGGATCGCTTGCATCATAGGTGAAATTTAAATTGCATTTGATGGAGAGCCGGGTGATGACCTCCGACATGGGTTGGTTTGTTACCGAAAAATAGTCGATCACTCCCGCTTTGTCTTCCTGTGCCCTGACAGGGCTCAAAGCAAATAAACAAAATAAAACAGTCAGCCTGAAGCAAATAAAATTCACACCTGTACGCTGCTTTGGGCTTTTTGTTATTAAGGAATATTGATTGAAACCAGATACCATTTTCATACGCAAATTAGCAGAAAGAAAGCGTTTTTTTTCGAGTGCTAAAGTATAAAAAATATGACCTCAAAACAGGTCAGAAAAAGGAAGTGGAATTATTGAAGGACTACCTGTTCTCCATCGATGGAGTAATTGATTCCAAAGATAACCCTGATCGACTCGAAAATACTTTCAACAGTTTCGTTGCTGTAGGTGGCGGTTAACAATCTGTTATCGCAGTGCATGTTTGTTGAGTTCACCTGAATACCATAGGTTTTTTCCAAGGCTTCAAATACGTCAGAGAGGGGAGTTTTAACAAATTCAAGTTTGCCGGATTTCCAGGCCAGGAAATTATTACTAACGAAATCTGCTTTTGACAACGATCCGGTAACCTTGTTATAAACCCCCATTTGGCCGGGAGTCAGTATTAATTGCTCTGCCACGGAACCATCCAGAGGATCGACAGAGTAAAACAGCACTTTACCTGATTGCAAATACAGCACGATCTCGTTGCTTTCTTCGTAATTCACCAAATCAAAAGTTGTTCCCAGGACCTTCACCCGTAAGTTGCCTGTTTCAATGATCATGGGGACTGCGGGGTTATGGGCAATTTCAAAAAAACCTTCACCCTTAAAACCAACCAACCGCTGACCGGAGGCAAAAGCCTCGGGATAAGTGACAGAGGTATTGTGATTTAAATATATCTTCGACCCATCGGGAAGCACGGCAGGTACATCAATGGATTCCGCAGAAGCAACTGTTAGCAACTCCGGCTGTGGTTTTTGATTAAACAGGTAGAACAATCCAAATGCAAGTACCAGGACGGCCGCGATGCGTTTTAGATAAAAGCCAAACTGTGGGTGGATCAAATACAAAGGTTTTTTCTCCAGAGTATTGACCAGGGGCTCACTTTCAACACATGATATGGTCATGTTTAGCTTATGCCATGCCTTATCCACATTGAAGTTGGATTGAGGGGCGGCACTTCCGGCCAGGAGCCAGGTGCTTTTATAGGAAAGGAAACTGTTTTGGTTTTCAACCGACATGCCGATCCACTGATCCAAAGTTGCTTTTTCGGATGCAGTGCAATTTCCGGACAAAACCCGGGTAATTAATTCGATATGTTCAATCTCTTTTTTCACGAAACTATATTCTTGCCGTTCATGAGACAATCAAAACTTCATATACCCCTATTGATGATGCAACTTTTTTTTAAATTTTATTGGCGCAATATAATAAAAAACAAAAAACCAAGCATTGGCAAGTAATCTTTTAATGCTTCACGCAAGCTTTGTAAGGCTTTTGCCATCTGGGATTCAACTGTTTTTACCGAAATTTCCAAATGCTCGGCAATTTCGTGGTACTTTAAATCACTAAACCGGCTCAACTCAAAAATGATGCGTCGACGTTCGGGCAAATTAGAGATGGCTTCTTTAATCCGCACATCCAATTCTGCTTCTTCCATCAACTCCAGTCCATTTATATTGGGCTCCTCCGTTTCGGAGTAATCGTCTGCCTTATGCCGTCCCCTGGATTTCTGCAGGGTGAGATAGTTCAGGGCATAGTTTTGAACAGACCGATACAAATACGATTTTACAGAGGAATTGATATGAAGTTCATCGCGTTTTAGCCACACCTTGAAAAATACCCCCTGCACAATTTCCTCTGCTTCTTCGGACCTGCCCACAAAACGGAGGCAGTAAAAGCACAAGGGAGAATAATATTCGCGGTATAGCTCCTCGAATATTTTCTTATCACCGGCTTTTAAACCATCAATATACCTCAACTGTGCCTCTTCCATCAACTACTTAGTTACAAATCCTGCCGGCAAAACCTCAACCAATTGATTTCTTAACTGATCAAAAAAAAATGCCACCACAAAAGTAGAAGATAATTCGTAATAAGTACCCATAATTAAGTTGCGGGCTTCGTTTTGATCTGAAAAACCAATCGAATGATCATTGGGGCATGATCATCTTAGCCTCCGGAAGAAAATTGCCCCACACGTTTTATTATTTAGCTAGATTTGCAACCTTAATTCATTTGCATGAAAGGTATCAGCAATCAATGGTTTTCGTGGATTATACTGATTGGGTTGGTTTTAACCTGGGGAAGTTCTTTCATCCTCATCAAAAAATCGCTGCTTTACTTTTCGGGTGTGGAGGTCGGATTGTTGCGAATTTGCATTACCTTTTTGTTTTTAAGCCCCATAGCTCTTCATCGTTTCCGAAAAATTTCGCGCAAAACAGGAATTCGTCTTTTTATCGCAGGATTACTGGGTAGTTTTATTCCGGCATTTATGTTTGCAATTGCTCAAACGGGGATCAATAGTTCGCTGGCCGGAACCCTCAATTCATTAACGCCTTTATTTACATTGATCCTTGGTTTATTTTTTTTTAAGCAACGAGCCAAATGGTTCAATGTGGTCGGGGTGCTGATCGGGCTTGTCGGGGCGTTGGCATTGATCAATGTGAGCGGAGATTCCGGCTTTTCGTTCAATATAAAATATGCCTCGCTGATTATTATCGCGACGGTTTGTTACGCTTTTAATGTCAATTTTGTTAAACAGTATTTAAAGGAGCTTGACTCATTAAGTATTACTGCCTTTTCCTTCTTTTATATCGGGATACCCACCTTTATCTACCTGCTGTTTTTTTCCGAAATACCAACCAAAATACTTAATCAACCGGATGTAATTAACGGACTGGCCTATGTAGGTACTCTTTCCATTGTGGGTACCGGGCTGGCATTGATCGCTTTTAATAAACTCATAAAAATTAACAGTCCGCTATTTGCCTCATCGGTCACCTATATGATACCCATTGTAGCCGTTATTTGGGGAGTACTTGATGGGGAAAAACTTCATTGGTGGGATATCCTTTGGTTCTTACTGATTTTACTGGGTGTTTTCCTCGTAAATGCACATCCGGGCAGACCCTTTAATATCAGCAGCAAAGTTTTATTTAGAAGAAAAGAATAATATTTAACAACAATTGCTTGTTAATTAGTTTTTTTTCCTATTTTTGCACCTCCAAAATCGTGAGCATTTTTTAATTAAAGATTTTAAAAGCATGTATGTAATTGTTGATATAGCCGGACAGCAGTTCAAAGTTGAACAAGGGCAAGAAGTTTTTGTAAACAGGTTAGAAGGAGAAGAAGGCGCCAATGTTGAGTTCGACAAAGTGCTTTTAGCAGATCAGGACGGCACCGTAACGATTGGAACCCCGGTTCTTACAGGAGCTAAAATTGACGCGAAAATCGTTGCCCATGTCAGAGGCGATAAAGTAACTGTTTTCCACAAGAAAAGAAGAAAAGGTTACCAAAAGTCAAACGGATTCCGTGCCGATTTGAGCAAAGTATTGATAGAGAAAATTACCGTTTAACTTTAAAATTATAAAGAAATGGCACATAAAAAAGGAATGGGTAGCTCCCATAACGGCCGCGAATCAGAAAGCAAACGCCTTGGCGTAAAAATATACGGTGGACAGGTAGCCAATTCAGGTAATATCATCATCCGTCAACGTGGAACCCAGCATCATCCGGGATTAAATGTTGGCATTGGAAGAGACCATACCCTGTATGCACTGACCGATGGCATCGTTGAATTCAGAAAAAAAGCAAACAACCGCTCTTATGTAAGTGTTGTGATGCCTGAAGTGGTGCAGAATTAATAAGATATTCAGATTTGATATAAAACCCGGTTTTTCGACCGGGTTTTTTTTTGATTATTATTATTCAACGTCCTCCGCAGAATTTCCTGTCCTTTTGCTTTCATTTCCTCAATTAAGCTAAATTTGCACAAAAATAAAATCGAATGCTTCAACTCCAAAAAATTCGTGAAAACAGAGACCAAATCATTGAACGTCTGGCTGTAAAAAATTTTAAGGCCACCGGATTGGTGGACGAAATTATTGAGCTTGACAATACCCGGCGCAATTCACAAAAAGAATTAGACGATATACTGGCACTCAGCAATCAACTGGCAAAAGAAATTGGCAACCACTACGCAAAAGGGGAACCGGGAAAGGCTGAACTGGCAAAGCAAGAATCTTTGAAATTGAAAGCTGCCGCCAAAGCCATTGAGCCTCTACTCATGGATACGGTCGAGTTACTCAATGCTAAATTAATCGAGTTGCCCAACCTGCCTCACACCTCCGTGCCTAAAGGAAAGACCCCTGAGGACAATGAAATTATTTATGAAGAAGGTGTGATGCCCCGATTACCTGAAAATGCCGTTCCCCACTGGGACCTGGCTTCGACCTACAAAATTGTTGATTTCGAGTTGGGCAACAAAGTAACCGGCGCGGGCTTTCCTTTTTATCGTGGAAAAGGCGCCAGGCTACAGCGTGCTTTAATAAATTTTTTTCTGGATGAAGCCATCGAAGCAGGCTATATCGAATATCAACCTCCCCTGCTGGTCAATGCCGCCTCCGGATACGGAACCGGACAACTTCCTGACAAAGAGGGTCAGATGTATTTTGCCCCGGAAGATAATCTCTATTTAATACCCACCGCAGAAGTCCCCCTCACCAATATCTACCGCGATGTGATCGTAAAAGAGATCGATTTTCCAATTAAAAACGTAGCGTATTCAAATTGTTTCAGGCGTGAAGCCGGTTCGTACGGAAAAGACGTGCGTGGATTAAACCGCCTGCATCAATTCGATAAAGTTGAAATTGTACAAATACAACACCCCGACAAGTCCTACCAAACCCTGGAGGAGATGAAAGAACATGTGGCCGGTCTGTTACGAAAACTGGAATTGCCCTTCAGGATTTTACGACTTTGCGGTGGAGACATGAGTTTTACCTCGGCACTCACCTATGATTTTGAAGTGTTTTCCGCTGCTCAAAACCGTTGGCTGGAGGTGAGTTCGGTATCCAATTTTGAGGATTTCCAGGCCAATAGGATGAAACTCAGGTTTAAAGACAAAGAAGGTAAAACAAGGCTGGCGCATACGCTTAACGGAAGTGCCCTGGCCCTGCCTCGTGTTGTGGCCGCTTTGCTTGAGAACAATCAATCGGCAAAAGGAATTAAAATACCTGATGCACTGACCAGCTATACCGGATTTAAGTTCATCGACTGATGAAAACGATCCCGGTGCTGGTGGTACTTCTTTTCGCGTTTCCATTCACACAGTGTAATCAATACGGCGAACGCTTTAAAAATGAAATAAGAACCACCGACAGCCTTTCTGCACAACTCAACCGTTCCGTTCAACAATATGTCCTCATCGACACCGGTGCGCTGGTGCAAATGTACAATGAGCTGCTCGAAACTGAAAAGTACGCTGGTTTACCTTTTGATTACCATTTGATTGGTATCTATAAAAAAGAAATAAGAGAAACACTTTCCAGTAATAGTCATATCAAAAGGGACATTCATTTAACCCTCGCCCGATTGAAAGCATTTAAACAATCGCTTCGACATAATGAATACGACAGCCTGACGTTTTCATCGTATCTGAACCGGGAAAAAAACCATGTCAACCTGTTACTTCGCAATATGGAAACTACCGGTAACAAGATGGAATATTGGATTGTTCACTCCGATTCACTATTTTCGTCGCTGCATAAAAAAAATTGAAGTTTTAAACAATGTCACAATCAATAAACCAAATTGCTCCCAGTAAACAGGTTAACCGCTGCCGATTCGGAGTGTTGGTATTGACATTGGCTATCCTGATTGGAATCCATCCGGAGGGTTTTGCCCAGGTTAATCAATCGTTGGAATTACGAAAAAGCGAAGCCCAAATAAGGCAAAGTGAGGAACAACTTGCCATCAACTACTACCGCGATCGTCAGTTTGACAAGGCCGCTTTGTTGTTAAAACCATTGTTTGAAGAAAACCCCAGCCAGTACTTATATCTGTATTATCTCAACTGTTTGCTTGAGTTGAAGGAGTATAAGGAGGCTGAAAAGGTGGTTAAAAAACAGCGGAAGGAATTCCCTGACAATTTTAGGTATCTGATCGACCAAGCCTACATTTTTGATCAGCAAGATGAGAAGAAGAAGGCAAACAAATTATTTAAGGACCTGATGCTGGACCTGCCTTCCGACCGGAATGGCATCGTGCAGATTGCTTCAGCATTGCAGTCAAGAGGTTATAACGACCTGGCCATTCTAACCTACAAAAAGGCGCGTCAAAATCCTGAAATTCAACACACCTTCAATATGGAAATGGCCAATGTGTATATGTACAATGGCGATTATGGCAAGGTGTTCGACAGCTATTTGGATCAACTCGAATCAAACCCTGACGACATGCAAAGCATCAGAAATCAGTTGCAAAACCTGATGCGCATGGATGTAGACAACAATTTATCGGATGATTTCAGACAGAAATTACTCGAAAGGGCGCAAAAAAATGCTGACAGTGAAACCCTTGCGGAAATGTTGCTTTGGTATTCAATACAGATTAAAGATTTTCAGATGGCTTTGCGACAGGCCAAAGCCATTGACAGCAGGTTTGGTTTCAGGGAAGAAGCCGTGATGGAACTGGCCAATATTGCTTTTCTGAACCATCAATATACCATTTGCAAAGAGGCCTATGGCTATATTAAAGAGAAAAAAGACAAGTCACCTTATTATCTTGATGCCAGCACCGGTTATTATAAGTCCATGGTTCATGGGGCCGAAGACAATCCTGCCACCACCAGAGAGGAATTTATAAAACTCAGCAAAACAGGACAAGACTATTTAAAACAACTTGGGTTGAATTCCATCACCATTCAAATAGCCAAAGGAGTGGCCCACATCGAGGCGTTTGAGTTGGGTCATTTTTCTGAAGCCAGGGATATCCTGACCCGGGCCATTGATTTAAAGAACCTTCAGGCCGATCAAACAGCTGTTCTTAAACTCGAACTGGCCGATATCCTGCTGGCTTCAGGCAACATTTGGGATGCCACACTTCTGTATTCTCAGGTTGAACTGGAGATGAAAAACGAGCCTGTGGGTCATGAAGCCAAGTTAAAAAACGCCCGTGTGTTCTATTACGTGGGTGAATTCGGATGGGCACAAGCCAACCTGGATATTCTCAAATCGGCCACCTCAAAACTCATCTCAAACGACGCCATTGACCTATCGCTGTTTATCACCGATATACTGGATGAAGATACGCTGGGATTTACCCTTCGCAAATTTGCTGCCGCCGATCTGTACACCTATCAACATCACTACGATTCGGCCATGATGGTCCTGAATAAGATTGAGGCATCAAACCCCGGCTATGTAGCGCAACCCTACGTCCTATACCAAAAAGCACGACTTTTGTCGTATCAAAAGCATTTCGCCGCCTCCGATTCCGTTTATACTTTGCTGATCGATCAGTATCCTGAAAGCATCAAGACTGACAACGCCCTCTACCAACAGGCCGAATTGCGCAGGCTTAACCTGAACAACCCCGATGGTGCACTCCAACGCTATCTGCAACTTATGACAGACTATCCTGAAAGTTTGTATTCGGGTGAAGCACGTATCCGATACAGGGAATTGCGGCAGCCGATCGCGGAATAAAATCAAACTCCGGTAACCTTCACTAAACAAAGAACATGGTTAAGCCAAAAAAACACCTGGGACAGCATTTTTTAACAGATAAAAATATAGCCGAAAAAATTGTAGGTTGTCTTAAAAAAAATGAGCCCATCGTTTGTGAAATTGGTCCCGGCACAGGAATATTAACCACTCCGCTCTTACAAAAAGAGCATATCAAAGAACTTCACCTCATCGAAATAGATGAGGAATCGGTAGAATACCTTCAATCGCATTACAGCGATCCGCGCATCACCATTCATCAGGCTGATTTCTTAAAGATTCCGCTTCAAAACATCACGAAATCGCCTTTCTCCATCATTGGTAATTTCCCGTACAACATTGGCAGTCAGATATTTTTCAAGGTACTTGAACACCGCAACCAAATTCCGGAGGTGGTAGGGATGATACAAAAAGAAGTAGCCGAACGCCTGGCTGCCGGACCAGGCAGTAAAACATACGGAATTTTAAGCGTCTTGTTGCAAACATGGTACCACATCGAATATTGTTTCACCGTGAATGAACAGGTGTTTTTCCCACCGCCCAAGGTAAAATCGGGTGTCATCAGGCTGGTGCGCAATCAAACACAACAGATCGATTGTGACGAAAAACTCTATTTCAAGGTGGTAAAAACCGCCTTCAATCAGCGCCGTAAAACCCTTCGTAACGCGCTTAAACCACTTGCTGTTAACGGTTTGCCTGATCACCCGCTGTTGTCGCAACGGGCCGAACAACTCAGCATAGAGGAATTCGTCATCCTGACAAACCTCGTGGCTCAAACTATTTCATGTTAAACCTTTTTGAATAGAGTATTTATCTGTTAAATAAAAAGTCTTAATTTCACCCGCTTTATGCGGCTACGGATGACTAAAACACTTCGGATAATCCTTTTTCTTCTGGCTTTCGGCTTGGCAATAAACTGCGTTCAGGCTGAAAGTTCATCCATTTCGACCCCGAATTTTCAAATTGAGCTACCCGATATTGTGGTTGCCGGCATTACGCAGGACATCCTGATTACGGTAAACGAGCAATTTATGCCGTTTGCAGCAGATTCGGTAGCGCTCACATTGAATGAAAAAACAGAACACTACCTGATTTCAGGAAATCAAATACGGGTTCCTTACGCATTTTCTAAAAAGGAGGAACTGACCATTGGCATTGAAAATGTAGAAAAAAAGATTCCTGTTTCGCCGATCCCCCTGTGGATGTCGATACTCCCGCCTTTGTTTGCCATTTTGTTTGCCTTGTTGCTGCGCGAAGTATACAGCGCTTTGATCATCGGGTTATGGGTTGGAACCAGTATCATTTTTTATTATAAGGGAGCTACCTTTTTTGTAGCGGTTTTTCAGGGTTTTTTATCGATTATCGACACCTACATTGTAGAATCGCTAAATGACAGGGGACATCTGTCGATTATACTGTTTTCGATGATTATTGCCGCCACGGTTAGTGTAATAACAAAAAATGGCGGGATGAAAGGGGTGGTAAACCAATTGTCGCGATTTGTGACAGGCCCCCGGTCGGCTTCATTTATCACATGGCTGCTCGGAATTATGATTTTTTTTGATGATTACGCCAACACCCTGGTGGTAGGCAACACCATGCGGCCTTTAACGGATAAGATGAAGGTTTCGCGTGAGAAACTGGCCTATCTCATCGATTCAACCGCCGCCCCGGTCGCGGCCATCGCTTTTGTTACTACCTGGATTGGAGCAGAACTCAGCTATATTCAAGACGGAATCAATCAATTGAATTTGGATGAATCGGCGTATGGAGTATTCTTTCATTCACTGGCCTATTCTTTTTATCCGGTTTTTACGTTGATTTTCATCCTCATTCTAATTTGGAAAGATGTGGATTACGGCCCCATGCTTAAGGCGGAGCGAAGAGCAAGGGGCACCAGCGAAGATCAAGGCGATTACACCATAGATGAGCAGTTTAACAAGGATATGCAGGAAGAAATCCACGCGAAACCCGGAATAACATCAAGGAGTTTTAACGCCATCATTCCCGTATTGGTGATCATCGTCGGAACTTTATCAGGATTATTCTACACGGGCTACCGGGATGCTGTGTGGCAAAACTCATCCTTAGGTTTTGTCGATAAACTGAGTGAAACCATGGGTGGGGCAGATTCATATCTGGCCTTGCTCTGGGCTTCTTCGGGCAGTTTGATGGTGGCTTTGCTCTTGTCGTTTGGACAAAAACTCCTGACCATTAAAGAATCCATGGAAAGCATTATACAAGGATTCAAGACCATGCTCCCGGCGGTGATGATCCTGACACTTGCCTGGTCGATCGCGTTGATCACCAAACACATGCATACAGCTGATTTTATCTCACAGAGTTTGATTGATGCCTCTGTATCACCCTTTCTGCTTCCAACGCTCACCTTTGTTATAGCAGCGCTCATTTCATTTTCTACCGGAAGCTCCTGGGGAACCATGGCCATTTTATACCCGCTGATGTTGCCTTCTGCCTGGTTGTTGGCCAAGCATGCCAACCTCGATTACACCACCTCCATGTCGATATTTCACAACATTGCAGCTGCCGTCCTTACGGGAAGTGTCTTTGGCGACCATTGCTCCCCCATTTCCGACACCACCATCCTGAGTTCGTTGGCAAGTTCCTGTCCACACATCGAACATGTGCGCACCCAGTTACCTTACGCCATGACAGTTGGATTTGTGGCTATGGTGATTGGAACCCTCCCCTCTTCATTTGGCATCAACCCAGCGTTCCTTTTCATCATCGGGATTCTGATGCTCTATTTAATCATTCAAAAATTTGGCAAGCCAACCAGGATATTAACCTGAGTACCGATGAGAAAGTTACATCTAAAATCATTTATTACTTTTGCTGCCTGACACATTTGCCTGATATGCCGATAAAACAACTCATCAGCACAATACCCAACAAACCAGGTGTATATCAATACTTTGATGATGCCGGAGACATCATCTATGTTGGCAAGGCGAAAGACCTTAAAAAAAGGGTGGCAAGTTACTTTACCCAGACCCATCAAACAGGGAAACTTAAAGTGCTGGTAAAGAAGATCCGTGACATCCGGGTGATTGTAACTGAAAGTGAATTCGATGCGCTCTTGCTTGAAAATAATCTCATTAAGAAGCATCAACCACGTTACAACATTCTGTTAAAAGACGATAAAACCTTCCCCTGGCTGTGTATTAAAAACGAACGTTTTCCACGGGTAATACCAACACGGAATGTCATTCATGATGGATCTGCATATTTTGGCCCCTATGCTTCTGTCAGGATGATGAAAACCATCCTGGAGATCATCAAGCAACTATACCAATTGCGTACCTGTACCCTGAAGTTATCGCAAAATGAAATTGAAACAGGCAAATACAAAGTGTGCCTTGAATACCATTTAGGCAACTGCAAAGCACCCTGCATCGGTAAACAAACAACTGAAGACTATGAGGATACCATCGTCCAAATAAAAAGCATTATCAAAGGAAATATTGTTTCCCTCATCCAGGACCTGAAAAAAAAGATGCATCGTTTTGCAGAACTGCAGGAATTTGAAAAAGCCCAGGATATAAAGGTGAAAATTGAGCTCCTGGAAAAATACAAAAGCAAATCCACTATTGTTAATCCTCGTATAAACGATGTGGATGTGTTGTCTTTAATCAATGATGAAAAACGTGCTTATGCCAATTATTTAAAGGTAGTGAACGGAGCCATTGTCCAGGCGCATACCGTAGAAATAATCAAATGTCTGAACGAATCGGAAGACGAATTGCTCACGCTTGCGCTGATGGATTTCAGGCAACGTTTTGACAGTACTTCCCGGGAAGTGATAGTTCCGTTTTTGCCTGATATTGAAATCCCGAATGTCGTATTTACAGTTGCTCAAAGAGGAGACAAGAAACAATTGCTCGACCTAAGTGAGCGAAATGCCAGGCTTTACAAACTCGATCGCCAAAAACAACGCGATTTGGTTGACCCCGACAGGCACAAAAACAGGATATTAAACCAGCTTAAAACCGACCTGCACCTCAGTGAGTTGCCCACACAAATTGAATGTTTCGACAATTCAAACTTTCAAGGTGACTATCCGGTAGCAGCCATGGTGCAGTTTGTGAATGCCAAACCCAACAAGCAGGGTTACCGCCATTTTATCATTAAAACCGTTGAAGGTCCCAACGACTATGCCTCCATGGAAGAAATCATAGTCCGCAGGTACAGCCGGCTAATGAACGAGGCAAAACCCCTGCCCCAGCTTATCGTGGTAGATGGTGGCAAAGGACAACTGAGTGCGGCGGTTAAGGCGCTAAGAAGCATCCATTTATATGGTAAAATTGCCATCATTGGTATTGCCAAAAGGCTGGAGGAAATCTATTTTCCTAATGATTCAGTACCCATCTACCTGGACAAGACTTCCGAATCGCTCAAAATTATTCAACAACTTCGCGACGAGGCCCATCGTTTTGGTATCACCCATCACCGTAAACGGCTGGAGAAAGGGACCATCAAGTCGGAGCTTACAGAAATTAAAGGGATAGGAAAGCATACTACCCAAAAACTACTCCTGGAATTAAAATCGGTGAAGAACATTATGACTGCTTCAGAAGAAGAGCTCACAGCGGTGATTGGCCAGGCCAAAGCGGTTATGGTGTGGAACCACTTTCATAAAACCGAAAGCTAAGGCAATTCAATTTTAAAAGAGATTCTTCCAACAAAAAAAGCCGCTTCAAGATGAAACGGCTTTCTATTTTCTTTTATGAGATCACTATTGCAGTGTAAATTTCACAGGAAGGTTGTACGATACCCTTACCGGTTTCCCGCGTTGCAAACCCGGTTTCCATTTAGGCATGCTTTGCACAACACGCACGGCTTCTTCGTCACAGCCCCCGCCAATTCCACGAAGTACTTTCACCTGCGAAATCTTTCCATCGGGTTCCACTACAAAGTTGATAAAAACACGACCCTGGATACCACTTTCCTTAGCGAGCGGAGGGTATTTGATGTTTGTGGCCAGATAACTCATCAACTTACCCATGCCACCAGGGAATTCAGGCATCGATTCCACGACGGTGAAAATCTCTGCTTCTACAATTTCCTCATCGCCCATGTCTTGCGGAACATAAGCTTCCATTTCGGTGGTAGCATCGGCCTCAACATCAATCTCAATGTCATCCTCCACTTCCACATCATCCTCCACGATGGTAATTTTAGTTACCTGTTTTGGTGGCGGTGGTGGCGGTGGTTTTACCGTCTGCTCTGTAATGGGAACGATTTCTTCAGGTGTATCATCTATGGCACGTGAAGCAAGATCGAGGGTGATTTTGTCGTAGCTTTTGTATTCAAAAGCAAGAAAAACAACCAGCAGGGCAAAAATCAGACCTATCTGAAAGAAAAGTACTTTCTTGTTTTCAAGATCAGCCTTTTGTGTTTTTGTAACTTCCATCTCTATTCATATTTGATTAAGGTACGAATCCGCTAAAGTAGTAATTTCTATTATTCTAGTTGATATTTTGGTTCAGTATTTTTTTCATTTTTAATAAATAGTATGTCAACAATCCTAAAAACGCGCCCAAAGCATCGGCCAGAAAGTCGAAAATATTTCCATCGCGGCCAATGAACACATAATGTTGCAGCAATTCGGTAACTAATCCATACAAAATAGTAACGATAGTTGCACCTATTACGAATTTAAAACGTTGCTTGCTATTCAAATATTGTGGTTTAAATCCTAAAATGATCAGAAATACCTGAACTCCAAATATCAGGAGATGAACAATTTTGTCAGGCGAGGCCCACTGCCAAAACGATCTTACCTCCGGGAAATAAGATCCGGGAACACCGGTAAGGATCAGGATTAGAATTGCCCAGGTCATGGCCGGCCAGAATCGTCGGATCATCCCTGTCATTATTATTCCTCTACCAAAGCCTTGTAAGCAGCTGCATCAAGTAATTCATCCAACTGGGAAGCATCGGAAATGGAGATTTTGATAATCCATCCTTTTCCGTATGGATCTTTATTAATGATTTCAGGTTCGTCTTCAAGCAATTCGTTCAACCCGAGAACGGTACCCCCCACCGGCATAAACAAATCTGAAACAGTTTTCACGGCTTCAATTGTACCAAAAGCTTCAGCTTTGTCAAGCGTTTCTTCAAGGGTTTCTACCTCAACAAATACAACATCGCCCAATTCTTTCTGAGCAAAATCAGTAATGCCGATATAGGCTTCTTTTCCTTCAACCCTTATCCATTCATGGTCTTCGGTGTACAATAAATTTTTAGGAATATTCATGAGATTTAAGTTTTAAATAATTGCCAAATTTAGGGTAAATTCGTTATCGCTTAACAACATCATGGCTAATTTAGTTCTAAAATAAATTACTATTGAGCCAGATTAAACCGTAGGCTAAACCCTCCTGTGGTAGTTGAATTGGGCATCTGCGACGACACGTATGGATTGTTGCTGGTCCAGTTGTAATACAACCTGAGTTGCACACTCTGGCTCAACATATAATCGCCAGAGAAATTGAGCGTATATTGTCGCGAACCTGCCGAAATTTGATTGTTAATCTCATCGATGCGCCGTAAGGTAGTTTTGTTGTCTCTGATACCAAAGTCCAATTTTAAATTCAAATCGCTGCTATAACTTTTGTTGGGTGCATTACCACTTAGCGAACCAATGGAGAATTTGAGGTTTTTAACGCGATACCCAAGCCCGACAACTACCTCGTTTCCTATCACTTCAGTAAGTTGATTGTTTACAAAACTTAAATCGAGTTTGCGCGACTTTTTAAATTCCAACTTGGCAGAAAGGCTATTGTGCATGGTAACATCCACGCCGATTAGGGGACTGTACTGCTCTGAAATTGAAACGATTCCGATGTCATATTCCGGGACGTAGTTGGGCGAGTTCTCTAACCGTTTGCCGAGGTTAGAAGCATCATAATTTACATTGGTTGCCCAGGAGGCCAGAGATAACATGGAGCGATAGCCATGCGTAATGTTAACACTCCTGAACAATTTCCCTACTGCCTTAATTTTTGTCAGGCCATTAAATGTAAGTCGCCAATTAGGAAGAGGGAATGATGGAAACGTGGTAGCGGTGTTTATCTTGCTTTCACTTTTTCCGGTATAGGCGGCTAAAAATGAATAATAGAGCACGGTCTGAGAATTTGAACCATATCCCAACGGAAAATCCTGTTTGGCCACGGTATCATAATAGTATTCCTGTGTTTTCATCCATTCAGGGTTATCATGGGCCAGTTTGTCGGCCACACTCTGACGAGTGGCTAAGAAATTCTGAAATACCTGCGATACAATCTCTCCATTGCTCTTGTTAAAGGAAGTGTTGATGGCCAAATAGGAGATATTAAAGTTTCCCCTGTTCATTGGTGTGAATTCGGTAAATACCTTTGTCACATCATCTACCCGATAATAAGATTGGTAGTTCTCTGCATAAATCCGATCGCCATCAATGTCGACGCGCAGGGCTCCAAACAAATCGGTATTCACCTTATACGACAGCGATTCGGTAGCTTTGGTCATATAGACGCTGTTAAAAGCCGAGTCGGTGGAAAGCCATCCATTGCGGGCCGCCTCATACCGGATATCGCTCTGGTCACCAAATACAAAACCCATGGTAGGTGCTGAACTGGTTAAGTTGACTCCCAGAATATCCGGTTCATACATAAAACCCGGAAGCATGATACCATTTGCCTGGCTGTAGGTAACGGAGGCTTTTTTCACAGAGGTCAGTATTTTAAGGAAACCATCACCAACCACCTTCACATAATTGATGCTGGGTTTGGTGGTGTCTTTGGCTTGATCGGGAGGCTGCGGGCCACCACCCCTGATTCTGTCCGATGGGCTTGGGGTCCGTCTGGAAGCTGTTTGATTTAGCTTTTTCAGGTAGGGTAATTTATTGTACAGGTTTTGAAAATCCACGTTTCCGTTTAATTGTTTCTGGTTGGAATTTTCGATGGAGTTACCAAATCTTTTACGGGTGGTGGTAGCCGATCCGGCCCAGTTGTATAACGCCTGATAGCTCACCGCCATTGATAACCAATCGAGCACGGGAATTTTCTTTAATGGTACATTATAAGTTACCTTAAACGATTGATTGTATCGGTTCATGGTTCCAAATGTCGAAATCTCGTTCCAAACATCCCGCTTATATTCCTCCCATTCCTGGGTGTTTTTATCAGGATAGATGACGGGTTCCTGGATATACGCATTGGCCCCGGCATTAAACTCCACTGAAAGCGATTTCGACAGGTCATATTTAAAATCATAAATCCTGTTCCAATTCCATTGTCTGTCGATGGTTGGCTTGATGATGATATCCCCTAAACTTTTATCGCGATAGAGTACTTTGCGGATATTTCTGTCCATATCGGTCCTGAAACTCAATACCTTGGGCAAAATATAGAAGTTGAAATCCTTGAACAACGCCAGATGCGGCGAGTTGGCCAATACTTTTATCTTATTAAACGGCTGATAATTTGTTGGTTTCGGATTAAAGTTGTATCCAAAACCTCCCCGGTATTGATCCTGGTTATCATATTCAAAATCGATGTTGCGGTGCCGGAATTTCGAATAAGCGAACGAAACATCGAAGTTCTCAATATCATACACCTGAGGGTTCTTTTTGGTGTCCACCCGGTCTTTTCGGACATTCATAAAGTTAATATTCTGGTTGGTAGTATGATCCACCACCAGTGCCTCCAGAGAGTCGCGTTTTGCTTTATTTTCATACGAATCCAAATCATCTTTGAGCTCGATGTCCGGATCCAGGGGGTTGTATTCAGGGGAAATTTCCTGAATGGCATAATCATAGTGCATGGGTACCCGGATGGCTGCTTTTTCTCCGGCAAATTTTCCGAGGTCCAGATCGGTGGCGATCATGAAATTGGTGGTAGCCTCCAGCGGAATCTGACTAATTTTAGTGTCGAGACTGGCAAATCCTGCCGAGGAATGTGACCCTGAAATGGTAACCCGTCCTAAATCGGCCAAATTGGCTTCAATCCTCCCGGTTGCAGCCCATCCGTTTCTGTCATTAAAATCGGTGAGCCTTAATTCATCAAACCAGACGATGGCACTCTGCGGATTTCCATCATCAGCAAGATTGTTGCGCCGTTTAGGATTACGGACACCAAGCAATATCCCCTTTACATCGCTGATAGAAGGGCTTCCCAAAATAGTCACTTTTCTGTTTCCAATATACTCTACATAAGGTTTGTTTAACGCGAGGTCAGAACCAGGTTCCCGCATGGCAATGTTGCGGTTGTGTTTTACATTGACAAGTTCATCGAGGTTAATGTCAAAGTTATTGGTTTCGGGCCAGATGGAATCAGGGCTGGTTTCTTTCCAGCGTGTAAACTCCAGTGGAACCTCATACTCGTAATAGTTATTGGTAAAGTCGCTACCGACACGTATAAACGCTGTTAAGTCACCATATTCCAGGTTCTCTTCAGCCTTCATTTTCTCGGCATGGACGTACATTTTAATGCGTTTGTATTGCCGGAAGTCGAAGTCGGTGGTTTTAAAAACACCGCGGGCATCGCCATCCAACAAATTGGATACTTTTAATTCGAGAGATTGTTCATTTAGTTGGTAATTAGCTGTGGTTCCCATTGTTGACTCTCTCTCAATTCCGGGGGGTGTTACATATTTAATGGGCTCCCGCGCGCCATTTTCTTCAATGCTCACCGTTGATACCGTGAAGTTGGTTTCACTGCCATCGTCGCCGAGGATATACTCACCGGGAGCAGGCAATGCCTGATCATACCGGCGCCATTCGCCCCTGACCAACTCAAAAGTAGCAAACCGGGCAATGATCGGTCTTTCGAAACCTCGCATAAACACGCGCATAAAACGGATAGACCTGAAATCGCTGATGTTGCCAATGACCTTATCGGGATTGTGGACAGGAATCTTAAACTGATACCAATGGGTTTTACGGTTTTCTTCACCATTAGGAAGCTTGCCCTCCACGGTGGCTTCAAAAACATCGGTAATATAGTTTTCACCGACCTTCATTTTGCTTGGATCCAACACTATTTTATATTGAAAATACCGTTCCGATTCGCTCAAAGTATTGTCACGGTTAATGTCTTCCACGTCGGGATAATTGGTGGCCGCGGTAGGATAACTTTCGGGGTTGATATCATCTGTGGGCGAGTTGCCTTCTGATTCATTGAACCTTTTGTACCGTTCAGTTACGCTTGAATATTTAGCCTCATTGTCTAAATCACCGCCTCTGAAATAGTGGTAATCGTCGGCCGACGGATCCGCGGCAGCACGCTCGTAGGCCACTGAGCCGGCTCCATGTTTCAACCTGAGTGGCTCCAGGAAAGGGCTGTTATAAAACGATTTTTCATCCTCGGTACTCAGTCCATCGTAACCCACATCCTGATGGATACGCGAACCGCCGGCATTGCTGAACGATTCGACCAACGCCTGGAGTGAAGGCACACGCCCCCAAATGGTAGTGTCTACATTTTCAACAACCTCCGTGGTAGGTAAACCGTTCTCATAGCCTTTTCGTCCGTCGCGGAGAATGTCTTCCGAAACCTCTCCCAGGTTGATGTACAATTCACCCTTGTTGTCAGGGTCTTCAGTAAAGGGATCCATCATCCAGAACTCAATATACTCAATATTGGATGCTTCAAAATCGGTGGATTCAATCCTGCGCATCATCCCACTCCACCTGGTTTCAGGTTGTTCCAGATTGCCACCGGCATCAACGCCGGCAGAATAATAATTTTCGGTTACATCAAAGTTATAAGGTCCCCGTTCGGCAGGATAATGGGCCAGGTTAAGTACCGCGATATTGGTGATAATATTGTTCTGATTATTGACTCTGTTTGGAAAAACTTCATTTTCTAAAACCTGCCGGGCCGAGTTTTTAGAAATTTCTTCTTTATCCACGTTTTTGGGCTTTAAGCCACTTTTTACATCATAAAAAAGGGGGTCGATGATGTACCAGGCCAATTTGGACCTGTTTTTACCATAGGAAAAGGCGTTTTCACCGGTGGTTCCACTGATCATGGCTTCAGGGAACAAATCGGGTTGTCCTTGTGGTGTAGTGGCCAACGACCAGTTATTCGTGTTTTTCAGGTCGATGGTCGATTTAGCACCTTCAAAGTCATCGATGTAGGAAGTTCCGGTATTGCCTATGGCTTTTGAATGCCCGGGGATGAATTGGGCAAATTCGCCATCCATATTTATTTTTGATACTTCTTTGGTTGAAATTCCCGGCAACATATCAATCATTTTAGTCAGCCAGCGTGACTCTGTCCGATAACTCAAATCCAATCCCCACATGGTATTGGAAATAGGATCATCACCATAATTTACTTTTTGGGTCAGGGGACGCTCATGCAAATTGAGCAGGGTACCGCCCACATGAAAGTCTTTGTTGATCTCGTGGTCGACATGGATGCCCATCATTCTTTTTTGCTGGACATTGAACATGGAATTGCTTTCAAGCGAAACATTAATGGGTACGCCGGAGTTCATGATTCCATCATTGATAATTTTTACACGTCCCAGGGTATAGTCTACCGTGTAATCCACATTTTCGGTAAGAGGAACACCTCCTGCCGTTACTTTTACAGATCCCTGTGGCACATTAAGCGCGTTGAGGCTGATATCGGCACCCGATTGAGAGCGGTACAATCCTTCAAGGATATATTTATTTTTAGCGGGATATTGTTCTGCGCCGGCTTTGGTTAAGGTATAGAGCGAATCGTAGGCATATTTTTCGGCCAACTCAGGATTGTTGGGGAAGATGGAATCGTGCACGTAGCTCCCGAAAGGTTCCAGCCGGGTAAAGAAAATGCGCCCGTTTGAGGCTTGTATGGTACCACCGTTTGTGGTAGCATTGTCGATATAGTCGAACATGCCGTCACCACCGGGAATGGGGTTCATCTGATTATCCAGGTTATCGAGTCCGAAAAGATGGACCAGAGGCACTCCCATGACATCGTCGGGGCCCTCGGTAAAATAACCGGTCGGAACGCCCTCGCTATTGCCCGAATAAAGAATGTTGAACATGAAATTATCGCGCTGTACCTGATAAGCCCCGATGGAGTAGACATTTTTCATCATCAGATTCCACATGGGGATTTTGGTACTCAGGTTATTGCTTTTCAGCAATTTTACTACAAGGCACTTAGGCGAGGTCACCCCCTGGTCCGAAAATTCACCCACCTGATACACGCTGTCGCTACCAATAAGCGTGTACTGAACCGCAACCGCCAGCACCTGATCGGTGTTCAGGGTAGTATTTAGCGAAATGAACCCCAGTTTTTTGTTGATGGAATACTCTGTAGTTTTCAGTTTTCTGGCATTTTCGAGTTTCACAAAATCCTCTCCTGCTACCATGTAATTTATTTTTCCAATACCCAATGGGTCACCCGTGAGGTAGTTGGTTACCTGGTTAATGTCACGAATACGCAAGGTGTCCATCCGGGCCATCATGTCGTTGGCATAATTGGAAGGATTTGAACCACCCGGCATGGGATGGATGTATTGATTGTGAATCCAGGCATTTTTTCCTTCACCAAGATCGGTAAATGCGATGATGCTCCTGTTTTCCTCAGTGGCAGCCCCAATGTTGGTAACCCACACTTCAATCTTGGTAATGTTGATGTCGGAGGTGATGATAGGCAATGCAGCCAAGCCACTTTCATAATGGCTTCTATACGATTGAGTAAAGAAAAAGTGCTTGTTGGCCTCATAATCGAGGGCCGTAAGTTTAAAACGGCTGGTTTGAGCACCACCCTGAACGGTAATATTTTTTGTTTCGCTTTGCTGTTGCGAGAAAACCGCTGTAACATGTGTTTTACCAAATTGCAATTCCGTCTTCACTCCAAAAAGACTCTGGCTCCCGCTGATGAGCGTGGACCGTAAAGGGAGGCTCACGTTTCCGGCCTCTATTAACTGTATGATTTCGTCTTCGTTGCCTTCATATTTAAGCTTCAGCGTGTTTTCAAAATCGAATGAGGATTCGGTATTGTAGTTGGCCTTAAATTCAATTTTATCACCGATTTTTGCAATCACATTCATTTGAATCTTCATGTTAAAATCGAAGTTGGTGGTTCTGCGCTGACGAACGTTCAAAGCCGGGTCGTCGCGTTTGGTTGAAAGGACACCAAAACTCACTTCTGCCGATCCTTGCGGCCTGATATCGATGGTGTTGCTGCCAAATATCCTGTCGAATGCTTCACCTCCCACATAAATTTTTGGAATTAACCTCGATCCTTCGGCAGTTCCTGCTGTTTGAGCACGTTCTTTCCAATAGTTGTTTACATCGTGCTGAAGTTCATAATCCTGGTATTCATCAAAATCCATTACCGTGGGGGCACGATAAGCAAAATCACCAATTTTACTTACAAACTCATAGGTATTGGTTTCAGGGTTGTAGGTTATTTCACGCTGGATATTGGCCGGAGGATTTAAAAAAAGCGGGCTTTGACTTTGTTGGTCCAAGTATGGATTTCCGGTATAGTCTTGAAAAGGGTAAATCAGGTCGACTTTTGATGAATCAGGACTAATTGAATCAGGAATCATTACACCCTGAAAGAAAAAATCCGGGTACGATGCAGCCAAAGCCACGGTTGATTGTAAAACAAACCAACCAGCAATTAAATTAATTAGTAAGATGTGTATCGATTTCCTTCTCAATGCTCTTCTATTAAAATCTCACCTATCAGTTGCATGGCAGTTTACTATAATGCTTTCAAGGCCTCTTTTATCAACCCTTCCACATCAACAACCAAACCTTTATCCAATATTTTGTCAATTACCTTCTCGGCTTGTACCTTATTAAATCCCAATATCAACATTCCTGATAACGCTTCTTCCCTAATCGTATTGTGGAATCTGTTCGATTTTTCGACAGTAATGCCCGATTTTGGAAGTTTATCTTTTAAATCGAGAATAATCCGTTGGGCCGTCTTGCCTCCGACACCTTTAACCGATTGGAGCAATTTCGCATCTTCCCTGGCAATGGCAGTAAACACTTCGTCCGTTGATAGGGATGAAAGAATGAGCCGCGCCGTATTGGCCCCGACGCCTGAAACTTTCAACAGGTGATCAAACATGGTTCTTTCTCTCTTGTCTGCGAAACCAAATAACAGGTGCGCATCCTCCCGAACCAGCAAACGGGTAAAAAGCTGAATGTTCTCCAGGTCTTTAATGGTTGAGAAGGTAGTGAGCGATATATTGACCATGTAACCAACACCATTTACATCAATCACTACAAAAGTGGGATTTTTCTCAACCAGCCGGCCTTTCAGATAATCATACATAGCGCTTAATCTTTATTATCGATTTTTATAGGAATTTGGATTGAAATGTCAGCCTTTCAACCTGGTTTACAACTCCCAAACGGGCAAAAATACAATATTTAGGTTAGTATCTGGCATTCGCAAAGCTATTTTTGCAATACTATTTTAGCAAGACCCATGCGATGAGATGAAATAGTAAAAGCCTCCCGATTAAAGATGTTTACTATAAAGCTTTTGAATGGTCGTTTTTATTTGCTTGTCAGAAAATTCACATTCATTATATAAATCGCTTAGTGATCCATGTTCGATAAATTTTTCCGGAATTCCCATGAGTGCAACCCTTCCGGGGTATCCGTGTTTATTTTTAAACCGAAGCACCGCATCTCCCAGTCCACCTTTAACTGAACCGTCTTCAATGGTGATAATTTGCTGGTACTGTTTAAACGCCTCATGCAACAGTTTTTCGTCAATAGGTTGGAGAAACTGCATGTCTGCGTGCCCAACCTTCATCCCTTCCAGAGCCAGATCATCACACACCCGTTTCACGCTGTTTCCAACCTCGCCAATGGACAAAATAACCACACGGCTTCCCGTACGTAAAATCCGGCCTTTCCCCAATTCAATTTGTTCAAAAGGCATTTCCCAATGTTGGGTCACTCCTTTTTTTCGCGGATAACGGATTGACATGGGTCCTTTGCCGTAATTGGCCGCGGTAAACATCAGATTACGCAACGCCACTTCATCCATGGGTGCCGACACGACCATATTGGGCAACCCGCTCATATAAGCCAGGTCGAAAGTCCCATGGTGGGTTGCCCCATCTTCTCCCACCAACCCGGCTCTGTCGATGCAGAAAACAACAGGGAGGTTTTGCAAGGCAACATCATGAATGATTTGATCGTAGGCTCGTTGCAGAAATGTAGAATATATGGTACAAAATGGAACAAAGCCGGCCGTGGCCAAACCTGCCGCAAAAGTAACAGCATGTTCTTCAGCAATGCCTACATCAAAAACCCTTTCGGGGAAAATTTCCATCATATAATGAAGTGCCGATCCCGTAGGCATGGCGGGTGTTATCGCTACTACTTTTTTATCTTGCCGGGCCAGTTCAACGAGGGTTCTTCCAAAAACTTCCTGGTAGGTGGAAAAAGGGCCATCGGGACCGCCATGCATCAAAGCCCCGGTTTCACGGTTGAATAAACCGGGCGCATGGAAGATGGTTTGTTCTTCCTCCGCACGTTTAAAACCTTTGCCTTTGGTGGTGATGATGTGAAGTATTTTTGGCCCGCCTATGTTGCGAATATCCGATAAAATTCGCACCAGCTTTTGAACATCGTGGCCATCTACAGGACCAAAATACCTGAAATTCATCGACTCGAAAAGGTTGCTTTTGCGCAATATTGTGCCCTTGATGGCATTTTCGACCTGTTGTGCCAAACGTTGTGTATTGGGGCCATAACGACTGGCTTTACCCAACAGGTCCCAAACCTTATTCTTAAAGCGGTTATATGTTTTTGAGGTCGCCATCAGGGTGAGATAGTCTTTTAGCGCACCTACATTTTTATCGATGGAGATGCCATTGTCGTTTAAAACGACTAAAATGTCAGCCTTTGAAACACCGGCGTTGTTCATCCCTTCGAGTGCCAACCCTCCGGTCATGGCCCCATCGCCGATCACGGCAATGTGTTTTCTGTTATTTTCGCCTTTCAGTTTTGAGGCGACGGCCATTCCCAATGTGGCCGAAATGGAAGTGGAAGCATGCCCGACGCTAAAAGCATCGTACTCGCTTTCCGTGCGATTTGGAAAACCACTAATCCCTTTGTATTGTCGATTGGTATGAAAGATCGCCCTTCTGCCGGTTAGTATTTTGTGCCCATAGGCCTGGTGGCCCACATCCCAAATCAGCTTATCATCCGGCGTATTGTATACATAATGCAAAGCCACTGTCAGTTCTACAGCTCCAAGGCTTGACCCCAGATGACCGGGATGAACCGAAACCACATCCAGAATGAAACTACGCAATTCATCACATAGCTCATTCAACTGGCTTTTGTCCAGTTTACGAAGGTCGTAGGGTGAATTTATAGAGGCCAACAGAGGTCCCGGCTCAGGTTTCATTGATACCAATTTTTAGCTTGCAAATTTAAAGAAATAAACGGCGTTGTAAGGTTTTGATTTCCCCGAATAGGAAAATACATCATGAACCTGCCTGTTTTTTCCTGAAAAGGCTCCACGGAATCAAAGCTGTACGGTGAGCAGGATAATCCGGAAACCTGGTTTTATACCACCTGTGGTGATCGATGGCACGCGGAACCAGGTTGGCCATGGTCCACAAGGCAAAGGAGGCCGCCGGAAGGCACCAACTCATGAGTGCCCAACCCAACCATTCCACTATTTCACCAAGCAGGTTGGGTGATGAAACTGATTTGAACAACCCTTTTTGAGGTATAAAGTATCCTTTTCGCCCATCTTTCCTCAATTGAATCAGTTGATAATCGGACGAGATATTCAAATACATTCCTGCAAAAAACAGGATGATTCCTAATATAAAGCGGGGATCTGTCAGCCATGAAATTTCGTAGATTCCGCTGAGCCAGCCAAACCAATATCCATTGAAAAACCCATTAATCAGGTTAAAGTTAAACGCCAGCAACACGATGAGAAGTGGCATGCGCTTTCCTTTTGACTTAATGGCCAGGGGAAAAATAAATACGCGATGAACATAATGCAACATGAAAGTTGAGTAGATGATCAGCAAAGGCCATGTTTTCTCGACATTTCCCAAAAAAAACAGAACCGAAAAAACGACTATCACAGGTAATTCCATTACAAACCACCCAAGCCTGGACGGAATGGTCGGTCCCCATGTTGTTTTCGTGTGGCGCCCATAAGGAACCGTAACACTCAGCAATAAAGGGAAAATAATAACTGCCAGCACCATCCAGGCAATCAATAAATAAAAAAAATGTTCGCGTGTTAACATCATGATAATTGACCGTTTTGTTTAAACCATGCCAGGGTGTCGGTTAATGTTTCTGATAAAGGCCGCGGGGTGAAGCCAAGGGTTTCGATGGCTTTGGTGGAAGACAAATTCCGATAGCCCTTTTGGAGTATGGTGAGTGAATCGTGTGTGTAAAGTGGATGTCCCCCTATTAGAACAGACCAGGCTTTGATAAAAGGAATTCCCAAATAAGCCATCCAAAATGGAACCACACTTCTGACAACTTTCTTTTTTGTTAGTGGTTGGATCATTTGGGCGATTTCAACAAGATCGGCCCAATGTCCCGTCAGCAGGTATTTTTCGCCGCTGACGCCCTCATGAATAGCTCGTATGGCGGCGTCACAAATATCGCGCACATCCACCCAGTGATAACCTCCGGGCACCAGCACAGGCAACCGTCCATTGAACATCCTGATCAACATTTTACCAATGAGCGAAGGTTTGAAATCGAACGGCCCCATGATGGCGGCAGGTGAAAGTATAATGACTTCGAAACCAGGTGAAGCAGCCTCCATTGCCAATCGCTCACCCAATGCTTTTGTTCTTTTGTAAATCAGGGCTGAAACAACGTCCAATTCTGTGCTTTCGTCCACGAACACCGCACAACAGTCAGTGACCAGGGCATCTACCGAACTAAAGTGAATTAGCCTGCGCACACCCATTTGTTTGCATGCCGAAATCAGGTTGTGGGTGCCTGTAACATTGGTTTCGAAAACGGCTTTTTTTGGTTGATCACCAATGGAGATGAGTGCTGCCGTGTGAATCACGACGTCAGAGCCACGGCACAATTCTTTAAGGGCGGTGAGGTTAGATAAATCCCCATAAATAAGCTCCGGTTGAAATCCTTTTAGTGTTTCTGAAGGTTCTCGAACCAGTGCTTTAACATGAAAACCTCTGCCTGCGAGCATCCTGATTAAATTAGCCCCCACATGGCCGGTGGCTCCAGTAACAGCTATGATTTCCTTCACTTGTCGCTTCTAACCGGTTCGTCACACTCAAACCCGGACATAAGCGAGCGTTGAAGCGAATCCTGATTTAAACCGGAGTTGTATAAGCCCAAATTCTGGGTCCAGGCTCCATAACCAGGGTTTGGCAGCACAATGTACCTGTGGCCAAATTGAGCTGATTGACTTATTGCTGTATCATTGCGTGCGGTGTTGTCGCTGATTTCAAAGTCGGAAGAAAAGTCAGACAGGTTATCGCCAAACAGCAGTACGATGTTGTAACCCTCTGCAAGCACCTTCTGACGTCTGGTTTCTTTTTCGTTGTCATTTACTTTAAGCATGACATGTAACGAATCGGCCTGGGGCAGGTCGAATTTCTTTAAGTTGTTAATGGTGGCTCCCAGATTGGTTGTTTTGCGGTTTGAGACATAAAATATGGCCACTCCCAGGTTGTTGGCCATGGTTAAAAACTCCTTTGCACCGGGAACCGGTTCTGCTACAGCCAGATTAACCCACTCGCTCCAACAAGTAGGGTATCCAATGGTATCGAGTACTTGCTTTGCCTGATAAGGGATGTTGTTCAACACGGTTTCATCAATGTCGAGCACGACAGCCAGCTTGTTGTTTTCAGTGTTGTTTTTTACGATTTCGTTGAGCCGAAATCCGGCCAGGTTGTATGCCTGATAGCACAAAGCCTTGTATTCAGGTGCATGTTCAACAAAAATGGTGGCCATGGTAAGCCGCTCATTGGGGTTCTTTTTTTCTGTTGCAGGTTTTTGAATGCATCCCATCAGGAGGATGACGACAAGAGAGAATAATGCTGCTTTTTTCATGGATCTGTAGGTTTTAAATTGATATAATCTTTTGTGCGTAGATCTCTTTGTGGAAATGGAATTTGTATTATCAATACACATTGCAGTGTCAAAGGTACATATTCTGAATTTTAATTACAAAGTTTCGCTATATAATACTATTTATTTTTTAATCTCACGTTTTTGAAATTCCCTTTTCACAATATAACAGTTGCTTAAACAGAAGGGGGGGGCAGTCGGCTAAAGCCAGACTGCAATAAGGTCTTGAAATAATAAACAGTAGTACCAACAAGGGTTGCAGTCGGCTAAAGCCAGACTGCAATGGATTGATTCTATTTAGTTTTATTCATCTACAACGAACAGGTTAACAGTACATCCATTGCATCCGGATTTATCCGACTGCAAGTCAATCAGATTTATTCCCTACCAGAATAAGAATCAGAAGAAAAAAGGAAGTTCACCCGAAAAAACCGTTTACTGGTAAAAATGAGCCTCCGCTACGGGATGATGACCTTCATCCTATTGAAACCTGTTTTAATTTCATTGATACCTGGAGCTTTTCTACTTCGCAATTATTATCCCAATCGCAAAGAAGTCATTCCGCTGATGATTGTTTCTATATCAGTGTAAGGCACGTTACTTTGTGCAGGATATTGGTATTATGTGGGATCTCTTTTTTAAAAAGTGTCCACGTACGGAATCAAATACTACTTTTGATTGTCAAATCTCAAAACGATTTTAGTTGACCAATTCATCAAAGACATACGCGGATGATCTCCTGTTGGTTCAACAGGCTCTTTCAGGAAACAAAAATGCCTTTGAGCGAATTGTACAACATCATCAAAAAAGTGTGGCACGAACCGTTGTGGGAATGCTGGGAAATACAGCCGATGCCGAAGATGTGGGTCAGGAAACATTTATCCGGTTTTATCACGCCATGAAACAATATAAAGGAGAAGCAGCTTTGGGAACTTACCTCACACGAGTCGCGATCAACCTATCGTTAAACGCGTTGAAAAAAAGAAATAAACACCGCTGGCTTGATTTCGATAATAAAACAGCATGGCAGATGGCCGATGACGACCAGAGCACCAGGAAAGATGAAAAAGAGGTAATTGAAACCGCTTTAAAACAGCTCGAACCTGATTTTAGAAGTGTTGTGGTTATCCGATTGATTCAGGGCTACTCGACCAAAGAAACCGCCGACATGCTTGGAATTCCCATAGGCACAGTGCTTTCGCGTCTGTCGAGGGCCCAACAAAAATTAAAAGAAATGTTCAATTTAACAACACATACCCATGGACAACGCTAAAGAATTACTACATCGGTCTTATGATGAAAATCTTTCGCCGGAAGAACAAAAGGTGCTTGATCTGGCATTACAGAAGGATTCGGGTTTACAAAATGAAAAAGTAGTTCTGGAACAAATAAGAGCCAGGCTTTCAGGCTATCAGGCTGATTTTTCATCAGATTTTAGCAACGAAATCATTTCAAAAATATACGGTTTTTACCAACAGGATGATTTTATTAAGTTGTTCAGGGCCATCGCGTTGAGCGGTGTAGCCGCCATCCTGCTTATTTTGATAACCATTTATTTCACTGATGGATCACTCGGATTGGACGCCCTTTACGGCCTCACCGGATATTCACCCAACGAAGAACTTTTTAGTTACTTAAACTAATCGCCATGAACCAAAAAATAAGAAATACAATCCTCCTGGTCATTACACTGCTCATTGGCTTTGCCATTGGTTTTTTAGTCAGTGGAAGGATGATTAAGTCAAAGGTGGAAGATATGCGAAGTTATTACACCACCATGGGTTTTCACCACCATCTCCTTCGGGTGATCGATCCATCGCCTGAACAATTAGATGAGGTAGAACCCATATTAAAAAAATATGCCGAATTAAACCAAGACCTGCTTTTAGATTACAAAAGCAATCAGCATGACCTTTTTATGGAATTACAGGATGAGCTGGAACCATTGCTAAACGCAGATCAGAATGAAAGAATCAGTCAATGGCCAAAAAACAGGTTTTTTAAAAATCAACAATCACCCACCGACGACAGAAAACACCGTAACGGCCCACGAAATCAAGGCAGGCATCGCCGCAATACGAATTAGGCAGGGATTAAAAAATATCTTACATTTGGACAGTTAATTATTCACAAGTAATTTGTTCATATGACCGAAATCACCCGCACCTTCGATTTACTAACCTATGCCGAAGCGCATTTTCCAAAGGAGATTGCCCTTGCGGTAAAAAGAAACGACCGCTGGGAATCATTCAGCACCGCCGACTTCAGAAAACATGTTGACGAATTTAGTCTGGGTTTGCTGGCCATGGGCTTCGAAAAGGGCGATAAAATCGCCACCATTTCGAACAACCGGCCCGAATGGAACTTCATCGACTTTGGCATGTCGCAAATCGGTTGCGTACATGTGGGGATTTACCCAACCATCAGCGACAACGATTATCTGCATATTTTGGCTCATTCTGATTCCAAAATAATCATCGTCTCCAGCGAAGAAATGTATACCAAAATCAAACCACTGTTCGACCAAACACCCACGCTGAAAGAAATCTACACCATCGACGAGGTCAAGGGTGTTAAAAACTGGAATGAGATTAAAGCGCTGGGTGTAAAGAGAGAAGATGAATTGCGCCCGGTGTTAACAGAACGAAAAAAAGCTGTCGATCCCGAAGATTTACTCACCCTGATTTATACTTCCGGCACCACCGGTTTGTCCAAAGGCGTTATGCTGACACACCGCAATGTGGTAAGCAATTTCCTGTTGGCCCATCAGTTTGTCACCTACCTGAACCCCGGCGATCGTGCCCTGAGCTTTTTGCCCCTGTCGCATGTACTTGAGCGCGTGGGTAATTATCTGTGGCAATCCAAAGGGTTAAGCATTTATTATGCGGAAAATATTGAAACCATCGGCAAAAACATGTCCGAAATAAAGGCCAATACTTTTATCACAGTGCCACGTGTTTTTGAGAAGGTATACGATAAAATCATCAACAAAGGACGTGAGTTAACAGGAGCTAAAAAGGCGATTTTCTTCTGGGCTGTGAAAGTAGGCGACAAATACGATCCAAATCCCAAAAAACGCAGCCTGGTGTACAATATGAAACTGGCACTGGCCAACAAACTTGTTTTCAGTAAATGGAGGGAAGCCCTTGGCGGTGAACTCAAGGGTGTGATTTCGGGTGGTGCAGCGTTGCAACCCCGTTTGGCGCGTATTTTCTGGGCCGCAAAGATCTTTGTTCAGGAAGGTTTTGGCCTTACGGAAATGTCGCCAATCGTTTCGGCTACCAACTCATTTTACCCACAGGTAAAATTCGGTTCAACCGGTATTGTACCCATTGGAATTGATGTAAAGATTGCCGAAGACGGTGAAATTCTTTGTAAAGGAGAAAATTTGATGAAAGGGTATTATAAAGAGCCTGAACTTACCGCAGAAGCCATCGACAAAGATGGGTGGTTCCACACCGGCGATATTGGAGAAATAGACGAAAATCGTATGTTGCGCATCACAGACAGGAAGAAAGAAATTTTCAAACTGTCGGGAGGAAAATATGTGGCTCCTCAGGTGGTGGAAAACAAATTTAAAGAATCGCAGTTTATTGATCAACTGATTGTGATTGGCGAAAACGAACGTTTTACCGGTGCACTCATCGTTCCCGATTTTATTTTTCTTCACAACTGGTGTTCTCTTCACAAAGTGAAATATGTGGACAACGTTGATTTGGTGAGACATCCAAAGGTGATTGCGCGCTATGAAAAAGAAGTTGAAAAATACAATGCAGAATTTGAAAAGGTAGCTCAGATAAAGGTTTTTAAACTCATCTGCGAAAGCTGGACGCCTGAAAGTGGCGACCTCTCTCCTACCCAAAAGCTCAAACGAAAACCCATCATGATTAAATACAATCACTTGATTGAGGAGATTTATAGAGGTGATCAGAATAATTAAAGGTCAGGAAGGTTTGAAAGGTTGAAGGTGTAAAATCAGCGATCCACTTTTTTGTCATCCTGAGCTTGCGAAGGATCTCATTCTGTATTCATTAAACAGATTTGAGAAGGGTAAGAAGTCAGAAGTTTGGAAAGGAAAAAGAGAAAATCTAATAGTGAACGTAATTGCACCCTAACTACTTTACTGGAAAAGACCTAAAAATATAAGTAGGCCGCGACAGTTTCCCCCTTTGGGGGATTCCAGCCTACCGCCTGCCTGCCGGTCAATGTCAATTAGTTAAGGAAAATAATCAGCCAATTACTTTGTAATTAGCTGATTATTATGTA
>MEOL01000012.1 GCA_001769215.1 Bacteroidetes bacterium GWF2_41_31
AAATGGGCGCAAACCTGATGCTTGTAAGGGACGAAAAGTTGATTGAAGCACTATTGTAGTATTGGCTATAACGGGCATGCATATGCTTTGTGGCGGACTTCAAAAGACAAATCTTTCTGTCCGCACTGATTTTTATTTGGAACTAAAATACTCATTTTCATAACGTAACCCGCCATAAAGTATATGCAGTGTTGGCAACTGGCCTTTTCTTAATATTCATATTTTTTCCAATTCAATTTCAATGTTTGTATGTTAAACACAAATTCACTCCAATTATTTCCATTTTTAGAAGGCTCACAGATTTCGCCAGTCAATAAATTTTCATTCCTTTTTTTGAATCTTACTCCATCTATAGAGTCAGGTCTTATTTCTTTAATTATCTCTTTATCTTTGAAAATATAAAGTCCCCAATTAGTGGCTAAAATCAATAATTCTGTTTCAGGTATTAAATCAAAATCAGTAAAATATCCTTGGTCTGGCTTGAATATTAATTCTCCCAAACTTACATTAATTAGATAAAATGCTCCATTTGTCAATACTCCAACTTTTGAAGTATTTTTCATTTCGATGATTTTTCTATTGATAAGACCAATACCTCCACTAGCGAATGAACCAACCCAATCCGAGGAATCACGAAAATTGAATCTAATCCATAAAGGATTTGTATCAGTATTGCCGAAATGTTTTTCGTCAAATTTTCCTGAAATAGGGTTTGATTCTAATATCTTAAAATTTTGAGTCACTTCTATTATGCATTTTTTAATCCTAGTATTTTTTCAATCTCGAATTCAAATATGCCCCAATACCCTGATGACTCACCTTTAAACAAAATAATAGTTGGCTGATTACAATTTGGGCAATAAAAGTCTAATGTAGATAAAGCATAAAGGTCAGTGGAATTCTTGATATACTTATCAATGATTGTCTTATCATTTTTTTGAAGATTTGTATTTTTTGAATCATTATGTTTTTTGAAATCATCTGGTTTAAATGATATTTGATAATCACAGTTTTCACAAGAATAAACAATTGGAATCATTCTTTCAGAAACGGGTGTCTCAGAAGGATTCAGTCTATGAGGTGACGGATTATATTCCTTTGTAGATAAATATTTTTCTAATTCTATTTCAATTAATCTTGTCATCGATGGTCTCTTTTAGGCTTGTTGCCAACGGTTTGCAGCTACAAGAAGTTGGCGATTTCGAAGCACAAAACTGTCTACCAACACTGAACTTAATACGAAGCACGAAGCTTCATTTAACCACTGAACCGCCAATTTCTTGTAGGTGCTGTTATGGGCTGCCTTTTTATTATGATTTGTTCGGCATTTCATATTTCGGTTTGTTCTTAATGTCTGCAATTACCTTTTTAAAACTTGTTTTGCTTTTTTGCCAAACTATTAGAGAAATTATTCCAAGGACTATTGACAAGCCTCCAAACAATGAATTTAAAAATATGTCTGCTGTAAAACTTTTTGAATCTTCTGGCAAACTAGAATAGTCGTGTATTGCATTTATGATGCAGGGCACACCTAGACCTAAACATGCTAAAAAGACATCTTTCCAAATTGAACTACCCGTTTGTTCAATTAATTCTAACTCAAAACTATTAACTGAATAATCAGTTCTACTTGGGTCGTAGTGAATATAGTTTTTTGCAAGAGCTTTGTTTATCTCCGCAATATTATTTACACTATTATCCATTGCGCACCTCCCCTAAATACCATGTGAAATGAACTAACTTGTCTGACTCTGGTGTCAAACAGTAAATACGGTAATTCAAGTATAGATTTCTCCCTTGAATCCAGCCAATTGGGATTGGAACTGTATTACCAACCCCTAAAGTCTCATTGAAATTTGAGAAAATAAGGTTAAGTCCTTTTTGTCCGTCAGGTAGATTTTCTGCACGAAGTATATTTTTTTCCTTGGTGCTGTCGTCTTCAAAAATGAACCTAAAAGTCAAGCCTTCAAAAATAAAATCAATGGGTTTTTTATTAATTGAAATTATTGACCCGGTTTCATAAATGTCGTAAATGTCAGTTTTAATTTTCATGTTTTAATTTATGTCTGTCTTAAAGGTTGCCCATAACGTAGGAAGCTACACGCAGGGGCGGATTGCGGGCGATTTCCTGTCAAGCCGAAAAACAGCCCGAGCGGAAAGATGCACACCGAAAACCACTGCTGCCGCACTTGACGGGTAGCTGATGTTACCAGTAGTGCTTCCGTCAGTTCGTTGGATTGTCTCAAATTTATCTTTCTATTGATCGTCATTATCGCAATATTTTTAGTAAAAATCTGTCCGCTGTGCTTCCAAACTTTGAATATAGGATTCCAAATTGCTTTCTATTTTGTCGAAGACTCTTGGTAAATAAAATGAAATTGAACTCATTGTCAAGCCGTCTGTCATGGGGAAACCGTGATAGTAATTTAAATGTGTCTTGATTGAATTAATTTCGTCTAATCCCAGATTTTCAAAAGGGTCGTTGAAAGCATAGTCATGAAATGTCGAAAGATGAATGAATGCACAACCAAATTTGTAAACCGACTTTGTCCAGCCATTTAACGTGTCAGCTAATTCCACCATTTGCTTATCTGTCACTTGCGCATTGCTTCTAAGTCTCCATTTTTGCCCAGAAAGAGTGAGGCTTATCAAGTGATTTCTTTCGTCAATAGTTTGGCTTAATAGAAAAATTACTCTAACCATTGAGTCAAGTTCTTGTCTAAGCACCGCCATCACTTGTCCAGTAAGTCCAGTTCTTGAAAGTAAGTCAATTGCATGTTTATTTTCTAAAGACCGTTGTCTAACTATTTTACAAAATTGCGCTGTATTCTCCATTTTATTATCTCAATTGTTATTTGCACGTCTGATCGCGACCGTCTTAGCATTACTGGTAACGGCTGAGTGTAGCAGCAGTAAGGGATTGCGGGCTACTTTCCTGTCTACCGACATCGAAGTTTGAGCGGGGCAGAATGCTCCAATTACCACTGAAACCCTTATTGTTGCTACACTTTGTTATGGGCTTGGTTTTCTTCCATATTGCACTTGATGACAATACAATTGATGAATTGCTGCAATTCTTATATTTATTCACCCAAACAAAATATACCCGAATATTTGATATCTATATAAAATAGAGTTTATTAGATCGTAAGTTTTCTTATTTCAACTTTCTAAATGTGTAAATCCAATAGCGGGATTGGACTGCTTGGTAATTTATCCGCGGAACAACCTCAAAAACAACCTGTTTGTCAACATATTCCCAACCAAGATCACTCAAATAATTCACAATATCAACGCCATTTTTAAATTCTCTGATTTTTTTTATTATTTCATCTTTTTTTTCAACTGGAATTACATAATCCTTGCCAAAATCAATATTGCATCCAATGCCATCACTAGTTGATGCCATTACTGCTTCTGCATAGTAGAATTTGTTTTGAGTTTGAGACTGTCCAAAAGTACTTGAACAAATAAGTACTGTGGTGATAACCAAAAGGAAAAATAATTTTTTCATGATTTATAATTTTTTTATTAGTGTAAAATATTTATTTAAATTCAAGAAGCATGCATGAAGCGTCTTTTTTAATTTTTTCAATACTTTTCTTCTTTATTTCCTTTTCAATAACAGGATAAGCATCAAATTGAGTGAATTCCGCATGAAATTTCTCTAATTCTGTCATGGCGAAAATCTTTAATTCATCTTTTGTTAATGAAAATACTGTAAAAGTGTAACGATAAGGATTGCCTGGAGCGTAATCACTTGAATTAACAGACTCGGATTTTTTTATTATCGTACCATCTTTGAATTTAAAAAATATTGAAAATACTCTACTAGAATAGGACTGGGATGCATGAGTAATATAAAGCACTAATGTGCTATCTTCTTTATAAAAACTCATATCCAAATTCCAAAAGAACTTTCCGCTTCCAAAAGGTTCAATACTAACAAGGGTGACATCAGGCGAATAGACAGTTTTCTTTGTAGAAAAATCGTCTGTTTTTCTCTCTAATTTACATTGAGAATACAAATTTTGGCAGAAAAATACAAACACTGCCAATAAGAAAAGGAATCTCTTAGTTCCGATCGTAGAAATTGTTCTGCAAGACCTAAAATAGAAAACTTTCATCGTTTAATTATTTATTTTGCCCTACTCGTAAGACTTTTCGGTGACGCCCCGTTTTTTGAGTGGTCTCTGGTCTCCACTTTTTTATTTCTTTTGTCAGTCGTATCAGCCAAGAACTGTCAATCCGAATTGCTTATGATTCTCACGTCTGTCCGCTGTGCAGTTTCTTAACCTTGCCCATAACGGTTTGCAGCTATGCCCAGTAGCCGTCTTGCGGGGTTCGACACTGTCAACTGGTACAGTGTTTCTGCGGGGTACACGGTTTCAAGTTGCACTTTCATAGGCTATTGGGCATAGGTGCTGTTATGGGCTGGTTATTTTTCAATTTCTACAATTATTATCCCTTTCATTGGGTTCAAATCTCACATTGTTAATAAAATTGAACTTAGCTTGGAACGCTTTCCCAAATCCTGTAAATTCATGATAGGCATGTACCCTGACTCTTAAATAGGAGTGATTATTATTCAAAAAATTAAAGAAATCATTCATGTTTTGACAATTCGGAGCAATACTCTTGGTGTATTCATCTACATCAATTGCATGATAAGTCCTTTCAAAGGGTGTTTCTCTAGTCTCATAAGTTTTATTACGCAAGAGCATTAAGAAGTCAATTCTGTCAAAATCAAGATGATATGTTTGATCGTTTAAGACTGCTGCTGCTTCAATTCGAAGATTTACTGCTGCAAAACATTTACTATCATTTCTAACAGGAATTTTTAATGTTGTTCCGTCCTTTGTCGGGATTCCTATACAGATTCTTGGTCTAAAGAATCGAATAATAAAAATGGCTGTAAATGCTGACAGCACTATTCCAAGAATAAGGGAAAATATATCCCATATAGTAACACATTCTAATAAATTGTAACACATTTTTATTTCGTTTTAATATTCAGTTCATTAACTTGCCCATAACGTAGGAAGCTACACGCAGGGGCGGATTGCGGGCGGTTTCCTGTCAAGCCGAAATGCAGCCTGAGCGGAAAGATACCCACCGAAAACCACTGCTGCCGCACTTGACGGGTAGCTGAAGTTATGCGTTCGTTTTTTTTCAAACAATTGAGGTTCATTTCTTATTTTGCAATTGGATGTACTATATAGTTCTGTCAATTACTTTGAATTAACAATTGGGAAAATAGAAAATGCTCTGTTTATTAGTTGTACTTCGCCTCCTTTAATTCCTTGTTTCAGCCATGCTTCTCTCATTATACCAATTACTTTCCCATCATCATTGATTACAGGGCCACCAGAATACCCAGGAAGTCCCACTCCAACAAATTCAATAAAGTCAATTGCTATTTCTTTATCAAATGTTTTTCCAATACTAGAAACAATTGCATTGTTAGCTTGGATATTTTTATGATTGACATTACTTGTCTTTACGTTGTACCCAAGGTAAAAAAGATGCTGATTAGGTCTAAAATTAAAATCGACAGAATTAATCAGTGGATTATTACATAAATCATCTTCACTCTCCAAAAGAGCAAGGTCGTATTCTGGTAATAACTTAACTAGTTTTAATCTATGCTTTTCTAACACGTTGGGAGTTGACCTGATCGGTGTATAATAAATTACATGGCTGGTGTCAATTACATGAGCACACGTAACAACTTGTCTTTTATTATTTAAAACAAATCCTGTCCCAACATAATTTTCATCATCCCAGGCGATTAACCCTACGGAGGATTTATCTATCGTAATTGATTGTCCAAAACCCATTTGTGAAAAAGCTAGAACAAGAAGAACTGGTATAATTTTCAAACTCAGTAGGTACTGCATTTTTGTTTTTATTTATGTTTAAACAAATTAATCAAACTCAATATCATAGTTTTTTTCTAACCTGAATGTTATAGAGCCGCACTTAAAATGACGCATAACGGGCATGCATATGCTTTGTGGCGGACTTCAAAAGACAATTCTTTCTTTCCACAGTGATTAATATTTGGAACTAAAATACTCATTTTCATAA
>MEOL01000013.1 GCA_001769215.1 Bacteroidetes bacterium GWF2_41_31
CCTGTCCCGCTGGTGGACCACAGCAGGGTAGCATAGTGGGTAGCAAAGGCCGAGTCGGTAGAATTGGCAAAATCATAGGGATCCCCAAAGCAGGAGTTCTCATCGGATCCGGCCTGGGCATAGGCACCGGGGATGACAATCAGCTGGGCGGTGGAGGTGTCGTTGCCACAGGGCGCAAGTCCATAGCCTACCATGGTCATGATTAAAGTGTCGTTTTGCGTGACCCCTTCCGAAGGATCGGGGAAATAGGTTGGGGTCACCAGCGTGGGATCATCAAAATGACCTGCTCCCGTGGTAAACCACATGATGGAGGAGTACCCCGAGGCCGTGGGCGGCGTCAGGGATCGGGAGTAATTGAAGTAGACGTCCTGGCAGGTATATTGAATACCCCCGGCATCCACAGTACAGGCTTGTTGAATGCTGAGTACCAGGTCAGAGGTGGCAGGAATCGTACAAGGAAATTCCGGATAGGCATTTAATGTAAGCGTTACAACCCCATTGGCGATATCGCTGGGTCCGGGCGTATAGGTGGCATTGGGAATGGCGGTGTTATCAAAGTTTCCATCACCTCCATTGTTGGTCCATTGTATCGCTGTGAAGTTTTGTGCCGATCCCGACAAGGTATAGCTTGCTCCTTCGCATATAATTGCGGTTGGGGAACCAGCGTTGGCTAAAGGATTTGCATTAATATTGAGTGTCATACCGGATACAGCAGGCGATGCACAAGGTGAAATGGGATAGGCTGTTAAAGTCAAAACTACTGAGCCTGAAGCGATATCTAAGGACCCCGGAATATATTCGGTTTGCTCTGTCGTGGAGCTTGAGAATACGCCATCTCCGGCTAGGGTACTCCACAAAAGTGATGAGTTCTGACTAACATTACCAGCCAACGTAACAGTTGCTCCTTCACATATAGTGGCATCTCCACCTGCATTGGCAACCGGAACGGCCTGAACTTCAAGGACAATATCAGAAGTGGCAGATTCAGTACATGCGCCTTGCGGATAAGCAATTAAGGAAAGTGTTATTGTCCCGGCCAGCAATTCATTAGCACCCGGAGTATAGGTAGGATGAAGTAATGCACTGTTATCAAAAGTTCCGTCACCGCCATTGTTCGTCCAAAGAAGCATTCCTGAATTGGTTGTATCTGAATTATCTAAAATAAACGACCCCTCAAGACAAAAGGTGCTGTTATACCCGGCAAATGAAGTTGGCGATCGATCGATAGCAATCACCAGGGTGTCCGAAACCACACTGGAACAAGGAGCAACCGGTGTTACGCTCAAAATAAGACTTACATTTCCCGTCAGGACATCTCCATTTCCCGGTATGTATTCAGAGATAAGGTCATTTTGATTGACAAAAATGCCATCTCCCAGTGATGTCCATTGTACCGAAGCATACGCATCGACCGTAGGTGAGGTAGTAAAATTTTCCGTTTCACAAATTACATCATCTATTCCTGCATCAACCGAAGGCAAAGCCTGAATGGTGAGGGCCATGGAAGATGTGTCATTGCTACAAGGAGGTGTTCCATAGGCAACAAGGCTAAGTTGGACTACACCAGTTTCATTGATTCCGGGTGAGTAAACCGGGTAAAGAATTCCAGTATCACTAAAGGTTCCTAAGCCCCCGGTCCACCTGATGGAGTCAAAGTTCGATGCATAGGGGAGTGTGGATGAATTTGAAAAATCGTATGATTCAAATTGACAAACACCTTCATCTGATCCTGCATCTGCAACGGCAGATGACTGAAAATTGATACTTATGGTGTCAAAAGATGAACAATGATCAGTGCTGGCCATTACATGGTAGGTTCCAGAACTGGAGGCCGTGATAGTCTGCGTTGTATCGCCTGTATTCCATAAAAAACTAACAAATCCCGGGCCTGCGTCAAGCGTAATATTCGGTGATCCACAGATAATGGTGTCATTTCCAAGGTTTACCTGTGGGAAATCATATATAATAACTTCAACCGTAGAAACCTCAGATGTACCATCATTTAAAATCATAGAAGCTGTGACCGTAAAGTTACCTGGTGATGTAAAAAGATGGGTTGGGTTAAATATAGTTGATGAATTATTAGATCCGGAGGCTGGGTCACCAAAATCCCAGGTGACTGACTGAACATCGCCAATAATTGACAATTCAAATAAAGTTGTGTCTCCAAAGCATTCGTTTTGATAAGTAATATTTGCTAGAAAATAGCTTTGTATGAAAGTAGGTAGCCCAAGCTTTCCAATAGTTCCTCCACCTAAAAGTACAGCTGAAGGAGAATAATCGCAAGCAGTTCCAAGCGCATTTGGATAGTTAATTACCCCCAAATAATTCTTATCTTCCATTGTTACGTAAATTTTTTGATCAGGGCCTAATTGCAATGCTCCATATTTTTCATCTGTATTTGAATAGATTTCAGTTGCCGAGTTTATAATCTCATTAGGCGTACCTGCAGTTAAATCAATTTGAATTATTTGATGATCAAAATTCGCCCCAAAATAAAGCCTTGATTCATCAGGAGAATATTCTATCCCGTATGGACGACCATATCCAGAAATTGATATTGCATTCGTAACTTGCCCAGTAACATCACTAAAATCAAATACCTCAACCAGATATAAGTTTCCCCAAATAGCTACAGAGATATAATTTGCCTCGGGTGAAATTTTTAGATAACCAATGTAACTTGTTGTTGATAAATGAACTGCACCTATATGACTAATAACAGGTGTCGTACTAACCCCAGCACTTGAGACCAAAAAGGAACAAAAGGCATCTGAATCTCTCAAGTGTGTAACTACCCATACATCTGTACCATTAGCATGATCAACAGCGGTAACTCTTTCAGTAACTGGCTGGTATAAAAATACATTTTTAACAATTACTTTTCCCAATCCATTATTGAGACTTATATCAACAATAGAATAGTACAAATCGCCTGGATCGTTGCAAAATGGAACGGTGAAGACATAGTACAATGAGTCCGAACCAGGTTTTGGAACTATAATCGAAGACTGTGTTGAAGAGCTGCTCCCCATTAAACCAGAACCATTTTCCATTATCAGATGATGATTGTTCCAAATAGTAATACCATCTGTATAAAACAATAAACTGCCATCAGTATCAGAAATAGTTGCACACCCTTCCCCTGTATTCATGGCTCCATCTGTTAGCGGAACAGGTATTCCACTATTAAAATTCAACCCTGCATACCCACCAAAATACCAGGTATTAGCCTTGTTATTTTGAGCATGACCAGTTAAAAAAAAAAGAATGCAAATAAGAATTAAATAAGTTCTATTGCTTTTCATAATCATTCGCTTAATTTGTACTCCTGAATTCTAATTTGTTTCCTTTGAACTGTCATTTATAGTCGTTTTATGTTTTCAACAAAGTGTTTTCAATTAAAACCATTGATTTAAATAAATTAACTTATTCCCGTATAGCAAACCCCTCTGCCTATAATACCGATTGCCACAAAAGAAGACCCAATAAAAGTAATAAAATATTCTGGTAATTGATTTTTAATCTTTACATAGTATTAATAGGGATTAGCAATCGCCATTTGGTTGCATGAAACACAATATTTTTTCAAATATAATAATTAATATTTCCCCTTCTCTGGCGCACGATAAGCCATAGCGTAACTCGTGACAATTACCACTTAATCACCTTTCCAAACAACAACAAAAAAACCAGCGCAAATCTGATAACTGAACCTGTTTCTAACCGCTTCTAATGGATCAAGGCAAGAGTCGAAGGACTTGTGCCAGTTATGCCAGTTGTTAGTTATTAAAAAGATTTTATTAAGTATGATTTAGAACTTTAATTGAATTACAATGCCAACATCAAGGTTGGTAAACCTAAACATAGAAAAGGCAAAAACATTAATAAATGTATCATATTTAGTACATAAATCGTATGTTTGCGTAAAATATAGTACATATCGATCATGAAGCGCAAAAAACAAATTATTTTACCAAAGCATCAAAGGATGCTGGAACAGCTTGGAGAGAACATTAAGCTGGCGAGGAAACGGCGCAATCTGACCACAATTCAGGTTGCGGAGCGGGCAAATATTTCACGTAATACACTTTATCTGCTGGAAAAAGGAAATGCCAGCACATCCATTGGCGCTCTTTTTAATGTGTTGCGAGTTTTGGGATTACAGGACGATTTTCTCAAGCTGGCCGCTGATGATGAGCTTGGAAGAAAATTACAGGATCTTGGACTTTTGGGAAATGAATACAAATAAAAAAGACATATACGTTTACGCACACTGGCTGGGAATGCCGGAAGCCAAGCCAATTGGGGTGCTTTCTGCGCATCAGGGCAAAGGAAGAAAATCTTTTAGCTTTGAATACGATAAAGGGTGGCTTCAATCAAAAGAACAATATCTGATTGATCCGGATATAGGCTGGTATTCCGGTCAGCAATTCCCCGCTAAAAAAGACAACTTTGGTGTTTTTATGGATTCCATGCCGGACACCTGGGGACGAACGCTGATGAAACGAAGGGAAACAATACTGGCAAAGGAAGAAGATAGAAATCCGAATAAATTATACGACATCGATTTTCTGTTGGGGGTTTACGATGAAGGCCGTATGGGTGCTTTGAGATTTAAAACTGATCCCAAAGGTTTGTTTTTAGATGATAATCAGGAGTTTCCTACACCTCACTGGTCTTCTGTTCGTGAATTACAATACGGGGTTGAAGTTATTGAATCGGATAAAGAAAGCAATGAAATTAGTAAATGGTTAGCTATTTTAATGGCTCCCGGATCTTCACTGGGAGGGGCGAGACCAAAAGCGAATATTCTGGACGATAATAATCACCCCTGGATTGCCAAATTTCCATCAAAGAATGACACCATTGATAAAGCGCTGTGGGAATATCTGGCCTATAAGTTAGCGGTTAATTGTGGTATTGAAATGGCTGAATCAATCATTCAACAGGTTGCAGGTTCGTCTCATACTTTTTTTACCAAGCGGTTTGACAGGCATCACGGCGAAAGAATCCATTTTTCTTCTGCTATGACTATGACCGGAAATAATGAAGATATCATCAAAGATACCTCTCCCGGCTATCTTGATCTGGTTGAATTTATACAGTATTCTGGTGCAAACAGCGAAATAGATCTTCATCAACTGTGGAGGAGAATCGTTTTCAATATTGCTATTTCCAACACAGATGACCACTTACGGAATCATGGCTTCATTCTTAAATCCGATGGCTGGCATTTATCACCGGCCTTTGACATTAATCCCTCTATTGACAAAGCCGGGCTTGCAATCAATATTGATTCCGAAAATAACGCCCTGGATTTCGATCTCGCACTGCACGTTGGCGATTACTTTCAACTCACGAAAAACCAAATGCAGCAAATACTGGATGAAGTCCTTTTATCAGTCAGCAGCTGGCAGACAGTAGCAAAAAGCCTTGGAATATCAATGGCTGAACAAGAAATGATGGAGGCTGCGTTTCGGTATTGATATCCGGCTACTGATGTTGTATGCCTTATAAAATTAAGTGTAAATCACTGGCTTATACATTAGGTCAGCCGGGTTTTTTCCAACACGTAGGGTGGATATTAAGGCGGTTTTAAAAAACCACTTAATTTAAAATGTTCGATGTTTGATCAGGTATTATTTAACTTCTATCCTGAAAAACTCAAACACCCGCTTTGCTTTCCTTTTTCCAATACCATCGACTTTAGTCAGTGTGGCGATGTCGGCGAGCACAATTTGTTCAATGTTGGTAAAATGCGCCAACAGCCTTTGTGCCAGCATCGGGCCAACTCCCGGAAGGGTTTGGATCAGATAATGCTGTTGTTTTTGATGCTTTTTTGGCTTTTTGCCCATTTTGCGAATAAATACAGGTAGATTGAGCTGTTGTGCAGCTGCCATGATCATGAGTTGAACAGTGTCTTCAATTCCAGAGGATCGGATCACCGGGATTTGCCACGACAGGCTTACAGATAACAACGCTCCTTTAATGGCTGCCGGTTTGATGTCATGTCTCGTATTAAAAGGATTCCCTTCAACAATGATCAGCGAATGCCGGCCTGTTTTCCTGAGCCTGGCACATTGATCAAACAAGTGACCCGAAAGGATAGATTGTACAAAATCAGTGCTTGTTTTACGTTCTATCACAATATCTCCATCAATCATATAGTCACCCACAGCCAATTGTTTCATTATAACATTGATCCCTTTTTCGACCAGTAGCTCCGGGATACCGGAGGCTCTTTCCCTATTGTCGGTGATGATGGTGATGTTCATTTGACAGATCAGTTTTGGATTTCGAAGGTAATGAAATATTGCCCAACTCTGGCACGCGTTTAGCCATAGCGTAACGCATGACAATTACCTTACCCCCTCCAGGTGTTCATCGCGCGTGCGTGTGTTTTTGAGTATCCAATCCGATGTTTTTTTCTCTTTTCATGGTCTTTTCTCCTTACCTGATTAACGTTACTGTTCCCTGGGTCTTGGTGTTGCCATCGCCGTTGTCGCTGCCGCGCCAGTAGCTC
>MEOL01000014.1 GCA_001769215.1 Bacteroidetes bacterium GWF2_41_31
GTTAATACAGTAAGATATTTTAAGTAAGAATGTTAAAAACTTATGAGAAAATTATTTGCTTTAACCATAGAATACCGGCAGGTAGGTATCCCCCAGGAATGATTATCTCCATTTTAATACATTAATCTAATATACAGGATTTTACAAAAAGGTGTCATTGGTAGACCTGTTCGAAATACTCATGTTCCGATGCTTCTGTTTACAATACTTTTTCATGTCACTCTTACTTTTTGACACATCCACCACATCAATAGTCCACGGGCGACCATGAACAGGTTGAGTGCGAACCACAAGGCGTTATTGCCCCAACTATTATCGGTAAGGTGGTATGCGGGGAGAAAAATAACCAGTGAAGAAACGATCATGGCATTCCGCATTTGTTTGGAAGCGGTGACGCCGACAAAAATACCGTCCCAAATCAACCATCCCAGAAGGGGAACGGTGATATTGGTTACAATACCGGGTACCGCCAGCTTAAGTATACTTTCATAGATACTTCCGTGAAAGACCACCTATTTCTTATGAAGTCCGCACTCTTTTGTTTCCGGATTTTCCCACCACCAACGGCCGGCACGAGTCTCTTCACCGGGTTCTATGGCACGTGTACAAGGCTGGCATCCAATGCTGGCAAAGCCTTTTTTATGAAGAGGGTTGACCGGAATTTTATGTTCATTAATGTAATCCCAGGTTTGCTTTTCGGTCCAGTCGATGAGTGGGTTGATCTTGAGCATGTTGTTGCCGGCATCCCACTCCACCACCTGCATGTTTTCGCGTGTAACCGATTGTTCACGCCTCAAGCCGGTGATCCAGGCATCCAACCCTTGCATGGCCCGGGCAAGAGGCACCAGTTTCCGTAACCGACAACACAACTTGCGGTTTTCAATGCTGTCGTAAAACAGGTTGATGCCTTTTTGAGTAACCATTTCTTCAACTTCGTGGGCATTGGGAAAAAAAACCTCCAGGTTGATCTTGTACTTTTTGGAAGTACGATCCATCAGATCGTACGCTTCTGGAAAAAGCCGCCCGGTGTCGAGCGTAAATACCCGGGTAGAAGGATCAACGTCTGCCACCATTTGGGTAAGCACCTGGTCTTCCAGTCCCAGACTTGTGGAAAAGGCAATCTTACCTTTAAATTTCTCCAGGAAGAAGGCTACAATTTGTTGTGCTGATGCCCCGGAAAGCTGATCATTCCAGTCGGCTATGGTTGATGCGTCGATCATTTTTATGATTTTAGGCAAAAATAGTGTTTTCCTGAAAAAGAATACCAACCGATTTTACGGATTGATTTTGACAATAGCCTACTTTTGCGCCAAAAAAATATGGTCCTGTTATTTCTCACCTCATCCGAAATGCCTGATCTGCTTCCTTATGATCAGGAAACCATTAAAAGTTTAACTCAACAAGGTATTGATGTTGATATTTTGGATTGGGAAAAGGTGATTCATACAGATTCCGCAATACTCAGAAATTACAAGGCCATCATCATCCGTACCATCTGGAATTACTTTAAAAAACCGGAATCGTTTATCGAAATGCTTGATTTCTGTGAGGAGAACAACCTTCCATTGCTCAACCCGGTGAATATTGTCAGGTGGAATATGGATAAACGGTATTTGCAGGACCTACAAGATGATGGAATTGAACTCATTCCAACGAAGTTTATTTTCAAGCACCATGAAAATGTATTTCAGAAAGCCATCAACCGAGGTTGGAAAACGATGGTATTAAAGCCCATGATTTCAGGAGGTTCCTATCACACTTTCGTGATAACGGATCAGGAAGGGAAGCGATTTGATGAACTTATTGAAGAATTCTATCAAAACCGTCCTTATTTGCTTCAGGAATTTATACCCGAAATCGCCAACGGAGAAATCTCGACCCTGTATTTTGCCAATGGATACAGCTACAGCATTAAAAAAGTACCCCAAGCCGGTGATTACCGGGTACAATTTAACTATGGCGGACAATATCATGTTTGCCCGGTTGATCCACAAATTCAAGCTATTGCGCAAATAATTCAAGAGCGTTTAAACAGCACAACCCTCTACCAAAGAGTTGACGGCGTTTGGAGAGACGGCCATTTTTTACTCATGGAAGTAGAACTGATTGAACCTGATTTATATCTGGGTCACCATGAAGAAGCGTTGAATGAATGGGTGAAGAATTTAATGCTTTTATGAGCAGGAAATACTGCCCTAGGATATTATTTCACCCCTGATTTACCGGCTTCATTATTATTTTTGAAGCATAACCAAACTCAGTAAGCGCTTTTTAATTTTTTTTATCATTTACTACATAGCAAGTACCGAAAGAAGGTATCCGAATTAAAAATGCTAACTATTAATAAAGAACAAAAATTCTATTATGCACATGTACATGTGCTTCTTATTAATATATTTGCACAAACACATGTGCAATGAACGACCTTTTAGAATTATCAGAAAAGTATATTGGGCAGGTACAACTTAACTTTACCAGATACTTGCTTCATGAAATCAACTGGAACAACAGGCTTATTGGGATTAAGGGAGCTCGCGGGACTGGTAAGACCACCCTGCTTCTACAATGGCTTCGAAGCAGGGATTTAAGTCCTGGTGAGGCCGCCTACTTTTCTGTAGATGAGTTGTATTTCACTACCCACAGTTTGGTTGAAACTGGTCGCGAATTTTACAATAAAGGCGGAAAAATTATTGTTTTTGATGAGGTTCACAAGTATCTCAATTGGGCGAGGGAAATTAAAAACCTTTATGACCGCTATAAGGACTTACAGATTATTTTTACAGGATCGTCCATCATCGACATTTCAAAGCAAGAAGGAGACTTGAGCCGCCGTGCCATCGTTTATGAACTATTCGGATTATCATACAGGGAATACCTGCAAATGAATGGCGTGATAGATCTAAAAGTAATAAAACTGGAAGAAATTGTTAACTCAAATGCAAACATCCGAAGTTTGTTTCCTGCAACCTTCAGGCCAATTGAGCACTTCGAATCTTATTTGGCTTATGGTTACTATCCTTTTTCAGCGGAAGATATGGATGGTTATCACCTTCGTCTGCGACAACTTATACGACTTATCATTGAATTTGATATGGCGGAACTAAAAGGCTTTGATATTAGAAACGCAAAAAAAATGCTGCAACTGGTTACGATCGTAGGTCAGCAAGTACCATTTAAACCCAATTTGATCAAACTCGCAGAAAAAAGCCAGATCCACCGCAACTCCATTTCCAGCTATCTCTTTTTTTTAGAAGAGGCTCGTTTGATTCGTATGTTGTATCCCTCCGGTATTAGTATTGCGACCCTGCAAAAGCCAGAAAAGATTTTCATGAATAACACCAATTTAATGTATGCTCTGGCTTTTGGCCAACCTGACAAAGGCACCTTAAGAGAGACATTTTTTCTCAGCCAGTTGGCAGTAAGGCATCAGGTTCGACAACCTAAATCTGGCGATTTTGAGGTCGATGGAAATTATATATTTGAAGTGGGAGGGCGGTCAAAAAGTCAAAAGCAAATACGCAACCTTACTAATGCTTATGTTGTTAAAGATGACATGGAATTTCCCGCGGGCAATGCAATACCTTTGTGGTTATTTGGTCTTTTGTACTGATTTTTAATTTTATATTTCACCCTGCCCTGGGATCCCCCTTCACTCCTAATTTCGCCAGCTTTATCACTTCTACCGATGCATAACCAAACTCCGAAACTACCTTGCCCAGAATCAGATAAACGCCATGTCCGCGAAAGGGATAGTTCCTGAGTGAATCGGGAAAGTGTGTGGTATCGAAAAACTCACAACTGGCATCGGTAAAGGTGCCGAAATGCATGAGCTCGCCTTTGATGGTTTTCACATATTTAATGGTGACCAGCAAACCCACCATCCGCACAACAGTACCTACCCTGTTGTCCAGTTCACAAGCCATAATTTCACCCCGGAAGGAGGTGTTAAGCAAATCGAAATAGCTCATGGTAAGCGGAAAACCCAACAATTCTATCTCGTCGTAGGCATCTTCCAACGGGTTATACTCCAGGGTCGGGAGTTGAAACTGTTTACTTCTGCTCTCGAACAGCCGCAGGTTTTTCGGGACAGGCTTGGTGCTTTTCTGAAACAGGTGCGCCTCCCACAGCAGTTGTGCCTTGCTTTTTCCGGTAAACCGGAAAGCGCCAATACGGATTAACAAAATCAACTGCTCCATGCCGGGATTCACACGCCGTATCAAATCCTCCAGATCGGTAAAGGGTCCATTCTGCACGCGTTCGTCAAGCATTTTCCTGGTGAACTTGGTTTCAAGCCTGGCCACATGGATAAATCCAGTAAAAATATCCTTTCCGGTAATGGAAGTCTTTTCGTAACTGCGGTTTACACAAGGCAGATGCAAATTCCCGCCCTGGCGACGCGCCTCATAAAAATACACCCAGGTATGGTAAAAACCGCCAAAATTGTTGATCACCGCCACCTGAAACTCCAGCGGAAAATAGGCTTTCAGGTACAGGCTCTGAAAACTCTCCACCGCATACGAAGCCGAGTGGGCCTTGGAAAACGAATACCCGGCAAAGCTCTCAATCTGCCTCCACACTTCACGTGTGATCTCCTCAGGAATTCCACGCTCACGGCAATTGTTAAAAAACTTATCGATGATGTTCTGAAACTCACTCTTCGACCTGAACTTACCGCTCATGGCGCGGCGCAGCACATCGGCATCACCCAGATCGAGTCCTGCAAAATGATGGCACACCTTCAGCACATCTTCCTGATAAACCATCACGCCAAAGGTTTCCTCCAGTTGGTCCTTCATCACCGGATGCAGATAGCGCACACTTTCGGGATGATGAAAACGCAGAATATACTCACGCATCATGCCCGAACGTGCCACTCCCGGACGGATGATGGAGCTGGCAGCCACCAGCGTAAGGTAATTGTCGCAACGCAGTTTTTTGAGCAGCCCGCGCATGGCCGGGCTTTCGATATAAAAACAACCGTTGGTTTCGGCCTTCCTCAACTGATCGCGTACTTTGGGATCATGTTTAAATTTCTCCACCTGGTGGACATCCACTTCGATGTCGCGGTTGGCCCGGATGATGTCCACAGCCTCTTTGATGTGGCCAATGCCCCGCTGGCTGAGGATATCGATCTTTTCAAAGCCAATGGATTCGGCCACGTACATATCCCACTGCGTAGTTGGAAATCCTTTGGGAGGCAGATCGAGGGCGGTGTAGGCCGTGATGGGTTCTTCGGAAATGAGGATACCACCGGCGTGTATGCTGCGTTGGTTGGGAAAATCTGTCATCATCAACGCGATGGAATGGATGTGGCGGGTGAGTTCGCTCTTGCCCACTTCCTTCATGGGATTGGCCGTCAGGGCATCAATCTCGCCTTTGGGCAAACCATGAACTTTTCCCAACTCACGGTAAATGGATTTCCCTTTAAAAGTAACTGAGGTTCCCAGAAAAGCTGTGTGCTTGCGGCCATAACGCTTAAAAATGTACTCTTGTACCTCTTCCCGGTCTTTCCATGAATAGTCAATATCAAAATCGGGCGGACTGGTGCGCTTGGGATTGAGAAACCGCTCAAAATATAAATCCAGCTCAATTGGATCCACATCGGTTATTTTAAGACAGTATGCCACCATGCTGTTGGCACCACTGCCCCGCCCCACATGATAGTATCCACGCGACATGGAGTACCGGATGATATCCCAGGTGATAAGAAAATAAGCCGAAAACCCCAGGTGATGAATGATTTCAAGTTCGCCATGCACCCGCTTCAATGCTGTTATATTGCTTGGTTTGTATCGGTATTTGAAGCCATCCAACGCTAACTTTTCAAGCAGCACCCGGTCATCTTGCAGGTTTCCGGTAAAGGTTTTCTTGTTTTTAATGCTTTGATAATCAAACTCGAAGGAACAATTATCAAGCAGCTGCCGGGTATTTTTTATCAGTTGAGGATAAGCCTCAAAGGACTTTTCAAGCGCTTCAGGCGACACAAAAACCTCATCCGAAGGAGCGTGCATGTGTGGTTTCAGGTGACTTAACAACAGGTTGTGGTCGATGGCCCGAAGATTTTTGTGCAAGTACCAGGAAGCTTCATCGGTAAAGGTAACGGGCTGTAATGCCATCATTTTTTCAAGTGCGCGGGTTTTTACTTTGATGAGCTGATTTATTTGGGCAGGTTTTACACCGATGTATTCATGAGCGAGCAACTCTCTTTCAGGATTGAAGCCATAAGGGTAGATCAAAAAAACCTCCGAGAACTCCTGCTGTAAGCTGCTCATGTTGCCTTTGGGGAATTCTTTCTCTTTCAGGTTAATGGCGGTCATGAAATCGTTGAGTTCCATAAAGCCTTTGTTATTGCGGGCGATCCCAATAAACAGCAACTTATCGCCATCGCGGAACTCCATCCCTGCCACTGGTTTGATACCTGCTTCTTGCGCCAGCCGCGCAAAATCCAGTATCCCCGAAGAGTTGTTGATGTCGGTGAGGGCCATCGACTTCACACCCAATGCGGTTGCCTGCTCTAACAGTTGTTCGATGGAACAGGTGCCGTAGCGCAGACTGTAGTAGGAGTGTGTGTTAAGGTACATGGTTGTGGATTTAAAAACTTTTCCAAAGCTTTAAACTTTGGAAAAGCTCTGACTTATACCGAAGGCGGGCGACAACTGATCCCCCGCAGAATGGACTTGGCCCCATAGCGCAGGCGAATCTGGTCCATGGCCTTGTACAAATCCGGCATATGCGGGTCTTCGTCAAACAGATCGAGTTGTTGGTTTCCACCCACCAACTGACTAAACCGAACGCCAATCAGTCGGATGAGCATCCTCCGGGTATAAAGCCGTTCGAAAAGGCTCAGTGCCGTTTTAATCAGCACATGATCGAAAGAGGTGTACGGCAACTGCTGTTGCAGGGTATGGGTATCGAAGTTGGAATACCTGATTTTAACCGTTACACAACCGGTAAGAAACTGCTTCTTCCTCAGTTCAAAAGAAATTTTATCTACCATCGAAATCAAGAGGTTACGCAAAAGCACCACATCGGTGGTATCCTGATTAAAGGTATGCTCGGTGCTGACGGATTTCCGTTCGGAATATTGCACCACCGGCGTGGGATCGATGCCATTGGCCTTGTTCCACACCACCAATCCGTTTTTGCCCATCACCTGAATCATCATCTCCGGCGGAATCATGCTGAGGGTCTGGATGGTGGAAACGCCCATGGAGCGAAGCAACCTGAAACTTTTGTTGCCGATCATGGGGATTTTACGGATAGATAACGGAAACATAAACGGCTTTACCTGCTGTTGCGGCACATGGATGCCCCCATTGGGTTTGGCCTGTCCGGTGGCCATCTTCGATACGGTTTTGTTCACCGAAAGGCCAAAGGAAATGGGCAATCCTGTATTTTTGATGATGCGTTCGCGCAACTCCTGTGTCCACTTGAGTGAGCCAAAAAAGCGGTCCATCCCGGTGATATCCAGATAATGCTCATCGATGGAAGCCTTTTCGTACACGGGAGCCTGCTCGGCGATGATCTCCGTTACCAAACGCGATTGTTTGGAATACTGCTCCATGTCGCCGCGGATAAACACCGCATCGCTGCACAGCTGTTTGGCCATCCGCATGGGCATGGCCGAGTGCACCCCAAAACGACGGGCTTCGTAGCTGCATCCGGCCACCACTCCCCTGTCGGACATGCCCCCGATGATCACCGGCTTGCCCATAAGCTCCGAGTTATGCAGCCGTTCCACCGACACAAAAAACGTGTCGAGATCAAAATGTGCAATGGTTCTGTTATTTATTTCCATTTTTTTAGTCAGAATACTTGACAATTAAAATTAATGTTGTACTTTTGATTATTATTTAATCATTTATTTGATTGCAATATAATCATTTTTTTTAACTTTTGTCATCGTTAGCTAAGAAATTTTTAAACTAAAAACAGTTTCATCATGTATTTCAACAGCAACATCAAACTATTGCGCAAGCGCCGCAGCCGCACCCAGGACGAGGTAGCCTTTACACTCAACATGAAGCGCCCCACCCTGAGCGGGTACGAGAATGGGGTGGGGACACCCAACCTCGGAGCACTGATGCAGTTCTCCGAATATTTTGGCATTGCCATCGACACCCTGGTCAAAGTCAACCTGAGTACCCTCTCCGAGAGTCAGTTTCATCAGTTGGAGAATGGTTACGACGTATTTATCAAAGGGAGCAAACTAAGGGTGCTGGCTACGACTGTAGACGAAAACAACGAGGAAAACATCGAGTTGGTAAACGAAAAAGCGCGGGCAGGCTATGCCGTAGGCTATGCCGATCCTGAGTACATCCGCATACTGCCTACCTTTAAACTTCCGTTTTTATCGAAACAGAAAAAATACCGCACCTTTCAGATCAGTGGCGACTCTATGCTGCCCATCCCCGACGGTTCGTATGTTACGGGAGAATATATCCAGGACTGGAATTTCATCCGAAACCACCATGCCTACATCGTTCTCACCCACGAAGAAGGCGTTGTATTTAAGGTGGTGGAGAACAACATCAAAACCACCGGCTCGCTGAAACTTCACTCGCTCAATCCCCATTACGATCCATTCGATCTGGGTGTAAACCAGGTAAAGGAAATATGGAAATTTGTAAACTACATCAGTTCGCAAGTACCCGAACCCAACAAAGAAAAGGACCAGATGGCCGAAGAATTGTTGCTCCTTAAAAAACAGGTGCAGGCCATCCAAATGAAGTTGAACCTGTAAGCTGTATTCTTCATGAGTCAGTATGCCATTGTCGATATTGAGACCACCGGGTTAAGTCCGTCGACTGAAAAAATTACCGAAATCGCTATCCTGATACACGATGGGACGAAGGTAACAGAGACTTTTTCCACCCTCATCAATCCGGAGATGAAGATTCCCTACCGCATCACCCAGATGACAGGAATCAACAACCGGATGGTGGAAGATGCCCCCAAATTTTATGAGGTGGCAAAAAAGATTGTGGAGATTACCGAAGACAGAATTATCGTAGGTCACAACGTTCGTTTCGATTACAGCTTTATACGCAACGAATACAAAAGCCTGGGCTATGAATACCAGAGGCAAACACTTGATACCATTAAACTTTGCCGGAAACTCATTCCCGGCCAACCATCTTATGGCCTGGGCAATCTTTGCAAATCGTTAAAAATAGACAACCACGCCCGCCACCGTGCCGAAGGCGATGCCATGGCTACCACCAGGTTGTTTGAACTGCTGCTCAGCATTGAAGGTGAACCCGAAAAAGCAAACCTCACCGGAATGCAGTCGTCGTTAGGAAAATCACTCATCGAAAACCTGCCAAAAGAACCGGGTGTGTATTATTTTTATAATAAAGACAATGAACTGATCTACGTGGGGAAATCCATAAATATCCACGACCGGATTCTGTCGCACCTGAACAACAACCTGAATAAAAAGGCAGTCGAGATGCGCAATTCCATTACCGACGTTCAATTCACCCTGACGGGAAATGAGTTGGTGGCGCTGTTGTTAGAATCATCCGAAATAAAAAAACACCAGCCATTATACAACCGCGCCCAACGCAGGACATTCTATAACCAGGGATTGTACTCGTTTTTTGATGACGAAGGTTACCTGAATTTAAAAATTACCCGGGTCATCGCTTCACTCAACCCGCTGTACACCTACAGTTCGGTAAATGAGGGCAGGAACCATGTGGAGATGCTGATGGAAGAATACGGACTTTGTCAGAAACTGTGCGGCTTGTACGATACCCAGGGACCTTGTTTCCATTACCAGATTCACCAATGTAAAGGTGCCTGTGTGGGCGAAGAAACCAAAGAAAGCTACAATTTGCGGGTTCAGCAGGCACTGGATAATTACCATTTTGAACACCAGAACTTTTTATTGATCACGGCTGGCCGCCAGCCACATGAAAAAGCCATTGTAAAAGTAGAGAACGGACGGTACAAGGGATTTGGCTACGCGGACGAAACCTGTGACCTGAACAATCCGGATCTGTTACGCGAATGCATCACTTCCTATTCTGACAACAAGGAAGTGCGGCGGATTATAAAAAGTCACTTGCGGAACAACCCTGACGGGAAAATCCTGCTTTTTTAAGGCTGTGTTACCTTCTATTTTACAACCCTTATTAGCATAAACGCAGCAGTGTTCACATACTATATATCTGGTTTTGTGGACTTAAAAAAATATTAACTTCAAGGCTTGTCAGTTTTCAAAAAGATATTACTTTTGCCCACGGAGAGTTGGCAGAGTGGTCGATTGCGGCGGTCTTGAAAACCGTTGACCCGCAAGGGTCCGGGGGTTCGAATCCCTCATTCTCCGCCACCAGATTCCACGATACTTTCGTGGAATCTTTTTTTACATAGGGCTAATTATTGCTCCGAAATGATCGGAATAGTAAACGAAAACACGGAACCTTTTTCTCCTGATATACCACTCGGATCACTTTCTACCCAAATTTCTCCACGGTGTTTTTCAACAAACTCTTTACACAGTATCAGTCCCAATCCGGTACCGACTTCATTTTGCGTGCCATAAGTTGAGTAATTTTCGTCGATACGGAACAATTTAGCTTTGACTTCATCGGAAATACCAACACCATTGTCCTTCACTGTTACCAGCAAATTGCCCTGAACTTCCTCTGCCGAAACAACTATTTTCCCTCCCGGATAGGTAAATTTTATTGCATTGGCAATCAGATTCCTCAACACAGTACCAATCATTTCTTTATCAGCAAACAAGGTGATATACCCGGGCAAAATCTTTTGAATCGAAATCGACTTTTCTTCTGCAACTCCACTAACCAACGAAATTGCATTGTCAATTGTACTCGTCATATCAAAATTTGCAGGTTTAAACTGCATTCGACCGGTTTGAGAGAGTGCCCACTGCATCAGGTTGGTGAGTAATTCCATCGCCTGTTGCGACGATTGTTGAATAATTTGTGAATATTCTTCAACCGCCTTGTAATCCTTTTCTTTAACCAGTTCGACCAGAAGGCTGCTAAAACTAACAATGCAACCAAATGGGCTTCTGAGATCGTGAGCAATAATAGAGAAAAATTTATCCTTTTCAGCATTTAGCCTCTGAAGTTCTTCATTTTTCAGCCTGATCTCCTCCCCTTCCATATGCTGCCGTGTAACGTCTCTGGAAATGCCGAAAGTTCCCATGATATTCCCTTCCCTATCTAACAAAGGCATTTTCACTGTTGAAACCCAGGTGTCCGGACGATCCTCGTATGTTTCTTTTTCTTCAATACTCAATGGTTTTCCTGTACGGATAATTTCCTGTTCATCTTCAAATGCACGTTTTGAGTGCTCGTCGGTAAAGAAATCCAAATCTGATTTGCCGATTGCCTCATCAGGATCGTCCAATCCGAACAATTGGGCTTGAGACTTGTTTATTTTAACAAACCTGCTTTCCAAATCTTTAAAATAGATATGATCAGGAAGATAATCCATCAGTGTCCGCATGAGATGTTGTTGCTTTTCAAATGGCTCATCGTTCTTCTTCTTTTCAGAAATTTCAGCACTCTTGCCGATAAATGCTTCGGGTTTACCTTCATAATCTTTTATTAAAGCCGTCATTTGCCTATTAGTCTGTAGGATATCCCTCAGACTTTTACGATGCATGAGCAGATAAAAAAGAAAAAGCAACAAACTGAGCACCAATCCTCCTACAAGAAAAGCAAGTGTTTTATCGTATACCGACAGCCAAGGTGCGTTGTATTGAGATATGTATAAAATCCCATTTGTATTGTCGGATTCCAGCTCCTGTATTCCGATCAGTTCATCAGCGTACTTAAAGTTTACAACAGAAAATTGCCAGTCTCCTGTAGTTGCAGTATCAGAAAATGTGTTAGGTAAAGAATCATTCAGAAATATCAAAGGTGTACCATCGGACCGGGAAATCAGTTTTGAATTCATGTCCTCACAAAACATCCCGAACTTCTCTTTTTCCTGTTTTTTCGCCTGTTGGTATGATTGGTAGCTTACAATTGCCGTTATTAAAAACCCTCCGATCAGAATCAGGTTGGCATACAAAACATATCTATAACCGGGTTTTAAGGGTAATTTCTGATTTTCTGAACCTACTCTCATATCAAAATGAATTTGTAGGTAAAATACAACAATTTATTATATACCAACAAAACACACTTTATAAAAAATTCCCATTTTTATCAAACCATCCTCATATGTCGGCCCAATTAATTATCAATGTGCATATTGTGAAAAATGATTTACAAACAGGTAAATGGCAGAAAACTATGGAATTAATTTATCTGAGGATAGAAAATACAACTTACTTTTTAATTCCGTTACTTTGCAAAATATTACACGACAATTTTCCGGGATTGTACATGACAAACGCAATAATTTTAATGTATGTTTCATGGGCAACAACCATTCTGGCTGTGGTACTCATGTGTTTTATTCCTTCTGCAAAAAAATCAATCCTGGCAATCGTTACGGTGATCATCAATGCCATTGTAACAAGCATTCCTGCGATCCAGGCGTTGGGAGGCGCCACAAGTGATTTTTCCTTTTACGCGGGAACTTTTTTAGGCGATGTACCCATCCGGATTGATGGCCTTTCTGCATGGTTCATCCTGATCATCAATTTTACTTCCGTAACCGGGATTATCTATGGCACCGGTTATTTAAAAGCTTATAAAAACACGGCTTCTAAACTCAGTTTACACTGGGTGTTATTTATCCTTTTTCATCTTTCAATGGTTTGGGTAACGCTTTTACAAAATGGGTTTGCCTTTCTCATTGCATGGGAAATTATGTCGCTTACCTCGATGCTGCTCGTCATTTTTGATGGCCATAATACAAAAACCTTGCAAGCGGGTATTAATTACTTTGTCCAGATGCACATCAGCATTGTGTTTTTAACCATTGGATTTCTATGGGTTTACCTTGAAACAGGATCCTTTGGTTTTGATGCGTTTCAAACATTTTTTGCCTCCAACAACAACCTCTGGTTGTTTATCATCTTTTTTGTTGGATTTGGGCTTAAAGCAGGATTTATCCCGCTGCACAGCTGGTTGCCCCTTGCACACCCTGCCGCGCCTTCGCATGTGTCAGGTGTGATGTCGGGGGTGATTGTAAAGTTGGGTATTTATGGGTTGATCCGGGTGATTTCATATGTGCAATCTGATTTTATACTGTTGGGCGAAATCATTATTTCCATTTCCATACTTACCGGATTATACGGCATCCTCAATGCAGCTATTCACCGCGATTTCAAAAAAATGCTGGCCTATTGCACCATCGAAAACATAGGAATTATAGGCATTGGCATTGGTCTGGGCATGATTGGTCTGGGAAGCAATTCGCCATTGCTTTATTATCTTGGTTTTGGAGGAGCGCTCCTGCATGTATTGAACCATTCATTATTTAAATCGATGCTCTTTTTTGCTGCGGGTTCGGTTTATCAGCAAACCCATACACGCGACATGGAGCGTTTGGGCGGATTGATAAAAAACATGCCTCAAACCGCCATCATTTTTCTCATTGGAGCCATCGCCATCGCGGGAATCCCACCATTCAACGGGTTTGTTTCAGAATTTGTAATTTACAGCGGACTGATAGAAGGATTAAAGTCGGATAACATCAACCTGATCAGCTTGTTGATCCTGTCGTTCGCGGGTCTTAGCCTGATTGGTGGCCTGTCGATTCTAACCTTCACCAAATCGTTTGGAACCCTGTTTTTAGGGAACCAACGCGAAACCTTGCCTCACCAACCTCATGAAGTGTCGCGTATCATGCTTTTCCCTCAATATCTTATCATAGCGGTTATGCTCAGTATAGCCTTTGTGCCACAGTGGTACCTGGCCATCGTGGGAAATCTTTTATCAGGAATGGCACTGGTTTCCCATCCAATTGCTGAGGGATTTGAAGTCTCTTCCCTGGCTGTTTATTCAAAAACGTTGAGTCATATCAGTTTATATTCACTGCTCTTTATTGCAGTAATTGGTCTCTTTTGGATGATCAGACATTACTCACAAAAAAGCAAATCCATTATCGTGGGAAATACCTGGGGTTGCGCTTATGTGGCACCAAATAACCGGATGCAATACACCGGAAAATCCTACTCAAAACCGCTGGGTAAAATGTTCAGCTTTATGCTGATCGAAAAGAAAAGATACCCGGAAATCATGGCCGGGGAAATATTTCCTCAACCCAGAAAATACTCGTCGCACTACCTGGATTTTATTGAACATTATTTAATCGACAATGCAATCCGGCTCCTTTTGACGATTGTCAACTACTTTAAATTTATTCAAAACGGACGTGTACAATCCTATGTGATGTATGGCATCGTTTTTATACTTACCATCTTCATCCTGACACTGTTAAACCTTGTAAAATGACCATGATACCGGCCTTTTTAGCCATCGGTTTTTTTGTAATACTTACCATTCCTTTTCTAGGAGTAAAATACAAGGGAATACTGGTGTATATGGCTATCGTAGTCAATGCCGGCCTTACAGGATATCTGGCTATACAAGCATTGATGGGTCTGCCATTCGAAATTATTTTTCCAGGCAACATGGTCACCGGGGCCATTGCCCTTCGCCTGGATGCCTTATCCGCCTGGTTTATATTGATCATTAATTTTATTTTTATTACCGGTGGGTTTTATGGCTTATTTTATATGAAAGCTTATCAAAACCAAAGTAAAAACCTCAGTCTTCATGGTATTGCTTTTGTTTTATTGTATAGTGCCCTCATCAGCCTGACGGTTATCCAAAATGGGATGGTGTTTCTGATTGCCTGGGAAATTATGGCGCTTACTGCTTTTATCAGTGTGATTTTTGAACATGAGAAAATGGCAACCATCAAGGCGGGATTCAACTATCTCCTCCAGTCGCATGTGGCCATCATCTTCCTGATGCTTGGATTTATGTGGGCGGCTTACAAAACCGGAAGTTATGATTTTCAGGTGTTGAGTAACTACACGGCAGGTGAGAAAGGCGCTGCCACCGTCATTCTGTTTACCACTTTTTTTGTTGGATTTGCCTTAAAGGCAGGTTTTGTTCCTTTTCATACCTGGCTTCCCTATGCCCATCCGGCGGCACCGGCACACATTTCAGGAATCATGTCGGGAGTTATGATTAAAATAGGAATATTTGGCATCCTGCGCATGATGTTGGTCATTAAACCGGACTTCGCCATCATTGGTTACATTATTTTAGTGGTATCAGTTATTTCCGGTTTGTATGGCGTGATGTTGGCCATCGTTCAGCACAACCTGAAAAGGCTGCTGGCCTACCACAGTATCGAGAACATTGGCATTATCGGTATGGGTATTGGCTTGGGCAGTATTGGTTTAGGTACAGGCAACCTGGTTCTGGCTACCCTTGGATTTGCCGCCGCGTTGCTGCACGTCTGGAACCATGCCCTTTTCAAGTCGCTTTTATTTTTTACAGCGGGAAATGTATACCAGGCTACCCATACATTGAACATAGAGCAATTGGGTGGGTTGATCAAAAAGATGCCACAAACAGCATTCCTTTTCCTGATAGCTGCCATCGCTATCTCCGGACTTCCACCATTCAACGGCTTTATTTCAGAATTTATTTTGTACAGCGGGTTGTACCACTGGTTGCTGGATGCCAGATTATTATCCTTGGTAGCGATTGTATTCGCGATACTCGGGCTGGTGATGATTGGTGGCCTGGCGATGTTGTGCTTCACCAAAGCCTTTGGCGTGGTTTTTTTAGGAAACGCGCGGCAAACATTTAAACACGAAGTCCATGAAGTGTCGTTTCAACAACTGATTCCACTTTATTTGATTGCTTTTTTTATTGTCGCTATCGGGTTCTTCCCCGGTTTTTTCCTGAAACTGCTTATCGAACCTGTATCTTTACTTGCCGGAAACAGTGGGGTTGCCGGTATTTTTGAGACCAATACCATGCAGACCATGCAGCAAATCAGTTGGGCGGCCTGGGGCTTCATCGCGCTGATTTCTGTTATCTTCATGGTCAGGAAACTGGTATCGCGCAAACACACCATTGCAATTGAATCCACCTGGGGTTGTGGTTACGTGAAACCTACGGCCAATATGCAATATACGGCCAGTTCGTTTATCCGCTCCTATACTAAACTTTTCAAACCCTTGTTGTTATCGTATAAAAAAGAAAAGAATATCCAGGGTATCTTCCCCACCGATGGCTTTTTCGAGTCGCATCCTTACGATAAACTGGAAAAGTGGCTCTATGATACTCCCATCATGGAATTCAAATCTTTCATGAGCCGCTTTATCTTTCTTCAAAATGGACGGCTTCAGTTTTATATTTTGTACGGGATTATTTTCATTATTTCAATTATATGTATTCCAATTGTTTACGATATGTTCATCCACCTTATAGGTTACTTTAAACAACTATAATCATGTTGAGTTTTATTTTAATACTCATCGCTGGTGCATTCTTCACAGGCATCATAATCCGGACGAAGAGCGTAGCCTCCGGGCGCAAAGGGCCAGGCATACTGCAACCAATAAATGATGTAGTGCGACTTTTTAAGAAAGGAGCAGTATACAGCGGGACCACCAGCTTTATTTTTCAAATGGCACCTACCATTTATTTTTCATCGGTTGTCATGGCGATGATGTTGATTCCTTTTGGCCAATCGAAAGGGCTTATCAGTTTTAATGGCGACTTTGTGTTTTTCGCTTATGTGTTGGCATTGGGCAAATTTTTCAGCATCATATCTGCCATGGATACAGGCAGCAGTTTCGAGGGGATGGGAGCCAGCCGTGAATCTCTTTACTCCTTGCTTGCCGAGCCCGCCTTCTTCATCCTGATGGGTTCGTTTGCCTTACTTACCGGCTACACTTCATTCCAGGAAATGTTCGCGGCTCTGCATCTCGGATCTTACATTAGTTATGCCATTGCGATCCTGGCCACCTTTGTGCTGGTGATGATCGCGATGATCGAAAACAGCCGCATGCCCATCGATGACCCAAAAACTCACCTTGAACTTACGATGATCCATGAGGTCATGATTCTCGACAACAGCGGTTTCGATCTGGGATTGATACTCTCGGCAGGTTATCTAAAATTCGCCTTATACGGAGCTATCATCGTCAATCTTTTTATTGGAATGGTTCCCTATCCCTATGCCATACCCCTGTTTTTTGTCATTCAGTTTTTGCTGGCTATCATCATCGGGCTCATCGAATCGTTCATCGCGCGTTTCAGGATGAGCCACAATCCCCAGTTTATTTTCGCGCTTACCTCGGTGAGTTTGCTGATATTCTTTGGTGTGCTGTTGGTATTGGGAAAATTTATTTAATTTAAAATCCGTGTAAAATGATAGATGTACTGTTAATCACCCTTCTGATCACTCTTTTTTACATGGCCATTGCCAATCGGTTGATGACCTATATCAAAGTCCTGGCGATTCAAGGCGTATTGCTTTTCATAGTTGCATTTGTTCAACTTGAGGAAATAAACCCATTGAACCTGGGATTTATTCTGTTGGAAACCATTGTGGTAAAAGCCATCGTCGTTCCCTTTTTTCTGGTATACATCCTCCGGAAAAACAACATCACGCGCGAAGCGGAGCCCTTTGTGTCCAATTTCTTTTCGCTCATCATCACTACCCTCATCGTGGTGCTTACCGTTTTGTTGTCGAATACCATACAGGAAGCCCGCCTGGATAAAATCTTTTTTATCGTTGCCATGTCGACCCTGTTTTTCGGACTGTACCTGATCGCCACCAGGCGCAAAATCATTACCCATGTGATGGGATACCTGGTGATTGAAAATGGCATATTTGTGCTATCACTGGCAGTGGGAAACGAAATGCCCATGCTGGTAAACCTGGGAATTATGCTGGATATTTTTGCCAGTGTATTGATTTTGGGCATATTCCTGAATAAGATTGGTGATGTTTTTAAAGATGTAGATGTGCAACAACTCAATAGTTTAAAAGACGTTTAAAACCGAATTTTCATGATACTAACCTACCTGATCGGAGCACTGATTATTGCCGTTGGAATATCTGTAAACAGGAATAAATGGGTCAATTATAGCCTGGCGGGAATCTTCCTTCTCCTGCAGTGGATGTTCACCATATACGCTTGCTTCCATCTCAACGAAACAGACCTTGGCTACTTTACCTATGATTCACTTGGCATTCTGCTGCTGATTACCCTGAGCATCATCGCGATTCCTGCCATGATCCATAGCAAGATATACGTAGAGAATCACCACGAAAGCGGAGCCGTCAGGGCCATTTATTTTCTTTCCATGGTTGGTTTGATCACAGCCATCGGGGCAGGATACCTGGCCAACCACATCGCAGTAACCTGGATATTTACTGAAATCACCACGCTGAGTGCTTCGGCTCTTATTTATCACCACCGCAACAAACTGGCGCTCGAAGGAACATGGAAATATGTCTTCATTGGTGCTATCAGCATCACCTTTGTTTTTATAGGCATCTTGTTTTTAAGTCTCTCCATTCAGCAGTCAGGAACAGGTCACATGTCGTATGCCAGCTTACTAGAAAATGCCCACCTGATGAACCCTTTCTGGTTGCGGTTAGCCTTTCTGTTTATTTTCACGGGCTACACGGTAAAACTAGGGTTAGTTCCCATGTTTACAGCTGGTGTGGATGCCAAAGACAAAGCCCCGGCACCGGCAGGGGCACTGCTTTCGAGCGTTTTGATGAACCTGGGTTTCGTGGGGGTTTTTCGTATGTACATCATCATGGCCAACACCCCTTTGCATCATTGGGCCAATCTGGTCATCGGCATCTCGGCTTTTTTGTCGCTGTTTGTGGCTACTGTATACATGATCAAGGTAAAAAACATCAAAAGGATGTTGGCCTACTCAAGCATCGAACACATGGGTTTGGTGATGCTGGGTATTGCAGCGGGAGGCATTGGCTACTATGCTGCCATTTTGCACATCATATTACATGCTTTTGTAAAATCGAGTTTATTTTTTCAATACAACCAGTTGTACCGCGTGTTTCAAAGCAAAAGCATCTACCTGGTCGGAAATTATTTTAAATACAACACCACGGGCGCCATGGTACTTTTGCTTGGATTTATCAGTGCCGCGGCCATGCCACCTTCGGGATTGTTTGTGAGTGAGTTTCTCATTTTCCGCTCTATGTTCGAGGCGCATCAATTGGTACTTCTGATCGCGGTACTGTTACTGCTCACCATGATTATCTGGGCCTTTGGAAAGAATATTCTCAAGATATTGTTTATTCCGCCTGTTGGCTTTAACGAAAACGATGTGCCCCGAATCAGTCCATGGGAGTCGGTAACACAATTTGTGCTGCTGGCTCTCGCAGTCTATCTTGGTTTAAACCCACCGGTTGAATTTGTGCATCTTATCGAGGAAAGTCTCATTCTTTTACCCCACTGACATGAACTACATTCGTATCACCAACCACCAGACCATACCTGTTTCAGATATCCCTGAACTGGATTATAAATCATTTTTTGAACTGAATACAGGATTTATCATCGATCACCCCGAACGACATTGTGTGAATTATTTCGGTTATCACGAAGACAATCACATCAAACTGATTTGTTGTATTGCCGATGATGAAACGCACGAGATATATGTTTCTTCGTGTTGCACAGCCATTCAATCAAAGTTGCAGGCTTTTACTTCTAAACTTTTGTGTTTTGAAAAGTTCGAACGTGAGATACATGAAAACTTTGGGCTCGATTTCATCGATCATCCCTGGCTGAAACCAGTGAGGTACGCATTTAACCGGGCTGACAAAACCAAGACCATCGCCAATTATCCGTTTTTCAAAATCGAAGGTGAGGAATTACATGAAGTCGGGGTTGGTCCCATTCACGCCGGGGTGATTGAGCCGGGGCATTTCAGATTTATCTGCAATGGCGAACAGATTTTACACCTCGAAATACAACTGGGTTACCAACACCGGGGAATTGAATCACTTTTTCTGAAGAAGAAATCGATTCTGGAGCGGGCAACCCTTGCCGAAAACATTGCAGGTGATACGGTGGTTGGACATACTTCCGCATTTTCGTATCTATGGGAAAGTTTGTGTGGCTATCAGGCCTCACGGGACATGCATTTTTCGCGCATCCTGGCGCTCGAAATGGAACGAATGGCCATTCATACGGGTGATTTAAGTGCCGTTTGCACGGACATAGCCTATCAGCTGGGTAGTTCCGTGTACGGACGACTCAGGACTCCTCTGATTAACTTTATGCAGGAATGGGGCGGCAACCGGTTGTCAAAAGGCCTCATCCGGCCCGGACGCGATCAATTTCCATTTACCTCCGGTTTGGCAGAAAGAATAAAAAATATTTTTGACGCCTTTGAACCTGATTTTAATGAGATAAGCGATGAATTGCTTAAACTACCCAGTGTTTTATCAAGACTCGAACGCACCGGTGTGGTTACACCAGCTGATGTTCAGGAAATTGGCGCCGTTGGCATGACTGCCCGGATGGCCGGGATCAATCGTGACATCCGTACATCGCATCCATACAGTTTATACCCTGAATTAAACCATGAACCCATTTTAAAGCACCATGGTGATGTGTATTCACGTGTTTTGATCAGAAGACAGGAAGTGAACCAATCCATGGCATACGTAAGAGATTTGTTAAACCAACTTCCTGAACAGACCACAACCAATACCGAATTGGGTAAGCCAAAGGCGAACTCTTTTACACTTTCAATGATTGAAGGTTGGCGCGGCGAAATTTGTCATTGTGCCATCACGAATGAAAAAGGAGATCTGGTACTTTACAAAATCAAGGATCCTTCTTTTCATAACTGGCTTGCATTGGCTCTGTCGGTGAGAAACAACGAGATATCCGATTTTCCCATTTGCAACAAAAGTTTTAACCTTTCATATTCAGGCCACGATTTATAAAAAGAATTATGTTCGATAACCTCAAAATAGTTTTTCACCAGGGCAAACAGTTTATTCCCGATGTAACCACGGCAAAAGTGCCCGGCATCTATCGTGGAAGGCCCATCATCAGTGGTGTACAAGTAAATGAAGCTGAATTACAAGGACTTTGTCCGGCCAATGCCATTGCCACCAAACCTGTTAGCATCGATTTGGGCAAATGCACTTTTTGTGGAGAATGTGCCCTCCGTTTCCCGGAAAAAATCACATTTACAACCGACTACAAAATTTCGACCAACGAACGTGAGCGCCTGATCATTAAAGAAGGAGATGAAAAACCTGTGGAGGTAAATCCTGAAACCGTCAGAAGAGAAATTCACCAGGTTTTTGGACGATCGCTTAAACTCAGGCAGGTATCTGCCGGTGGTGACAACAGCTGCGAGTGGGAATTGAATGCCGCCATCAATGTGCAGTTCGATATGGGACGGTTTGGGATTGAGTTTGTCGCTTCACCCCGCCATGCCGACGGGATTGTGATCACCGGCCCCATCACCGAAAATATGGCAGAACCACTGCGCATTGCATACGACGCCGTTCCCGATCCAAAAATAATCGTTCTGGTTGGAACAGATGCCATCAGTGGTGGTTTGTTTGCAGATAGTCCGGCCATCGACCGTGGTTTTCTGGATCAGTATCCCGTTGATTTGTACATTCCGGGCAATCCGGCCCACCCACTCACCATTATTAACGGATTGTTGGATTTAACCAGGAAAAAGGAGCTTATTCGTTTAATTCATCCTGTTTAAGGTTAAATGCTAAGACAATTCTTGCAAAAAGGTAAATTATTATTTACCTTTGCCTAAATATTTTCTGACAAATAAGCATATGAAATGTTCAGAATTATTTCGACTTTTAAAAAAAGAAGGCTGGTATCCCATTTCACAAAAAGGATCTCATGTTAAAATGAAACATGATAGCAGAGACGGAATAATCATTTTTCCAAATCACGGAAGTCAGGAAGTTGGTAAAGGACTTGAAAAGAAAATTCTGAAAGATGCAGGTATTACAATTTAACAATGAGGGCCATGAAAAAGTTAAAGAAAAAAATAAAAATAATTGTGGAGAAGACTAATACCGGGTTTTCTGCATATTCTGATGAATTTCCCATTTTCACAACTGGTAAAACTGTTCCTGAATTACTTTCAAATTCATATGAAGCAACTCAAATGTACTTCGAGGACAAGTATGAAATTACCAATGAAAATATAAGATTTGAGATAGATTTTGAGCAGTTTTTTCAATATTACAAAGTGTTAAATTCAAAATTTCTTGCCGAAAGAATTGGTATGAATCCTACTTTGCTTTCGCAGTACGTTCAGGGACATAAAAAACCTTCTGAGAATCAAACAGAGAAAATACTTTCGGGAATTCATCAGATCGGCCAGGAATTATCTGAAATGAATTTAATATTTAACAGGTAGAACTGCAACTTAAACCATTGATCCATGAATAAAAATATCGCGTTCCTGTTTATCCTCCTAATCCCAATACTGATGGGCTGTAAAGAACTTGTGGTGACCTATGCCGACAGCGGAAATACCGTGCACCTGGCCGTGGATCAAATCCTTAAAATCGAACTTCCGGCCAATGCGTCCACGGGCAACGACTGGCGGAAAATAAGTTATAACGACTCCGTTTTGATTTCAATGGGCAAACCAAATTATGTGCTTTCCGATGACCGAGATGGGGCCGCAGGTAAGAGATATTACCGGTTTAAAGGTCTTGCACCCGGCACTTGTAAATTAACCATGGAATATGGTTCTAAGTACGATTCCTCCAAAGAACCTGTGACGACTTTTGAGTTGGAAATCATTGTGGCAGGCCGTTAGTCCATCCATTCCGCTTTCGCGGAAAAGAACCTCCCGTTGAGTTCATTAAAACCTCTGCCGGTTCGCTGCTTTTTATTATTTTTGCACCCTAAAAAAATCACAGACTATGTTTGAAGGATTAAGCGACAGGCTGGACCGGTCATTTAAAATGCTCAAAGGCCAGGGCCGCATCACAGAAATCAATGTTGCCGAATCGATAAAGGAAATTCGCAAGGCATTGCTCGATGCCGATGTGAGTTATAAAATTGCCAAGCAGTTCACACAGGATGTAAAAGAGAAAGCACTGGGTTCCAATGTACTTACTTCACTCAAGCCCGGTGATCTGATGGTGAAGATTGTCCACGATGAACTGGCAGCCCTGATGGGAGGCGAGCATGTGGAAATCAACATCAAAGGAAGTCCGGCCATCATCCTGATCGCAGGTTTGCAAGGATCGGGTAAAACCACGTTCGCTGCCAAACTGGCCAACTACCTGAAAACTAAAAAAAGCAAACAGCCTCTCCTGGTAGCCTGTGACGTGTATCGTCCTGCCGCTATCAACCAATTAAAGGTGCTGGGTGAGCAAATCGGTGTGGATGTTTATACCGAAGAAGAAAATAAAAATCCTGTTCAAATCGCTAAAAATGCCATTGCCTACGCCAAAGAAAAAGGCCGTCAGGTGGTGATTATCGATACCGCCGGTCGTTTGGCTGTGGACGAGGAGATGATGAACGAAATAGCGGCCATTAAAAAGACCATTAATCCTGGTGAAACGCTGTTTGTGGTGGATTCGATGACAGGTCAGGATGCAGTAAATACTGCCAAGGCCTTTAACGATCGGTTGAACTTCGATGGTGTGGTTTTAACCAAACTTGATGGTGACACCCGCGGTGGAGCTGCCCTCACCATTAAATCGGTGGTGAACAAACCCATCAAATTTGTGGGTATCGGCGAAAAAATGGAAGCCCTCGACCTGTTTCACCCGAGCCGTATGGCCGACCGAATCCTCGGCATGGGCGACATCGTTACCCTGGTGGAAAAAGCTCAGGAACAGTATGATGTGGAAGAAGCCCGCCTACTTCAAAAGAAAATAGCCAAAAACCAGTTTAACTTCAACGACTTCCTCAAGCAGATACAACAGATTAAAAAGATGGGGAACGTGAAGGACTTGATGGGCATGATTCCGGGTATCGGCAAAGCCGTTAAAGACATGGACATTGACGACGATGCCTTTAAAAGCATTGAAGCCATTATCTATTCGATGACTCCCGAAGAACGCGATAACCCAAAGGTACTCAATGGTTCACGCCGTAAGCGCATAGCCGATGGGGCGGGTTCCGATATTCAGGAAGTCAACCGCCTGATAAAACAATTTGCCGAAACCAGCAAAATGATGAAGGTGATGACCACAGGTGGAGGCCGCAAAGCCATGAGCATGATGAATAATATGAAACGCAGATAGCCATGTCGGAAAAAATAACGGCCATCCTGATGGATGGGAAAAAAACAGCCGCCAAAATCATGGAGGAAATCAAGGTGCAGGTAGCCCAACTCATTGACGACCATGATGAAGCACCACACCTGGCAGCGATTTTAGTTGGTGATGATCCTGCGAGCCAGACCTATGTATCCTCCAAGGAAAAAGCAGCACATGGCGTAGGCATTATTTCTTCCGTCTACCGGTATCCGGAAGATACTACAGAGGCGGAATTGCTCGCGGCCATCGATTTTCTGAATGACGATGAAACAGTGGATGGTTTCATCGTGCAGTTGCCGCTTCCTGAACAGATCAACGTAGACCACGTCATCGCACGAATCAGCCCCGACAAAGACGTGGATGGTTTTCATCCCATGAACATGGGTAAAATGGTTTTGGGACAACCCGGCTTTGTTTCGGCCACTCCTGCCGGTATTGTTGAATTGCTGAAAAGGTATAAAATTGAAACAGAAGGAAAACATGTTGTCGTCCTGGGGCGCTCGAATATTGTAGGTTCTCCGGTGAGCATCCTGCTTGCACAAAAAACCAGCATGGGAAATGCCACCGTCACTCTCTGCCATAGTAAAACACAAAATTTAGCAGAGATTACCCGCACTGCCGACATCCTGATTTGTGCCATTGGGCAACCTCAGTTTGTAAAAGCCGGCATGATAAAAGCCGGTGCTGTTGTGATTGATGTGGGCATTCACCGAATCCCGGCCAAAAACGAGCAAGGGTACCGCATCGTGGGTGATGTAGATTTTAATGAAGTATCATTTAAAGCCGGATATATCACTCCTGTTCCGGGTGGTGTGGGGCCGATGACCATTGCCATGCTCCTGAAAAGTACGCTGGAAGCACATCTGCGTAAGCACAAATCGTAAAATGGAATTTTTTATTGAAATACCCATTCTACTATTTACTCGTTTCTAATTCGTTGAGCTGCATACTAAAACTACCTTCATGATTACACGACTTCTGGCTTTTCTTTTCGTCTTCAGTATTTTTGAATCAATTGGACAACAAATCAGTGGATGCAACGATGTGCGTGCCAATAACTTCAATTCGCAAGCCAATACAAATGATGGCTCATGCACCTACAACCTCACGGTTTACAATCCTCCGCTCAGGTATTTGTTGCCACCAGAAGTGGAAGAAACTTCGGGCCTGGCCTATTACAATAATCGATTCTGGACCATTAACGACAGTGGCGGATTGCCTGTACTTTATGGCCTCGACACCACCACAGGAGAGATCATCCAACGGATTACGATCAAAAACGCCATCAACCGTGATTGGGAAAGTCTGGCTCAAGACAATCGTTTTATGTACATCGGTGATTTTGGCAATAACTCCGGCACCCGCGACGATTTAACAATCTATAAAATTGCTTTGGCAGCATTTCCATTGGATGGCGACACAGCCCTTACTGCAGAAAAAATCACGTTTAAGTATGAAGATTACCAGGGCCCGATAGCCAAAAAGAAAGAAAACAACTTTGATTGTGAAGCCTTAATCGCGGTGGATGATTCACTCTACCTGTTATCGAAAAACTGGGAGAATGAACAAACCAACCTTTACCGGCTGCCAAAAGAACCCGGAGATTATCTGGCGAAACGACTGACTTCCTTCGACAGCAAAGGACTGATTACCGGTGCTGACATCGATCCCCTTACGGGAGAAATCATCCTGACGGGATATACCAACAAAACCTGGATCCCGTTTATGTGGATTCTCTCCGATTATCCGGGTCATCGGTTTTTCTCGGGAAACAAACGCCGGATTGACATGGTGAATTTGCCGGCAACCCAGGTTGAGGCCATCGCTTTTACACACCCAAACCAGGGCGTAATCACTTCCGAGGGACATGTGCTGTTTTCACAAACAGCTTTTAGTATCTCCACGCAAAACTGGTCAGTGAGTTCTCCTGCTACCATACCGGTTTATCCGGCAAAAAGCCTGGATTTTAATATCAACCCCAATCCTGTAAAAGGCAAGAAAGTATTTGTGGAATTTAAATCAGACACCGATGGTGAGTTCTCAATCGACCTCTACGATGCTGACGGGAGGCTGATGGAAAAGCCGGGACAGTGGTTCGCGGGAAAGCAAAATGACCGAAACCGCATCAAAATAAAAGTCAACCACCTCAAGCCCGGGGTGTATTTCATCCGCATGACCAGCGGACAACAGCACGTGGAAAAAAAACTGATTGTACAATAATGGAAACGAGAGAAGACGAACTACTTGAAGGAGGGAAAAAACTCCCGTTGATGGAAGAATTTTACACCTTGCAGGGCGAAGGGTTTCACATGGGTCGTGCGGCCTATTTTATCCGTGTCGGGGGATGTGATGTGGGATGTTCCTGGTGCGATTCAAAGGAATCGTGGAATGCAGCGCTATTTCCTCCCGTGGCGGTTGAGCAAGTCGTCAGGAATGCGGCCAGTCATCCTGCCAAAACCGTCGTGGTAACGGGTGGCGAACCTTCTATGTATCCAATGGATTTTCTCACGCAATCGCTTCAGCGCGAAGGCATAAAAACCATGGTAGAAACCTCCGGCGCCTATCCTTTAAGCGGCAGTTGGGATTGGATATGTCTTTCGCCAAAGAAATATATGCCGCCACAAAAGGCAATTTATCAGCGGGCCAACGAGCTTAAGGTGATCATACAACATCCGGGAGACCTGGAGTGGGCCGAGCGCAATGCCGCCCTCGTGTCGATTTCGTGTCAGTTGTTCCTCCAACCCGAATGGAGCAAATCGGGAGAAATTATGGAGGTGCTGACACAATATGTGATGGACAATCCCAAGTGGCGCATCTCGCTTCAAAGCCATAAGTATATGAGGATTCCCTAAAAGGAAGAGGGTAAGATGAATCCGTATCAGTGGTTCAAAAAAGGTTGTTCAGGTAATACCCGGCGATCCCGCTAACTCACTCGCTGATCTGCTGCCGAAAAATCAAGCGCTTTTATTTGCCTGACTTTCTCTTTTTTAGGTACATAAATAGTCATTTTTATTGATAATGAAGGCTGGGTTGCTGGGGGGTAAAATAACGATTAACGGGCAGCAGATACTTTGTGGAGGACTTTCAAAGATAAATCTTTCTGCCCACACTGTTTTTTATTTCATGCCTCCTACCTCCGTTACTCCGGTAGATGAACCTGCCTCCGTTCCTCCGGTAGGTTCATCTACCGATTTATCTGCCGAAGGCATAAAGGTAGGTTAACCGGCAGACAAGTGGAACTAAAATGTTCATTGTTTCGGTGAGTTATTTATCTAAGGGTGAATTTTATCGGTATATTATACCCCACTTTAACAAAATTTCCATCTAATATTCCGGGAGACCATTTTACAGATGAGGAATTAATCACCTGATATGCTGCCAAATCGAGATTCTGATCAATACCTTTAATAATATAAGTGCCTGTGATTTGACCCTCTTCATCAACAATAAAATGAATAAACACCCGTCCTTGAATTCCTTTATTCTTTTCATTTTCAGGATAATGGAGATTTTTTCCGATATAGTTTAAAAAAGCTTCAATACCACCTGGATACTCTGGCATGACATCAACGGTATTAAATATATTGTCTTGATATTTTTCTCCATTTTTTAACCAATTCTGATTGCTGATCATCTGATTATCGATATATTCCTCAATAGATGATAAGTTTCCTGAGTCATAGTATTTTTTAACTTGCCCCTCTAAATGTAGTGGCAAAATGGACTTTGTTAAACCTTCCTGTTTTATTTCTTTGTTCTTAAAGTAATCCTTAAAATAGAATAGATCACCCTGCTTGGAAAATATTCTGAGAGTTTCTTCTTTATTTCCCACTGAGTATTCTTTAACAATGCTAAGGGTGGAGTCATTTATGAAATATGCGGTTTCTTTAATAGACGATAAAATCCATTTGTTATCTGTTTTATAATAGGTGCTTATTGTAAATATATTTTTTTTGTTTTTTTGAACTTTAATATATTCTGTTGCATTATCCTTTACAGCAGGCTTGTTGTTGGCTCTGTGATATATAATGGTGTCTGTTTGTGAAAACCCGCTTTGAGCCAATAGTAGGAGTACAAGATGTACAAAAAATAGTTTTTTTTTCATGGTTTTTGCTTTATTATTAAATTTTCAGTCACTCACAGAGTCGATTATTTTATTCAAAATTCTACTAGATTCTATACTAACTTTTTGGGCTTGTCATACCGGGAAGAATATGCTTTGTGGCGGATTTTCAAAGATAAACCTTTCTGTCCACACCGATTAATATTTCATGCCTCCTGCCTCCGTGCCTCCTCCGGTAGGTAAACCTGCCTTCGTTCCTCCATGCCTTCGGCAGGTAAACCGGTAGGTAAACCGGCAGACAAGTGGAGCTAAAATATTCATGCTCATAACGTAACCGGCCATAAAGTATGATGCATTGTTACCGCCTGTGCTTTATTGGTTTTCAATTATTTTTCTTAAGTCAATAGAATTCAGAGGTATATTCTTTTTAGAAATTTCCCAAATCATTTCGTAGTCTATCCCAAAGTATTCGTGTGCTATTAAATTCCTTAATCCAACCATCTTTTTCCACGGAATTTCAGGATACTTGTTCTTAACTTCTTCAGGGATATTTTTTACGGCTTCACCAATAATTTCAAAGTTTCGGACTATTGCATCAACTATTAAGTAGTTCATTTTAAATTCTCTGAAACTCATATCTCCAATATACTCTTCAATTCTTAGCATAGAAGTCAAAATGTCTTCAAGGTAAAAATTGTATTCCCGCTTTATTGGTGTCATACGTATTTTACACTATTTAAAATGATTTGCCGTAGTTGCTCTTTTAATGCCTTCTCCGAAACCAGGTCAACTTTCAATTTTAATTCATTTTCTAGTAGGTCCTGGAGGTCAAAAAATTCCCAACCGATTGGCTTCGAGAAATACACTAAAATATCAATGTCTGAGTCAATAGTCTGCTCATTACGGGAATATGAACCAAAATACCCAATTCTTTCAACGTTATATTCTTGGCTGAGAATTGGTTTCAACGCCTTAAGTCTGCTTTCTATTTCAACTTGAGTATTCATGTCTCAAATTTACACTAAATTTTGTAATAATGGCTGTGCGGTATTTTTTCTTGCATTGGCGGTAACGAGAATAAAAACCCAACTCGGGAAGTTCACCATTTAATACCTCTTTTTAACCTCTCTGTATACATAATACCCTATCCATTTTCAATAGTTCAAAATCAGTTAAATCAGCTCTTTGTCTCATTGTAAATGGATCATCGGATGTTTGGTTGGGTAAATCTAGGAATAAATATTATTGGTTTTACATTGGGGATTAAGAATTGATGGAGTTGTATGTCAGGTTATGAATTCAGGATATTTTACAGTGCCAATCCTTTATCTCAAATGCTTCTTCCTGACCTCATACATCAGGATGGCAGGTACAAAAAACACGATGTCGGCCAGGGTTTTCCCAATAAAGGAGCCCACGATAAAATTGGTCATCAGTGTGGGTATTAAATACATAAAGAAGGGGCGTACCGCCAGGACATCCAACACTTCGGCAGGGCCAAATTCAACCATGAGGTTCCTGAAATCAATCAGGATCGATCGGGCCTGATATTTCTTATTCCTGAGCCGGTGGCTTTGCATGCTTTTCTTAACATCGCGCAGGATGATCACTCCATAAAAAATGACAGAAGCAGCGGCCGAGGCCAGGAAAGCCGACAGCACCCTGTCGTTGGTGGTTTCTTTGATGGCCCACGCCACAAAAATGGATACAATCGTACTAAGGGTATCAGGCCAAAAGTAGCGCTTTAACCACTCTTTTATTTTCCTTTTAAACATGAAGTTGAAATTTTTCGCCAAGCCGATGAAAAGCAAATTGTGGGCAAAGATACAATTAGCAAGGTGTCGCGCCATATTTTTTGGTGTAGGGCAAACTTCATTTATACAATGCCAATTCCGAACAATAGCTCCCCCGTCAACATGGAACTTTTAACTACCTTCGTGCCTTATAAATATCGTTTCATGATTGGTACACTTGTTAATACGGCGGCAGTGGTAGCCGGAGGGGTTATCGGTTTGCTTTTCCGGGATAAGCTTCCCGAAAAATACATGACTATTTTCTTTCAAGCCATCGGATTGTTTACCATGTATCTTGGAATATCACTTGCGTTGGAGGCTCAACAGGTTTTTTATGTTGTTCTTTCTTTGATCATTGGTTCACTCACGGGTGAAGCCTTAAATCTTGAAGTAAGGATGGAACGTGGGAGTCAATGGCTAAAAAAGCGGTTTCGTTTTAAAAATGAGCGTTTTTCCGAAGGCATGCTTACAGCTTTTCTGTTGTATTGCATGGGTTCGCTTACGGTCATTGGCTCGGTTACAGAAGGATTGGGCGGAGGGGCAAAAATTTTATTTATTAAGTCGCTGATGGATGGTGTCTCATCCATTGCACTGGCTTCTGCCATGGGAGTGGGTGTTGTTTTCTCCGCTGTACCCTTACTCATTTATCAGGGAGGGATTACCTTGTTATCCATGTGGCTGGGCGATATTATCCCACCTGAAATTATTACCGATGTTTCAGCCGTGGGTGGTATACTGCTCATCGGATTGTCTATCACCATTTTGCAAATAAAAAAGATCAGGGTGATGAATATGTTACCTGCTTTGATCGTTGTGGTGGTTCTATTGTTGCTCCTTCCCCGTTTGTAAAATTGTTGTTTTCTAGACTGGAATTTTTAATTCTTTCTGAGAAATTAGATGCCAATCCTCCTGTCATTAAATCCCCTGTACCTGATTTTTTTTTTAAAGTTTCTTCTTAAAAGGATGATGTAAAACTTCTTCGATGCCATTATGTACGGCTATGTGATACCGGCTGTGAAGTTAATAATAGTGAATGGTGAGACAAAGTATTTACAATTGAGGGTTGACAAGTATTTGAAGTGATTGGTATATCATATGGCGGTCCTTTATACTTTTCTCATATAAGTATTTAGGGTTGGACCATTGGTTAAATTGTTTCTAAATTAGCCGGGTAAGCGATTGTGTCGACCGCATTTCTATATTTTCAGTACCTTAGCACCCTGATTTATTAACTATTTAGTCATGGAAAATACAAAGAATATAGACTGGGGTAATCTTCCGTTTGGGTATTACAAAACCGACTATAACGTAAGGTGTTACTTCAAAAATGGCAAGTGGGGCGAGTTGGAAATTTCCTCATCGGAATATGTTCCCATGCACATGGCAGCCACTGCATTGCATTATGGTCAGGAAGCTTTTGAAGGCTTAAAGGCTTATCGCGGTAAAGATGGTCAGGTACGGCTATTTAGATGGAATGAAAATGCCAGCCGCATGCGCCGCTCAGCCGATGGGGTGATGATGGCGGAAGTCCCGGATTCCTTGTTTTATGAGGCCATCACGAAGGTGATTAAACTAAACGCAGATTATATACCACCTTATGGTACCGGCGCATCGCTTTATTTACGTCCGTTGTTAATTGGCAGTGGACCTCAGGTGGGGGTAAAACCGGCGCTGGAGTACATGTTCATGGTGTTTGTAACTCCGGTTGGTCCTTATTTTAAAGAAGGTTTTAAACCCGTAGAGGTTGAGCTTGTTCGCGATTACGACCGCGCTGCTCCAAAAGGAACAGGTAATATCAAAGTGGGCGGTAATTATGCGGCAGGAATGCGTCCGGCCCACCGTGCACATCATGATGGTTTTTCGTCGGTGTTATTCCTGGATGCGCTCGAAAAGAAATATATTGATGAGGCCGGACCCGCCAATTTTTTTGGTATCCGGGATGGCATCTACATCACTCCACAATCAGACAGTATCTTGCCCTCGATTACCAACATGAGCCTGGAGGCGATTGCCAATGACATCGGGTTAAAAGTAGAACGGCGCAAGGTTCCTTTTGAAGAGCTGGAAACCTTTGAGGAGGTAGGTGCGTGTGGTACCGCTGCTATCATTAGCCCAATCAAGCGTATTTTCGACAGGGTAAACAATAAAAACTACGAATATGGTACCATTGCAGGACCCTATTCCACAAAATTATACATCACGCTAAGGGCAATACAGGAAGGTGAAATAGAAGACACTCATCACTGGACAACCATCGTTGAAGGGGTGTAATCCCTTTATTTCAAACCTATATAAAAATAGGAGGCGGCCTGAAAAAGCCGCCTTTTTAGTTCATGCCGGGATTTATTGGGAATTTTGTCCAATATTGATACTCTTCTCCCATGGCGGTGAGTAGCTCCTGCCACATGGAACCGGCATCAGAATTTAAAATTGGAGATTTGGGAAGTTGGGTTACCACCCATGAATTTCGCTTGAGTTCGTCTTGTAACTGAGCAGGCGACCAACCTGAATAACCGGCGTAGAAACAAATGTTGTCAGGAGTTAGTTTGCCAAACAGGATAAGTTCTTTGATCATGTCCAGTTCTCCTCCCCAAAAAAGTCCATCTCCAATCGAAACAGATCCTTCGATCAGGTCTCCAAAAGAATGAACATAAAACAACGAGTTGCTTTCAACAGGCCCGCCCAAATGAAGATTTCCGGTAAAATCAGGAAAGTTAGGCACAATTTCGTTGAATGGTTGATGGAGGGGTTTGTTCATAATCACACCAAATGAACCTTCGTTGTTATGCTCAACCAATAATATGACTGCCCTCCCAAAATAGTAGTCGCCCATCAGAGGCTCAGATAACAACAATCTGCCCTGAGCAGGAGCCAGGTCGTTGCTTTTTACCTGTAAATATTTTTCAATTCGATTCATTCAACTTCAAGTTTGAAAACGTTCCTGATGGAAAAACGATTACTTTTACACGCTGTTTCATTACAAAAAACATACCAAGACTTTGAATATCCAAAACCGTCAACGGGATTTTGAAAAACTACGGAAGAAATTTCCTGTCTTCACCTACCAGGCATATTCCTATCATGAAGATACTTCAGGTTTGCATATTAGTTTCGATTTTGACCTGAGCGGTCAATATAGGTTTTCGCCCGGGTTGTTTATTCCTAAAAAAGAAGTTCTCCTTTGGGACATTCCCGGAAAACAGGGACTTGATAATTTAATTTTCCACCTGGGAATGATCGAGCTGATAAGTTATTGGAAGTTAACTTGTTCTCCACGAATTGTAATCCATCCGCATGGGTTAAACGATGATCAGGTTGCCTGGTGGAAAAAATTATATTTCCATGGGTTAGGCGAGTTTCTTTACCTGAATGGAATAGAGGTTGATGCTGAAAAATTGATGAAAATAGTGACTAATGGTAAACCGCCGGCCTTACTCGCGACACAACCTGACATGAAAAAGGTGATGGTACCCATTGGCGGCGGGAAAGATTCCGTTGTAACGTTGGAGTTGCTAAAGGCCGGCAACGCGGCAATTTTTCCAATGGCCGTAAACCATACTCCGGCCATCAGCAGAACCATCCAGCAGGCAGGGTTCCAGATGGATCATGTCCTGGAGGTTCATCGAAAACTTGATCCCCTCATGCTTGAGTTAAACAGCAAGGGTTTCCTTAACGGACATACCCCATTCTCAGCTTTACTAGCCTTTACTTCTGTATTGTTGGCCGCCGGGAGTGGCATTGGAAATATTGCTTTGTCGAATGAAAGCAGTGCCAGCGAAAGCACCGTGCCGGGAACTAAAATCAACCACCAGTATTCAAAATCTTTTGAATTTGAACAGGATTTTGATGCTTATTGCAGAAACTATATTCATCCCGAAATTCGATACTTTAGTTTTCTGAGGCCCCTGAATGAATTACAGATTGCCCGTGTGTTTTCTTCCTTTCCAGAGCACCACCGTGGTTTCAGAAGCTGTAATGTGGGGAGCAGGGAAGATCGTTGGTGTGGGGCTTGTCCCAAATGTTTGTTTACCTATCTTATCCTGGCACCCTTTATCCCCGAAAAGGACCTGATCTCAATTTTTGGTTCCAATCTGATGGAAAACAGCTTGCTGGTCTCTTACCTGGATGAATTAACCGGCAAATCCCCTGTTAAGCCCTTTGAATGCGTGGGCACACCCGAAGAAGTGAATGCAGCCATCAATAAAGCCTTTCATGGAAGAACAGCCTCTCATTTGCTATTAAAGGATTATTCATATGATGTGACAAGTCCTCTTCAATTTAACCGGTTGTTGGATGGTTTCTCGGATGAACACGCTGTCCCGCTTGAATTTTTGAAAATATTAAAAAAAGTCGTACATGATCAGCTTACTTAAGGATTTGTTCACCGACCATGAGCTGGTCATTATCCTGGGATTTGGCCGTGAGGGGAAATCAACTTACCGACTTTTACGAAAATATTTTCCGGAGATTTCCATCCTTGTTTCGGATGTCAATTTGGCAGTCAACCAGTTGGAGGAAACTGCTGCTGATATTCATTTGAAATTTTCCACCGGAGATGACTATCAACAGGTTTTGGGCTTGAAAGCGGTTGTTTTTAAGTCGCCCGGAGTAAAAATTGATGCTACTCTGTTGCACCCTCAGAGTATTTTAACTTCACAAACGAATTTGTTTATTCAACGCTATCACCAACAGTTAATTGGCGTTTCGGGAACAAAAGGGAAAAGTACCACTTCTTCATTAATTTTTCATCTGCTCAAAGCCGGTGATATGGATGCTGTGCTGTTGGGCAATATTGGCATTCCTGCCTTCGACAAACTGGAGGCTATTTCAGATAAAACCACCATTGTTTTTGAATTGTCGGCGCACCAGTTGCAGTATGTTAAATATTCGCCACATATAGCTGTACTGCTTAATATTTTCCCCGAACATCTGGATTATTTCAATTCGTTCGAATCGTATCGGGAGGCAAAACTGAACCTGTATGCCTTTCAATCGTCAGCCGATGTTTTAATTGTACCTGAAAGCCTGACCGATCAGGTGAAAGGTGGTAGGGGACAGGTATGGAGCTTTTCGCAAAATTCAGATAGCACGACCGGCAGACTGGAATCTGAGAATAAATTTACCATTGCCGGCAAGCAATTTGTTTTCCCGGAAATTCAACTGAAAGGGATGCATAACAAACTCAATATGATTGCAGCGTTGATGGCTGTACAAAATGCCGGCCTTGAAATTCCCGAAATAATTCAGTCGTTATCTACTTTCAGGGGATTGCCTCATCGATTGGAATATGTGACTGAAAAGAATGGGGTAACATATTACAATGACAGCATCAGTACAATTCCGGCTTCGGCCATGGCAGCCATTGAAGCATTGCAACAGGTGGGTAGTCTGATTCTTGGAGGATACGACCGGGGCCTTGATTACCAAGAACTGGTATCCTTTCTGGAAAAATCGAACCTCAGCTGTGTGGTGTTTTTAGGCGAAGCAGGCAAAAGGATGATGCCGTTGTTTAGTCCTGTTTTTAAAGGCCAATTGTTTTGGGCCGATTCATTGGCTCATGCGGTGGAACTGGCGGGTGGTCATACCCCATCCGGAAAAATATGCCTGCTTTCCCCGGCTGCAGCAAGCTACGACCAGTTTCATAATTTTGAGCACAGGGGTGATACCTTTAAGGCACTGGTATTTAAAATGATTTGAACCATAGGTGTCATTACGAAATGCACCCAAGTGTATCATTGATGAATTCCTTTTAAAAAAGTTCTTTTTTTCCAGTTTTTACTAGCTTTGTGGCCAGGGGAATAAAAGCACCTGATTATGCTAAAGTCTTTGTTAATACAAAATTACGCGTTGATCGACCAGTTGGAAATTTCCTTCCGGGATGGGTTTACCGTGATTACCGGAGAAACGGGTGCCGGAAAATCTATTCTGTTGGGTGCTTTGGGACTGATATTGGGAAACAGGGCTGATTTACAAGTTTTGCACGACGACACCAGGAAATGTGTGGTAGAAGGTATTTTTGATACTTCTAAATTGAACCTGACTCATTTCTTTACTGAAAACGACCTGGAACAGGAACCCACAACTATTTTAAGGCGAGAAATATTAACCACTGGAAAATCCAGGGCATTTATCAATGATTCTCCGGTTAACCTGCAAACAATGAAAGAGTTGAGCAGCTTTCTGGTGGATATTCACTCACAGCATGAAACCCTGCAACTGGCAATCTCCGAATTTCAAATGGAAGTGCTCGACAGCTTTATCAACCGTTCCGAATTACTTGCTGCTTATGCCCGCGAATACCAATCGTTTGTGGATGTAAACAAAAAGCTGAATCAGCTGATTCGCCAGTCAGAGAACTCAAATTCAGAAGAAGCGTTGCTCCGGTTTCAATTTGAGGAACTGGAAGAAGCCAAGTTAAGTAAAGAGGAGTTTCAGGAAATTGAAGAACGTCTTCGTTTTTTAAATCATGCCGAAGAAATTAAAAATACACTCGGTCAGGCCGTGCTGATGATGGACGAAGGTAACGAGCCGATCCTGGGAAATTTGATTCAAATTGCGAAATCCTTCGATAAAATACAGCCTTTTCTCTCGGATGCGTCCTCTTATTCACAAAGGTTTCAGTCGATTGTTATCGAATTGAAAGACTTGCTTGCCGGTATACAGTCACAACTTGCTGATACAGAATTCGACCCGGGTGAATTGCAACTACTGATTCAACGAACGGATGAACTCAGCCGGCTCATGTTTAAACACCATGTTTCGGATATTGAACAGTTGCTCCTTTTGCGGCAAGAGATCGGAACCCGTCTTTTAAGTATTGAAAAACTCGATGAAGAAATACATCAGGCTGAGAAACAGCTCTCGTTACTAAAACTGGCGGTTAAAGCCAAAGCCAACGAATTGCATGATGAACGCGAAACTCAGGCAATCAAACTTTCGGAGAAAATAAAAAGTATGTTGCCTTTAGTCGGAATAAAAGATGGTGCTTTTCATATTAAAGTGGAGCGACAATCAGAGTTTAGTACAAAAGGAAATGACCTTGTTACTTTTTGGTTTAGTGCAAACCTGGGGGTGTTCCCCGGAGAGATTTCAAAAATGGCCAGTGGGGGAGAACTTTCTCGACTTATGTTGATTATCAAATCGTTGGTGACCAAAGAACAGATGTTACCCACCGTTATTTTTGATGAGATTGATTCGGGCGTGTCTGGCGATATTGCCGGTAAGGTGGGCATTCTTATGAAACAAATGGGACAATTTCACCAGGTAATTGCCATCAGCCATCTTCCTCAGATTGCCGCAACTGCTTCACATCAATATAAAGTTTTTAAAGACTCAGATGCCAGGCAAACCTATACCCGTATGAAGCAGTTATCGCCTGATGAAAGGGTAGAAGAAGTAGCTAAAATGCTTAGTAACGAAAAAGTTACGATGGTGGCAATGCAGGCAGCACGCGAACTGTTAAAAAGCTGATATACACTTTTCTTTTATTATTGCAACAAGTTACTGAACATTCGTTTTATAAAAAACTTGTTATCTTTGCCGCGCATAATCAGTCTAAATAAAGCTAAAAAACCATGGCTTATAACTTATTAAAAGGGAAAAAGGGTATTATTTTTGGTGCATTGGACGAAAAATCCATTGCCTGGAAAGTAGCGGAAAGGGCCTTTGAAGAAGGTGCTGTTTTTACATTAAGTAATACACCAACGGCATTGCGTTTCGGTGAGATCAACGAATTGGCAGAAAAGTGTAATGCCACGGTTATTCCGGCAGATGCCACCAACCTGGATGATTTAACGCGTGTTTTTACCGAATCGATGGCTGTATTGGGTGGAAAAGTGGATTTTATCCTCCATTCAATCGGCATGTCATTAAATGTTCGTAAAAAGCGTGTTTACAACGACCTGGATTATAATTACCTGAACAAGACGTTGGATATCAGCTCGATTTCATTTCATAAAATGCTTCAGGTTGCCTTTAAACTGGATGCCATCAACTCATGGGGTTCGGTGGTAGCATTGTCTTATATTGCTGCTCAACGTACGCTTTATGGCTATAACGACATGGCCGATGCCAAAGCTTTACTCGAGTCCATTGCCCGCAGTTTTGGATACATCTATGGCAGGGAACGTAAGATCAGGATTAATACCATTTCTCAGTCGCCTACTCTTACAACAGCCGGTTCAGGGGTAAAAGGGGTGGGGTCGCTTATGGACTTTACCGATCGCATGTCTCCACTTGGAAATGCAGATGCGGACGAATGTGCCGATTATTGTGTTACCATGTTTAGCGACCTGACAAAAAAAGTGACCATGCAAAACCTTTTCCACGACGGTGGGTTTAGTAGCATGGGGATGAGTTTGAAGGCCATGAACATTTATGATAAAAACCTGGAGAAAAAGATGCAACTTGATTAAGGCATCTTATCAAGTTGGGGAACGATTGTTACCATAAGACTCGTTTATTTTTTTTTAAGATTAGTTATAATTTTTAGCCAAGGTTCTTTTTGTCGTTCATTTAAAAAGACAATCCTATCTTTGCCTCAAAATGAATATCATGATTATTAAAAAATCCATTGGTCAATCCATCGCCGTTAAGCAGCAAATGTTGACGGATCAGGATTTGCATGGAAAAATCCAACAGGCTGCCGATAGTTGTATTGAATGTTTTCAAAAGCAAGGGAAGGTGCTTTTGTGTGGAAACGGGGGCAGCGCCGCCGATGCGCAACACATTGCTGCCGAGCTTTCCGGCAGGTTTTACTACGACCGCGATCCACTCTATGCCGAGGCCTTGCATGTAAACACCTCTTATGTAACTGCTGTGGCCAACGATTATGCTTATGATGAAATCTTTGCGCGCATGGTGAAGGCTGCAGGTCGTAAGGGTGATGTTTTAATAGGATTGACCACCAGTGGTAATTCGGCCAACGTGGTAAAAGCGTTCCAGCAGGCAAAGAAGGTTGGAATGATTACGGTGGCCTTTACAGGTCAAACAGGTGGAAAGCTGGCTGAACTGGCTGATATTTGTTTGAAAATTCCCTCAGTTAATACAGCCCGCATTCAGGAAGCTCACATCCTGACCGGACATATCTTATGCGAAATTATTGAGAGCACAATCTTTCCAAAGAATGGTTGATTTTATTCACCAGGTAGACAACTCATGGACTTTGTTCCTCGACCGTGATGGGGTAATCAACCGCAGGATTTTTGGTGGATATGTAACTAAGACTACTGATTTTGAATTTCTTCCGGAGGTACTACCAAGTTTAAACATATTCGCCCGCAGATTTGGAAGAGTTTGCGTGGTAACCAATCAGCAAGGCGTTGGCAAAGGCTTGATGAGTGAAAATCAAGTTGAAACCTTGCATCAATTTATGATTGAGCAGGTGCAGCAATCAGGGGGGCGCATCGACAAAGTATACTATTGTCCCGATCTGGCTACTATGCCAAACAATTGCCGCAAGCCAAACATCCACATGGCAAACCAGGCCAAGGCCGATTTCCCGGAAATCAATTTTTCGAAAAGCATTATGGTTGGTGATTCGCTGAGCGATATGGAATTCGGCAGAAATGCCGGAATGCATGTGATTTATGTTAAACATGGTACGGAGATAAAAAAAAATCTTTCTGAAGGTTTCATTTCCGGTCTGTCAGAGTTAGCGGATTGGCTTCAGCAAGATAGAAAGTAATAATTGGCACAGCAAACAAAAAGATAGGTTAATGAGCCCGGAAATCATACTTGGTACATTTGTAATATATACGCTAACCCTTTTTGTGGTGGCATGGTTTACATCGCGCCATGCCGACAGCCAGAGTTTTTTTATTGGCAACCATAAATCACCCTGGTTCGTAGTGGCTTATGGGATGATAGGCGCCTCGTTGTCAGGGGTTACCTTTATTTCTGTTCCCGGATGGGTTGGGAATACAGGCTTTAGTTATATGGTAATTGTGGTTGGGTATGTATTTGGATATCTGGTTATTACAACAGTTTTGCTGCCGCTCTATTACCGTTTAAACCTAACCTCTATTTACACCTATTTGGATCAACGGTTTGGAAATACGGCCTATAAAACCGGAGCTTTGTTTTTTCTGTTATCACGTATTGTTGGTGCATCGTTTAGGTTGTTTTTGGTCGTTAGCGTATTGCAGGCGTTTGTGATGGATTATTTTGGCGTTCCGTTTTGGGTTACGGTGATTTCTTTTTTAGTGATCATCCAATTATACACCATGAAGGGTGGAATAAAAACCATTATTTGGACAGATACCTTACAGACAACCTTCATGCTTTTGGCTGTGGTGATCTCTATTGGAATGATTATGCAACAAATGGGTACCACTTTTACGGAAATGATTGCAACCGTTTGCGAAAGCGATCTGTCGAACATGATTGTCACCGATGTGGATAGCAAAGAAAATGTGATAAAATTGTTTTTTAGTGGCATGTTTATTACCATTGTTATGACCGGACTTGATCAGGATATGATGCAAAAAAACCTGAGTTGCAGGAATATAGGCGATGCACAAAAGAATATGGTTAGCCTGAGTTTAATCCTTGTTCCTGTAAACCTGTTGTTTTTGTTTCTTGGAGCCGTATTGTACCTTTATGCGGCTCAAAATGGGATTGCCTTACCTGATTCATCTGACCACCTTTTTCCAATGATTTCGTTTGAACATCTGGGAGTTACGGCTGGAGTTGTGTTTATTATCGGACTCGTTTCAGCGGCTTATTCCAGTGCCGACAGCGCATTAACCGCCTTAACTACCTCGTTTAGTATCGATATATTGGGCCTGGATAAAAAATATGCACATGATGAAAACCTTTTGAAAAAAAAACGGTATTGGGTGCATTTGTTAATGTCCGCAATCATTATATTTGCCATCATTTCGTTCAGACTTATTAATAACCAGGCTGTTATTTCTCAGCTATTTACCTTTGCCGGATTTACCTATGGTCCGCTCCTGGGTTTGTATGCATTTGGGATGTTTACAAAATTCAGGGTTTACGATCGGTTTATCCCCATTGTGGCCATAGCTGCTCCCGTTATCTCCTATCTTTTCAGCCGTTATTCGGAGCAATTGTTTAATGGTTATCAAGTGGGTTTTGAACTTTTGATTATCAATGGCGCACTTACATTTTTAGGATTATTCATGATTAGAAAACTAAACCCATAACACTACTATGTCGAATTTTAGATTTACAGCACTCGAAAAAACCTTGAACCGGCCGATCGGAATTGTCGTTCCACCTTCATTAAAAGTCTCGGATTATTATGGATCAATGACCTTTAACTCCCAGACTATGAAGGAGCACCTGACAGATGAGGCATACAAGGTGGTGATGAGTGCCATCGAAAAGGGTACACGCATCGATCGTAAAATTACCGATCAGATCGCATCCGCCATGAAAGCATGGGCCTTAAACAGAGGTGTTTCTCATTATACCCATTGGTTTCATCCTTTAACCGGTTCAACTGCCGAAAAGCACGATGCGTTTATACATCCTACAGGTCAGGGAAAGGCGATAGAACAATTTCAAGGTGATTCCCTTATCCAGCAGGAACCAGATGCTTCCAGTTTTCCAAGTGGAGGAATCAGAAGTACATTTGAAGCCCGTGGCTACACGGCATGGGATCCTACCTCTCCCGCATTTATTCTCGATAATACGCTCTGTATACCTACTATATTTGTTTCGTATACCGGCGATTCGCTCGATTATAAAACGCCTTTGCTGAAATCGATGAGGGCATTGGATACGATCGCTGTGGAAGTGTGTAAGTATTTTGATAAAAACATTGACAAGGTATATCCTACCTTGGGCTGGGAACAGGAATATTTTCTGGTAGATGCTGCACTTTATGCGGCACGTCCCGATATGGTGCTAACCGGTAAAACGGTTTTTGGGCATCCTTCGGCAAAAGACCAACAGTTGAGTGATCATTATTTTGGAACCATACATAACCGGGCGCTTGCATTTATGCAGGACCTAGAAATTGAATCTCATAAGTTGGGTATTCCTCTAAAAACCCGTCACAATGAAGTTGCGCCAAGTCAGTTTGAATGTGCACCGGTTTTTGAGGAGGTCAACATAGCTGTCGACCACAATCAATTGCTGATGCATATTATGGATGTGGTGGCCAGAAGGCACGAATTCAAAGTATTGCTGCATGAGAAGCCCTACGCAGGTATCAATGGATCGGGAAAACACAACAACTGGTCGTTGGCTACCAATACAGGTTTAAACTTACTTTCTCCCGGGAAAAGCGCCTCTGATAATTTTCGATTTATTGCTATTTTATCCAATATCTTAAAAGCCGTTCATACCCATGAAGGATTGATGCGCGCAAGTGTTGCTTCCGAGGGCAACGATTTAAGGCTTGGCGCTCACGAAGCTCCACCTGCTATAATTTCGGTGTTTGTTGGTGAGCAAATTACCGCCACACTCGAAGAAATTGAAAAAATGCCTTCGCGCAAAGCCCTGACTTCAAACAATGGCAATAAGGATATCATCCTTGATATTCCAAAGATACCTGAAATATTGTTCGATAATACCGACCGGAACCGCACTTCCCCTTTTGCATTTACAGGCAACAAGTTTGAGTTTCGGGCCGTCGGGTCGAGTGCCAACACGGCCAAACCCATGTTTGTTTTAAACACCATCATGGCCGATCAGCTCAATCATTTTAAACAAGATGTAGATAAGTTATTGGCTGAAGGCATGAAGAAAAACGATGCCATCTTCAATGTAACACGTCGTTATATTATTGAATCGAAAAACATCCGCTTTGAAGGAAATTCATATAGCGATGAATGGATAAAAGAGGCTGCAAATCGTGGATTGTCGAATAACAGAAGCACTCCCGAGGCATTGGAAGCGTTTGTTTCTGAAAAAACCATCGAGCTTTTCAGAAAACACCAGGTAATGACAGAAAAAGAGCTCCTGGCTCGTTTCGATATTAAATTGGAAAAATACACCAAGAAAATTCAGATTGAATCGCGCGTGATAGGCGATTTGGCCACCAATCACATTCTTCCAACAGCCATTCATTATCAAAACAGGCTGATTGAGAATGCCCGGGGGTTAAAAGAGGTGCTCGACTCAAAGACATTTGTAAAACTTTCGCGAAATCAATTGAATACAATCAAGGATATTTCCAATCACATCAGTTCCATTAAAGATGATGTGGAAATGATGACAGAAGCACGAAAGGAGGCCAACCTGATCGAGCATGTCCAACAAAAGGCCATTGCTTACAAAGATGAGGTAAAACCTTATTTTGAAAAAATAAGGTACAACGTGGATAAACTCGAAATGCTGGTTGATGACGAGCTGTGGCCATTGCCAAAATACCGTGAACTGCTCTTTATTAAATAGTGAGTCACAAACGTATTAAAATGCCGGTTTTACATCGGCATTTTTTTTTACCTTTGAATTCCACAAATAGTATTGAATATGAAGACGCACATCATACTCAGGTCAATTTTTTTTCTGGTAGTAATTGCCGGCCTGACTGTAATCGGCAAGGCTCAGGTGATGGTAACTAAAGTGGTTCCGGAAAGTCCTGCACCTGTTGGTGGAGGTCTGTTTTACACACTCCCAAAAACAGTCCTGAAAGTTAACCTTGTGTTTGAAAAAATCGCCCGTCAGAAGGGGCCTTTATCCGCGTATGCCGCCGAATACATGGGTGTCAGCGATATTATTTTAACCTCAGAATCAACATTCAGGCTTCTGGATGCAGGCATAGAACCTTTACCTGTTTCCGATCCAAATGAGATGTATTATGTGCAGTTTCCTGCCGATAAAGCAAAGGATGAGCTTAACCCGGTTTTTCATTTGGCTGAAAACGGAGCGTTGTTGTCGATTAATGACAATGAAAACCTGCCTATGGCAAAGCCTTTTCCTGAGCTTCAGCAAACCATCCTGTTTAAAAAAGAATCAGAGTCGTTTGATTATGAAGCAAGTTACAACAAAAGGAAGAAAATGGATACGGTGGTCAGAAAAATCTCCATCGATACCATGACAATTAATCGGTTTTTATTTAAAACAAACTGGGTTGATAAATCAGAGAAGGAGCGCGCCGAAGAAGCCGCGCAACAAATAGCAAAAATAAGGGAAGCCCGTTATAACCTGCTCACAGGATATCATGAAGTTAATTTTGGCGAAAGCTTGCAGTACATGGATAATCAGCTTAAGAAAATGGAACAGGATTATCTGGAGTTGTTTTTAGGAAAGGAGACCTCAACCATTATCGCTCAAACAGTTTTTTATTCTCCCCAAAAAGGAGAAAAACAGGTGCCGATATGGAAAAGTTCAGAAGGGGAAACGGTGTTGCTTGAGTTGAATGCCGATGCCATACTTAAAGGATTAACTGAGGCGCCGATCAGCGGTTCAAACATAGTATATTATCGAATTCCGGCTCAAACCTTTGTAAAAGTCAGCTTCAAAGGCGACATTTACTTTAATCAATTAATACCAATCAATCAGTTGGGTATTGTTTCTACAGCTCACATTTCAAAAGCGAGGTTGCATTTTGACCCTCGTAGTGGGAGTTTGATCAGCATGGTCAAGGAATAATATGTAATTCGGCGAATTAGGAAAAACATTCATATAGTTTAAAACTGAGCTGTCACCGCACGCAATGCAGAAAGTCTCTTTAGGAGATCGGCTAGTAAATCAAGTTTCAACATATTGGCTCCATCCGATTTGGCTTTGCCGGGATTGGGATGTGTTTCCAGGAAAATTCCGTCAGTGCCAACCGCGATGCCGGCTTTGGCAATGAGCTCAATTAAATCGGGCTGGCCACCTGTAATTCCCGAGGTCTGGTTGGGTTGTTGAAGTGAATGGGTGATATCGAGAATAACAGGAACACCGGTTTTTTGCATGGCCGCAATGTTGCGGTAGTCTACCACCAAATCGCCGTACCCAAACATGTTTCCTCGTTCAGTCAGCATCACCTGTTGGTTTCCGGTCGATTTTACTTTGTCAACGGCAAACTGCATCGATTCGCCCGATAAAAACTGACCCTTTTTGATGTTGATCACCTTTCCCGTTTTACCTGCTGCGATCAGCAAATCGGTTTGTCGACATAAAAACGCGGGTATTTGCAAAATGTCTACATAGTCTGCCGCAAGCTTTGCTTCCTCTGCGGTATGCACATCCGTAACAACCGGAATCTGGTAGGTGTTTCTGATGTTATCGAGGATCTTCAGTGCTATTAAATCACCAATGCCCATAAACGAATCCAGTTTCGACCGGTTTGCTTTTTTATAGGAAGCCTTAAAAATTGTTGGAATCTTAAGTTCGGTGGTCAATTTTAGGATGTGCTCTACAATGGGATAAGCCATGTGTTCGTCCTCTATTACACAAGGTCCGGCCATGAGAAAAAATTGGTTGCTGTCTGCAAATTGAAGTCTGGGGATAGAAGGTATCATATTGCTGGTTTTTTATTGACGGAATGATTAAAATTAACAAAATATACTCCGGTAAAGATTAACAATGCGGCAACAATCTCTGGCCAGGTCAATACATCTTTACCAAAACTGATCGCCACAAAGGTAGCCAGAAATGGTTGAAAATAAATATAGGCACTATTAACTGTCGGACTAATTACCTTGAGCGAGAAATTGTTAAGAAAATAGGCGATAACAGTGGTGAACAATACAACAAAACCAATGGAAAGCCAAATGTTTGATGGAATTATCCGGAAATCGGCGATCAAAACCAAATGAAGCGTGAATGGTGTAACCAATACAAATCCAAAGGTAAATACCCATTTCATTACCGTTAAAGGATGGTACTTAGCCATAAGCGGTTTTATTAGCACCAGAAAGAGTGCGTATGAGGCAGCGTTTGTAAAAACCAGCAGGTTGCCCAGTTGGCTTCCCTGAAATGAAGCATTCCCGGCCTGAATGATTAAAAAAACGGAACCTGAAAATCCCAGTACGATGCCAATCATTTTGTTTTTTGTAATGCGCTCTTTAATAATGAAATGAGCGAAGAACAACACTAAAATCGGAACCCCCACCATGATCACCGATGCATTGATTGGCGTAGTAAGATTGAGACCTTCAAAAAACAGGATTTGGTTGATTGCGACACCAAAAATAGCTGCGATGAACATTTTCAGGAGATCATGTTTCGCAACAGCCTGCTTGGGCATAATGAGTGAAATAGCCCAAAATATGGCCATGGCACCAGTTACACGTAAAAAAATGACGGCTCTTGGAGCCAGATAATCAGGCATGATTCCTTTGGCAACAACATAATTTATCCCAAATATAATGTTGGCTCCAATAGCAGCAAGGTGCGCTACAACTAATTTGTTGCGATTAAGAAAATGACCCTTATCGGGTATTTGGTTCATGGGATTTAGAACGGGAGGTCGTCTTCGGGCAGGCCCAAATCATCGGGTGGCAGGTTGGGGAGCGTGGCAGCTGGGGTGCTTCCTTCATCGGAGCCACGTTGGATACGCCAGGCACGAATGTCCGTGTACCAGCGTCCATTGAATTCGCGCGATTCGATGTTTACCGAAGCTGTAATGTGGTCACCTTCAACCACTCCTGCTAAGGCTGACAATTTTTCACCCCATACATTCATGCAGATTTTTTTTGGATATTGGTCATCGGTTTCAATGACAAATTCCTGCTTTTCCCATTTTCCGTTTTTGCCTTCTCCTGAAACGGGAGTCATTTTTTGGATTAATTTTCCGGTAAGTTCAATATTCATTGGTCGTTTTTGTTTTCAAAAGTACAGTTTTTGCATTTTGGAACCGGTGTTTTCTTAAAGAAATTATTTTTATGCTGACAGTGCATTGCTTATTACCTGATCCAATTCAGGCCGTGATTCGCTTAATAATTTTAGATGATTTTCGATATCTTTTGAATAATGCAGGTGATGTGTTTTTGAGATTTCAAGTATTTCGCACGCCAGCAACCAATCGTGAGTTGAATTATTCAGATAAGTCTCCCAAATTTCCGTCAGATGGCTTACAGGCTCATGGCCTTCACGGATATTTCTAAGACTGGTGTAGATTTTATGCCTCTCTCTGGTTTCTTTTGGAACTATTATCTTGTGTGTTTTTTCAGTCGGTGGCTCATAATTCAATCCGTAACCTACCGGATCGGCCGGTCCATTATAAACGGATACAATATGCTCGCCCACGGCCATGTCAAAAATCCCCCAGGAGGGTTCAAACAAAATTCTTTCCTGGTATTTAACCAGACAATCACTAAAGCTCATAAGAACGACAAACCGGTCTTTCCGAATTAATGATCGAAGGATACCTGTTACTTTAATACCTGATTCAAATTCAAATTCCGATGGCAGATCTTTAATGATCCCTAATTCAGCAAGATCAGCATCTGAAAGCAGGCGTATGGGTTTTAAGGAACCTTTAATCTTCCCGATGGGTGAACCAAAACCATCCTGATGGTGGTCTTTTCCGTGTTCGGGGAGCATCTTGTTTTTGTAACATAAGATGGTCGGTCCGGTAGTATTCAGGTAAATGGCCTGGCCGTTTTGCGACAGCACGTTGGTAAATATTCCTGAGACTTGCAGTCCTGAGGCAAACCTGGCGGTTGCGGCGTTTCCCGATGCGATGGCTTTCAGTAACCCTTCCAATCCTCCTTTTTTCAATGCCATTTGGTTGGTAAATTCCTCCAGTACCTTGTTTAAATGAGCAAAGTCAGGTGTGACGAATAGCTGCGGCTGAGGTTTGGTGATGTCGAAATTGTAATGGATGGCTTCGATGGTATAGGGCAGTTTTGTTACCTCCTTTTTCATGGCACTTGTACATTCACCAATTGACGACAGCAATCCGGCCCCATATACTTTTGGATGCTCCAGATCGCCAATCAGACCATATTCCACGGTCCACCAATGAAGGTTCCTGATGAGTGCCATTTCAGATGGAATGCCCATGTTATTGCTTATATGATCGATTTTAGCTTCAGCTTCGACAATATCTTTTTCGGTTGAATAGGGGTCAGCCTTGAGAATGCTTAAATGGCGAATGGCCTCGTACAGTTCATTGTCTTTTTTCGATGAAAAGGCTTTGGAACCGATTTCACCAAAATTGCGCAAATAATCGGAATATTCCTTATCAACAATAATGGGAGCATGTCCTGCTGCTTCATGGATAATGTCTGGGGCAGGCGTGTATTCGATCTGGTCAACAGGCCGGATGTCTGCAGCAATGACCAAAACCTTGTGTTTTTGAAATTCCATGAATGCTGCGGGTGGTATAAACCCGTCTACTGCTACCGCAGCCCACCCAATTTTGCTCAGGATGTGATTCATCTCATCAATGCTCGGAATACTTTCAATGCTGATGCCTGTTTTTGCTAATCCATCCAGATAGGCAGGGTGGGCTACCAGGGTTAATTTTCGCAGGTTTTGCTTCATAACATATCGCCAGACAGCATGATCCTGAGGCGTGTACAGTTCGTGGTACTGATCGGTGATAAAGCATTTCAAATGCTCTGGAAGCTGCTCAATGACGGAGTTGTTGACCATAACTTAATTTAGAAAGAATATAAATTAATCCAAAAGTAAAAATAATTTAACAATACGGATGCATATTTAACGCTTTATAGGATTTTTGTTTCATGGTAAACGATGTAAAGTTGTATTTAGCCCTTCCGGTTCTAAACGAATATGGAAATTTGGCTTCTTTAATGGGTTCGCTTCACGGACAAGAAGAGCAAGACTTTCATCTGGTAGTCTGTATAAATCACTATGAACATTGGCGACAACAACCAGAGTATGCCGATACCATTGCTGACAATGAGAAAAGCATGTCCTTCTTTGGTTCATTTTCCGGATTGCCGGTAACGGTTATTGACCGGGCCTCTGCCGGTAACGGCTGGAATCCAAGAAATGGAGGCGTGGGTTGGGCACGCAAAATGGCGATGGATGCCATTGCCAAAATAGCCCGACCGGAGGATATCATCGTGAGTATTGATGCCGACACTTATTATCCACCCAATTACTTATCAGAAATAAAGAGAGCTTTCAATCAAGATACCAAGGCTGTCGGACTGGCAATTCCGTATTACCATAAATTGATTGGCAATGATACCGATAAGCTTATCCTGAGGTATGAGTTATACATGAGGCATTATGCGTTGAACATGCTCCGGATTAAGAATCCTTATGCGTTTACCGCGATGGGGTCAGCCATGGCTTTTCCGGTTTGGGCTTATCTGAAGGCGGGGGGCATCACGCCTGTTAAAAGTGGCGAGGATTTTTATTTCATGCAAAAACTTGTTAAGATGGGCCGGCTGATGAACTGGTGCGAAACCATTGCTTATCCTTCGCCCCGTTTTTCCAATCGGGTTCTTTTTGGAACCGGGCCTGCCCTCATCAAAGGAAATACAGGCGATTGGACTTCCTACCCTATTTATCATCCTGAGTTGTTCACTGCCGTGGCCACCACTTTCTCCACTTTCGAGCATTTGTATAAGGAAGACCTGGAAACTCCCATGGACGAATTTTTGTTTTCATGTTTTAAAGTCAACGATCTTTGGCAACCCCTTAGAAAGAATTACAGAAGTATGGAAAACTTTGTTCGTGCCTGTATAAACAAGGTTGATGGGTTAAGGATTTTACAGTTTCTTCGTCAGCAACAGCAGCTTCTGGAAGTATCAGACACACAAGTTTTTGCACATACTTACGAACATGAGTTACACATGATTTTAAGTGAAAATCAACTACGGGTTTTAGCTAAAACGGAGTTCGATTCATTAACAACCGATCAACTTGACTTTCTTCGAAACAGCTTGTTTCAGAAAGAAAATTCCCTCAGAAAGGAAATGCATTTCAATTGTTTGTAAATTGCAGTAAATTTTTTGGTGTATGTTTCATCTCATCACGATTTTAGGTCCAACAGCTACCGGCAAAACAACTTTGGCCTGTCATTTGGCAGCACTCCTTCAGGGTGAAATAATCAGCGCCGACTCACGCCAGGTTTACCGGGGAATGGATTTGGGGACGGGTAAAGACTTAACCGATTTTCATTTAACGGGCTATGATGTTCCATATCACTTAATTGATGTAGTGGACCCTGGCTATGAATTTAATGTTTTCGAATTTCAGCAGCATGTAGCCCAGGCCCTTGAAAAAGTGGAACATAACGGCAGATTGCCGATCCTGTGCGGAGGCTCGGGACTATATCTGGATGCGGTGCTGCGTGGTTACCAATTACAGCGGGTTCCCGAAAATAAGGTGCTTCGGGAATTTATCGAGACACTTTCAATGGAGTCTTTGACAAGAAAGCTTAAATCATATGGCCCGGTGCACAATACTACTGACATCACCGATCGCCATCGTTTGATTAAGGCTATTGAAATTGCAGAGCATAGCATAAACCATCCAAAACCGGATTTTATCATGCCTCGGGTTTCATCCATTAATTTTGGTTTGCATTTTGAAAGGCAACAACTTCGTGACAGGATAACCCAACGGTTAAAACAACGGTTTGAAGAAGGAATGGTTGATGAAGTGAGAAATCTTTTGAGCAGTGGCCTGCTCCCGGAACAATTGAAATTTTATGGGCTCGAATATAGATTGATTACTCAATATGTGATGGGTGAGCTGACTTATAATGAAATGTTTGAGCTTCTAAACACTGCGATCCATCAGTTTGCCAAACGTCAAATGACCTGGTTCAGAAGAATGGAAAATGGAGGCGTACGGATTCATTGGATAAACGGGAACATCAATTTGGAAGAAAAATTGGTAACTATTTTAAGTTTTTTGCCTAAAACCTAAGCACATGGTCGTAAGGTTTATCGCGATATGTACATTTTTGATCAGCCTGACGGCGTTGGCTCAAAGGCCTTTGCTTTTCGACAAGCAGGCTCTCGAAAATCCTCAGGTCAGGTTTATCAGGCTTACAACTGAAGATGGATTGTGTCATAACCGGGTAACGGCGTTGCTACAGGATCAGTTCGGGTTTGTTTGGGTTGGAACTATCAATGGACTAAATCGCTATGATGGGCGCGCATTTGAAGTGTACAAGCAAAACCCTGATAATTTCACCTCCTTGTCTTCCAGCCACATTTCTTCCTTGGTGTGCGATCGGAAAGGAGACCTTTACGTTGGCACAAAAAGCGGGATTAATCAGTATAACAGACTGACAAACAATTTTAAACACCTGGAATTAGTTGGCGACAGCATCGTTGAGCCTTTTCCGGATATTCGGGAGTTGTTGTTCGAAAACGATTCGATCCTGTGGATTGACACTCAGGAAGGACAATTGGTTCAATTTAATATCAATCAACATTTAATAACCCGGGTCTATTTACACCCTAAAAGCACACAACCCTATTATTTATATCATGATTTGTATTTAGATCATGAAAATGTGTTGTGGTTGGGAGTGCGGGGGTATGATATGATGTACCTGAACAGGAAAGCGCAAAAACTGGAGTTCATAGCTGCTGATGAAAATGATTTTTCAAAAAAAAGGACAAGTGATGTGTCCTGTTATTTTGAAGACAGTAAAGGAAACTTTTGGGTGTCTGCAATTGATGGAGTTTATCTGATGGACAAAACACAACGAACATTTAAAAAATTGATGAATACGTCCACTTTTGATATAAACGAAGATAAAAACGGAAATCTTTGGTTCGCAACAGGAAGTGGTATATTTAAGTATAACCACATGGAAAACAAGATGATGAGGTTTCTGAATGAAAAGGATAATCCACACTCCATCACGAGTAACAGCACGTATAAAATTCTTGAAGACCAGGTAGGAAATATGTGGTTTGCTACGAGCATGGGGTTAAATATTTATAACCCGTCACCCTTTCCTTTTGGTACCTATACCCATATACCCGGTATATCAAATTCACCTGAAGGTTATGTGGTTACAGCGGTAGCTGAAGACAATCATCATAACCTCTGGATTGGATTTGAGGAGGATGGACTCGATTATTTTAACACGAAAAACGGCCGTTTTATACACTACATTCGTCAGGGGAATAGTAAGAACCAGTTGGCCGTCAACCAGTTGTCGGCGCTTTATTTCGATAAAAAAAACCGACTGTGGATAGGACTGTGGCGAGGCATTGGTTTTAATCTCTACGAGCCTGAAAAAGATCGCTTTAGTTTGTTTACCTATTATAAAAAAAATCTACATATGGATTGGTATGCAGATTTTTGTGAAGATGATTCGGGCCAATTTTACATCGGGTTTTGGGGAGCCGACGGATTGGTTCGCTTCGACAGGGAAAAACGGAAATTTGGGGAGAGTTTACAGAGCCGGTTTCAACGAACTGAATGTTCGCGCCTTATTACCAGACTTTATCACGATCGCCAAAATACCATTTGGGTTGGAACCACCGAATGCGGGCTGCACCGCTATTTTCCGGAGAGGGATTCTTCCATGGCTTTTTTTTGTGATGGGAAGGACAGCTCAGGCCTTGTTTCTGACGACATTAAAGACATTACCCAGGATGCGGATGGTACCATTTGGGTACTCACTTCGACCTTGCAGAAATTTGATGAGCAAACCCGGCGATTTAGTGAATATGGTGCTGCCGATGGCTTTTATTCTGTCGATCCCATTTCCATCCTTCCTGACAGGGACAGTTGTTTGTGGATCGCCACCAAAGGAGACGGCCTTTTTAAATTTGACAAGAGAAATAATCACTTTACCCAGTATTTGAAAACAGATGGCATCCAGGGAAATACTTTTACCCCTGCCAGGTTAGCTATGAGTGATGGCAGGTTGTTCTTTGGAGGTGTAAATGGATTCAATTTATTTAACCCCGGGGATATTATGGTAGACTCTGTCGTGCCAAAACCTTTTTTTGGACGTTTTTTGGTAAACGACCACATTGTAAGTCACGACCTGAACCAACAATCAAGTATCGCGATGATGCCAAATGACAAAGTATTCTCCGTCGAATTGAACAGTACTGACCTCATTAATCCGGAACGGTATTTATATCAGTGCATGTTGATTGGTTTCGACAACACCTGGGTTGATGTGGACAACACGCAACGAAAGTTGCGTTATGCTGCTGTGCCACCGGGAACCTATCAGTTAAAATATCGGTTAGGCAACAGAAATGGAAAATGGTCAAGTGAATCAGCAAGTGTATCTATCCTAATCAAACAACCATTTTATCGAACTCCCTGGTTCATTTTTCTGTTTTTATTAGCATTCGCCACTTTGCTTTTTCTCTACATTAAAAGGCGCGAATACGAACTTAAGATCAAGGGAAAGTCAATTGAATTACAGCAACGCGTTTTTCGATTACAAATGAATCCACATTTCATGGGCAATTCATTGTTAGCCATACAAAATTTCATCTATGCCAGCGAACCAAAAGCTGCGGGCAATTACCTGTCCGATTTTTCACGTCTGTTCAGGTTGATCTTAAACAATAGCAAATCGGAATTTGTTCTCATTTCCAAGGAGATCGAAACGCTGGAATTATACTTAAAACTGCAGAGTCTTCGATTTCCGGGAAAATTTGAAGTTACATTTGAAATGGATGAAACGATCGACCCCGATGGATATATGATTCCGCCCATGCTGGCCCAACCAATAATCGAAAATGCACTTGAGCATGGGTTGTTTACTAAAGAAGGCAAAGGGAAACTGATGATCAGGTTTTTACGTGAAAATGACCACCTTATTTTTGAAGTGGATGACGACGGAATTGGCCTTACAGCTGCTTTGAAACTTAATTTAGGAAAATCAATGCATGATAGCACGGCTTTAAAAATCACCCAGGAAAGAATTGAGATATTAGGAAAAAAGTATGGGTTCATGGTAAAATTTGAGGTGAATGAAAAGTGGAACGAAGAGGGTCAATCGCTTGGAACAAAGGTACGTTTTACCTTACCATATTGCTATTCAACAGGTTTTAACTAACATTTAAGAGATGCTACGGACAATTATTGTAGATGACGAACCAAATGCCCGCCAGGTAATAAGAAACATTCTGGAATTGTATTGTAATCAGGTTGAAATAGTTGGCGAAGCCGCAAATGTTAAACAAGGATTGGCCCTCATAAAGGATCAAAAACCGGATCTGGTGCTTTTGGATATCCGCATGCCCGATGGTACAGGCTTCGATTTACTAAACAAGGCAAGGGGATTAAATTTTAGGTTTATCATTATTACAGCTTTCGAGCAATTTGCAATTCAGGCCATCAAGCGAAGTGCTCTTGATTACATCATGAAGCCCATCAATGCAAATGAATTGATCGAAGCCATCGAAAAAGCGGTAATCACTGAATATCGACCAGAAAGTGAATCTGTTAAACTGGATAATTATTTTTACAACCTGCAAAGAGAGGCTCATGAGCACCGGATCGTGTTAAATACCTTAAATTCCATTTATGCGGTTAAAATCAAAGACATCATCAGGTGCATGGCTGATAAAAATTACACGGATGTTTTCCTATTGAATGGCAAATATTTAACGCTTTCAAAAACGTTGAAGGAGTTCGAGGAAATACTTACCGAACATGGCTTTTTCAGGACGCATCAGTCGCATCTGATCAATATCCGGTTCATTGAATCATACGAAAAAGGATTGGGAGGTACGGTAGTGATGAGTGATGGTTCTAAAGTACCTGTTTCTTCACGCCGGAAAGAATTGTTTATAAAACTGATGCAAAAATTGTGAAAATTTATTTTTGACGATCTACTGGAAATCTCTTTGCAGATACTCACCACTTGATTACGAATATTCATCTTGACATATCGTCCGCTCATTCATGTTCTTAAATAGGCAAGCTTGTGACTACTTTTAATTCATATTTTTTAAACCCGTTTGTTAAAAGGCAAACACAAAACTTAAAATTATGAATGTAAAAAGTTTACTAAAAGTCTTAGGTATCATGCTTCTCAGCATGACCTTTATTTATGGGTCCTGTAATAAAAAGGACGATCCAACGCCACCTCCGGCAGCCTATGTACCCACCTTTTCAGCAACCTATTTTTCAGTTGATATGGGTGGGGTCGATTACCTCGATTTCTATATCACCTGTGTATCTGATGACTGGGAAATGATCAAGGTGATAGTCACTTATCCGGGAGGTGCCGGTAAAGACACTTTTACCGGTGGAGGCGCTATTCAACTTCAAGGCGAACCGTTTACCTTTCCCAATTATTTCCTGAAACTGGGTGGAAACTGGACCTTCTCGATTACGGGCAATATTAAATCGGGTGCTCACGTAGGGGAAAGTTTCGCTGTAAATACAAGCATAAGTGTTTCAGGAAAATAACAATTAACCTGATTATGAAGAAAAGCCCTCAATTGGGTTTTTCTTCATAATTTTTTGTTAGCCTGGTTTAATATCGGGTAGAAGGCTGCGCTAAGGCGCAGCCTTTTTTTAATCGTTGGCTTTGTCTCCAAGCAAGGGCACAAACCTAAATGCACCAAACGATTCGGCGGTGAGTTCTCCCGTAAGTTGTTTGGTATAGCGCATCATGGTTTGCACCGCTCCATGCCCTAAAGGCACAACAATAGTACCTCCGGGTTTGAGCTGATCAATCAGGTTTTCGTGGAGGTTTGGTGCTGCAGCCGTAATCAATATCTTGTCAAATGGTCCATAAGTTGGCAATCCCTTGTTTCCGTCTCCATAAAAAACCTTTATGTGATAACCCAGTTCTCTAAGAAATTCTTTTGTCTTGTCATACAAGCGTTTTTGTCGTTCGACGGAAAAAACCTTCGCTCCCAGTGCTTCAAGCACACATGCCTGATATCCGGATCCGGTACCGATTTCAAGTATTTTGTCGCCTTTTTTTACTTGTAACAATTCGGTTTGAAAAGCAACAGTATAAGGTTGCGATATGGTTTGTCCTGATCCAATTGGAAAGGGTTTGTCTTCGTAAGCAAACTCAAGAAATGACGAATCCAGGAAAAAATGCCTTGGAATGGAACCAATCACTTCCAGGACACGTTCATCACAAATTCCTTTTTTCCGGATCGTGTCAACCAGTTTTTTTCGCATTCCCTGATGTCGGTACGAATCTTCCATTTTCTTCTCTACACTCCTTATTAGTTCTCAATAATGTGCGAAAATAGAAATAATGACAGCAAGAAAAAACTACCTTTGTCAAAAATTTTAATTTATGATAAAAATTGGTGTGTTGGGCGTTGGCCATTTGGGCAAAATCCACTTAAATTGTATTCAGAAAATTGAAGAATTTCAACTGGTTGGCTTTTATGATACAGATACTGAACGGGTAAAGCTGATTGAGCAGGAATTTGGGATTAAAGGTTACAGTAGTATCAACGATTTACTGGATGTAGTTGACGTAGTTGATATTGTTACCCCAACTGTTTCGCATTTTAGTTGTGCTTCTGAGGCCATCCGCAAATCGAAACACGTTTTTATCGAAAAACCAATTGTTACAACACCGGACGAAGCCCTGGAGTTGATAAAACTGGCAACAGCAGCCAATGTGAAAGTACAGGTGGGTCATGTTGAACGCTTCAATCCCGCTTTTTTAGCAGCCCAGCCATTTATTAACAACCCCATGTTTGTGGAAACCCACCGGTTGGCATTGTTTAATCCTCGTGGAACCGATGTACCCGTGGTGCTCGATTTAATGATTCACGATATTGATATTGTGTTGAGTGTTGTCAAATCCAAAGTACGCGATGTTTACGCCAGTGGAGTGAATGTGGTAAGCGACACCCCTGATATTGCCAACGCGCGTATTGAATTTGAAAATGGAGCCGTTGCCAACCTGACGGCAAGCAGGCTTTCATTGAAAAATATGCGTAAAACAAGGATTTTTCAGCGTGATGCTTATATTACGGTAGATTTCCTGGATAAGGTTAGCGAGATTATCCGCATGGAAGAAATTGATGTGTTGCCTGCCGACCCGATGGCTATGGTTATCGATTTGGGAAATGGCAAGAAAATGAAACGCATTTCATTTGAAAAACCTGTGGTTGGCAATATTAACGCCATTGTGGAAGAACTTAGAAGTTTCAAAGATTCTATCATATACAATAGGGTGCCACCCGTCAGTATTCAGGATGGCTATCACGCCTTGCAGGTGGCACACATGATTATGGAAAAAATCACCGCTTCATTGCCAAATGATCACAAACCACTACAATAAATAACAATCGTTTTCGTTTCTACACACAAAGGATTTAATGGTTTGAGGCTAAAGACATTGCTATATGGCATTTTAGGATTGCTGATGATGACATCAGCATTTGTATGGCAGGGATGCTATAAGTTCGATGGGGATCAAACAATTCCTGCTTATCTGCAAATCGATTCCGTTTCGTTAACGACCAACTATTCAGAAGAAGGCGCCAATTCGGCGAAAATCACCGATGTGTGGGTGTATGTAGATGATGGATTGATCGGTGTTTTTGAATTACCGGCCTTATTACCGGTATTGGCGCAGGGTAAGCACAAGCTCGAAATTCGCCCCGGTATCAAACTCAATGGCATTTCAAGCACAAGGGTTCCCTATCCTTTTTACAATCCAATCGTGTATACCAACTTCGAATTTGTTCCTGAGCAGATATCTGATCTCAAAACCATTTCAACTACCTATTATACTGATTTATCTTTTCAATGGATGGAGGATTTTGAACAGACCGCTCTTTCGTTTGAGGAATTAGATATTAGTGATACGGTAATCAAACGCACCGCACCTGCAAATAATCCTGCCGCATTTTTAAGTCCAAATTCACACTATTCAGGAGTCATTAGTTTAACAGAAGAAAAACCTGAATATGGCGGAGCTTCATTTAATAGCTTTATTATGCCCAAATCACAGGGGGCAGCTGTGCTTTTGGAGTTAGATTTTAAGACCAATAATGCGGTTACAATAGGCTTGCTCATGCGAATCAATAATAGTTTTACTGAAATCCCTCTCGTTATATTAGGCCATAATGACGAGTGGACAAAAATATATATCAACCTTGGACCAAATATTTCCTTAAATTCCACGGCCAGTGATTACAAAGTCATTTTCAGGGCGGGTTTGGGTAACGATATTTCCAATGCTGAGATTCTGGTCGATAATATCAAAATTGTTTCAAGGCAAAACTCGTATGAATAGACGTTTACAAGTTGCTAAATACGTTGTTCTCGACTGGCTGGCAGCGGCCCTGGCTTGGAGCTTGTTCTATATTTTCCGGAAATACTCGGAAGATCCAAGTATCTTATCACACATCGAAACGGTGCTTGACGACAGGAAATTCTGGATGGGAATTATCCTGGTACCCGTCTTTTGGTTGATACTGTACCTGATGGTTGGGTCTTATCGGCGAATATACCGTAAGGCCCGTCTAAAGGAATTGGGCGAAACGCTCATTATTACCCTAATTGGAGTTACAGTCATCTTTTTTATTCTCATCCTGGACGATTTTATCGTTACTTACAAATCGTATTACCAATCGTTCGCGATACTTTTTATCCTGCAGTTTTCAATCACATATATTTTCAGGCTATCGCTCACCACTATTACGGTAAAAAACATCCATAGTGGAAAACTTGGTTTCAATACCATTATTATTGGTAGCAATGGCAATGCCATGAAAGTTTACAACGACATAACAAGTCAGGAAATATCTTCCGGAAATCATTTTGTTGGCTTTGTTAATGTTCACGACAGGGATGATTTTAAAATTGGCAAGTTTTTACCACATCTAGGCGCCTACAAGGACTTAAATACGGTAATAAATGATTTTAAAGTGGAAGAGGTGGTCATCGCCATCGAGCGATCTGAGATAGGTACCATCGAACGCATCATTACAGAGCTTGAGACTACCAGTGTGATTATCAAGGTTATACCGTTGATGCAAGACATTATTTTCGGATCAGTGCGAACACGGGGAATTTTTCATACCCCTTTAATTGAAATTTCACCCGACCTGATGCCTGCCTGGCAACAGTCGTTGAAGCGGTTGATTGACATCATTGCTTCCTTAATGGCCATGATCATCCTGATCCCCGTGTATATTTTCACCGCTGTCGGGGTTAAATTATCTTCGCCCGGAGCTATCCTGTTTTCTCAGGAGAGGATTGGGAAACACGGCAAACCTTTTATGATGCATAAATTTAGGTCGATGTATTCTGATGCAGAAAAATTCGGACCGCAATTGTCCTCGGATGAGGATCCCCGCATCACCCGTTTTGGACTGTTTATTCGCAAGGTACGATTAGACGAAATCCCTCAGTTTTACACTGTTCTTAAAGGAGATATGTCGCTCGTGGGCCCCCGTCCCGAGCGTCAGTTTTATATCGATTTAATAGCCAAACGGGCTCCGCATTACCGTCTGCTGATGAAGATAAAACCCGGGATCACTTCCTGGGGACAGGTTAAATTTGGGTATGCGTCCACCATTGACGAAATGATTGAGCGGCTGCAATACGACATCCTGTATATCGAAAACATGTCGCTGGCCATGGATTTTAAAATCATGATTTACACCATTTTGATTGTTCTGCAAGGTCGGGGTAAATAAGGGATAAGACTGAACTGTAGCTTTAAGGGTTTGAATTTAATTAATTCATTTTTTTCAAGATGTTTCTGGTTTCGATTCAATAAACGAAAGGGTTACCTGAGCACCGACGGGTTTTAAGTTTTTTACAGATATTTCTCCTTTATGCGCATCGACAATAAGCTTTAAAGTGGCAAGCGATAGCCCTGAACCTTCTTTATGCAGGATATCCCCTGCTGAGAAAAGTTGAAACAAATACTCGAGTGCTGCATCTGAAAAACCGGGTCCCTGATCAACAAAATGCAGGTGAATTTTTTTATTGCTTCTGGTGGCAGAAATGGTTAGTGTAGGATTAGGGCTGGCAAATTTTTCAACATTATCCATTAACATACGTGCTCCAATCATAACAAGTTCCGAATCCGCCATAATCAGTAATTGTCTGGCTGGTTTTTCGTAATGAATTGATAAGTCGGACAATGGATTTTGCTTTTTGAATGTGCCGATAGAAGTTTCAACTAAATGATCGATCGACACGGGCAATATGTCGGGATTATACCTATCCGTTTTCAGTCGGGTGATTAACATGGCTATGTCGCTAAAACTCACCATACGGGCTGAAACCTCCGTGAGGTATGCCAGATATTCTTTTTGATCGGCATCGATATTTGTTAAACTTAAGAGTTGAGTCAGGCCGATAATACCATTTAACGGAGTTCGCATTTCATGGCTGATAAGGGATAGAAAATTTGATTTCGCCTGGTCAAGTTTTGCCAGTTTCTGATTCGCAATTTCTAGCTGGATAGTACGTTCTTTCACCAACTCTTCCAGTCGAAGGTTGATGGATTTAAGTTCTTGTTTTTGTTTTTTGAGCAGCAAATGAGTTTGAACACGGGCCAGTAATTCTGGTGAATTAAAAGGTTTGGTAATATATTCCTGTCCTCCGGTTTCAAATCCTTTTACGATGCTGTTCATATCCGCTTTAGCCGTAAGGAAAATAATGGGAATATCCTTCGTCCTGGGATCGTGCTTTAAGCGATTGCATACTTCGAAGCCGTCCATGCCTGGCATCATAATGTCGAGCAAGATTAGGTCAAACTCCTGCATTTCGCATATTTTCAAGGCTTCATAACCATTTTGGGCATAAGCTACCTGGTAGTCTCTTTGTGCCAGAATGTTTCCAAGAATTTGAATATTATTTGAAACATCGTCTACAATCAGTATTTTTTCATGATGGTTATTCATGGGTGTACTATCATTAGGTTTGACTTTAAAATGTATGTTACTATTACCACATTAATACTTCCGTTTTATCCCTTTCGGCTTTATGAACTATTCTCAATCGCCACGCTGTTGTTTTTTGGTTAAATGATTGGTAACAAATTGATATTCATATAAATTTAATAACATATCGATTGCATTTGTATTAAATTCTGTGGTTCGTGCCTCAAGTTGTGAACAATACTCTTTCATGCCGGCATCGTTAAATTCATCGGCCAGGTGATTGAGTTCACGACAAAATTCCTGAATATGGCTGATTAGTTTGGTGTTGATAGCCGGAAGGAACTTATACCTGATGATTCGTTGATTCTTTCTGATGAATTGGATATTGTGGTTGTATAGTTTTTCTTCAGTAAAAAAACGTGGAACGGAAATCCCTGTTTTAGTCTGAGAATCGATTTCCAGATTGAATTTTAATTCTTCAGCTGAATGGTTTATTACCTCAATATTGTTAAAGAAAACCGAGAAAATGGTGCCTGTACCCGGAATACTTTCTACACTGATGATACCATCCATCATTTCCACCAGACGCTTGGTTATGGTCAATCCCAAACCGATCCCCTGTTCATTTTTCACCATTCCGCCTTGCCTGAATGGTTCAAAAATTGACGTCAGGTTATCCTTTTCGATTCCTATGCCGGTATCTTTCACATAAAGAATCATGTTGAGCTTGCCGGTTTTTTCGTTAAAATGGCAATCCACCAACAACTCTATTTTTCCTTTTGATGTGAATTTAATGGCATTCCCCACCAGATTAAATAATATCTGACGAAACCGGATATCGCTGAACAAGATTAAGGCAGGAAAGTATTTTGAAACGTGGCTGGTTAGTTCAAGTCCTTTTTCAATAATATTGTTAGAAAAAATCTGTTCAATTTCTCCAATAATGGCTTTGATATTTACCGGGGCATAATGAAGATCGAGTTTCTCAGCTTCAATTTTCGATAAGTCGAGGATGTCGTTAATCAACATTAACAAGCTTTTTCCACTTGAACTGATTAACTTTAAATAATTTAGGTGTTTTGTATTGGTAATATTCTGACTGAGGAGCTCAGAAAAACCAATAACAGAGTTTAAGGGTGTTCTGATTTCATGGCTCATGTTAGCCAGGAACTCACTCTTGGTTCGGCTGATTTTTTCCGCTTCTTTTTTAGCCGCAAGCAATTGTTGGGCATAACGATCGAGCTCGATCCCCGCTTTTTCGATGATTTTGTTTTTTTCTATCAGCAGTTGGTTGGTTTTGTTTTTTGAATAGACATAAAATAATAAAAAAGCCACCATAATCAAGGCAAGAATAAAGGCGCTGACAAAAAGCAGGTTAATTGTTTTTTGGCGCTTTATTTTAAGCTGTGAAATGGCTGCCTGTTGTTCTAATGATTGTATTCGGTTTGCCTGTCGTTCGCTTTCAAAACTAATTTGAAGTAAGGCTATTTCTTTTCTGATATTGATATTTAGAATAGAATCGTGGTATTGATGCGCAAGTTGCAGGTAATCGAGTGCTTTTTTATATCTGTTTTGGTTTACCTCTATTTTATAAAGTGAAGTATAGGCCTCTACCATGTTATTTTTGGCATTGATTTCCTGCGAAAGCGTTAATCCTGGTATTAAATATTCCAATGCCAGTTTGTCTTGATGCATTTCTGTGTAAAACCCCCCCAGTTTAATATAGGAATAAGCCAGAAAGTTTTTGTCCTTGAGTCCACTGTTTATTTCAAAAGCAGATTTAAAATATTCCAATGCTTTATAAAAGTCGCCTTCTTCTTGATAAAGATTTCCCAAATCGTTGTAGCAGATGGCAACACCCTTTAGATTGTTAATTTGTTTATTTACCTCCAGTGAACGTAAATAGGATTCTTTGGCGAGTGCAAGGTTCCCTTGTTCCAGATAGATATTGCCTAAGTTATTGAGGTTGATAGCAATTCCAAGCCTGTTATTCAGGTTTAGCTCGATAGCGTAGCTTTTTTTAAACAATTTGGTTGCTTCCTCCAGATTTCCGATCGACTCCTGAATATTTCCCATGCTGTTGATGGCAACGGCCATGGTGATCGAGTCGTGGTTCATTTCGGCCAGGTTAAGTGCACGCATATGAAAATCCATGGCATTTTTATAATTGTCGAGTCTTCGGTGAACCACGCCGATGTTATTCAGGATGATGGATTCAATTATTCTGTCGTTGGCCTTTTGAGCCAGAGCCAGTGCTGCCTCATGAAAACGAATCGCTAACAGGTATTTTCCGTTATTGCGGTTGTTCACTCCCAAACGGTCAAGTTTGGTAGCCATCCTCTTGGCTTGAAGGGTACTGTGTACCCATTCTCCAAGCGGGTCCAGGTTTCTAAACTGCTCGTATTCGGGTAAGTGAAGCTGGTTTGTGCTGTCCAAATACATGATGAGACTGCAAAACGATTCTGCCTTGAGCGAATCTCCGCTTGTTCCGGAATAAACTCCGATAAGCGAATCGGCATCCGGTAAGGTGGTCGCTTTACCACAATTGCTGATGCCGGCCACCTGCAAAATAACAAGTAGAAAGAGATTAATAAGATAACAAGGACAATATCTCAATTTGGGTATAACCATTAACAACACTGTAAAATGGGATAGCAATTTAAGCAGAGCAAGATACAAAAATAGTTTACTTATTCAATTGTAAGGAACACTTACCTTTATATTTGATAAAATCTCCGCCGAAGCTACTACCGGCAATGCCTTGTGGGCTATGAAGCTGTTGGTTTTAAAGAAAGATGTTTTTGGTCGGAGAGTTCAATTCGTTTCAATTAATCTATCGCTATAAAGTAAATCAGCTGTGATTAAAGATTTTAAGCCAATTTTAAGCGTAACCTAATCTCTTCTATATCTGGCACTGATATTTTTGCGTTAAAATTTAAAACGATGATTTCAGCAACACACCTCCACGCCATGATTATTCATTTTCCGATCGCCCTTTTGATGGCAGGGTTTTTATCGGAAATAATTGCTTTATTCACCAAAAAATCATTTTTCCGGGATGCGGCAACCTACCTGTTGATACTCGGAGCGATGGGTGCAGCTGCGGCCTTTCTTAGCGGTGATTATGCCGGTGAGGGTATTGAGGATGGTCCGTTGAAAGTGCCAATGGAACTTCATGAACAGGCCGCCTCCGTTACTCTTTGGCTTGCCATTATCACAGCAGTTTTCAGGGTAGTAATCACATATTTAAGATACGATCACCTGTGGACCACCTGGGTGTTTGTTGTTTTGTTCGCCGCTTTAGTGGGGGCAGTTGGAACAACAGGTTACCTTGGCGGGCAATTGGTGTACCGTCATGCCGCAGGTGTAGAATTCGCGATGCCCGATTTTAACAGTTTACCGGATGATGAAGATTAATTCCTTTCTGTATCTTTGAGCAATTGAACCTTGGAAAGTACCGGCATGCGAATTTTAATAATAGAAGACGAAACCTCCATTGCCCATTTTATACGCGATGGCTTAAAGGAAGAAGGATATGCAGTAGATATAGCGGATAATGGTAAGAAGGGATTGCAAATGGCCATCAATTATTTGGATGAATATGACGTTATTTTGCTTGATTGGATGCTTCCCGGACTTAACGGTATTGAAATTTGCCGCAACATCAGAAAAGAGAACAAGACGGTTCCGATCATTTTTCTCACGGCGAAAGATACTGTTGATGAGGTTGTTTTTGGTTTAGAAGCAGGTGCAAACGATTACATACGCAAACCCTTTTCGTTTGAAGAATTGCTTGCCCGCATTCGGGTACTTATGAGGAAAGACGAAACCCAACCACTTGTTTTTTTTGCCTCCAATATCATGATGAATATTGAAAAACATACCGTTACAAAAAATGAGATTCCTGTTGAACTCACTCAAAAGGAATTTTCGTTGTTGGAATATTTGCTGCGTAATAAAGGTAAGGTATGCAGGCGCACCGGCATCATCGAAAAAGTATGGGATATACATTTTAATTACGACACCTCTGTTATTGACGTTTATATCAATGCCTTGAGAAAAAAACTGGATGGTCCAGGAGAATCTTCTGTTATTACCACTATTCGCGGTGTTGGCTATAAAATTGAAGCGGACAAATGACCTTAAAATTTAAAAATCGGATCGCTCTTTTTAATGTCATGGCCGTTGCGCTTACAACCGCCATGGTTTTTCTGACTATATATCTGGTAGTTTATAATACTGCCTATTCGCATCTGGATGAGGATATAGAAATTGAGAGTGAAGAAGTGATCAGTAATCTCGACTGGCGCCATGATTCAATCATCATCAATAGAATGCCTGAATGGGACGAAGCCGAACATAAACAGATTGAGGTGAATCCAACTTTTTTGCAAATAACAAATTTACAGGGAGCTATTATATTTCGTTCGACTAATTTAGTTGAAAATCAGTTCCTTAATGTTACTCACAAACCGGATGAAACCTTTTACAATGGAGTAATCGGTAATAAAAGAATACGACTTGGCGAATTTCCAATCATAAATGAATCGGGCAAAACAATCGGGCGGCTTACCATCGCCGTTTCGCAACAAGAATCTTTCACCATACTCAATAACTTGATTTGGGTGTTGGTGATTTCATTTCCGTTGGTCGGGGTGGTGCAGTTTCTGGCTTCTTCTGTGGCGGCATCCAAGGCAATTAAACCTGTTCATCAACTCATTAGAACCGCTTCAGGAATTAGTGATTCAAACATAAACAACAGATTGGTATTGCCCAGGCACAAGGACGAGCTTTATGAACTTACACTGACCATAAACGAATTACTTAACCGCATCGAGAAAAGTATACACATGCAAAAGCAGTTCACCAGTGATGCTTCGCACGAAATCAGGACTCCTTTGTCTGCAATCCGTGGAATGCTCGAGGTACTGATCCGCCGTCAGCGAGAACCAAGGGTTTATGAACAAAAAATAGAGGAAGTCATCTCACAAGTTGACCGCCTAGATGGATTGCTTGAACAATTATTGCAGTTGGCCAGGATCGACTCGGACAACATGGCGACGAATTATAAGTCGTTAAATCTTTCACACCTCATATCCAACAGGCAAAACAAGTGGTCTCTGGAGGCCGCCGAAAAGAAAATTTTGCTTCATGTAAATATTCCTGATCAGGTTATGGTGTTGGGCGACCCACTTTATTTGGAGTTGATACTCGACAATTTGCTGAACAATGCCGTTAAATATGGGATTGAAAACGGGAACATTTTTCTGGATTGGAACCAGAAATTGAGAATGCTTTCGGTACAAGATGATGGAATTGGTATTTCGGCGGAGCACCTTCCTAATGTATTCAACCGGTTTTATCGCTCGGATGAATCACGGAGTTCACAAGTGAGGGGAAATGGACTTGGATTATCCATAGTAAAAAAATTGGCGGACCTTCAGCATATTACATTAACAGCCACGAGTCAAATTGATAAAGGAAGCACCTTCACCTTAGAGTTTCAGGGATAATATTTTTTAAGCATATTTTAAGAATCGCTTTAGGAAGTTCTAAGGTGAAGGGATGCATCTTTGTGTCCTGTAAAAACTATCAAAAATTAATTAAAAAATGAAAAATACCTCCATTGTTCCGATGTTTACAGCAATAGCTGCAATCTTACTATTCCAATCGTTCACCAGTCAACTACCTGAAACGATATCAAAAGAAACCGATCCCAAGGAAGCTCACATGATCAACATGGAAAACATGTTGACCGCTTATAAAGGGGAAACTACGGCAAGTGCAAAATATGCTGCTTACAGTAAAAAAGCAGAAGAGGAAGGATATCCTGAAATTGCCTTGTTGTTCAAAGTCGCATCTGCCTCAGAGAAGATACACGCTGATAATCACAAGGCTGTTTTAGGCGAATCGGGTCAGAAAGTGGCCGTATTTAATCCTGAATTTACAGTTCTGACCACAAGCGAAAATTTGAAGGATGCCATTGCTGGTGAAACATACGAAATAACCACCATGTACCCTGAATTTATTACCAACGCCAATGCGGCAGGAAACCAGTTTGCATTAATTAGCTTGAATTATGCCTATAAAACGGAACAAAAGCACAAGCCTTTGTATGAAAAAGCGCTTGCCGCTTTGGAAAGCAAAAATGTCAGTTCTTTGGCATCTGAGTATTATGTATGTCCAACCTGTGGCAATACCTACGAAGGGTCTGCACCAAAACGCTGCGGAATTTCAATGACCGGGTCTGAAAAGTTCATCCAGATAGCGCTATAGAGATTTAAAAGATTGTTGATGTAGTTAGAATGAGAACCCCGGAGAAATTCGGGGTTTTCTATTTTTATATTCAGGTCAATTTATAAACCAAACATTAATTGACGAGAAAGGAAAAGATGAACAATAAGAATTCCTTTTGTTTTAAGTCAAAAAGAATTCTTGCAATTAGAATAAATTTACCTGACTATCAGATCCCCGTTTATATCCACTTAACCAACGGAAAGTCCATTCGGTATTTAAGCAGTTCGTTTTTTGGAAACAGACGGAAAGTAAAATCGTAAATACCGGTAGTATGAATCATCATCTCGATGCCAAAAGTAACTTTGCCGGGCTCACTTGAAATCACCTTTAACTCCTGCTTTAACTTGATGGTTTTAACTTCCTCATCAGCCTTGTTTCCCATCAAAACTTCTGCACCCAGATCGTTGGCATCAAGTCCGGGGATATTCAATTGGATTTCAGCTATGAACTTTTTCCCAAACTCCAATGGTGTCCGGCTGGTGTCCGGTATTTTTAAGCTTTCAATAACAATTTGGTCCCAGGCTTTTTTTACTTTTTTCTTCCATTCGGACAATTGTGTGGCCGGGGCAAAATCGGAGCCATATAATTGATTTCGTCTGGCAAACAGACCATTGTAATATTTAGTATAATAATCTTCGAGCATGCGTTGCATGGTAAAGTGTGGGGCTACCTGTGCGATGGTATTTTTAATAAATGAAACCCATTTGCTTGAAAATCCCTGTTCGTTGAGGTTGTAATAATGTTTAACAATTTCGTTTTCAAGTGTTTGGTATATGATTTCAGCGTCCAGTTCATCCTGATATTGTTGATTGGCAAATGTTTTGGCTTCTTCTATAGCCCAACCCGCATCTGGTTTGTAACCTTCGGCCCACCAGCCATCCAGTACGCTGAAATTCACAACGCCGTTCATAACTGCTTTTTCTCCACTGGTGCCAGATGCTTCGAGAGGACGGGTGGGTGTGTTGAGCCAAATATCTACACTGCTGGTGAGTAATTTGCCCAGGATCATGTCGTAGTTTTCCAGAAAAATGACTTTACCCATGAACTCTTTTTTCTTCGAAATTTCGACGATCCGTTTGATGAGGTCTTGTCCGGCTTTGTCGTTGGGGTGCGCTTTTCCTGAAAAGATGAATACCACCGGTTTTCCCGGATTGTTGACAATCTTGTCTAACCGTTCGAGGTTCATAAATAGCAGGTGTGCACGTTTGTAGGTCGCAAATCGACGGGCAAATCCAATGATCAGGTTGGTTTCATTGATGTCTTTGAGCGCGTTTATAATTACCTGCGGTGTTTCCTGACGGTGAGTGAGGTCTTTTTTAAGTTTTTCACGGATCACGTTAATCAACCTTTTTTTAAGCGCCAGTTTTTTTTGCCAGATTACATCATCGTCAACATGATAAATCTTTTCCCAATATTTTGAATCAGGCTGATTTTGTACAAATCCTTCACCAAACTGATTTTTGAATAACTCTTGCCATTCGGGAGCTGTCCATGTGAAATAATGCACACCGTTGGTTACGTATCCAACATGGAGTTCCTCTGCAAAATAACCCGGATACAAGGGTTGAAACATCTCTCTTGAAACTCGTCCATGAATCCGGCTAACGCCATTTACTTCCTGCGAAAGTCTGGCTGCCAGCACACTCATGCTGAATTTTTCTAATGGGTTATCAGGAAAGAACCTGCCCAATCCCATGAAATCGTGCCAACTGATCCTAAACTGATCGCTATAGTGTGGCAGGTAGGTCCTGATCAGGTGTTCTTCAAAAGTATCATGACCTGCCGGCACCGGTGTATGGGTTGTAAATAAATTGGTTGCCCTCACCAGTTCGGAAGCTACTTCAAAACTGATTTTCGGATCTTTCATCAGGTTTAAAATGCGTTCCAGCCCAATGAAAGCAGAATGCCCCTCATTGCTATGGTAAATAGCTGGCTCCAGACCGATACTATTTATCATCCTCACGCCTCCTATTCCAAGCATCAACTCTTGTTTTATGCGGTTTTCATTATCGCCACCATACAATTGATAGGTAATGGACCGGTCTTCGGCAGAGTTTTCCTCGGTGTCGGTATCAAGAAGATACAATGGGATTCTTCCTACATTCACCTGCCACACCTTCGCAGAAACATTGCGCCCGGGAAATACGAGCTGAACGATTACCCACTCGCCATTGGCATGGCGAACGGGAAGTAGTGGCAATTGGGTAAACTTTTGTGCCGTATATTCCGCTTGTTGGTCACCAAAAACCGACATGGATTGTTTGAAATATCCATACCGATAAAGCAGTCCGACAGCGATCAGGTTTTTATTTGAGTCGCTGGCCTGTTTCAGATAATCGCCGGCCAGTATTCCAAGCCCACCTGAGTATATTTTCAGGCTGTTGTGCAAACCGTATTCCATGCTGAAGTAAGCTACCATCTCCTTGGGCTTGTTTTTGGCTTCGCTCATGTATTCTTCAAAACGGGCATACACTTTTTCCAGTACCTGAAGAAACGCTTCATCACCGGTGAGTTTGTCAATTTCATCTTTCGACAGGGATTCGATGAGATGCACCGGGTTGTTGTCGAATTTTTTCCATTTTTCTTCATCAATGTTCGCGAAAAGCTGTGAGGCATCATCGTTCCATGACCACCATAGGTTATAGGCAAGTTCCTTGAGTGGTTTTAATGTTTTAGGCAGTATATTCTGTACCAGGATTTTTTTCCATACAGGCTTGTCTGAATATGCCTGGGCTTTCAACAGCAGCGTGTCGGTAGGCGGGGTAGGAGGGAGATTGCTTTTTCTCGGCTCCGAACGGTGGATAGCTTCTGACCAGGCGTCAAAATAATGGCTGATCATGGATTGCCAACGGGCTTTTTCAAAAAGTTGTTTTATTTCTTTCCTGTTTTCTTGCTGGTTGTATGGGCCGGTAAAGAACTCGATGGTATTGGCAATCTGAACAATAGCTGCGTCTGTTTCGCCTTCCTGGCGGTCGATTACCGTTACTGATTTAAACTGAAGCGACGAGTTTTTAACAGCCCAATCGCCAAATCCTGCAAAAGTAGTGGTCAGGGTTGGAATATTGAATGCAATACTTTCCAGTGGGGTATATCCCCAAGGTTCGTAGTATGAAGGGAAAACGGTCAGGTCGAAACCTATCAGGAAGTCGTAATACCCCAAGTTGACCACTCCATCTTTTTTATCAAGGTATATAGGTGCAAAGATGATGTCGATTGCGCTGTGTTCATCGTTGGTTAATCCTTGTCGTTTTATTTCGCTTAAGATTGCATCGTAATCCGGATGAAACAGTTTATGTGTTAAAAACTTGTCGTCAGATGAAGTATGGTTCTTATTGTTTTTTTCAACTACGCCATCGTGTTCGGTCGGGATAGCAATAAAAGCCACTATTTTTTTTGAACTTGCTTTGTTGTTGTTTAGTTTCCCCAACGCCTTAACAAAGAGATCGATACCTTTGTTTGAGTATTCATATCTGCCACTGGTCATCATTAGCAAAGTATCATCAGCATAGGTTTTTCCAGTCCGTTCAGAAGCTATTTTTAAGGCTTTCTTTCGGGCGGTGGTTTGCATTTCCTGAAAACGGGGGGCTTTTGGAACGAAACTCTCATCGAATCCGTTGGTGGTAATGATATCAGGAGTTCGTCCGTAAAACTGGGCACATTCACGACCTGTAATTTCGCTTACTGTGGTGAGGACGTCGGCTTCACGGGCCGCAATCGATTCAAGCGAGTGCTGTGCCGATATATTGAAGTCGCGTGCCGTTTTTTCGGGTTGAATCTTGGTCAGGTTTTGATATAAAAGCAAGCCATTTCCGGCAATAGAACGCCCCAGAGCCGTTGCATGGGTGGTAAAAACGGTACTTACTTTTGGGTTATGGTCTTTCAGAAAAAGCACTCCGGCACCGGTCATCCATTCATGAAAATGAGCAACTATATTGCTCATATCCTGAAGTTGATGTTGTGTAAAGCTGTTGATTACCTGACCTGCAGCATAACCAAACATGGCAGCCTCAATATAATGCCATTCCCCTCGAATGGAATCCAGGTTATATTGCTCCCAAAAGTGCGCGAAAATGGTGTCTTTTTCCGGAAACAACGGAGTGAAATCGATGAGGATAACATTCGGGCTTCCGGGGATATTCCATTTCCCTGTACGGACTTTCAACCCCTCCATAAAGGCAACAGCCTTCCACTCGGCAAAGAGACCCGGAATTTCTTTAAAATCAGGATTAGCAGCGGTTTGTTTCCAAACGTCAGGTCCAATTACGATATAGTTTTCCCCTAGTTTTTCTACCGTGAGTCTGGCTTTTGTCGAGATAACTGTGTAGATCCCCCCAATTTTGTTACAGATTTCCCAACTTGTTTCAAAGAGAAAATCAGGAGTGATTATTGTATTAGTATTAGATTCCATGGATCAATTTCTTTCTATTGAATAGTGGTTTTTTTTAAACAAAGTTGCAAACATAAGAATTACCCGTCTGCCACCTGCATTCAAAATGCATTTTAAATAAGATGATCTTTAGGGTGTTCAATTTTAACCCTGATAACCAGCATGTGAATAAACTTGCTGATTATTTAATAAATGATTTTATTTTATCTTCAATAATTCGCTGGTATTTCCTGATTTCTGTTTTATTCACTTTCTTCAACCGGGTTTGAACTTCCTGAAATTGTTTATTGAATTTGACTCCCATATTGGGGATTATTTTGTCGATCAGCTCTTTTTCGGCATCTTTTAACGCGATAGCCAGGGTTTCAACATCAATTTCTTTCAGTACTTTTTTGATAGCAGAATCCGACATGTCTTTCATCTCCTGTATACTTACTCCGCGGGTCTTTTGCACCATCTTTTTTATCTTTTCAGTAGCTTCATCTACCTTTTCACGTGCAATTTTCCCTGCTTTTTCAGTTACTATTCCGGCTGCATTTTTTAGCTCCATCATATCGCTCTCAGAAGATTGACCGCATTTTTCAACCTGTAAGATAAAATCACTTAACACATTCATATAGTTAATGAATGCTTCGTATGGAGTGCCGTAAGGGTTGAAGTATTTGTGAACATCCCCGTCTGAAAACCACTTGGTACACATGTAATAAAAGTGATCGGATGTTTGCAGGTACGACCATGTTTTTACCAAGTCAGGGTCATTGCATTTCCTGACGGTTTCTTCAAGTGAATAGAGTTTTCCGAAAGCCTCATTCTGAAGGTCGTTACCTAGCCAGGCCGTTACATCCCGTTCTTCATCGGCCCATGAAATGGGATAAGGAACGTGGATGGCACCTACAGGTTGCAGTTTTTCATTTAGTTCATTTGGAGTAGCGAATTTGTATTTTCCACTTTTTAGAAATTCACCGGGCAATGCCTTCATAAAATCAAAAATACCCGTTTCTGCCCATTGGTGTTCGCCAAAGGTTTCATAATCCATAAAGAGATTGATGACTTCATCTTTTTTATCCAGTTCATCGAACCATTTAACGTACTTGTCGGCAGTCAATGGGTAACCGGCCCAGCTTTTATTCGAAAAACGGAACGCGATATCATCACTCAGGCGATAATTTTTTAATAACAATTTCAGGTCAGGCCGGTTGGCACTGTTGTACATAAAATTGGGACTTCTCCATCCCAGTATATGTTTGGCACCTTCGGTCAGCATCAGCTTAAATCCCATGTCTGCTACCAATTCGCCTATGGCATCGCTATAGATGAGTTCCGTGTTTCTGAAAGTGGTAGGGGTGAAGCCAAAGAGTTTTTTAATTTTTTCGCTTTGCTGGTTCACCTGTCGTTCAAATTCCTGCCTGTTTCGTAGTGATGCCAGGGAATGGGCATAAGTTTCCGTGAGGAATTCAACGTTTCCGGTATCGGCCAGTTTTTTAAAGCTTTTAATCACATCCGGTGCATAACTTTCGAATTGATCCAGGGCAATACCCGAAATGGAAAAACTCACCTTAAAGGCTGAACCGTACTCCTTAATCAGCTTTAAAAGCAAAGCGTTCATGGGTAGATAACTCTTTTCGGCAACACGCTGCATGATGAACTCATTCTCGTGTTCATCGAAATAGTTATGTTTAGCTCCAATATCAAAGAAGCGGTAGGTTCGTAAGCGAAAGGGTTGGTGTACCTGAAAATAAAAACAAATTGATTTCATTGTTGGATATTTTTGTCGAAAGCTAATCCTTCGGTGGTTGTATTGATACTATTTTAAAGGTATTGAATGATATACTTGATTGACTTCGTAGGCAGCGTTTTCCCATTTCAGGTTCTCAACCTCTACTTTGCCGTATTTTTTAAACATGGAGGATAATGCTTCGTAATGGCACAATCCATAGATGGCATCAGCCATTCCATCTACATCCCAGTAGTCCACTTTGAGCGCGTGACGAAGTATTTCAGCCACCCCTGATTGTTTGGAGATGACAACCGGTACATTCGACCGCATCGCTTCCAACGGGACAATACCAAAAGGCTCTGAAACAGAAGGCATCACGAACACATCGCTTAACGCGAACATTTGATCAATTTCGCCCCCTTTAAGAAATCCTGTAAAGTGAAATTTATCAGCCATATGCAGTTGTGCCACCCGTTCAATCATCCTGTTGAGCATGTCGCCTGAACCACCCATCACGAAGCGGACGTTTTTGTCTTTCTGTAAGATTTTGTAAGCTGCTTCAATGAAATATTCAGGACCTTTCTGAAAGGTGATTCTGCCCAGAAAAGTAACTATTTTTTCGTTTAAGGTACGTTTGACCTCGGATAACTCAGTAAACAGACTGGGTTCTACTGCATTATGCACCGTGACTACTTTTCCGGGATCGATACCATACTTCTCAATTACAATGCTTCTGGTTAGGTGGCTTACCGTAATCACCCTGTCGGCAGCCATCATCCCTTCCCGTTCGATGTCGTACACCTGGGTGTTGATGTTTTTCCCTGACCGGTCGAATTCGGTGGCATGCATGTGGACGACCAACGGTTTTCCGGATGATTCCTTGGCGGCCACACCTGCAGGATAGGTAAGCCAATCGTGCGCGTGGATGATATCAAAGTCTTCTTTTAACGATAAGGCTGAGCCAATCAACGCGTACCTTGCCACCTCTTCCATCAGGTTGTATCCATACTTTCCTGAAAACTGATAGTCTTTCGAGAAAACATGGCTGGTGTATTTTTCACCCGATTTTTTGCGCTTTGAAATTTCACGTGCAAAATCCTCAGGTGCAACATAGGGTATAATATTAGAACCTATTTCGAGGTATTTTATCCTCTTCCAGTATTCACGGTAGTTTTCATCTGTCTGGTCAAAAGGGATATCACTGGCATTGATCAAACGCACGGCCTCCTGACTTTCGTCACCATATGCTTTCGGGACAACAAAGATCACCTCCGTACCATGCTTGGCCAGTCCCTTGGTAAGTCCAAAACAGGCTGTTCCCAATCCGCCGGTAATATGTGGTGGAAATTCCCATCCAAACATCAATATTCTCATTTTTCGTGTAGTTTAATCATTAGTGGATTGTCCATTAGTGGGATTTTTATTGAGATCCTTTTATTTGATCCAGCATATATTTTATTCTAAGCAGTTCCGACACACTCCATGCCTGCGAAATGGCTCCGGCTGCCTTATGAGGCGGGTCGCCATCATACACTTCCGAAACACTTCCAATGCCCGCCTGGCTCATAACTTCTTCAAATCCATAGAATAAATTTTCGATGGTTTCGATGCCTGATTTGCCATACACTTTCAGATAGGCCTCAGCAAATGCTCCTAACAGCCAGGTCCATACCGTACCTTGATGGTAAGCCAGGTCGCGATCGGTTTGGTTGCCACGATATTCACCTTTGTATTCATTGCTTTTTGGGGAGAGCGAGCGCAGCCCCCGCGGGGTGAGTAAATCGCTTTTTACCATGTTCACCACAGATTTAGCCATTTGATTATCCAGAGGACTATAGGGCATGGAGGCAGCAAATATCATGTTGGGACGTATATCCCAATTTTTATAATCATGTGTTGCAAAATCAGCTAAATAGCCTTTTTCTTTTGACCAGAAGGTGTCGATAAACGATTTTTTAACGCGGTCAGGCATGTCTTTCCATTCGTTGACGAAATCGCTGTCCTCGGCTGATTCGGCCAATTCAATGCTGAATAGGAGGGCGTTGTACCAAAGTGCATTTACTTCTACTGTATAACCTGTGCGGGGAGTGACAGGTTTACCGGCAACAATGGCATCCATCCAGGTTAAAGCCTGGCCGGGCTCACCTGCCCAAATCAATCCATTGTCATGAATTTTGATATTGAAATGGGTGCCATATTTCAGATGGGCCAGGATGTCTTTCATGGTTTTGCCATATTCCTTCCAGATAGCTGCTTTTTTTTGTTGTCGCAAGCTAAGCTGTTGAATCGCCCAGAAAAACCACAACGAGGTATCTACCGAATGATAAGAAACATCTTTTCCATGACCTGCATTGGGAAATAAGCCATCTTTGAGCTCATTCACTAACGTGGTTGTCACGCTTTTGAACTTCTTATAGTCTTTTTGTGGCAGGCAAAGACCCGGGAGGGCAATAAACGTGTCACGGCCCCAGCGGCCAAACCATGGATAACCGGCTATCACTTCACTTTTTTTATTGTAATTGATGATGCATTCATCACCTGCATTCGTCAGGCAGTGAATATAACTATCGCGGGGTGTTCTTTTTTTTACTTCGGCAGTCCATTGCGCTGTAAGCGTTTCCGGATTTTTTTCTTCCAATGCCGCTGAAATCACAACGGATTCGCCTTTTTTTAGTTTGATGTCGAAATATCCGGGGACATATAAATCTTCGGTGCTTTCGTATCCACGTTCCAGTTCACGTATATACTGGATGTCGTAATACCAATCAGGGACGTGTGTGTATTTGGCAGGTCTCGAAAATTGCATCGTCACCTTTGAATAGCCTTTGTACATCTGCCAACTTATGCCATTTTTAACCTCTTTGTATTTGGTGTCGACCCAGGTATTGGCTTTTGCCAAACTATGCACATTGCGGTAGGCCAGAAAAGGTTTTAGTCTGAAAATGACAGGATTTGCCGTTTCGTCAAGGGTATACTTGATAAACAACCGGTCTTCATTCAAAGCAAAAATATACTCTTTGGTAAACATAATGCTTCCCATGCGGTAAATCAGCTTAGGGTTTGGGTCGGAGTAAAACTCCCGCAGGTATTTATGCCCCTTGGGCTCGTAAAAACCACCGGGATACATCCTCATGCTTGTGTGGAACTCAAAATTATTATCGATGATTGTTTCGTCAATCGTTGAAAGCAGCACATGATTGTAATCATCAATAAGTGGTTGAGGAACCACAAGTAAACCATGATATTTTCTTGTATTGGTGGTAATGATGGTAGTACTGGCATAGCTGCCTGCACGGTTTGTTCGCAACAATTCACGATCAAGCGAAAATTTCAGGTTGATCAATTGTGTTTTGTCAAAATGTATATAACTCATTTTAATTAGGTTACAATAGTTATCAAGAAAAAATGGATTCCTTTGCAAAAGTAAAGCAATATAGGCAGAATAAACGAATTAAGGAAATTTAACGGTAAAATAAACACCGTCATTTTTTTTTAATCACCAGGTTATAAAACTCTGGTAATTGATCGATTAGTTTACCTGACAGTGTTTACTACAGGTTCGGATTGTACCGGATTGATATTTGAATATTTTGAAATCGATTGCACCCTGAATTTCGGAAAGGTTGAATTCATGTAATAATAGTTTATTTTTGTCCCGAACCAGAAATTAAAGTTTATTTATTGCTTTTAAACAAGGTTGATGATGAGTAAGATCCGAGATAATGAAAAGTAGAAAATTTGACAAGAGTTATATTGAAATGGCCTTCGTTTGGGCCAGGAATTCATACTGTAAACGCATGCAGGTAGGAGCGCTGATTGTAAAGGAAAACATGATTATTTCTGATGGATATAACGGGACTCCGTCAGGCTTCGATAATCTATGTGAAGATGAGAACAACATCACCAAACCCTATGTGCTGCACGCCGAAGCAAATGCGATTACAAAAGTGGCCAAATCAAACAACAGCAGCAATGGGGCTACATTGTATGTTACCGATTCACCCTGTATTGAGTGCGCCAAGCTCATTATTCAAGCCGGAATAAAACGGGTGGTCTATAGCCGTAAGTATCGGATTACTGATGGTTTGGATTTGTTGAACAGAGCAGGTGTCGTGGTTGAGCAACTGGAAATTTAAAAGCTGAAAAAAACCTAAAAATGATGGTGCTTCAGTAAAGGTGAACATTCTTATTTTCCTTTTTGTTTCATTTACAGGTCTCTATGGTGGCAATATGAATTCACAGAAAGGTCATACCATAACATCACAAATCCTTTTGGAATCATGATAAATATCGTTAACCATTTTTTGTTGACAGAATTTTATATCTTTACGGCTCAATCAATCACCAACCATTTGAAGGAATGAAAGGGATATTTAAAGTCATTATTTTAGTGTTAATTGTTGTTGCCTCAGGCAATTTTAGTTCATGCTCTAAAAAATCGGCCGGTTTTGCCAGTAGTACCAAACATACAAATGGCGGATCCTCATACGATCCCGCGGCAACCAAGGATCGACCCATTAGAAAAAAGTTTATTATCAACCAACAAAGGGGAACCATCCTGGGTCACAAAAAACCACTTTAGAAGGGGACTGAATTCCGGATATCCCAACAATCATCAAATTCTCTAATATTAATTGATTATTAGTGGTTTGGGTTGCAAAAATAATCGGATAATATGAAAAGCGGCCAGGCAGTCAGAGCCACATTTTTTTTCGGTGATTTCGTTACCCGCCACTGATCAGGTGAAGAATCTGGACATCATCACCAGCCACTACATCAGCCAGGTTATATTCTGGTTTTTTAATCAACCGACCATTGATCTTGACCACCATCATCTTAAACGAATAATTCTTTAATTTCAGGATTTCAGAAATAGTAAGTTTGTCAAAATCAAAAGATTCGGATCTGTTGTTTAATATAATGTCCATGATTAGTCTTTTAGTAATATTTCTAATACCGTATTGGCCTGCATGTTGGCAACAATTCCAACTTTTGGCGCAAGTGGAGGAAGTTGATCTGTGACCTCCCTTTTTTCGTCGCCACAAATATATAGGTTATCTAACTGTCGGCATCCGATTGAATTATTGTCGCCCCAACCAGCCACTCCCAGACCAACCACAAGTGGTGTTTGAGGCAGTTTGTCAAGAACAGCTTCGATGATCATCTGTTTCATTTCAGCTTTGTCGAAGGCTTCAACAATGACATCACAATCCTTAAATAGCTCGTAAATATTGTTTGAGTCGAGCATCAGGTCATGGGCTTTTACGCGAGTAGCCGGATTAATCAGGTGGATATTTTGCTGGAGGCAAAGCGATTTTTTTTTCCCAATTTGATGATAAAAAAAGTACTGCCGGTTAAGGTTGCCTTCATCAATAACATCAAAATCGGCTATAATAAGTTTGCCAACACCAACTCTGGCCAATGCCACTGCACAATTTGACCCCAAGCCGCCACATCCGGCAACGCCTACCGTTTTGTCCTTAAGCTTCTCTTTAATCTGACTGAAATTCATACGGTAGCATTTTTGACAAAAATATGGTTTTTTGTACTATAACAAATGCAGCCATTAATATATCCAATTTATATGGAAGACAGGATATTGTTTTCGCCACTGATTCGCTATTTTCTCAAAATCCTGAGGGCATTAAAAATCGCGATTAACGCAACACCCATATCTCCGAAAACAGCTTCCCACATGGTTGCAATCCCGAATACGCCCAGCAATATGAATAGCAGTTTCACGCCCATGGCAAAGTAAATATTCTGCCAGACAATGTTACGAGTTGATTTAGCGACATCAATGGCCATAGCAACTTTGGAAGGTGAATCGGTCATCAACACCACATCGGCAGTCTCGATTGCCGCATCGGAACCAAGTGCTCCCATGGCTATTCCAACATCCGCGCGGGCAAGTACGGGTGCATCGTTAATTCCGTCGCCAACAAAAGCCACCTTGCCCCCTTTGTTTTCTGCAATTAATTGTTCGATGTGATTTACTTTGTCTTCAGGCAGCAGTTCGGAGTAAAACCGGTCAATTCCTAACTTTTCCGCAAATGCCCGGGCGGCAAATTTGTTGTCGCCAGTCAGCATGACCGTTTGAATATTTTTGGCTTTCAGTTTTTCAATCGCTTCAAGAGCATCGTCTTTCAAGCGGTCGGAAATAATGATATAGCCTGCATAAATGCGTTCAATTGCGACATGAACTACCGTTCCTTCAACCTGACAAACGGGGTGTTCAATGTTTTCCTTATGCAATAGTTTATCATTTCCGGCAAGAATGGCTTTTCCTGAAACAACAGCCTTAATGCCATGACCCGATATTTCTTCGGTTTGTGTGATTTTGGATGTGTCTATTTTGTTCTTGTAGGCTTCCATAATGGATTGTGCGACCGGATGATTCGAGTTAAATTCTGAATATGCTGCATATTCCAGAATTTCCTCTTTCGAAAAGCCGTTTGAAGTAACAACCTTCGAAACCTTAAATTCGCCCTTTGTGAGTGTGCCTGTTTTATCAAAAACCACGGTGGTTATCCGGGTCAGAGCATCCAGAAAATTAGAGCCTTTCACCAGAATCCCTTTTCGTGATGCCAAACCAATGCCTCCAAAATAACCCAGAGGAATACTGATAACCAACGCACAGGGGCATGAAATAACCAACACGACCAAGGCACGGTAAATCCATTCGTCGAAAGTTTGTCCGCTAAATATAAGAGGTGGCAAAATCGCCACCAACAAAGCGCCAATAACCACTATCGGCGTATAATACCTTGCAAAAGTGGTAATGAATTTTTCCGTTTCCGCTTTTTGCGATGTGGCATTCTCTACCAATTCGAGGATCCTGGATATGGATGATTCTCCAAATACTTTATTGACTTTAATGGTCAATAAACCAGATTGATTGATCATTCCTGCCATCACATCGTCTGTTTCTTTTACCCTTCTCGGAACACTTTCGCCTGTCAGAGCGGCAGTGTCAACAAACGAAGTCCCTTCGAGTATTGTTCCATCGAGGGGTATTTTTTCACCCGCCTTGACAATGATAAGTTCGCCAACCTTTACCACATCGGGGGAAACCTTTAGTATTTCATTGTTGGACTTCAGATTGGCGTAATCGGGCCTGATTTCAAGCAGAGATTTGATTGATTTGCGGGATCGTCCAACCGCAATATCCTGAAACAATTCACCCGTCACATAAAATAGCATCACAGCGACTGCTTCGGGCATCTGATGAATCGCAAAAGCCCCGAGTGTAGCAATCGCCATTAAAAACTGTTCATTAAAAACCTGCCCCCTGATGATGTTTTTAAAGGCTGATGAAAGAACCCCCCAGCCCACAATGAGGTATCCTGTTCCGAACACTAAAAATTCAGCAAAATGAAAAGGTGTATTGTGGATTTCTTCTTCGAAAACCAATCCGGCGATCAACAATAGAAGCCCGGAAGCTGCTTTAATAATGGTCCATTTGTTTTCAGCAAGTTCGCTGGTCGAAACCAATGTCTTAGCTTGATCAATGTCTTCTACCACAACTTCCGGTTCTATCTCTTTAATGCGGGCCTTTACCTTTTCAAGGTTGTCGGTATCGATGGTCATAGTAGAATTTGCAAAATTCACAGTCACAAACTTCACATCACCCAGCTTTGTCAGGTTGTCTTCAATCTTTGAAGCACAAGAAGCACAATCCAGATTTTTTAACGCATATTTTTTCATTTCAACGGTATTTATTGCCTTTTCAGGTACGTAAAAAAAACAATGATAGTCAATAAATTAAAGACATCCCAACAATCCGGGCTGTCGTTAAATGAAAATCAATTTGACACATTTCCCAAACCAATACTTACTTTAGTCGGTTTTTCAAATACTTTAATTTCGTTCATGGTTTTATTTTTTATTCATTTTCGTAACTAACAAGCCATTTCACCGGCATTCTTCTTTGCAGAGAGGAGGTTATATGCTCCTTTAATTACAACCCTGGCTGCATTGATGTCGAATCCTTCGGGAAGGGTAATCTCAGTGTAACCTGATGCTGAAACGCCTTTTCTAACCTCGACAATCAGATATTCTGTCATGGCATTACCATCTTCTTCTTTTTCTTTTTCAAATACAAAAATATAATCCTTGTCATCGAAACTGACTACGGCCTCAGAAGGAAGAGCCGTTACTTTGATGTCTGATTCTTCGATTAATGCATTTACATACATCCCGGGCAGAATATTTTTGCAGGAGCCTAAAACGGTTCCGTAAACGCTGAAAGTCATGTCGTCACTTACAGATTTCCCTGTTTGAGAAATCAAAGCTTCATGAACATCGGTTTCATTGTTTATGAAGAACTTTATTTTCTGACCCACTGCCACCTTATCAGCATCCTTTTCAAACAGAGTAAGCTCAAGAAAAAGTTTATCGCTGTTTACAATTTCAAACAGGATATCGGTTGGCGAAACATACTTCCCGATATTTACATTAACGGCTTTCAGAAAACCACTTATTGGGGATACCAGATTGACTTGATTGCTGATGTTGTCTTCACTGAGCAGATCAGGATTAATGCCTATCAGAAACAACTTTTGTTCCAACGATTTTACCAATACCTTGAGGTTTTTATATTCTACAGTAACCAATTGAACATTTTTCTCGGAATAAACATCGTCTTTGTACAAATCAGTATGACGTTTGTATTCTGCTTCTGCAAATACCAGTTTGTTTTTTGCCTCAAGATAATTCTGTTGAATATCAACGAAATCCTGATTTTCTACTATAGCAAGCGTCTGCCCTTTTTTAACCTCATTACCTGGCAGCAGGTTTGTATTTTTAATAAAACCGCCCAAAGGCATACACACCGTTGCCTGGTTTTGGGGTGCAACGGAAATAACCCCATTGACTTTGATGGTACTACTAACTGATCGCATCTCAACTGAACCAGTCTGAATGCCTGCAAGTTGAATCTGATCATCACGCAGTTCAACAATATTTTCCGGAAGGATTTCTACTTCTTCTACCTCTGCAACCGGCTTGCTGTCTCCATTATTGCATGAGCTTAATGAGATGATGAGGCTCAGAACAATTGTTGTTATTTTGAAACTTACTTTTGTCATGATTTTTATTTTTTAAAATATTTTACCCGTTATATAATCAATTGAAATGATGGTTTGATTGTAATTATTTATTGCATCGAGATAGTTTTGCTTTATACTTAATGCACGGTTTAGATTCACAATGTAATCGAGATAATCCATTGCCCCGGACTTATAACTGCGAGTGGCCTGTTCGATGATGATATTGGCTTCGGGAATGGCTTGATTTTCGTAATAGTTCACACTGTTGCTGAATTTGGCATATTCGCCCATCAATGAGCGGTAATTGCCTGAAAGCGATTTGGAATAATATTCAGCATTCGTTTGTGCAACCTGCGTTCTCAATTTGGCTGCCTTTATTTTGGATGTGTAAGGCACAAACCACAATGGAATGGTAATTCCAGCCTGAATACCAGTAAGTCTGTCGTCGATACCGAAGGTCCTTGGGACTCCTTTTACTTCCTGAACGCCTTGCATGGATTGATTGAAATAACCAAAGCTTAAATCAGGGAGCATGCGGCTACGCTCCAAATCTTTTTCGACCTGTGAGATTTCGACCTGTTGTCGTACATATCCTGCCGAAGGATTTGCTGTCAAGGCCAGGCTGTCGGTTACCGGATAAAAATCGATCATTTTAATCAGGGTATCTTTTGGAGATAATACAGATTCAGTGTTTAAAAGGGTTTGCAGCTTATGATTCAATATAGTCAAATCCGCTGTTACCTGTTGCAAATGGTTCTTTACTTCGAGGCTCTGCGAACGGGCATTAATCATTTCGAGCTGGTTTGTTTCGCCTGATCTGGCCCTGAGTTCGGCTGCCCTGAAAAAACCTGAATATAAACTATCCTGATAGACGAATAATTTTTGTTTAGCATCCAAATAGATCAGCTGCCAGTAAACCTGCTTTACCTGTGTGGCAATTTCAAGTTGTGAAGTTTTTAACTCCCACTCACTGCTTTTGATATTGGCCTTTGCCAGTTTATTTTGGTTAATATAAACGGTTGGAAAGGCAATGGACTGAGACAGGGTAAAACTATTGTCGTTGCTGTATGAGTTAAACTGTCCGTATTGCGCGTCAATGGCCGTTTTGGGAAGATCCCACGAGGCACCTTTCAATGCTTTCTGTATTTCAACATCATAAGCAGATGAGCGTACGGCCAAATTGCTGTCCAATGCTATTTGAATTGCTTCCTGCAGGTTAATGACTCTTGGCTGTTGGCCTTTTACGGTACTAAAAATGGTTGTTGCACCAAATAAAAGGAGAATAGACACCAGTTTTTTTGCCGACCTAGTCTTAAATCTGAATTTGAAATTCGTTGTGGAAAAGAAAATGTAAAATACCGGAAGTATAACCAATGTTAGAAAAGTCGCGGTGATAAGTCCGCCTATCACAACAGTTGCCAATGGTTTTTGTACTTCAGCACCGGCCGATGTTGATAAAGCCATCGGAAGAAATCCAAGTGAAGCCACTGCAGCAGTCATGATTACCGGGCGCATTCGGGTTTGTATACCTTTCAATACACGCTCAGTTATGTTCGTAACGCCTGCTTTTTCGAGCCTGTTAAACTCCGCAATCAATACGATTCCGTTAAGAACGGCCACACCAAAAAGCGCAATAAAACCAACACCTGCTGAAATTGAGAAGTTCATTCCACGAAACCACAGGGCAAAAATTCCTCCGATAGCCGACATGGGAACTGCTGTAAAGATTAAAAATGATTGGCTTACTGAATTAAAAGCAAAGTAGAGCAAAACGAATATCAACAGCAGTGCAACAGGAACTGCAATGGAAAGCCTTTTCTGAGCGGCCTCAAGTTTTTCAAATTCACCTCCATATGAGATATAATATCCTGTGGGCATTTGGATTTTTTCATTTATCTGAACCTTCACATCATTGATTACACTTTGCATATCCCGGTTACGAACATTGAATCCGATTGTTATTCTTCTTTTAGTATTTTCCCTTGAAACCTGCGCCGGTCCTGATTTAATTGAAATGTCAGCCACCTGGTCAAATGGTATCTGGCGCCCGTTTGCAAGAGCAACGGTCAGATTCTTTACATCATCGAGGTTTTGTCTGTAATCTTTGTCCAGACGAACTACCAATCCAAATCGTTTTTCTTCATCAAATACAATTCCAGCCTGGCTACCTGCAAAAGCAGCACGCAATACATGGTTTACATCCTCAACCGAAAGGCCATACTGTGCCAACCGGTCACGGTTGTATTCTACCTGAATCTGAGCAAGTCCGGTTACTTTTTCTACATTTATATCCTGTACCCCTTCAATTGTTTGAATCATGCTTTCGATGTCAGCAGCTTTTTCAGATAGTAAAATTAAGTCATCGCCAAAAATTTTAACCGCAATATCCTGTTTTGAACCGGTCATTAATTCGTTAAAACGCATCGCGATGGGTTGCTGAAAAGAAAATTTAACACCTGCCAGAGGTATCAAACTTGTTTCCATTTTAGCTACAAGCTCTTCACGCGTAGTAGCCGAAACCCATTCGCTTTTGTCTTTAAGTGTGATGATATAATCTCCTGTCTCCATTGGAGTTGGATCTGTTGGTATTTCCCCGGCTCCAATTTTACATACTACATGCTTTATCTCCGGGAAATTGGTAATCAAAATTTTATTTGCTTTGATCACTTCATTCACCGAGTTGGTCAACGATCCACCCTGAAGTGTTATTACACTTGCAGCAAGGTCGCCTTCTTCAAGCTGAGGAATAAATTCACCTCCCAAACGGCTGAATAATAGCAGGCTGAATATAAATAAAGCAATAGCAGAAACAGAGACAAGAAGTTTTCTTTTAAGTGCAAACCTTATTGCGGGATTAAATATCCGATGTATCCAACTCATTAACCTGTCAGAAAAATTTGGTTTGTGGTCTGTGTTTTTGCTAAGGAACAGAGCGGCGGCCATTGGAACATAGGTCAGTGACAGAATTGCTGCACCCATCAGAGCAAATGTAACTACCTGTGCCATAGGGCGGAACATTTTTCCTTCAATGCCTATAAGCGCCATGATCGGTAGATAAACAATCAATATGATTATCTGACCGAAAGTTGCTGAACTCATCATCCTTTTTGCCGAATCAAGTACATTTTCATCCATCTGTTTCTGATTGAGTCGTTTAATACCGGGATGGTGATGTTTACTCATCGAAATCCGATAAACAACACTCTCGACAATAATTACAGCTCCATCAACAATAAGTCCGAAGTCAAGGGCTCCGAGACTCATCAGGTTACCTGAAACGCCAAATATTCTCATCATTGAAACGGCGAAAAGCATAGAAAGCGGGATGACGGAGGCGACAATAAGACCTGCACGCATATTCCCAAGCAATAGTACCAAAACGAAAATGACAATCAGTGCCCCTTCAAGAAGGTTCTTTGAAACAGTGCCTATGGCACGACCAACGAGATCGGAGCGATTCAGAAACGGTTCAATTGTTACCTCGGGCGGTAATGACTTTTGTATTGATTCAATGCGGGATTCAACGTTCGCAATAACTTCGTGCGCATTTGCGCCCTTCAGCATCATTACAACACCACCGACGGCTTCTGTTGTATCAACAATGAATGCGCCATACCTGGTTGCACTTCCGTACTGAACCGCTGCAATGTCCCTGATAAGTACCGGAACTCCTGAATTGGTAGTCTTAACAACTATCTTTTCTATATCTTCAAGTGATTTAACCAATCCTATTCCCCTGATAAAGTAGGCAGTTGGATTTTTATCGATATAGGCACTACCAGTATTTTCATTGTTTATTTCCAGGGAATTAAAAATATCGGTTAATGTTAGGTTCATCGCCCTTAGTTTTTCCGGATTCACAGCTACTTCATATTGTTTGACAAATCCTCCATAACTGTTAATGTCAGCTACTCCAACTGTCCCAAGCATCTCGCGACGCACCACCCAATCCTGAAGAGTCCTGAGTTTCATAGGATTGAACTCTTTTTCGTGGCCTTTTTCCACAGACAAATGATATTGATATATCTCACCCAAACCTGTAGATATTGGTGCAAGTGAGATTTTTGCCAGTCCCGTTGGAATGGATTCCTCTGCTTCTTGTAGACGTTCAGTTAATTGTTGCCTTGCCCAGTAAATATCAACACCATCCTCAAATACAACGGTTATCACGGACAGCCCCAATCTTGATATTGATCGGAGTTCAATAATGTCCGGAATATTGGCAACAGCCACTTCGATGGGTGCCGTTATGAAACTTTCCACCTCCTGCACAGCCAATGATGGTGCCTGAGAAATAACCTGAACCTGATTATTTGTAATGTCGGGTATGGCATCAATTGGCAAATTGGATAGTGAGTACGAACCCCATCCAATCAAAGCCACTATGAATAACCCAACAATGAATTTATTCTTTACCGAGAAACTAATAATGCGTTCTATCATAATGTATTATTTAACTTATTTTAATAACTCTCTTCAATTATTAGGTTTCCTATTAATTACAATAAGAAAAGGTCAACGAAAAGACAAAATGCAAGATTACTTGCCAATAACTTGAACTTTATTCAAGTCAGTGGAAGTTTGATTCACCTTTAGGTATTAAAAGAAATTAAAATTTAGGGGGTCTCAGAAAATCAAACAGTTCTATGCTTTTAAAAGCTGGAGAGAATTCAGTATAACTTATTTCCAATACAACAGCAGAAAATGTAGCTGAGATGCTGGAGAAGTATACGTTTGATTGGCAACAGTTACAGGCACAAAATGGGGAACAATGATCTGAATCACTGTGATGATTTTCAGCTGCATCCTTTGATAACTCAATCTTTTGCAATGTATTATCTTGTGGCACATCAATGCAGGGAATTGCAGTAAGGGCCAGGATGACAAAAGATAACAGGCATGCCAAAAGTTTCATCTGAAATATTTATTGGCAAATGTAGAAAAAAGTTGATGCAATTGAGTTGCAAAGTTGTTAAATACAGTTTGCGCAGATACCCTTCACAACCATGTTGATGTTTTCAAGGGTAAAATGAACCGGCAGATTTACCGAAGGAATAGGGATGTCGTTCAGGCAATAAGTTTGTTTGCATTCGGTGCAATAAAAATGAACATGCAGGTCTTCAGGACGGCACTGACAGGATTCACGGCACAAAGCATATTTTATGGAACCGGTACCATCATCGATGCTGTGAATAAGCTTCTTTTCTTCGAAAGTTTTGAGTGTACGGTACAGTGTAACTTTATCGGCCTTTTCAAATTTTTGCTCCAGCTCCTGCATGCTAACAGCCGATTTTTGTTCCGCTAGAACGTGCAAAACCAACTGTCGCATAGCTGTTGGCTTGATGCTTTTAGCATTGAGTTTATTGTTAATGTTTTCGTTCATCGTTTGATTTAATCCACCTTTGCGTTCGTTACTGCAGACCCGTCTGCCGATTTGGGAGTAAATACATCATTCCATTCCGTAGTCCAATAGTTCTGCATCTGGGTAGTTCATTATTTTATTGTTGCTCAAAAGTAACAATTTTTCAAGGGTGGTAGAATTAAGTGGCAGATCCTTTACATCCCGAAAACCCGCGTGTGGTGAAAAAATTAAAACCCAAGGCAAAGTGATTTTAAAAGCAATAATCCGTAGGCTGATTTACCTTATTTTTCCGAATTAAGATTGATTATAAATATCGTTATGCTTTAATTTGCATATCTGATTATTAGGTATTTTGACGTTATTATACGCTGGGTTTTGTACTTTTGTCCTTCCATTTACAATGGAAATTGAAACCAATAAATGCAACGTTATGAACATCGAAGAAATTAAAAATCAGCACACATTGATCGCAGAATGGAAGTATGATATTACTCCCGTCGACAAGGGCTATTCTGACAAATCACTTTACATCAATGTGTCGGATCATACCATCCGGTCGAAGGATGTGCCGGCTGAAATGAAGGAAAAATTTATTGGTGGAAAGGGATATGGTTTGAAGTATCTGTGGGATGCCACCAAGCCCGACACCAAATGGAACGATCCTGAAAATGAGATCGTGATTTCCGGTGGCCCCATTTGTGGGATTACCCAGTACTCTGGCACAGGTAAATCGTTGGTAGTGAGTATTTCTCCACAAACCAACTCGGTAATGGACAGCAATGTGGGTGGTTATTTTGGGCCATTTCTTAAGATTTCCGGATTCGATGCCATCGAACTTCAGGGAAAATCCGACAAGGAAATCATCATTTTTATTGATGGGGTAAATGGCAAAGTGGAAATCCTGGAAGCGCCCGCCGAAGCCATCGATAGCCATGTGCTGGCAGAGCAGCTTACCGAAATGTATGCCGATGACGATAAGGACCGGAAAAATATCGCGGTTGTTTCGGCTGGCAAAGCCGCCGATCATTCCTTAATCGGAATGCTGAACTTTAGTTTCTTCGATTCAAAACGGAAACTGGTGCGCCTGAAACAAGCCGGACGGGGCGGTATTGGTACTGTATTCAGAAATAAAAAAATCAAAGCCATCGTCTGCAAAGTGCCCGGTGTAAAGGGTAACTTTAACAATGTAGTCGACTTGAAAGCCATCATGGAACGCGGTAAGACCTTTAACAAGGAGATGCGCGAACTGGACGATGCTCAATGTGAAATGAAAACGAAAGGCACAGCTCACCTCATGGAAATCATGAACGACTACGACCTGTTGCCTACCCACAATTATAAGTTCGGAAGCCATCCCGACATCAAAAAAATTGATTCGGAAGAATGGAAAAGCCGTTTTACACAAGGTGTGCCTGATGGGTGCTGGATTGGTTGCAATATGTCGTGCGCCAAAGGTGTTGATAATTATGAACTGCGAACAGGTCCTTATGCCGGACAGAAAGTAATTGTAGATGGCCCGGAGTACGAAAATGCCGGTGGTTTGGGCTCGAACTGCGGAATCTTTAATCCAGATTATATTATTGAAGCCAACTTTTATTGCGATACCTACGGCATCTGCACCATTTCGTGGGGAACCCTGATGGCATTTATGATGGAATGCTACGAAAATGGCATCCTGAACGAAGAGCGAACCGGTGGCTTGAAACTGAATTTTGGAAATTCGGATTCGGCCATGGAAGTGATGCACCAACTGGCCCGTGGCGAAGGTTTTGGTCTGATTGCCGGACAAGGGGTACGTAAGATGAAAGAACTTTTCGCTAAAAACGGATGGGGCGAGGCCGCTTTCCTACAGGATATCGGTATGGAGAATAAAGGGCTGGAATATTCTCAATATATCTCCAAGGAATCGCTCGCGCAGCAAGGCGGTTTTGCCATGACCAACAAAGGCCCTCAGCACGACGAAGCCTGGCTCATTTTTATGGACATGGTCAACAACCAGATTCCCACTTTCGAAAACAAAGCCGAAGCGCTTCATTATTTCCCGATGTTCCGCACCTGGTTTGGACTGATGGGATTGTGCAAATTGCCATGGAATGATGTGGAACCGGTGAACAATGCCGAAACGGATGAACCTGCGAAAGTGCCGGAACATGTTGATAACTATGTAGCTATCTACAATGCCGTTACCGGAAACAACATCGATAAACACGAAATTATCCGGCAGTCGGAACGCGTGTATAACTTTCAACGCGTGTTTAACCTCAGAAGGGGTTATGGCACCAGGAAATATGATGCCCAGCCCTATCGCGCTGCGGGTCCTGTAACCATCGAAGAATATGAATCACGGGCCGAACGCTATGACAAACAAATGAAGGAAATCATTGGTGTTGATCCTGTTGGGAAGACTACCGAAGAAAAGCGCGATATTACGCGTAAGTTCCGCGAAAGTCAGTATGAAAAATTGCTGGATGCTGTTTATCAGAGAAGAGGTTGGACCAAAAACGGGGTTCCTAAAATCTCTCATCTCAAACAACTTGGAATGGATTTACCTGAGGTAATCGAAATGGTTGCACCTTATCAGGAAAACTAAGAATAATTGCAAACTTGATTAAAACATCCTCTGAATTTTTAGAGGATGTTTTGTTTAGATATTATAATCTCAAAATATAAATGATGTTTAATGTAAATGAATACTTTGGCGGAAATGTAAAATCGCTGGGTTTTGACAATAAAGATGGTAAAGTGACCATTGGCGTAATGGCCGCCGGAGAATACGAATTTGGGACTTCCACAATTGAATATATGACGGTTACGTCGGGAAAAATGAAGGTGCTCTTACCCGGAAGTACCGAATGGAAATCCTACGGCGAATATGAAACATTCATCGTAGAAAAAGATACCAAATTCAAGGTGGTGGTAGAAGACCAGATTTCCTATAAATGTGTTTATCGCTAGACAGACACTATTATTTTGAATCGAAATAAATTGCGGATTTAAACCATTTCACGCCAAGTGAAACAAGGCCTTTTTATACATTTGCGGTCGATATGATAATGGTTACATATCGACTACAAAAACCAAAGACACATGAAGCCACCAAAAAGTTCAAAAAACGATGTTTTCCTGCGCTATAAACTTTGGCTGTCAGCGGTTTCAGGTGAAGGAATCATTGGAGAAGGTACGCATCTGCTACTTCGCGAAATTGAAGAAAGGGGTTCGCTTAAAGCGGCGGCTGAATTTCTTGGTATCAGCTATCGTAAGGCCTGGGGCGACATAAAAAAATCAGAAGAACTGTTGGGCTACGACCTCACCGTAAAACGAAGAGGTGGCATTGGAGGCGGACAATCAGACCTCACTACCAAGGCAAAAAATTTGCTCGAAGCCTATGATGCCTTGCATAAAAAAATGGACACAGCCATCGAAGATGCTTACGCGGAATTTAAAGAGAAGACTAAGTAAAAACTCCATAGATTCACAGATTTTTCAATCTGTATTTGTCTGTAAATCTGTAGTAAATACAAAACTAACATAACTATGATAAAATTCGAAGAAGCTTTCGAAATCGTTCAAAATGCTGCCAAACAAATACTGAAAAGCGAAAGGGTTCATTTTACCGAATCGATGGGCCGAATATTGGCCGAAGACATTTTTTCTGATATTAACATGCCTCCATTCGATAAATCGGCCATGGATGGCTTTGCCTGTCGCAAGCAGGATATAAACAACGAATTGAAAATTATTGAAGTACTTCCGGCCGGGAGTTTGCCGAAAAATAAAGTTGGCGAAAATCAATGTGTTAAAATCATGACCGGTGCGATCATCCCGGAAGGTGCTGATTGTGTGATTATGGTGGAATACACCGATGAAATGCCCGATGGAAATGTTCGGTACACTAAAAAATCAACCAACTCAAACATTTGTTATTTCGCCGAAGACATCAAAAAAGGGGAGTTGGTTCTGTCAAAAGGTCTTGAAATTAAACCACAGCACATTGCCGTGATGGCCTCGGTGGGTGCAGTACAACCGTTAGTTTCGTTGAAGCCCAGGGTTGGCATCATCTCCACCGGCGATGAGTTGGTTGAACCGGAACGTACTCCGTCATTATCACAAATTCGAAACAGCAATGGTCCCCAATTGGCAGCGCAGGTTGTGAGGTCCGGGGCCATTCCAAATTACTATGGTATTACTGAGGATACAAGAGAAGCTACCTTCAGTGTGATCACACAAGCACTCAACGAAAACGATGTGATATTGTTAACGGGCGGTGTTTCGATGGGTGCTTTTGATTTTGTGCCTGAAATCATGATTGAAACCGGTGTGGATATAAAATTCAGATCAATCGCGGTTCAGCCTGGTAAACCAACCATTTTCGGAACATTTCAGAACAATACGTATATTTTTGGCTTGCCTGGAAATCCGGTGTCGTCATATACCCAGTTCGAACTGTTGGTTCGTCCGCTGATTTCAAGATTGATGAACAACGAGCCTCTTCACAAAACCATTAAAATCCCCATGGGAGCGGAATACACCAGGAGAAAATCGGAAAGAAAATCGTTTATTCCTGTTACAATTTCCTCTGATGGTAAGGCGTATCCGGTTGAGTATCACGGCTCAGCGCATATTCATTCCTATGTATTTGCCGATGGAATTGTCTCCATCGACATAGGGAAAGAAAAATTAGAAATAGGAGAATTGGTGGATGTACGACAAATTTAACAGAAGGATCAATTACCTGCGGATTTCTGTCACCGACAGGTGTAACCTGCGTTGTACCTATTGTATGCCGGAATGTGGGATAAAACTGCTCGATCATAATCAAATTATTTCCTACGAGGAAATAGTGGAAGTAGTGAAGGCAAGTGTGGCCATGGGTGTTGATAAGGTGCGGATCACAGGCGGGGAGCCTCTGGTGAGAAAGGGGATTGTTGATCTGGTTCGCATGATCGCCGGAATTCCGGGAATCAATGATCTGGGGATGACCACCAATGGAATATTGCTGAAGCAATATGCTACAGATCTTAAATCAGCAGGCCTGACCCGTGTGAATGTGAGTCTGGACACCCTGAATCCTAAGAAGTTTCTAGAGATTACCCGTTTGGGAAATATTGATCAGGTATTGGAAGGAATTGAAGAAGCACAGCGGGTTAAGCTATGTCCGGTTAAAATAAACTGTGTCATACAGAAATCATCACAAGAGCCTGATGCATTGGGTGTTGCCGAGTACTGTAAGGAGAACAATCTTCAGATCAGGTACATTCGTCAGATGGATTTAAACCTGGGCCATTATTCCATGGTGGAAGGTGGGGAAGGAGGCGATTGTTCCATATGTAACCGCTTGCGGCTGACATCTGATGGAAAAATAAAGCCCTGTTTATTCAACAACCTTGAATACAGCATACGCGATTTGGGAGTAGAAGGTGCCCTAAATATGGCCCTCAAGCACAAACCAAAATGCGGCTCCGTAAATACAATGGGGACATTTTATAATATTGGGGGATAAAAAGCAACCTTATTGGTGTTATATCGATATTTATATGGTAAACAAATAGGGAACAATAGGACGGTGCTCCGCACCTTAAAATATGGGTTCTTGTTTTTCTATAAATATTGGCGGTACTCTGTACCTTTTTATTTGTCTTGAAATTGAATGTTTTTGCGTATAAGCCAGGTTGTAAAATTTAAATGTTGAGTCCACTCCGAAAAGTCAAATACCCCTAAATCCCCTAAAGGGGACTTTAGATAGTTCATTGATTTTCAACGAATTCCCCTTTAGGGGTCAGGGGTAAATGAGTTGAAAATAAAGGAACACATACTTTTCGGAGTGGGCTCAGTGTTATAGCTTTAATCAGTTCGATACGCAGAGTACAAAGATATGTAGTAGTTTTGTAGCTGGATCTAAGTTGCAGCGCACCGAAAATATTTATAGCCTGTTTAATATGTTTATCTTTAAGGTGCAGCGCACCGCAATATTATTATTTGAAATTTTGTATGTGAATTTTTGATGAGATGTGCAACCGATTATCCTAAGCTGTTGCGCAGTAAACTATTTAAATTGAGAATTTAATGAATAAATTAAGTCATACCAACACCGAAGGCAAAGCCAACATGGTAGATGTAGGCCACAAACCCAATCAACTGCGTACCGCGAAAGCAGAGGGCTTTATTAGGCTGAATGCTGAAACCATCCACCTCATCCGGGAAAACCAAATGAAAAAAGGAGATGTGCTGACCATTGCTGAAATAGCAGGTATCCAGGGGGCCAAGCGAACCAGTGAACTCATCCCTTTGTGTCACCCAATTCAACTCACCAAAGTCGATGTAAAAGCTACACTGGAGAACAATGGCGTTCGGATCAACTGCCTGGCGAGATGCATCGGACAAACCGGTGTGGAAATGGAAGCCCTGAATGGCGTAAGTGTTGGACTGCTTACCATCTACGATATGTGTAAAGCCGTGGATAAAGAAATGGTTATCAGCGAGATAAAACTCATCGAAAAGTCAAAGGCAGACATCAATCCTTAGCAAGTCACTGGCGAATATGTTGTAAATTTGCGCCCTGCGTTTTTTCTACAAATCAATGGAATATGACGATAAAAACCATCAAAGTACTCAGTACCAATATTTCCGTTAAAAAGGGAACGGTTAAAAAACCCATCGATCACATCAAGCTCAACCATCATGGGGTGATGGGTGATGCCCATGCAGGAAGCTGGCACCGTCAGGTGAGCATGCTGGGGGTGGAGAGTTTTAATAAATTTTCAAAGGAAGCAGGCCGCAAAATTGAATACGGTGAATTTGCCGAGAACATCACCACCGAAGGAATGGAGATATTTAAAACCACTCCGCTCGACAGGTTTTTAAACCAGGATATAGAACTGGAAGTCACACAAATAGGTAAACATTGTCATGGAGATTCCTGTGCTATCTTTCGTGAAGTAGGAAACTGCGTGATGCCAAAAGAGGGCATCTTTGTCCGCGTACTTCGTGGGGGCGACCTCAAAGCCGGCGATGTGCTGGAGTACCATCCAAAGATATATAAAACATTGATTATCACCCTCAGCGACCGGGCAAGCAGCGGTGAATATGAAGACCGAAGTGGCCCCAGGGTGAAAGAGCTACTGGAAACCTTCTTCGAGATGAACCGTTTCCACTATGATATCACCAATGTGATTATTCCGGATGACGCAAAGCAATTGGATCAGCTTGTGTCGGAGGCCAAAGATAAATACGACTTTGTTTTTACTACCGGGGGAACCGGAATTGGACCTCGTGATATTACTGTGTATGTGATAAAACCTTTGTTAGACAAAGAGATTCCCGGTATCATGGACATGATCCGTATGAAATATGGAATGGAAAAACCCAATGCCCTCATCAGCCGCAGCATTGCCGGACTGACGGGCAACACCATGGTTTTTACCCTGCCGGGAAGTGTAAAAGCGGTGAATGAGTATATGGCCGAAATCACCAAAGTGCTCAGGCATTTGTTGCTTATGCTGTATGGGATTGATGCACATTAGATCTGGAAAGCTCGCTAATTGTCAGATATAAAAAGCCCGGACGAAATACATCGGCCAGTTTTTTTTTATATAAGTATTTTAAACTGTCGGATAAATGGACTTCCCTGCTGTAGACTGGGTAAGTACCAAAGGTCCCTCGCCAAAAGCTCGGGATCAGTTCGGTTTTGTAATTCCAGTTCATCCCGAATTCTCGGGATTTCTGGAATCACAACCTCACTGACTTAATCCTCCATAAAAGGATATTTGTAGCTTACCGGTGGTACAAAACATTCCTTGATGGTCCGCGGACTTACCCACCTCAATAAATTCAGTTTTGAACCCGCTTTGTCGTTGGTCCCCGAACCACGGGCACCCCCAAAAGGCTGCATGTTCACAACGGCTCCGGTGGGCTTGTCGTTGATGTAGAAATTTCCTGCGGCATGTTTTAACTTCTCCATCACATGTTCAATAACAAACCGGTCCTTGGAAAATACCGATCCCGTAAGGGCATAAATGGAGGTGTTGTCGACCAATTCGATCGTTTCCTCAAATTTGGTATGGTCATAAACGTAAATGGTGAGGATGGGCCCGAAGAGTTCCTCCTCCATGGTCACATAATGCGGGTCTTTGGTCAGGATGATGGTAGGTTCGATAAAATAGCCCACCGATTTGTCATAATTTCCACCAAATAAGATTTCTACTTCCTTGTCTTTTTTTGCAGCATCAATAAAACCAGCCAATTTATCAAAAGAAGCCTCATCGATTACGGCATTTACGAAATTGGAGAAATTTTCCACCGGTCCCATTTTCATGGTGTCCATGTCGCATTTGATCTCTTCCAAAACTTTATCCCACAAGTTATCAGGGATATAAGCTCTTGAAGCTGCCGAGCACTTTTGTCCCTGGTATTCAAAGGCTCCGCGTGTGAGTGCGGTAGCCACCTGACTTGCATTGGCCGATTCGTGCATCAGGACAAAATTCTTTCCTCCGGTTTCGCCAACAATGCGCGGGTATGAACGGTATTTATAAATGTTGTTGCCAATTTCTTTCCAGATATTTTGAAAAACTGAAGTCGATCCGGTAAAGTGGATACCTGCAAAATCATGGTGTGAGAAAATCACTTTACCTGCGGTTGGTCCGGAGACAAACACCAGATTGATCACCCCATCCGGTAAACCGGCTTCCATAAATATTTCCATAATGATGGCTGCCGAGTAAATCTGTGCATTGGATGGTTTCCACACGATGGTGTTGCCCATCAATGCCGGGGCAGAAGGCAGGTTGCCGGCAATGGCCGTGAAGTTAAAAGGGGTGAGGGCAAATACAAACCCTTCGAGTCCGCGTTGCTCGGTTCGATTCCAGATTAAAGCATCCGAAGCTGGTTGTTCGTTGTAGATTTCGGCCATGTACTGGACGTTGAAACGTAGAAAATCCGCAAGCTCACAGGCAGCATCAATCTCCGCCTGATGAACAGATTTCGACTGTCCAAGCATGGTGGCCGCATTGATCCGGGCACGATAAGGACCGGAAATCATACCGGCTGCTTTCAGGAAAATAGAGGCGCGTTGTTTCCACGACATCGAAGCCCAGTGTTCGCGCGCAGCCAGGGCAGCGTCGATGGCTTGCTGAACATGTGTTTCGGTTCCCCGACTGTAATAACCCAGCAATTTTTGATGGTCGTGGGGAGGCGAAATTTTAATTTTGTTGTCGGTACGTACCTCTTTACCATTGATAATCATTGGAATATCAACCTCATACGACTTGGCACATTCAAGGGCTTCGAGGATATTGGCCCTTTCGGGAGAACCGGTTTTGTAAGATAATACGGGCTCGTTTTCGGCCGGAGGAACGAAATATAAACTCTTTTGCATGTTCTTTAATCTTATAGGTTCAAAAATGTTTCGTTATGCAGCACTAAACATAACGGAGTGCAAAAGTAGGACTATTCGTCAGAATGTCAGTGAAAAGAAATGATATTTTGTGAAAATCAATTGGAAAATTTTTCAGGTAAATTATGGAGGCAAATATAGAGTAACCTATTCCGATTTTTGCGATTCATAAAATGCTTCTTCAGATGGGAAGTTTAATTTCTGCCGGGCTACCTCCTGCGAAAAGGTATAATAGGTTACCTCACCGGTGGCACATAAAACGCCTTCCGAATTGGTAAGACTTACTTCTACATCGGCCAGATTTCGGCGCATGCCCTTCAGTTTTGCTCTGAGGGTAATTTCTCCCTGGTTGATATACACTGTTTTCAGGTATCTTACTTTTAATCCCGATGTTACTCCGGCTGTTTTGAGCGTTACCTGAACCAGCCACGAACCAATTTCATCCATCAGTGTGGCCTGGATGCCGCCATGCAATATCTGGTGAAAACCTTGGAGGAACCCACGGGGTTGCCACACCGAAACGACTTCATCGCCTTCCTTGGTGAAGGTCATCTGAAGGCCATGATCATTTTTGGGTGAGCATCCAAAACAATGGTATCCTGGCATTTCTGCATATGGGTTGACTATTTTTGTCATTATTTCAATTCGCCGTTTTTGTATTTTTCCTTTTTCACTACTTTCCCTGATTCATTAAAGTAAAGCCATTCGCCATCCTTTTTTCCGGCTTTGTACTGACCACTTTTTTTGGTGATGCCGTTCTCGAAATACTCTACATATTCGCCATTGGCCACATTGTTTACAAAATTCTGTCGGCTGCGAAGCGTGTCATTGGAGTAGTATGTTTTTTGTAAACCGTCAAACTCGCCGTTGCGGTAGTTATATTCGGCTACCATTTTTGCATTTTCGTCGTACCATTTGGCAACCCCGTCTTTTTGTCCGAGGCGGTAATTGCTTTCTTCCTGAATACCACCTCTTTCGTAATAGACTTCTTTTTTACCATCCAACAATCCCATGGAATAGTGTTCAATCAATGCAGGTTTGCCACCCAGCCGGAACTCGGTGTACTTGCCATCCAACGAGTCGTTGGTGTAGCTGGCTTGAAGTTCGATATAACCTCGCTGGTTCATTTTGAGATGCAGTCCGTTTTTTAGGCCGTTTTTAAATTCTTCGATGATATAAATCTGACCTGTAGGAAAGTAGGAAATCCAGTTGCCTGTTTTTTTATAATCCTGATAATGCCCGGTAATGTTGGTGCCACCGATTTCGACATCTAAAAAACCATCTTTGATGGTATCGGAAATGGCTGGTGGGGTGCTTTGGGACCAGGCCGTAGTTACAATGAAAAGTGTAAATAGGAATGAAATAGTTTTTTTCATGAGATTCTTCATTTAACAAACAGTGCCTTTTTCAGTAACCTGAGAAGCCAGCTGTTTTAATTTCTTATAAGTGACGACAAAGGTAGGGCATTCGATTAAATAAATGCTAGGATTATTTAAAACGGCAAGGCTCTTTCTAAGTGTTACAATATCGCGGTGTTTGATATCTTTATAAAAAAATTTCAATCATCCGACAGACAAAATCCTTAGATTCAAACAATTGCTTGATATCATGTTGGACGTCTATATAAAACTCATAAGATAATGGCAAGTAGCTTGATATTTTCGTGTGGAAGAGGTGGATTGCGTGATGAAATATCCCGTATCCGCAGCCATTCCTTCACTGTTTCCCGAAGTGATGCGGAACCTGAAGATAGTTGCTGGTTGGAGGTTCCCAACCGGTACAACATGGTTTTTCACGGCTTCAGAAAGGTATATTGAATCGGTAAAAATCAGAGGTTGGTAGTTGCTGTCTGATTTCATCCACCAGACTTTTGAATCAGCCGGGGAATCTGTAGCCCAGAAAAGTATAATCCCTGACTGGCTGATGCTGTCATAAGTCATGTTGAAAATGACCGGCTCGGACTGTGCAGACCGATCAGCGTCGCAGATTGGTCTGAGATTCTGTCCCCACATGCTGCTGATGTGGGTTAGCAATCCGCATAAGATCGCCAGAAAAATTGGTTTATTTTTCTGAAATCCAAAAAAGATAGGCACTGGTTCCATCCTCTGTAAATAAGTATTTCCTGTCGGGGGTGCATATTTTTCCACCGTTATTCTTGTCCGGAAAAACCCAACCAGGCCCGCCAATCCACCAGTTGTTAGAAGCCCCGGAGTGTCCCTGTCCGATTGTGACCGGATAGTTATTTCCATTTATTGTTATGGTGCCTGTAAATGCAAAATTAAGTTCATAAGGCAAAGGACTAATACTGTTTATTGTGCATGCTGCATTGGATACATTGGAATCAAACCAGTTGGATACATGATCGGATCCTTTACGTCCGGCTTTTACAAGTAGTTGCAATCCGCCATGACTCGCACCTGATGTAACCCCACTCCATGGTTGGCCCGAGGTAATCGAATAGTTGCCATCCCAGCTATAACTTATGGCCGGGCTAAATTGCTCGGGCCATATTTCCAGGTAATTATCATGCCGGGTTACATCAACAAATTCCTCGTCCGTGTTGTCGTTTTTTTTACAACCAATGATGACAACCATGCTAAGTAAAACTGTAAGAAACAAATTTGATTTTTTCATACTGATTCATTTTAGTTGTTTATTCATCGGAGAGAGGTTTAATTTTCTTTAACATAGAAAAGATGAACGATGTCTTCATCACAGTAAAGAATGTATTTCTTGTCCGGAGTGTATATCTCTTCGTAGGGTTTATTATCCGGAAAGGTCCAACCTGGCCCACCTATCCACCAGTTGTTAAAAGCGCCGCTATGTCCCTGGCCTGCAGTAAACGGATAGGAATCACCATTGATTGTTATAGTGCCTGTAAACGCAAAATTCAACTTTTCAGGCCATACGGTATTTTTGTCGGCTACGATAGAGATGGCATTGGATGCATTAGATTTAAACCAGCTGGCAGGAGAGTCGGAATCCTTGCGGCCGGCTTTTGCCAAAATCTCTATCCCGCTATGGTAACCCTCTGATGAAACCCCGCCCCATGGCTGTCCCGAGGTGATTTTATGGTTGCCGCTATAAGAATAGCCAAAGGTAGGGCTAAACTGATCTGGCAAAATCTGAAAGTAGTTGTCATGCTGAGTCGTGTCAAGCGGTGTTTCTTCCGTTGAATCGTCTTTTTTACATCCTGCAATCATTACTGTCATGACCAGGATCATCATAAGAATACTGGAATTTTTCATAAGATTCATTTATTGAGTTAGAAAATTTTTTAGTTATTTCTCATTTTTCAGGCATCTTACCGAGTATCCTGTTCCTTTATCATCGGTCAGGGGCCAGATCGAAATCGACTGAAAAACAAACTGTTGATACACGCCTTCTGTGTGAGTATATTCGGAAACAGAGGATGTCCAGAAGTTGGCATAGACCTTCAGGGCGTAATAATGGCCCGGATAACTGTCGGGAATCCTGCACCCTGCTGCCAGGGCTGCAAACCCGCTCCCGTTGAAGGCTCCATAATTCGGAGAGTCCCAATGAGCCGTCCCGGATTCTTTCATCGTGCCGCCAGCTACCCAGTAGCCGCCGAGGTGATTGATCAGTTTATTCCATTCGGCTGTATCAGGCAGGTGCCAGCCTTCGGGGCAAACTTTTCCCGAAGTGGCAAAATCATACAACCTGCCGTACACAGCAGCATTGGCTTCGTCGTCGTTGTATGCCCAGCTTCCGGCCGTATCAAGATTCAGGTTCTCGGCCATCCAGGTTTGCGTTCCGATCTCGATGGTCTTGTAAATCTTCCCATCCCGGTGATCGAGCAACAGTCCCGGATTGGAGCCACTGTTCTGGATACAGCGAATGGATAAACCATACGACTCATCCAACTCATCGTTGTTGGAGATATCGCCTTCTTCGTTATCCATCCAAACCGAATAACCGTATCCGGAAGTCGGAGCGGCACTCGAACTCCAGAAACCGGCATAGGTTCCCAGGTCACCTTCAAACGTGCCAGTCCAGCTTCGGGAACCTCCCGGCAATGCAGTAAAACTGCTTGAGTTATTTGCGCCGCTGTTGGGATATGTCCAGTGGGTTGTTCCCTTTTCCTTCATTTTCCCCCCGGCAACCGTCCATCCGCCCAGGAAATTGATCAGAGCATTGTACTCATCATTTGTAGGAACGTGAAAACCCTCCGGGCAGAGGTTTCGGGAATCGTGGGCTGCCTGCCAGTTGTACAAATGACCATATTCCTTCACATGCTGAGAATCATTGTTGTAATCGCACCAGGCACCCAGTGTGGCATATTTCCATTCCGAGTCGCCGGTGATGTAAGGAATCGAGTCTCCGTTTCTGTAATGCACGGCCTTCATATTTTCGCGAAGCCATCCCTGATTCCCGATGGGAATAAGGTTATAGGAATTATTGTCGAAATCGTAAACTATCCCAATGGGGTCAGTCCCAAGAAGAGTAGGCTCCGGTTCTGTAGTCTTTTTGCAACCTGACGAAAGGAAAATAATGATGCTCATGCAAAGTGAAATAGCCCCTGTGTAAAAATTATTTGTTTGAAAAACTTTCATATCAACATATTTTATGGATTTATTGGCTAAGACCATTTTTCTGCTCTGCCATCATTTTTTTTATTTTTTCCTCAAATTCACTTTTAACCGAACTTTTTAACATCACTTCAGCGTTCTCATAATGAAGTTCCAGTTCTTCCCTGTACATCGCCAGGATTAATGTCTTGATCGATTTCCATTTAGTCAAGGCATGTTTAATCATCATGCTGCATTTTTCTTTTCCTATGCTGCCATCAATGATCATTAGGTGAATAGGAATATCAGTTACAGCGTTGGCCCAATTTCCATCTGATGAATCCAGCACAACATGGAAACCATCAATCTGCTCCAGTACTGTTTTCAGGCTTTCGCGGTAGGTTGTATGCTGATCGATGAGGACAATATTAATCACTGTATCCAATTAAAAGTCAGGACTGTAAAACTAATAATCTCCACATGGATGTTTGTCCGGGGTTCTATGGGAATCGGAAAGGGATAACCTGTATTTTATCTCGGGGGAAACCCTGAGAACCAGGTGAAAGGGCTAGTGTATGTTATAATATTGATTTTTGATAGCCCACATGATCAAACCGGCGACATTTTTCACGCCAGCCTTCAGAAAGATATTAGACCGGTGGGTCTCAACAGTCTTAACGGAAATGTAAAGTCGTTCAGAGATTTCCTGGGAAGTCAGACCCTGACAGACCAGTGCGATGATCTCGATCTCTCTGTCAGTAAGCTGGTCGCATCCGGCAACATGATTTGTGTAGCGAAAAGCCATTTTTTGCAGAATATCCTGGCTGAAGTAATTTCCACCCTGATGGACGGCCCGTATGGCCTGTTCCAGTTCAAACTTATTGGCTTTTTTCAGCACGAATCCTTTCGCCCCGGCATGGATCATCTGGGTATAATGAACCGTATCGGAAAACATGCTGAGTGCAATGATCTTGATATCCGGTTTTAATAATAGCGCCTTTTCAGTGAGTTCTATCCCGTTAATCCCCGGCATTTCAATATCCATCAATGCCATGTCGATCGGGATATGATCCAGCATTTCCAGAAAACGTGAACCATCCGAGGTATCATATACTACTTGAAAACCTTGCACCTGATTTAATACCAGCGTTAAACCTTCGCGAAACAGATCATGGTCATCAATAACTGCAATTTGTATATCCATCATGTTAGAATTAAATGGGTAAAGCCATCATGGTTTTTGTTCCTTCATTCTGAGCACTTTCAATGACCACACTGCCCCCAAATGATTTCATCCTTTGTCTGATATTATATAATCCCATACCCCCGTGATTCTTCACGTCGGTATTAAATCCTTTTCCATTGTCGGAATAGGTTACATACAACATCCTGTCTCTGGAGGTAATGGTGAGTGAGATGTGGGTGGCACCGGCATGTTTCATCGTATTGTTAAACAACTCGGTGATGCACCGGTAAATTGTCAATTCCTTTTTCAGATCAAACCGCCCGTTAAACCCGGAGGTAAAGCTTACTTTTAACCGATCGTTTTTATCCAGAGGTGCTATAAAGCTGTTCAATGCCGGGATCAGGCCAAATTGCTCAAGGACGTGGGGACTGATATTTTGTGAAATGCGCGACACTTCATCGATGGCGTCAGAGATCACCTCCCGGAGCTTTTTTTGAATCGTTGGTTTATCACCGGGTTCGGCATCGAGAAAAGCCTGAAAGTAATGGTTGATGGCCGATAATACAGGCCCCAGGCCGTCGTGAAGATCACGTGCAATGCGTTTCTGTTCCTGTATCTCGGTTTCAGCCACGGCTTCCATCAGCTTTTGACGGATGACTCCTTTCCTCTTCAACCTGAAGTAAAAAAAGCCCACAATGAATGCAACAAGCAGGCTGATTGTGATGAAGACCAAAAGGATAAGCTGTCTTCGGCGAAATTCGTTTTTTTCTTTTTCTTTTTTTATTTTTTGTTCTTTGACCAATAAATCATATTTCGCAGATTGTTCGTTGATTTGCATGTTTATCCTGTCCTTAAAAAAATCGGACTGAAGTTGATTGCTGATTTTCAGAAGTTCAAAGGCCTCCTTGTAATTCCCCATCTGTTGACAAATCCTGGCAAACTGGCTGTACAACCTCAGGTAAAGATTCCTGTTTTGTTCAATTTCACTCATATCCATTGCATCCCCAATGGCTTTCAAAGCTGATCCGAATTTCTTTTCGCCGATATAAATATTGCTCTGGTTAATCAATGCACTCATCGCGTGGAATGGCATTCCGGCTTCCTTAAAGGTCTCCACTGATTTTAAAGACAACTCCAATGCCTTCTCATATTCTTTCTTCCTCATAAACTGAAAACTAAGCTCATTTTGCGCTAAGGCCAGATTGGGCTTGCTGTTTATTTTTTCGGATAATGCAATACATAAATCTGAATACTTTAAAACAGAGTCCGAATAGCTGATGCGGGGATAGCCCCATTCATTGTATAGTGCAGCAAGGCGGTTGTAGGCATATGCCCTGTTTTCATACGACAGGGTTGATTTGTCGGTTAGCAATTCATACAACATGGAAGTTCCCTTGGCATATTCCTGCTTTTGCCGATACGCTTCACATAAGTTGATCTTGCAAAGATGTGATTTCCCCGAATTCTCAGGAAGCAAATTAATTTCATCCAACAGCAACGGGATTGCTTTGTCGGGCATAGATCTTTCTAAGTACTTTGAAGCCGAATAGAGGAGAGAATCAATTATTGATAAAGAATCCGGTGCCGAATACATCTGGTTCTCTATGGTGATATATTTCTTTTTATCAGAACGGGTAACACAAAATCTTAAGTATCTGATCCTGGCTTTTTGGATGGGTGAATTTTCTTTCATAGATGAAACAAGTCTCTTCAATTCAATATTTGCCTTTATGCTATCTGTACTCACCGATGCAAGTACATGATAATAAATGGAATCAAATTCATCAGAAGAGATGACGCTTTGACTGTCTAATTTTTCAGTCAGGAAAAGACAAAGCAGTATTACAACATTTCTTAATAGTTGCATTGCAATGGGTTTGTTTTTAAAGTTGTGTTCATTCTCAACTTTTTTATGTGACTTTTAAATTCGTATCATTTCCTTGTATTTCCCGGAAGTATGAAGTAATTAAAATTATAATAATCAAGTATATGGTGTATGGTGCAGTCTTCATTGATGCTTTTTCATTTTTTTTGGCAATAGCGGCAGTTTGTATAAAAACCTGAGGCGAAAAACGGGCGAAGGGTAAAATTAGAAATTATTTGAATACAACCAACATGCTAACGAAGGAGTTTCTTCCGTCGATGAAGCTATTCCTTTGATTCTTGACTTGATCCTAAATCTGTTAGTTTAAAGCAAATAGGAAGATCATCCCTAAAACAGAACAGGCCGGTAGAGGGCTCTACCGACCTGATTCAACCAAAACCAAATTTTCAATTACAATGATGTTGTTCGTTTTTAACACCGCCATCATGATTCCAATAGCCATGCCATAACACGCATGTATTTGATATGGGTATATTTAATAGTAACATGATTACAGGAATTTATGATCCGGAATCCGTTTTAGAAGATAAATACTACTATTTCGTAGCTCGTTTACGGAAACGGAATGATCAGGTGTGATTAATTGAACACTTCTCCATAAAGATCAAAGAAATCAGCCCTTAGGATTTTCACCTGATAAAAATTACCTATCGCCATTTCTTTGATGTTCGCATCGATCATCACTTCATTGTCCACCTCAGGAGAATCGAAAGCCGTTCGTCCAACATAGTAGTCGTTTTCTTTTCTGTCGATGATAACCCGGAACGTATGACCAACCTTTTCCTGATTGAGTGTCAGACTGATATTTTGTTGTAATTCCATCAAACGGGCCTTTCTGTCTTCTTTTACATCTTCGGGTACATCGTCCACCAGCAGGTTGGCTGAAGTACCCTCTTCGGTTGAATAGGTAAAAACGCCCAGGCGATCGAACCGATAGCCTTCTACAAAATCCATCAGTTCCTGAAACTCTTCTTCAGTTTCACCCGGAAAACCCACGATCAGCGTAGTGCGCATGGCAATTCCCGGCACCTCATTCTTTATTTTGTTCAGTAAATCCACCGTTTTTTGGCCTCCCAAACCTCGTTTCATGGAACGTAAAATACGGCTGTTGATGTGTTGCAGTGGCATGTCAAGATAAGTGCATACCTTTGGATTATCGCGCATGGTTTTCAGCAATCCCACCGGAAAATTGGCCGGATAGGTGTAGTGCATGCGAATCCATTCAATGCCTTCCACTTTGGAAATTTCCTCCAGCAATTCGGGAAGTAACCGTTTGCCATAGATATCGAGTCCGTACCAGGTGAGGTCCTGTGCAATCAGCAACAGCTCTTTAACACCCTGAGCAGCCAGAAATTCAACTTCTTTTACAAGGTCCTCCATCTTGATGGATTGATGTTGCCCCCGGATGAGCGGGATGGCACAAAAGGCACAATTGCGGTTGCATCCTTCCGAAATTTTCAGATAGGCAAAATGTTTTGGGGTGGTCAGGAGCCGCTGTCCGTAAAGCTCGTGCCGATAATCAACATCCAGTGTTTTTAGGATGGCACCTAGATCGGAAGTGCCAAAAAAACCATCTACTTCCGGCAACTCTTCGGTTAGGTCTTTCTTGTATCGCTGTGAAAGACATCCGGTTACGAAAACCTTTTTGGTCTTACCTGCTGCCTTCATTTCCAGTGCATTCAATATCGTGTCCACAGACTCTTCTTTGGCATCGTTGATAAAACCACAGGTGTTGATGATAATAATATCAGTGGGATTAAGTCCGTCATGTTCAATGTGATACCTGCTTTCAAGCTGTTTCATCATCACTTCCGAGTCTACCAGATTTTTGGAACAGCCCAGGGTAATAACATTTACTTTTTGTTTCGAGTTCATTGGTAGTAGATTTAGTATTGTTTGAGTAGGGCAGGTAGTTATCCAAAAAGGCTTTCAACAAAGGACTTTCTGTTGAAGATTTGCAGGTCTTGCATTTTTTCGCCTACACCAATATATTTTACAGGAATTTTAAAGGTATCCGAAATGCCAATCACCACGCCTCCTTTGGCGGTTCCGTCCAACTTAGTTAGTGCCAGTGCATTAACTTCGGTAGCAGCAATAAAATGCCTGGCTTGTTCTATGGCGTTTTGCCCCGTGGAGGCATCCAGCACCAGCAGAATTTCGTGTGGTGCATCCGGGATGAGTTTTTGCATCACACGTTTAATCTTGGTCAGCTCATTCATCAGGTTGACCTTATTGTGCAGACGTCCTGCCGTATCGATAATCACCACATCTTTTTGCTGTGCGATGGCCGACTTAAGGGTGTCGAAGGCTACTGAAGCCGGATCGGCATCCATTCCCTGGCTGACGATGGGGACCCCAACACGATCGGCCCAAATGGTGAGCTGATCGACAGCAGCGGCACGGAATGTATCACTGGCTCCCAGTATTACAGATTTTCCGGCCCGTTTAAAGTTGTAGGCCAGTTTGCCGATGGTGGTGGTTTTCCCAACTCCATTCACCCCAACCACCATAATGACATAGGGTTTTTTATTGGCCGGAAGTTCGAAATCTTCTCCGTCACTGGTGTTGTTTTCGAGTAGTAGGGCCTCTATTTCTTCACGTAACAAGGCATTTAACTCAGCGGTTCCAAGATATTTGTCTCTTTCAACCCTTTCTTCAATCCTCTTAATAATTTTCAGGGTGGTTTGCACCCCCACATCCGACATCACCAGCGCTTCCTCCAGATTATCAAGCACATCTTCGTCTACTTTCGACTTGCCGGCTATGACCTTGGACAGCTTACTGAAAACGTTTTGTTTGGTTTTCTCGAGTCCTTTTTCCAGGTCCTCTTTTTGCTGTTTTTTTGAAAAAATTGAAAATAAGCCCATGTTGAAATATGATTGACAGGTGTGGTGAAAAAGCCGCGGCAAAAGTAATGATAAAAGCACAAACTAAAAAAGCTCTTTCCCTGGTTGAGGGAAAAAGCTTCCTGATAGTTTAATCAGATTTTCGTTATGATTTGCTGGCGAAGTACTCTTGTACCTTGTCAGATGGGATAATATCTTCCTTAAATGAGTAAGCACCACTTCGGGCAGCTCTGGTCACTTTTATCACTTTAGCAAAATCTTTTGCTGATGATTGTAGGGTTGCAACAACTTTCTTAGCCATGATCTAATTTATTTAATTTCTCTGTGAACAGTCATTTTTTTAAGGATCGGGTTGAATTTTTTCAACTCGAGTCTTTCAGGAGTGTTTTTCTTGTTCTTGGTAGTAATATACCGCGATGTTCCGGGCATACCGCTGTTTTTATGCTCGGTACACTCCATGATTACCTGAATTCTTGCGTCTTTGCTCTTTTTAGCCATGTCAAACTCACTTTAAAATTTGGTCGGCAAAAATAGAAAATATTTGCCTTAATAACAACCAATTTGGTAAAAATTCTATGATTAAATTCGTTTTATCAAAATTCATCCCTCCATATTTGTTGAAGAATCTGATGTTTAACATTTTACGTCATAGATGATTTTTGATTCATTGCTTATCCCAGGATTGCTTTAATATAGGGAGAAATGCCTGCAAAGAAAAACTCCACAGCGATTACCATCACGATCAACCCCATGAGTTTCATCATGATTTTATTTCCGATATCCCCCAAAAATTTGGTGATGCCAACGGCTCCAAAAAGGGTGATCATCAACACAATGGATACCAATACGATGGATAGAATCACCAAGCCTTTGTTAACCATGGTTTGACTTTCACCCATCAGCACAATGGCGTTGGTGATGGCTCCGGGTCCGGCAATCATGGGTATGCCCAAGGGAGTAATGGCAATATCGTTCACGTACTTTTCAGCATCTTTGGCGCTTAACTTCATTGGGCTTAAACGTGCGTTCAGCATGTCGTATCCCATGACAAAAAACAAGACCCCTCCAACCACTTTAAGTCCGGCTACTGAAATGCCAAAAAAATCAAAAAGGTATTTTCCTGCAAAAGCAAACAATATGAGCACCAGCGTGGCCGTGATAATTGCTTTTATTGCCGTTTTACGACGCTCTTTCTTCGAGAGTTGTGAGGTCATGGTCAGAAACACGGGCATGATACCCATGGGGTTCATCAACGTGAGGAAAGAGGTGAAATAGAGTAATATGATCGTAAAGTGGCTCATTGGTATTGTTTAGTTTTTTGAATGGCAAAACGTGGATTAAAGGCTGGCAATCTTTTTATCCACCGTCTGAATAATGTTATCACGCATCTCTTTCGCTTTTCGCGCGATTTCAGCAGCCTTTGCTAAGAGTTCATCCGAAAAAACCTTGTCTTCAATTCCTGAGGCATTGATTTTTACATTGAGCCAGGCACCTTCTACAGCAGTAAGGGCGCATAAGGCCCCAACACCGGCGTCAGAAACCGAATTGGGATTGCCTGTTTCAGCCATGGCTTTCACTACTTCAAAGGAGTTAAAGGCGGTTTGCATGACTTTAAAGGGGATTTCCATGGCGTATTTGGAGGCGTTTTCGATGGTCTCTTTGCGGATTTGCTTTTCCTGATCGGTTTTTTTTGGCAATCCAAAGGCCTCCATGATTTTGTTGAAGGCATTGGTATCTTCATCCACCAGACGCAGCAATTCATATTTATAATGTTGCCCTTTTACGGCCCAATCCGAAAACTCTTCCCAGCGGTCGTCCCATCCACGTTTGTGGGCGCTCAGGTTGGCAACCATAGTTCCCAGTGAAGCTCCCAAAACACCTGCGTAGGCAGCGATGGATCCTCCACCCGGTGCTGGCGATTCTGAGGCGGTTTCGTTTGCGAAAGCAGTAAGGGTCATATCCACCAGCTTTTTGGTGTGGTCTTCGAGCAAAAATTCAATGATGCGTTCTCTTGGGTTAAAAGGCTTTAAATCATCCAGTCCCATGGATTTGATGGCAATTTTAATCAGTTCCTCATTGTCGACACCTACCGAACGCTGTTGTTTCAACAGGAAGTATTTTCCCGCGTCCAGCATGGCCTGCAGGGGAATGAGCCCGACCAATTCTGAACCGGTAACACGGATACCACGTTCGCCGGCTTTTTTGCATACTTCATCAAAGGCAATGTGCACAGGCGTGATGCTGATGTTGGTAAGGTTCATGCTGATTTGGGCCACTCCGTATTCTTCGATAAACCAACCGATGGCCTTAACCGATTTCAGGCTTCCTGGTATCATCACAGGGTTTCCTTTTTCGTCTTTCACTATCTTGCCTGTAATGGGATTTCCTTCTCTCATGGTTCTGCCGCGTTCGCGCACATCAAACGCGATGGAGTTGGCCCGGCGGGTGGAGGTGGTGTTGAGGTTAACATTAAAAGCCACCAGAAAATCGCGGGCACTCACGGCGGTGGCACCGGTTACGGCTACATGGCTGTTAAATTCAGCAGGGCCAAAATCTGGTTTCCAATTTGGATTTTTTAGTTTCTCGGGCAAACCTTCATATTCACCAGAACGGCAACTGGCCAGGTTCCTGCGAACAGGTTGAAAAGCAGCGTTTTCGTAACAATATACCGGGATGTTTAATTCCTCTCCGATGCGTTGCGCCAGTTTGCGGGCATAGACTACCGTTTCTTCCATGGTGATATTGGAGATGGGAACCAAGGGGCAGACATCGGTGGCGCCGAAACGGGGATGTTCGCCCTTGTGGTGACGCATATCGATCACTTCAGCGGCTTTTTTAACGGCCCTTACAGCGGCTTCTATCACTTCATCCGGTGTGCCCACAAAGGTGACCACGGTACGGTTGGTGGCCGCACCCGGATCCACATCAAGCAAGGTAACACCTTCTGATTTTTCAATTACATCTGTTATCTGTTTGATCACCGCCATATCGCGGCCTTCGCTGAAATTTGGCACACATTCAATTAGCTGTTTCATACCCTGAGGTTTATTTTATTTGAGGCTGCAAAATTAGAAAAAAGCCGCACAATGCCCTGTTTTTATTTGGATGAAACGGTAAAAAATTGTTGAAGGAATACCCTTTTTTTGTGGTACTTTTGCCTTACATTTTTTATAAAACCCCATGAAAACAGTTTCGTGTATTGCTTTCACCCTCCTTTTTACGATCCTCCTTTCTTGTACTAAAAAGGACAACCCGCCAAAAGTTGACCCCGACCCCCTTCCACCGGTATCATTTACAATCCCGCAAACACGGGATATCGTAATGTATGAAATCAACCTGAGGGCTTATAGCAATTCGGGTGATATTCATGGTGTAACCATGGGATTGGACAAGATAAAAGCCTTAGGTGTGAACGTGATTTGGCTGATGCCTATTTATCCCATCGGTGAACTTCATTCGGTTAATTCGCCATATTCGGTAAAAAATTACACAGAGGTGAACCCTGAATTTGGATCATTAAGCGATTTACAAACTCTGGTGAGTGAGGCGCATAGCAAAGGAATGGCCGTGATACTCGATTGGGTGGCCAACCACACTGCATGGGACAATTCATGGATAGATAATCCGGATTGGTATACCAGGGATGCGAATGGGAACATCGTGATACCACCCGGAACCAACTGGCAGGATGTAGCCGACCTGAATTATGACAACCAGGAAATGCGGTTGAAAATGATTGAGGCCATGAAATTCTGGATTGATACGGCCGATATCGATGGCTTTCGGTGTGATGCCGCCGACATGGTTCCCTACGATTTCTGGCAACAAGCCAATGAGGCATTGATCGGTTTTACAACCAAAGACTTGATTATGTTGGCCGAAGGAAACCGAAATGACCATTTTAGCGCAGGCTTCGATCTGAATTTTTCGTGGGATTTTTATAACCAGATAAAGAAGGTTTTTAATGGGACCTCCACTGTGAGTTCACTCTTTTCAACAAACAACTCTGAATACAACAACATACCTGCCCGGAAACACAAACTCAGGTTTACTACCAACCACGACGAATCGGCCTGGGATGCCACGCCCATGGTGTTGTTTAATGGTAAAAGCGGGGCTTTGGCGGCCTCTGCAATCACCATTTTTCTTGGTGGCGTACCCTTAATTTACGATGGACAGGAAGTAGGGGTGGTAGAGAACATTCCGTTTTTTAGCAATTCGCCTATTAATTGGTCGTTAAATCCGGATATGAAGGACGATTATGCAAAGATGCTTCATTTTTATGCCTCTTCCAAGGTGGTGAAAGAGGGTGTTTTAAGCACCTACAATCATGCATCCGTGGCAGCGTTCTCATTTAAGCTGGAAACTGAAGTGGTGGTGATATTGGTAAACACTAAAAATGCGGTGGTCAGCTATACAATTCCCAGCGACCTGGTCAATACCAACTGGACAGAGGCTCTTTCGGATGCTTCAATAACACTTGCCGGTGAACTCGACCTAACACCTTATGAGTTTTTATTATTGAAGAGCAATTAGTTTTTTTGGCACAAATTGAAACAGAAGGTTGAGGGTGTGAAAAGTTGCTGATCATAAACGAATTCCTTTTCCTTGTTTTGGGATTAGGTGGGCCGATATATAAAGATTGAGTCCACTCCGAAAAGTATATGCTCATTGATTTTCAACTCATTTACCCCTTACCCCTAAAGGGGATTCGTTGAAAATCAACAAACAACTTAATGTCCTCTTTAGGGGTTATTGGAGTTCTTGACTTTTCGGAGTGGACTCAAGAATTAATATACCACTACTCAATTTCATTCATTGTCAATAAACAGCAATATGAGTTATTTCTTTTGAGAAAGGATGAGATACCATGCATATTATAGAAAATATTTATTTTTGCATTTATTTTTTTCACAACTGAAACATAGAAAATGAAGACCTTCAATATAAAGATTACCGGAACCGGGAGCTATGAACCAAAGAATATTGTTACAAATGAGGATTTTGCAAAAAACAAATTTTTTGAATTTGGAGGAAAGCCTTTTGATATTCCACACGAAGAGATTGCTGAAAAGTTCAGGGCCATCACGGGCATCAGAGAACGCCGGTATGTCGACGACGACATGGTGGCCTCTGACATTGGTACCATATCAGCTAAACTAGCCATCGAAGATGCCGGTGTTGATCCCGAAACCCTTGACCAAATTATTGTCGCCCATAATTTTGGGGATGTACCCAAGGGGACCATTCAAACGGATGTATTGCCCAGCCTGGCCTCGAGGATTAAAAATTCACTTGGAATTGAAAACACTTCCTGCGTAGCCTATGATATACTTTTTGGTTGCCCCGGATGGGTGCAGGGCATTATACAGGCCTATGCTTTTATCCAGGCCGGCATGGCAAAAAAATGCCTCGTGATTGCAGCTGAAACCTTATCACGGGTGATTGATATGCACGACCGTGATTCCATGATCTATGCGGATGGTTCAGGAGCTTGCATTGTAGAAGCAGTTGAAGGCGATGAGAAGGAAGGGATCATCGGTATGGAATACGGCTCTTATACCAGGGATGAAGCTTTTTTTCTGTTCTTGGGAAAAAGTAACATCGATGAATCCGATCCCAAAGTTCGGTATATGAAAATGCACGGTCGTAAGATCTATGAATTTTCGTTGAATCAGGTGCCAAAAGCCATGAAAGCATGCATGGATAAATCAGGAACAGATATCCATGAAGTGAAAAAGATTTTTATTCACCAGGCAAATGAGAAGATGGATTTTGAGATTATTAAAAGACTCTACCGATTATACAATATACGCGAGGTTCCTGCCGACATCATGCCGATGAGCATCCATCTGTTGGGAAACAGCTCGGTGGCCACAATTCCTACCCTGTTCGATCGTGTTCGTAAGGGAAATTGTGATCCGGTTCATCAATTAAACAAAGGCGATTTAATCCTGCTGGCTTCCGTAGGTGCCGGTATGAATGTGAATGCCATCGCCTATCGTTACTAATTGGTTGCCGATCCTATTTTCTTCTGTGATCATTAGCTGAAATCACTACATTTGGGGTGCACTTTAGGTGACCTTATTGTTCCGGTTTTCGGGTAAGCGGTAACCTGAATTGGTGCATGAAAATACATGGTGATCAAAAATTATATTATAGCCCACAGAGGCGAATCGTTTGATGCACCTGAAAATACGTTGGCATCCATTCACCTTGCCTGGCAACGAAAGGTGAAAGCCGTTGAAATAGATATTCAGCTGACGATCGATAATCAAATCGTTGTAATTCATGATCCGGATACATTCAGAATCTCCGGGAAGAAATTAGTAATAAAAAAGACAACCCTGTCGGAACTAAAACAACTGGATTTTGGTTCGCATAAACATCCAAAGTGGGCAGAGGAACGCATTCCGACCTTAGGAGAAGTGCTTTCAACGGTGCCGCCTGAAGGAAAAATAATCATCGAAATAAAAAGTAATGCTCATATTCTGGACAGGCTAAATCAAGAGTTGTCGCAATCGGGGTTGGAATCTGCACAAATCGAACTCATTGCCTTTGATGTGCAAATCCTGAAAAAGGCCAAACAACTCATGCCTGAATACAAGATGCTTTGGTTGCTCGATCTGGATTATTCCCGGCCACGGCAATTGTTGTGGACAGAGAAAAGGAAAATCATCAATAAAGTAAAGAGGTTTCATCTGGATGGCGTGGATGTTTGGGCAGGTCAGGTGCTGAATTGCGATTTTATATCTGCCTTTAAGGATGCAGGTCTGCTCATCTATGCCTGGACTGTGAACGACCCTGAAAAAGCCGGATGGCTGTTGCAAAACGGAGTCGATGGCATTACCACCGACAAAGCCGGCTGGATGACAGAAGAACTGACTAAAAAGCATATATTTACAGAAAGCGGTTTTTGAATTTAACCGGTTAGTGCATCTGGTCAATGAACAATTTTCGAAGTTAAAGAAGTTATATGGAACGAAATAGCATGATTTCTGAGATTGAGGTTTCAGAACAGCAATGGGACATTGCCATTATCGGAGGAGGTGCCACCGGTGTGGGAGCAGCTTTGGAAGCCGCTTCCCGCGGATATAAAGTCGTTTTGGTGGAGCAATCGGACTTTGGTAAAGCTACTTCGGGCCGCAGCACCAAACTGGCCCATGGAGGTGTGCGCTACCTGCAACAGGGGAATGTACCGTTGGTGATGGAAGCCCTAAGGGAAAGAGGAGTGATGCGCAGGAATGCTCCCCATCTGGTACACGATCTGCCATTTGTGGTGCCCGTTTACGATTGGTGGGAGGGGCCATTTTATGGTATTGGACTGAAATTATATGATATGCTTGCAGGAAAGGGAGGGTTTGGAGCTTCGAAAAATTTAAACAAAGAGGAAACGCTCAGATTTCTGCCTACCATCGAAACTGAAGGCCTCAGGGGTGGAGTTATATACCACGATGGACAATTCGATGATTCCCGATTACTCATCAATCTGGTGCAAACGGCTGTTGAACAAGGCGCTACCATGCTCAATTATGTGAAGGCGGTTTCATTAATTAAAGAAAATGACCAAACTACCGGAGTTGAAGTACAGGATTTGGAATCTGGCAGACATTATCTATTGAAAAGCAAGGTCGTTATCAATGCTACAGGGGTTTTTACGGATGTGGTTCGAAAAATGGACGATTCAAAGTCAAAAGACATGATGACCAGCAGTCAGGGTGTGCATTTGGTGCTGGATCATTCATTTCTTCCCGGTAGTACCGGCATCATGGTACCGCATACCGACGATGGAAGGGTGTTGTTCGCGGTTCCCTGGTATAACCGAACGCTGGTTGGCACCACCGATACATTCGTGAAGGAATATCTTTTGGAGCCTGTTCCGCTTGAAAGCGAAATTGATTTCTTATTAACCCATGCCGCCCGATACCTGACCAAAGATCCAAAAAGAAGTGATGTGAAAAGCGTTTTTGCAGGTCTGCGACCTCTGGTATTAGATCTTAAGAATGAGGAAGATACATCCTCCATTTCACGCGATCACTTCATAACCACTTCAAAGAGCGGATTGATTTCGATTGCAGGTGGAAAATGGACCACCTACCGGAAAATGGCAGAAGATGTCATCGGACAAGCCATTGACAAGGCCGGATTGCCTAAAAGTGATTCTGTTACTGAAAACCTGCAAATTCATGGTTGTCACCACCATTCACAAATTTTTGGGTCGCTCGGCAGGTATGGTTCCGATGCGCGACAAATAAAAAATTTACTGGCTGAAGAGCCCATTTATAGGCAGCGTCTGCACCCTGAACACGAAATTGTGGTGGGAGAAATTATCTGGGCTGTGCGGCATGAAATGGCCCGCACAGTGGAGGACTTTCTGTCGCGGCGGACAAGGCTGTTGATCCTGGATGCGCGGGTCAGCATAGAAGTGGCTCCGGTGGTTGCCAAATTAATGGCAAAGGAATTAAACCAAAACCGGAAATGGGTAAAAGACCAACTTCAGGCATTTTCGGAACTGGCAAAAAACTATGTGCTAAGTTAATTTACTCCTCCATGCCCGGCAGGTTCACCTACCGATTTATTTGCCGATTTACCTGCCGAAGGCATGGAGGCATGGAGGTAAGTAAACCTGCCGAAGGTAGGTAAACCGGTGGACAGGTTTTAGAAGTGAAATCAATCTTCATAATAACGTCCCTTCATCCTAAAATAAATCACCAGAATAGTGACGCTAAAAATCAAATCAATAAAATTAATCCCTGGATTTACCCCACCAAACACCCGATGATCTATTTACAATGAAACAAAGAGTTGATTTAACTAATTATAAACGGTCTAAAATGAGCAGGTTATTAAATATAAAGAGAGTATAAACATTAATACTAATTGGATAAATTCCTGAGTTGGGTTAATACGCTCGTCGTGCTGCAAGGTAAAGCCCAGAACCTCATTATAGCTGGACCTCCGACGCGCAAGCAGGAGTTTTGCAGCCATTCCCTGCAACCTTCCCATCACTGCAAAACACATGCTTATTTGTCCGCCAGAACTCCGCCATCGCGACAACTTTATCATACCATGTCAAATCCTAACCGGTTATCGGAACTTTGCCTCCTTGTCACTTGAAATCCATAAGCTGCAAATGAACCTCAAATTTACAGTACTGTTTGGTTTAAAAAATGTGTGAATGATGTAACATTTTCGAATAATAATGTAATGAATCATTAATAAAAAGATTGTTATTTTATCCAATTTGATTTATTTAAAAATTAAATGAATAGCATCATTACTGTTTAATAATAACCCTGTACAAACAATGATTATATAACAATTAATGAAAAAGACAGAACACAAAACTTTCAATAATGATCTTCCTAAGACTCCTACAGGAATTCAGGGGTTTGATGAAATAACTGCTGGTGGATTACCTAAAGGCAGGCCAACATTAATCTGTGGTGGAGCGGGCTGCGGAAAAACGCTTTTTGGAATAGAGTTTCTTGTACGTGGCGCAACTCAGTTTAACGAACCGGGTGTATTTATGTCATTCGAAGAAACCAATGAAGAATTGACCACAAATGTCGCTTCACTTGGATTTGATTTGAATGATCTGGTAAAAAATAAAAAAATTGCTCTTGACCATGTTCATATTGAGCGCAGTGAAATTGAAGAAACCGGTGAATACGATCTAGAAGCATTGTTTATTCGCCTTGGTTATGCAATTGATTCATTAGGAGCAAAACGTGTTGTATTAGACACCATAGAATCGCTTTTTGCCGGATTGCCAAACCAACTGATCTTACGCGCCGAACTGCGACGATTATTTCGCTGGCTAAAAGATAAAGGTGTTACTGCAATTATAACGGGCGAACGTGGAGATGAAACATTAACCAGACAAGGCCTTGAGGAATATGTTTCAGACTGTGTTATAATGCTCGACCATCGTGTAACCGAACAGACTTCGACTCGCCGCTTAAGGGTTGTAAAGTATCGTGGTTCAACTCACGGCACCAATGAGTATCCATTTCTGATTGATGAAACTGGATTTTCAGTATTACCAGTTACATCTTTAGGATTGGAACATATCGTATCAAATGAAAGAATCTCAAGTGGAATAAAAGCACTTGATGAAATGCTTGAAGGAAAAGGTTATTACCGGGGTAGTACTGTACTTGTTTCTGGTACCGCCGGAATAGGAAAAACCAGTATAGCGGCTCACTTTGCTGAAGCTGCCTGTAAAAGGGGAGAACGTGTACTTTATTTCTGCTTCGAAGAGTCTCCAAACCAGTTAATGCGTAATATGCTTTCTATCGGCATAAAATTAGAACCATGGGTCAGGAAAGGACTGTTGAGATTCCAGGCAATCCGTCCTACGCTATATGGTTTGGAAATGCATCTTGCTGTAACCCACAAATTTGTTAATGAATTCAAGCCTGACATTGTAATCCTGGATCCGATAAATACTTTCGTTACTGGTGATAAGGAGTTCGAGGTAAAAACTTTATTAATGCGCATTGTCGATTTTCTTAAGGTAAACCAAATTACAGCATTGTTTACCAGTCTCACTTCATCTGAATGCAGAATGGAGAGTTCTGATGTTGGAATATCATCCCTGATAGATACCTGGTTATTGCTGCGTGATATAGAGCTAAACGGCGAACGAAACAGGGGTATGTATGTTCTGAAATCGCGCGGGATGGCCAATTCTAACCAGATTCGTGAATTTGTATTAACTAACCACGGTGTGGAATTACGTGACGTTTATATTGGTGCAAGCGGAGTTTTAACCGGCTCAGCCAGAATAACACAGGAAGCCCTGGAAAATTCAAAAGTATTGAAACGTAAGCATGAAATAGAATCTAAAAAACGTGAAATAGCAAGAAAAAGAGGAGATATGGAATCAAAGATTGCAACCATGCGTGCTGATTTCGCATCGGAAGAGTCTGAAGCAATTAAAATCTTGGAAATAGAACAAGAAATGATTAAACGACTCGAACAGGATAAAATGGAAATGGCAAAAAGCAGAAAAGCTAAAACTGGAAATATTGCCACAAAGAATGTGTAAAAATAATTAAACAGATAAGACAAATGGATGTGAATTCAGACAAAAGAACTAAAGAAAAACCTAAAGGTGATGCAAATGACAAGTGGATCCTTCGTTTATATATTGCAGGTCAAACGCCAAAAGCTATAACCGCATTTGCAAATCTGACAAAAATATGTGAAGAACAATTGAAGGGTAAATACTCGATTGAGGTAATTGACCTTTTGAAAAATCCACAATTGGGAGCCGCTGATCAGATTTTTGCCCTGCCAACATTGGTAAGAAAATTACCGGTACCTGTTCGTAAGATAATCGGTGACCTCTCAAATACAGAACGTGTTCTTATTGGATTGGATTTACTGCCTGTAAGCTGATTTGTAAATAAAATATTTAAGCATGTAGCTATGAAAGAGAAAAAAACAAAAGTAAAAAGTTCACTCGATGATCTTGACATGACAGTTTCTAATCAGGGCAAGGATAAATATATATTGCGTTTATACATAACCGGTTCAACGATTCGATCGGCGTTAGCCCTGACAAACCTAAAAAAGATTTGCAAAGAATACCTTGAAGGGCGATATGAGCTTGAAGTGATAGACCTGTATCAACACCCAAGTTTAGCAAAAGGTGAGCAGATCATTGCAGCGCCAACTCTGATTAAGAAATTGCCGCTTCCTTTCCGGCGAATTATTGGCGATATGTCAGACAAGGAAAAAGTGCTTTTAGGATTGGACCTGAAAGAGGTGAAGGAAAAGATAGATTTCCAGTAATCTTTATACATTCTATTTTATGATAAAAAAATGATTAGAACAAAAGAACAACTCATAATTGAAAATGATGAATTACGCGCCCGAATGGCTGAAATTGAGGATGCGCTAACAGCTATCCGAAACGGAGAAGTGGATGCAATCATGGTTTCTGGCAGTCAGGGAGAACAGGTTTATTCTGTCAGTTCTGCCGAAACGCCCTATCGCACTTTTATAGAGGAGATGAGCGAAGGAGCTGTTACTCTTACAAAAGAGGGTACAATTCTTTATTGTAATCCGAGATTTGCTGCTATTGTACAGTCGCCATACGAAAAGGTTATTGGCTCATCCCTTCAACGCTTCATCTCGCCTGACGATAATTCAAAATTAGATAACTTTCTTTCTCAACTGACCCATGACAAGCATGATGTTATCGTTGTATCCCTGACCAACACATTATATCTCAGACTTTCGATTCACCTTTTACCGCCGTATCTGCAAGGTGATAATTATATAATCATAGCAACCGATATTTCTGACCTGAAGAAAAAAGAAAATGAACTTACCGAAATAATAAGAAAGTTGGTAATCCACATAAAAGCATTACGGGCATTGCGCATCGATAATATTTGTGATACGTTGGATACTGTAGGAAATAAAAATAAATTAGAATTTGCAAATGATAAACTAAACAAAGAGATACTGAAGCTTAATCGTTTAGTAGAAAAATTAAAGCAGAGACAAAAAAAGGCAACTATTTGAAATCACCTTTTTAAAATATTCCCATTACCGGCCATTAGTATTCTAAGACATAACCAATAAATAAATAGTCACATTATCCTAACCGTCGCTTCCCTATCAGGCACATTACGCAAACATGAGCATCTGAGTTTTGATATCAATATGCGGATTTGCATAAAGAGCCTTCCAGCCTGTCCATGCCACTCGGCTTAACAGGCGGCTAAAGAACAAAACATTGTTACATCATGATATACTCAAATTTGCCCTGCAGCTAACACGCGGTCATAAAACATTGCGTGGATTGTGCTAAATTTGAACGAAATAACCCTTAATCAGCGGCTTAGCGGGCTGATAAGTTTGTGTTTCAAAATGCGTAACGATTCATACCACCAACCATTAAGGACCCAGTCGCAGCAGATAATTTGTTGCCTAAACAAAGAAATAGAAAAACGATAAAATGAACAGTCCAGGTACAAAACAGCACACATGGCCCATACGGGTATGCAAACCGCACAAGCCAACACACGACCGAAGTTTGCAAAAGCGATGCAGTAAGCTTGTCGAATTGACCTGTTTTTTGCCGGCGCGCCACAATAAATTGATACTTTTGTGCTATTATGAACAGATTTAAATGACAATAATAATGGACGGTACAAGTCTTACACCAGAACAGGAAAAATTAGAAGCATTGCGACAAGTATTGCCCGAAGTTTTTAGCGAAGGTAAAATTGATTGGGAAAAACTAAAAGCCACACTTGGAGAGGACATAAACTTTTCAAACGAACGCTATGTGTTGAATTGGGCAGGAAAAAGCGATGCTTTTAAAGTGCTGCAAACACCGACAACTAAGACTTTGATTCCTGCGAAAGACGAAAGTGTAAACTTTGACGAAACCGAAAACAATTATAGTAATTGCTTTGTATAATCTTTTTAAAGGCAACGACCAGCCAAAAAAAACAGCTCTGCAAATCCACGATGCGGGCATTGAATTTAAGAACATCTGATGGAGGAATTATGAATTATGATTGGGGAATGAGTAAATCATAAATCAAAATTCACAAATCATAAATAAGTAAAAAATGGAAATGGGCGAAATATTAATCTACCAAAACCAAAACGGGAATATCAAAATAGATGTTCGTCTTGAGCAAGAAACGGTTTGGCTGACTCAATCTCAGTTATGCGAGTTGTTTCAGAAGTCGAAAGCCACCATTAGCGAACACATAAAAAATATTTTTGATGAAGGAGAGCTTCTGGAAAATTCAGTTGTTCGGAATTTCCGAACTACTGCAACTGATGGCAAGAACTATGAAACAAACTTCTATAATCTCGATGTTATTATTTCCGTAGGCTACCGGGTAAAATCACAGCAAGGCACACAATTTCGTATTTGGGCTACACAACGCTTAAAAGAATACATTATTAAGGGGTTTGCCTTGAATGACGAACGCTTTAAGTCGGGTAGTTCGATGAACTATTTCAACGAAATGCAGGAACGCATTCGGGAGATACGAATTTCAGAGCGGTTTTTTTATCAGAAAATTAAAGATATTTACACAACGAGTATTGATTATGACCCCAAAGACGAAAAAACCATAGCGTTTTTTAAAGTGGTGCAAAACAAGTTGCTTTGGGCTATTAGCCAACAAACTGCTGCGGAGTTGGTGTATCGAAGAGTTGATGCCTCATTGCCTTTAATGGGAATGCAATCGTTCGACCTGTCTGCCGACAAGGCAGGCAAGAAATACACCTTGGCGGTAAAGAAAACAGATATAAGCATTGCAAAAAATTATCTGGCTGAAGATGAAATAAAACTTTTGGGATTGTTGGTAGAACAGTATTTGGCATTTGCCGAAACCATGGCACAGCAACAAACCCCGATGTATATGAAGGATTGGATTCAACGATTAGATTCAATCCTGCAATTAAATGGAAGGGAATTATTGACCCATGCAGGAAAAATTAGTCATCAAATGGCTTTAGACAAATCTTCAATGGAGTACGAAAAATATCAGGACGTTCAAAAACAACTTCAAAAAGAACAAAGCCTGAAAGAAATTGAAGCAGACATTAAACGATTGAGAACTAATAAAAAAGGTTGAGAATTTTTGATTGAGGATTTAGGATTGAGGAATAAAGAAATCACAAATCACAAATCATCAATCAAAAATCAGGAAAATGAAATTATCATTTGAATCCAATCTGCTTTTTCAGTTAGATTTCATTCCGACTGAGCGGACACCAGGAGCAAACGGAGAAATCTGCTGTTGACTCATTAAAATAGACGTGAATTTGCTTGATGGTCAGATTCCTCCGCTACGTAACTCCTCCTACCGGAGTCGTTTCGCCAGTCGGAAGGACAAAAAAGACGGGTGATGTCATTCTGACTTTGAGACACTTAGAGAATGGATAAAAACGAAAATTCCCTGCCTTTATACAAACGTCTTGTTATTTTCTTGCTTTGGCTATGGTGGTACTTTAAGACCACTATCAAAACCACAACCATCAATCAACAGAAATTGCTTTGCTTAAATGCGTCGGTTGTTTTTCTTTCTAACTTTTAACTGACACATGCAAGAGCCTGTAAGGAGGCGCGATTGATCGGTATTGATCGGTAAACCGTCCCTTTCCCAATCAACTATGCCACCAGCCAGGTTGTGAATGTTTATGAATCCTTTTTTTTGGAGCAGAACAGCTACCTCCTTACTTCGTAGACCGACGGAATCGGCTACCACAAGGTCTCTGTCGTTGGGTATCAACTCCAGGTTGTCTTCAATTTCGTCGTAAGGGCAGTAAATAACATGGTCCGAATCGAAAAGCTTGCCCAATTCGTAAAGTGGCCTGACATCTAAAATAACAGTATTTTCGGGCATGCTGAGGTAATCTTTCCCTGAAATATGGTGCAAGCCGGCTGCTTCGGGATTGCTGTTTACAAGGGGTGTCATGATTTCTGATTTTAAAACAATGCTCCATAGATAAACCCTGAGATGGTGGCCATAACCACAACCAAAGAGACATAAACCATTGTTTTCTGAGTTCCAATTACCCCCCTGATCACAAGCATGTTGGGCAGCGACAACGATGGTCCGGCCAATAACAAAGCCAAAGCCGGTCCTTTGCCCATGCCGGCAGCTATCAACCCTTGAAGGATGGGAACTTCAGTGAGCGTGGCGAAATACATAAATGCACCGACTATGGAAGCGAAAAAATTTGAAAAAACCGAGTTTCCTCCAACCAGGTTGACTATCCATTCGTTGGGTATCATGCCCGCCATGGCTGTGTCGTCGTGTGTTGATCCCAGCAAAAAACCTGCTACCAGTACCCCGACAGCCAGTAACGGCATAATTTGTTTGGTGAAATCCCATGTGGAGAGTGTCCATTCTTTGTTGTCGGGATTTTTTTTGTCGGTTAAAGTAATGATGCTTAAACCGGCTATGGCAACCACAACGGGTATGAGCGGAGAACTGGTGGCAAAAGCGGCTATTGCCGTGGCAACGGCTACCAGTGTTACGTATTGCCATTTGATTTTTAGAATAAATATCAGGGAGTAAACCAATACCAGACTAAAAACGGAAGTTATATGCCATTTATAAAACCAAATCCAGTACCATACACCACTGGTTTCATCCGCAGCTGGTTGGCCCCAGTTGGCAAAAACTAAAATTAACACCAGGGTAAAGAAATGCAAAGAGGTTTGCCACATGGGTCTTTTCTCCTCAATAATGGGGAAATTTAATTGCTCTATGCGTTTTTCTTTTTCCTCTTTGCGATAAATGAGCGCCATAAATGAGCCGATGGCCACTGAAAACGTCACCGCACCAACAACCCTTGCCACTCCCATCTCGAATCCTAAAATCCTGGCGGTAAGTATAATGGCCAGAATGTTAATGGCTGGTCCTGAATAAAGAAAGGCAATGGCCGGTCCCAGACCTGCACCCCGCTTGTGAATACTCGAAAACAGAGGCAAAATGGTGCAGCTGCAAACAGCCAAAACCGTTCCGGAAACGGCCGCTACCGTGTAAGCCAGCCATTTTTTCGCCCTTGCTCCAAAATATTTCATCACGGCCCCCTGACTGACAAAAACGGCAATTACACCGGCAATAAAAAAGGCGGGCAACAGGCATAAAATCACGTGTTCACGGGCATACCATTTGGTTAGGTCGAACATCGCCAGAACGGCTTCCTGAAACCTGCCATTGTCGACAGGCAAAAAATAGGCGAACAAAAAAACGGCTGCAATCCATGCCAGTATCTTGAATTCTTTATTTGTTTCCATTGTTAAACAATTTTGTCGTTCGCCAAAAGCGGAACCTGATCAATTAGAAATAGATGAGAATGACGTAATAAATGCCCACACCGATAAATAACACAGAGATGACTCTTCTGAACCAAATTTCAAATGTTTTGAGGTTGTTATACAACTTCCCGACCCCTGAAACGGTATAAGCAATCAACCATGCGAAGATGATTACCGGTATTCCGGTGGCAATGGCAAAAACAATGGGCAGATACAAGCCCGAAGCACTGCTAACCGTCATGGGGATCAGCATACCAAAGTAAAGTACCCCGCTGTAAGGACAAAAAGCCAGCGCAAATACAACACCCAGAATCAGCACATCCCAGTACGAATGTTTTGATTGGTTTTGAAATTTTTGAGTTAGATTGCCTACGCCGGGAAATTTTATCCTGAGCACATCGAGCATCAGCAAACCGATAACAATTAAAAGCGGGCCAATCACCTTTTCTCCATATTTTTGAAACAAGCCGGAGACTTCAAATTGATCGGCACCGATAAAAATAATAATGGCCAATCCCGTGTAGGTTATAGCTCTGCCCAGGGTATATATGAGTCCGTTGATAAATACACGCCTTCTGTCTTCCACATCTTTACTGATAAAACCGATGGCAGTAATGTTGGTGGCCAGCGGACATGGGCTGATTGCCGTCATCAAACCGAGAATAAAGGCCGTTACAACAGGCAAAGAGCTATTGCTCATGATGTTTTGCAAGAATTCCTCCATACAAATGATGAGTTAGAAATAAACAATAAATTGGTTAGATAAACACGATAAGCCTCATGAAATCTACAGCAGTGGGGTTATTTTTTCTTTAAAGATTTCCTTCAATTTTTCAGGTTTATTTACGGCATACATAAAACCTTCGTTGGTCAGGTCAATTATCGTGTTCCCGCCATAGATGATTAAAGTCTGCCCTTCAATACCCAAATCCTCAGCTTTTTTTTCACCTTCAGGTTCATCCATGTCGTAGGCTGCAAACAGAACCTTGTTGCCGAAGAGTTCTTCCACTGCTTTTTTTGATTCAGCCTCTACCGCTTTGCAGGTTGTACACCTGCGGGCGAAATGAAAGTAATATACCTGTACGGTTTCGGTAGCGGCAAGGGTTGTGTTTTCGGTTGGTTGTGTTTGCCCCAAACACGAAATATTAAGGCTGGTAACCAATAATATAAGGGAGATAATGCCAAATGCTTTCATGATATTTATTGTTTAGTGGATAATAATTCGGTGAGTTCTTTGTTGGAAGGCACACGCCCGCTGAAAATAACTTTGCCATCAACCACGAGGCCGGGTGTGTGCATAATGCCATATTCCATTATTTTCATAATGTCTTCTACTTTCGTTATAGTCGCCTGAATTCCTTCTTTTTCAACGACTTCCCTTGTGGCCTTTTCAAGGGTTTTACATTTTGGACATCCTGGCCCTAAAATTTTAATTTCCATAGTTCGATCCTTTTAATGGGTGATTATTGATATTTTGTTTAAACATTTAATCAGAGTTTTTATAACTGTTCGTTTTCTGTAAAGAGTTCATTAAACATTTTGCGGGCTTCTTCCCAGTTTCCCTTGTTAAGGCAATACTTAATATAAGGTGGTTCTACCTCTCCCTGAATAAGCCCGGCATATTTTAGCTCTTTCAGGTGTTGCGACAAGGTGGAGCGACCTACCGGAATTTCATCCACCAGATCGCCACTATAACAACAGGCATTCATTTTTAATAGTTTTTGAATGATGTATAACCTTACGGGATGCCCCAGCGCCTTAAGTACTCTGGCCATTTCCGTTGTCTCAATTGATAGTTCGGTTTTCTTCTTCATTTACATCGATTTCTTTATTTCGCAAAATAACGAAATGATATTGACATGGCAATGCGTTAATCCTCTTTTTTTCTTTTTTCTTTAATCTTCTTTCTTTTTATTGTTTCCTTTGTGGTTAAATTACGCTCTAAAATGAGAACTATAAAGATGTTGTTGGTCTTTCTGGGAATGATCATCTTCCTGCAAGCAACTGCCCAGGTGGATAGTCTTGTAAGAGAACAGGATTCAATAAATCAGGTGGTGATGCTGGATTACCAGAAAAAACTCCTGGAATTTGAGCAGCAACGTAAAACCGATTCTCTGAAACGAATAGAACTGGAAAACAAACTAAGCTCATTAACAGCCGCTGATAAGATAAAGGAAGTTGAGTTGCAGAGCCAGTTACAGGAAATAGCGGACAGAGAGGCCCGGGAAAATACCCAAAAAAGGGCCAGAATCGATTCGCTTCGGAAACAAGCCAGTGGTTTTCCTGTGTTTGGAATGCTCAAAGACACCTTGTTCCTCATCTATGCCAAAAGCGGTGCTCTATCACCTTACGAGAGGGCGCAAAACATCTCCAGAAAAATACGTACACTTTACAGAAACGATTTTCTTGAAGTTGATTCGATTGTATTCGTTAAGTCAGAAAATTCACTTGATATCGTTTACGATCAACTCATTGTGATGAGCCTGACGGAGACAGATGCGATGTGGGAAAATAAGTCCCTGGTTGAACTGGCTGATGAATATACGTCCATTATTCGTAACGCCATCCTCTTGGCGAAGAAGGAATTCAGCCTGTCAAACCTGTTGATCAGAATTGGATTGGTAGCGCTCATCCTGTTGAGTCTCTGGTTTTTTGTTTGGGTAATAGGTAAGCTTTACCACCGTTTGATACGTTTTGTGGATACCAGAAAGGATAAATGGCTTAAAAATCTTTCGTACAAAGACTATACTTTCCTTTCTGCTGATCAGGAAATAATGATTATCTTCTTTATCTTCAAGGTCGTCCGCTGGTTCTTCATCGCTATCGTATTTTATATTGCATTTCCACTGATATTCAGCGTTTTTGCCTTTACACGAGGATGGGCCGATGACCTGGTTAACCTGGTTTGGTCGCCATTTAAAAGCATTTTTATTGCGATTTGGGAATATTTACCCAATCTGTTTAGCATCCTGGCCATTTATTTTGTGATGAAGTATTTTATCCGTTTGGTAAAGTACTTTTTTGCAGAAATTGACTCCGGGAAGCTGAAAATCAACGGTTTTCATGCCGACTGGTCGATGCCCACCTACAGCATTGTAAAGTTCCTTCTGTATGCATTTATGTTTATTTTGATTTTTCCGTATCTGCCGGGCTCTGATTCAAATATATTCAAAGGGGTTTCTGTATTTCTGGGTGTCCTGTTTTCTTTGGGGTCTTCGTCCGCCATCGCCAATATGGTGGCTGGTTTGGTCATCACCTATATGCGTCCTTTTAAGATTGGCGACCGCATCAAAATTGGTGATATTACAGGTGACGTGGTTGAAAAGACACTGCTGGTTACCCGGTTAAGAACCATAAAAAATGAGGAAATTACCATCCCGAACTCTTCTGTACTTTCAGGCAACACCACCAATTACAGTGCCTTTTCAAAAACCGACGGGCTGATCATCCATTCAAAAGTGACCATTGGATATGATGTGCCCTGGAAGGAAATGCACCAGGCATTGATTGACGCTGCACTTTTAACAGATAAAATTCTATCCGATCCAAAGCCTTTTGTGCTACAAATAAGTCTGGATGATTTTTATATAACTTATCAATTAAATGCTTACATCAGGGAAGCCAATATACAATCAGCCATCTACTCTATGTTGCATCAGAATATTCAGGATGTGTGTAACCAGAGAGGTATCGAGATTATGTCGCCACACTACAGGAGTCAACGCGATGGAAACAGAACCACCATCCCGTCAGGATATTTAAGTGATGGGTATGTATCGCCATGCTTTCGCGTGGACCATGAAAATGAAAGGGATGAATAGGACAAAAAATTCAGGTTTTTTTTATAGTTTCACCGCCTCAATTGCGTAACCATTTTTAAGCATAAAATAATGAAATCATACACCATCCAGGAAATCAACGAGATGATAAAAGGCCGGTTGATTGGCGACACCAGCCATCGGATAACCGGGCCGGAGCAATTGGAAAAAGCCAATAATAACCACATCACTTTTGTTGGAAATCGAAAATATGTTCGACTTTGGGAAACCTCCGGAGCGTGTGCCGCTATTGTGGATGAAAAACTGAATTTTGAACCGGGTGAAAACCGGGCTTTGATCAAAGTAAAAAATGCGGATTTGGCCATGGCCCGCTTGCTTGAGGTGTTCGATCCGGGACTGCCTTCTTTTGATGAGGACATCCATCCCACAGCAGTGGTACATCCTTCTGCCACTATTGGCAAAGGTTGCAAAATTGGGGCTAACAGTTATGTTGGTAAAGGGGTGATTTTGGGTGAAGGAGTGCTCATTTATCCAAATGTGACTATACTTGACGAAACCAAAATCGGACGGGGCACCATCATCTGGTCGGGTACCGTCATCCGGGAGCGTTGCGAAATAGGAAGTTTTTGCATTTTCCACATCAATGTAAGTATCGGTGCCGATGGCTTTGGGTACCGTCCGGCTGAAGATGGCAGGGGATTGGTTAAAATTCCGCAAATTGGAAATGTGGTGATAGGCAATGCGGTTGAAATTGGAGCCAACTCCTGTGTCGACCGTGGCAAGTTTAGTTCCACCATCATTGGGGATGGATGTAAAATAGACAACCTGGTTCAGATTGCCCACAATTGTGTGATGGGGCGCTCGTGCATCATGGCCGGTCACAGTGGTCTGGCGGGTTCTGTCACCCTGGGCGATGGGGTTATGATTGGCGGAAGCGCCTCCATTAATGATCATATCACCATCCATTCAGGGGCGGTAGTAGCCGGAGGATCTGGTGTGATGAATGACGTTGCTGCCGGTAAAACCGTGTTGGGATACCCGGCCACCGAGGCCAGGGATATGCTTAAACAATGGGTGGCTTTGCGGAAGATGGCGGAGAAATAACCCTGAACCCTGGCAGGGTTTAGAACCTTGACGAACCCTGGCAGGGTTTGGGTTTAGAACCCTACCAGGGTTTAAAACCCTGGTAGGGTTTACGCTTTTTCTATCTCTCGTAAATTCTCCATCTTCTTCTTTACCAGAAAACTGTGGATATCGCCAAGGTGTTCTTTCACCTGCCCTTTACCAAATTCAAAGACTTTGGATACCAATCCATCCAGGAAATCCCGATCGTGGGATACCAGGATGAGCGTGCCATCATAATCCTGCAAGGCACTTTTCAGGATGTCCTTTGTGCGTAAATCCAGGTGGTTGGTGGGCTCATCCAAAATCAGTAGGTTCACAGGTTCGAGCAATAATTTGATCATTGCCAGCCGGGTACGTTCGCCTCCCGAAAGTACTTTCACCTTTTTGTTCCAGCTATCACTCCCAAACATAAAGGCTCCTAGGATGTCTTTTATTTTCGTCCGTATGTCGCCTTTGGCTACATCATCAATGGTTAAGAATACGGTGCTTTCTTCATCCAGCAGTGATGCTTCATTCTGTGCAAAATAACCAATCAATGTGTTATGCCCGATGGTCAATTGCCCTTCGCACTTGGTTTCTCCCATCAGGCATTTTACCATGGTGGACTTTCCTTCGCCGTTTTTCCCAACAAAAGCCACCCGTTCGCCTCTCTGGATGTGAAATGAAACTCCCGAAAACACGTTAAGATGGCCATAGGACTTTGAAACGTCTTCCAGCACCACCGGAAAACTCCCTGAACGCGGCGATGGTGGAAATTTCAATCGCAACGCGGAAGTATCTATTTCATCTACCTCTATCTCAGGCAATTTCTCCAGCATCTTCACCCTCGACTGCACCTGGTTGGTTTTTGAATAAGTTCCTTTGAACCGGTCGATAAACAGCTGATTATCGGCAATAAACTTTTGTTGTTCAGCAAATTGCTTCTGTTGTTGTTCGCGGCGTTCTTTTCTAAGCTGGAGGTAGCTTGAATAGGTGACTTTGTAATCGTAGATACGGCCCATGGTGATTTCGATGGTACGCGTAGTGATGTTGTCGACAAAAGCACGGTCGTGCGAAATCACAATAACTGCTTTGGCACTGTTGATCAGAAACTCTTCAAACCACTGTATCGACTCGATGTCCATGTGGTTGGTGGGTTCATCCAGCAGGATGAGGTCAGGTTTTTGAAGCAGTATTTTAGCCAGTTCAATGCGCATACGCCATCCTCCGCTAAACTCGCTGGTGGGTCGATTGAAATCGGACCGCAAAAAACCAAGGCCAAATAGGATCTTCTCAATTTCAGCGTCGTAATTGATCTCTCCAACTGAATAAAAAGCCTCGCTGAGTGCCGAAACCCGTTCTATCAACTCGTAATATTCAGCAGATTCGTAATCGATTCGCGTAGAAAGCTGGTTGTTAAGTTCCTCCAATTCCTTTTCCATCTCCAACATCTGTGCGAAGGCCTGGGATGCCTCTTCAAACACCGTACGGTTGTCAACCGTTAGTAAATGTTGTGGTAAATAGGCAATCACCGCTTCGGTTGGCGATGACACCTTACCCCGTGACGGTGTTTTCTCCCCCGCAATAATTTTAAGTAAAGTCGATTTTCCGGCACCATTTTTCCCCATCAGGGCGATGCGGTCCTTTTCGTTGATAGCGAAAGAAATATCCTTAAAAAGCGAGGTCCCGCCAAACTCTACTGTAAGTCCGTCAATTGAAATCATTCCTAAATTTTAATGAGGCGCAAAGATACTTTCTTTCGGTTCTGATGTGAATTATTTTTTTCATACGGAGAGCTAACTCCTATGCAAAAACCCCGAATGTCATGCGGGGACTCAAATAGTAAGATGACAAAACCCAAAGAAAAACCCTGTCATTTCGATAGCGCTTGCGCTGAGAAATCCCCAGGTAATTGATTATCTCCATTTTTGCACTAACCTAATACACAGCATTATATCAAAAGTTGTCATTGGTATGTCATCTTTTTCGCGGATGAGAAACGTAAGTTCGGCGAAGCCAAATCCCCCGGGAAGGAAATGCTCCACTTTTCCGGGAGATTTGTCTTTCGTCCGCCTCCGCTATCGCTCTGGCAGCCTCAATCGAAATTACAGGGTTGTTTTTTGGGTTGGTATAGGATTTATGGTGAAAGGTCTTTTTTCCCAATGAGATATCCCCCGGGAATTCATAACCTCCATTTTTACATCTATCTAATCTCTCTGAGGTTGGTTCCCCGAAACCCCGCTTCGTAAGAAGTAGCTAAATAAAAAAAAATCGGCTTTTAGAACATCATTTTTGCTATTTTTGGAAAGACATTAAAACAAAACGCCATGAAAAACTCAATGCTGATTTTACTGCTTATAGTAATCTTTATTTCATGTAAAAAAAATGATCCCCAATCAGTAATACATCCCGCTGTAATTAACGACTCCATTGATGTTAATTCAGACCATATAGTTGATTTTGTGATCCGCCAGACAGAAATTCATACCGATGATGTTCCTTCCTCTGCGGGGAGCATTATCAACTCAATAGACCCCATAAATGGAAATCTTGTTCTATACCGGGATCCTGTTGGATATTTATTTATGGGTTTAAACGACACCATCAAAAAACAGGATAATAACAACAAGGTATGGTTTGAATATGAAGCTGACATCATACACATCAACAGAATCTACGATAGTTGGGACCCATATTGGACTGTTATGTCCGAAACATTCCCTCCTTATTTCCTGGCATTCAAACTCATATCAAATGGCCAGGAAGAAATCGGATGGTTGCAACTGGAATTTGATCTGGAAACTGGTGCCGTTTCAATCATCAAGGGTGTAATTACCAATTCAGATAATTTAATTATTCAAATTTAAAGTTGACAGGATAGGCTGTTTTTATGCCTGGAACAATTTTAATATTGGGCTTAACGTTTTCGGATATTAAGTCAAAATTTCATTTAATGCCCCGGTAGTTCTATAGCGAGGTGGTTTATTGATTTATATGAATCAACTTTTCACGTACTCATTTTACCCGTATTTTTTCAATCTGAATTACCTCTACCTTTACCGGATGTCGATCTCACAAAAAAATCTCCGGGAAATTCTGGAAAAACTCAACATTGAACAGCTCAATCCCATGCAGGAAGAAGCGCAGCTGGTTATTGAATCCAATTCGGATATTATGCTGCTTTCTCCCACCGGAACGGGCAAAACACTGGCATTTCTTTTGCCGGTCATAGCCGGATTGGACACCGATTCCAACGAAGTGCAGGTGCTTATTTTGGTGCCATCCAGAGAATTGGCCATTCAAATTGAACAGGTCATCCGCGAAATGGGAACCGGATTTAAAACCAATGCCGTTTATGGTGGGAGGGCCGGATCACAGGATAAAATCGACTTGAAACACCGTCCCGCGATCCTGATTGGAACACCTGGCAGGGTGGCCGATCATTTTCGGAAGGAATCCTTTCCCACCGAACAGATTCACACGCTTATACTCGACGAATTTGATAAGTCGCTTGAGATCGGCTTCGAATCTGAAATGATAGAAATAGTGGATTCGTTGCCCAATCTAAAAAAACGGATTCTGACTTCAGCCACCCAACGATCAGAAATTCCTGCTTTTGTCGGGCTCCGAAATCCCGCGATCATTGATTATCTGCATGAAAAAATTTCAGATTTGACGGTTAAAACCATTCTTTCTCCCGGAAGGGATAAGCGGCCAACATTGGTGGATACCATTCATCACCTGGGAAACCAACCGGGCATTGTATTTTGTAATTTTAAGGATACCATTCAGGAAGTGAGTGACTTTCTTTTGGAGAATAACATCGGACATGGTTGTTTTCATGGAGGGATGGAACAACAGGACAGGGAACGATCGCTGATTAAATTTCGCAATGGGACTTATCAAATCATTGTTGCTACCGATCTCGCTGCCCGTGGGATTGATGTTCCTGAAATCAAATTCATTATCCATTATCAACTTCCAAAACACGATCACGAATTTATCCACCGAAATGGAAGAACGGCGCGCATGCACAGCGAAGGAACTGCTTACGTATTGATTTCTGAAAATGAGTACCTGCCTGATTTTATTCGGCCAGACCAAACTAGGGAGGAGCTTGTAAAACAAGATAAAGGGTATGTTCAACCGGTTTCAACATGGGAAACCCTCTATATCACGGGAGGCAGACGCGATAAAATTTCGAAAGGAGACATTGCCGGGTTGTTTCTTAAACAAGGTGGCCTCGAAAATGAGGAATTGGGCTTAATCGAGATAAAACAGGATTGTGCTTTTGTGGCGGTAAAAGCCCAAAAGGCAGATGAAGTCATCCTGTTGACCAACAACAGCAAACTGAAGAAGAAAAAGGTAAGGGTCAGTTTGATATAATTCTATATCCCTGTTTTAGGTTATTATTTTATCTTTAAGCCGCAGTTCAGGCAGGGTTTTCCCCCCAAAAAATCCCAAATCCTAAATCACTCGGGTTTTTCCTCTTTCGGAGTCCTCTTATCTATTACACCTCTTTTGTAAATAACCAGACCATTCAGGAAGTTCCTCAATATCTGATCCTGAAGTTCCATATACTTAGGATGATCGACGCTTCTAAAAAAGGCACCCAATTCACCTTTTGAAATCTTATAATCAACAAGCCGGAGAATTTCGATGATGTCATCATCACGCAACTTCAATGCGACCCTCAGTTTTTTTAGTATGTCATTGTTTGATAGAGCCATGGCTTTCTTTTAGGGCGCAATTTACGAAAAAATGAGAAATGGTCATATCATAAAAATCAATTGTTAATGATAGATTAGAGTTACGTGGACATGGAACATGATAGTTGATTCTTGATTAAACATTTGCAAATCAGACCATTCAAGTTAATGAAAGTTTGTTTTTTCTTTTCTTTAAATAATTTAAGATAATAAAGAATTAAATAGTTTAAATATGATAACTATCATGGTCAATCCTAAGCTGGCAATTGACAAGGATCGTACCTTTGTCGAAGAATTAACGAATCTGATTTGTATAATCATAAAATTAACTGATCACTAATAAACTAACTACAATGAAAATTATATATTTAATCATCTTCTTGGTTGTAACTACTGCTATTTCTTGCGGTTCAGGCAAGCAAGGTGCAGATGCAGACAAAGGTACGGAACAAAAAACCGGAGAAGCAACGGTTCATGACCCCATGAAGAACAAAGGAATTGGACCTATTAAAAATATCGTGATTGCCAATGAAATTGATCTGGAAATGGCAGCAAAAGGCGAAGAAATCTACAACCTGAAATGCAAAGCCTGTCATAAACCCACCGAGAAATTTATCGGGCCGGCACCAAAAGGCGTTTTAGACAGAAGGACACCTGAATGGGTGATGAACATGATATTAAACCCGGAACTCATGATTAAAGAAGATCCTGATGCCAAAGCACTTTTAATTGAGTACAACATGGCTCCCATGGCCAATCAGGGAATTACCGAGGAAGAAGCCCGGGCCATGCTCGAATATTTTAGAACTTTATAAACGAAAAGCCTTATGAAATATATAAATAAAATGAAGAGTGTTCTAACTCTTATTGTAATTGCTTTGATCGTGGCGGGGATTTCCTCTTGCGGTCAACAGGCTAAAGATACGGATGCGTTTCGTAAGGGCGCACTCAGTAGTGATGTTGCCTCCAGAGTATATGTAGCTCCCGGGGAGTATGATGAATTTTACGCCTTTGTTTCAGGTGGGTTTAGCGGACAACTGGCGGTTTACGGTCTTCCATCAGGTCGTTTACTCAGGGTGATACCTGTTTTCTCGGTAGATCCTGAAAAAGCCTATGGTTTTAGTGAAGAAACCAAACCGATGCTGGAGACTTCCTTTGGTTTCCAGCCATGGGACGATGCCCATCATCCTGAACTTTCACAAACCGATGGCAATACGGATGGACGATGGTGTTTTATCAATGGCAACAACACACCACGTGTGGCACGAATCGACCTCACTACTTTCGAAACGGCTGAAATTATCGAAATCCCAAATAGCGGCGGAAACCACTCATCGCCCTTTACCACCGAAAATACAGAATATGTGGTTGCAGGAACCCGTTTTAGCGTTCCTTATCCACAGCAGGATGTGGCCATCAATACCTATGCCGATAAATTTAAAGGGATGCTTTCCTTTATCAAAGTGAATCCGGAATCGGGTTTGATGAACATTGAATTTCAGGTATTGTTGCCTGCCTTCGATTACGACCTCGCCCATTCGGGAAAAGGCAAATCTCATGGATGGACTTTCTTTACTTCTTATAATACCGAAAAGGCAAGTACACTGCTTGAGGTGGGAGCTTCACAAAACGACAAAGACTTCATCGCCGCCATCAACTGGAAAAAGGCGGAAGAGTATTTGGCTCAGGGAAAAGGACATGACGTGCCGGCCAATTATAAACACAATGTGTATGATGAGGCTACTCACATGGCCACCTCGAATCAAATGAACACGGTAAAGGTCCTCCTTCCGGAAGAATGTCCCGGATTGGTTTATTTTTTACCAACTCCCAAATCTCCTCATGGAATTGATGTAGACCCCACCGGTGAATACATCGTGGGCAACGGAAAACTTTCCGCCGATCTCACGGTACACTCCTTCACCAACATGATCGCCGCCATCGATAACAAAGAGTATGACACCATTATTGAAGGAATACCTGTTTTGAAATTTGAAAAGGTTTTGGCAGGGACAGTTAAAGCTGCGGGCCTGGGACCATTGCATACCGAGTTTGATGGCAGGGGCAATGGCTATACTTCTTTCTTTATCTCTTCGGAAATAGTCAAGTGGAAAGTGGGTACATGGGAAGTACTCGACAGGGTTTCAACTTATTACTCCATCGGGCACCTGATGATTCCCGGGGGCGACAGTAAAAATCCACAGGGAAAATATATGGTAGCCATGAACAAGATTACAAAAGACCGCTACCTCCCAACCGGGCCTGAAGTAACGCAGTCGGCACAGTTGTTCGACATTACCGGTGATAAGATGGAGTTGCTGCTCGACTTCCCAACCATCGGTGAACCTCACTATGCTCAAGGTATTTCGGCTGACCGGATTGTTTCCAAATCGAAGAAAATATACAAACTCGAAGAAAATAACCATCCTTATGTAGCTAAAAGTGAAGATGCTACCAAGGTGGTGCGGGAGGGTAAAGACGTGCATGTGTACATGACCATGATCCGCAGTCATTTTTCACCTGACAATATAGAGGGAATTAAAGTGGGCGATAAAGTATATTTTCATGTGACCAACCTGGAACAAGACTATGATGTCCCACATGGTTTTTCGGTAATGGGATTTGAAAATGCCGAAATACTGGTTATGCCTGGTCAAACCGAAACCATTACCTGGGTACCTTCCAGGGTGGGCGTGTATCCATTTTATTGCACCGACTTCTGTTCTGCTTTACATCAGGAAATGCAGGGCTATATCAGAGTATCCGCTGCCAATTCCACCACCGAACTGAAATGGTCCTTGGGAGAGTAAAAGGATTTTGCTGAAAAAGTCCGTATAGGCGATTTTTGAAACACCCGGTGATTTTTATCGGGTTTTCGGTAACTGATGCCGGGTGTTTTTAAAACCGGAGTCTTTCTATAGGGATTTATCATTAAGCCAACTTTCTGGCTGTAAGTTGGTTGTTTAACCAATAAATACTTATCTCATGAAAAAATACGCAAGAGCAATCATGGTGATAGCAGCACTTACACTGGGATTGCTATTTGTTTTTCCCATGTGGAAGATTACATTGCTTGCACCTCAATATCCTACCGGTATTTCAATTGAAATTTTTGTCAATAACATCACCGGTGATATCTCTAACTTCAACATTATGAACCACTATGTGGGCATGAAGACAATTACCGTTAAAGGTTTCCCTGAATTGGCCTACATGCAATATATTGTATTGGCTATGATGGCTCTTGGTGTTGTGATTGGCCTGTTTGGAAAGAAATCCCATTTTTGGATATGGGTCGTGTTCATGATCGCATTTGGTACTGTAGGACTGTATGATTTCTATATCTGGGAGTACAATTATGGCCATACACTCGATCCGGCAGCCGCAATCAAAGTACCGGGTATGGCCTACCAACCACCCTTTATCGGGCGAAAAGAAATACTGAATTTTATCGCTTATTCCTTCCCCGCTTTGGGCGGATATGCCGTAGGTATTTCAATTTCTTTGGCAGGATTTGCTGCACTCATTAAGCGTAAATAATTATTCACCCAATTTAAGTCTTTAATATGAAATTGATTGTTATATTGTTCGTTGCGGCTTCTTTTTTTGGATGTAGTACGGGTATTGAGCCAATAGCATATGGCCACGATGAGTGTTATTACTGTACCATGTCAATCGTTGAGCAACAATATGGAACCGAGTTGATTACCGATAAAGGAAAGATCAGGAAGTTTGATGCTGTGGAATGTATGGTGAACTTCATCCATAAAAACCCGGAATTGAAATACAATCACCTGGTTGTGAATGTATTTGATAAACCGGGAGAACTTCTTGACGTCCATTCTTGTGTCTTTCTCCAATCTGAATCTTTGCCAAGCCCAATGGGAGCTAACCTAACCGCTTTTAGCACAAAGGAAAAAGCCCTGGAAATGAAACAAAAAGTAAAGGGGGAACTATACACCTGGCAGGAACTTCTGGATAAAGAACGTTTATGAACCGACCAAACGGCTATTCTGGTATTTGGGGCTTACAAATGGGGCTGCTTTTTTTAATGATCTTTTACTCATTTTTTTGTGCTGCCGGTACGGTGAAGGTGGATCAAAACGGGAAGGTGAAAACCATTCAGGAAGCTTTGGGGATGACCAGTCCGGGAGACACCGTTATGGTGTATGGAGGAAATTATTCCGAAGGAACTATCCTGATCGATCAACCGCTAACACTCATTGGCATCAATCGTCCGATTATTGATGGTCATGACCGGGATTCCGACATCATCATCATCGCTTCCGATTCGGTAACCCTTGAAGGGTTTACCATTCAAAATGCAGGAACCAGCTACATCAAAGATCTGGCGGGAATCAGGGTTCGGCGGAAAAATAACTTCGTTATCAGGAACAACCACCTGATCAATACCATGTTCGGTATTTACCTGGAAAAAGCCACTGATGGTAAAATCGTTGACAATCAGGTAATAGGCCAGGCCATCGAAGAGGTTTCTTCCGGAAACGGAATCCATGCCTGGTATTGCAAAAACCTTTTCATATCGGGCAATACCGTCGAAAGCCACCGTGATGGAATCTATTTTGAATTTGTAGAATCGAGTCAGCTTGTAGACAACATCAGCCGGAACAATTTGAGGTATGGTTTGCATTTCATGTTCTCAAATAATGATGAATACACCAATAACCTCTTTGAGAGCAATGGGGCAGGAGTGGCAGTGATGTTCTCAAAAAACATCAACATGTACCACAACACGTTTACAAACAATTGGGGAAGTGCATCTTATGGATTGTTATTGAAAGAAATCTATGATGCCAGGATAGAAGAGAACATCTTTGATGGAAATACCATGGGAATAAAAGTTGACGGATCGACCAGGGTGACCTACCACAACAATAGCTTTGAGAACAATGGTTGGGCCATCAAGTTTGTTGGTGGCTCTTACGACAATAAAATCAATAACAACAATTTCATCTCCAACTCTTTCGATTTGGTACTAGAGAGTGCCCGAAACAACAACACCATCGATGGAAATTACTGGAGTTCATACACCGGCTACGACCTCGACAAGAACGGAATTGGCGACATCCCGTTTCGTCCGGTGAAATTGTTTAGCTACATTGTTTCACGCACCCCTGAGTCGATGGTGCTGTTGCGAAGTTTGTTTATCGACATCATCGATTTTTCTGAAAAGGTAAGACCCATGTTCACACCTGAAAATGTGATGGACCATGCACCTCTTATGAATAAAGTAGTATACTAAAATGAGTCATATCATCCAAATAGCCAATCTATATAAGTCTTTTGGTAAAACAAAAGTCCTTCAGGGTATTGACCTGAATTTTGAAGAGTCGAAAATATCGGTGGTATTGGGACCAAACAGTTCCGGGAAAACAACCCTGATTAAATCCATTTTGGGGATGGTGATACCCGAGAGCGGATCCATCAAAGTAATGAGAAAGGAGATCAAAAATCAATGGGCCTACCGGGAAAACATCAGCTATTTACCGCAGATTGCCAATTTCCCCGCCAACCTCACGGTGCAGGAGTTGGTTAATATGATTACCGACCTACGGGGTAAAGCAACTCATGAGGAATCGGATTTGATCAACGACTTTGGTCTTGGTCCATTTATGAAAATCAGGTTGACGAACCTCTCGGGAGGAACCAAACAAAAAGTGAACATCCTGTTGGCCTTTATGTACGATTCTCCCATTATGATGCTGGATGAACCCACCAATGGACTTGACCCGGTAGCTCTCATACGACTAAAAACGCTTATAAACAGGAAGAAAGCAGAAGGGAAGTCATTTTTAATCACCACCCACATCATGCAGTTGGTTGAGGAACTGGCGGATGAAATTGTGTTCATCCTCGAAGGAATGGTTTATTTCAAGGGAACCGTAGCCTCGTTGAAAAAGACCTTTGATGAGCCCAACATTGAAAAGGCCATTGCCAAAATTTTATTAAAGAACAACGTAGTTTAATCAGATGCTGAAAATCTTAAAATATTCATTTTTCGACCTCATCAGGAGCAAATGGAGTTATGTCTACTTCTTTTTCTATCTGGTGATTTCCTCCAGTTTACTTTATTTAAGTGGTGACATTTCGAAAGTCATTATCAGTTTGATGAATATCATCCTGATCCTGGTTCCGCTGATCGCCTCCATTTTTGGGGTGATGTATTATTATAATTCCAGAGAATTCACCGAATTGCTGCTGGCCCAGCCCATTAAGCGCACCAACATTTTCCTTGGACAGTACATCGGACTTGCCGTTTCCTTGTCTTCCAGTCTGCTGTTCGGGTTAGGAATCCCTTTTTTGCTCTTCGGCATCTTCCGGTCAGCCGAAATCTGGAATTTTATTATCCTGATTGTTACCGGGGTATTTCTCACGTTTATTTTTAGTGCCATTTCGTTTTTGGTCGCCCTTAAAAACGAAAACCGGCTTAAAGGATTTGGAATTGTGATTTTTCTTTGGATGTTTATGGCCATAATCTACGATGGCCTTTTTCTGCTTTCGTTGATTGTTTTTAAAGAATATCCCATTGAAACAATTTCTCTCACTCTTTCGATGCTCAATCCCATCGATCTATCCAGGATTCTCATCTTGTTAAAACTCGATATCTCTGCCCTCATGGGTTATACTGGAGCCGTTTTTAGAAAGTTTTTCGGCACCGATACCGGTTTATTGTTATCAACACTCATACTGATTATGTGGACTGTTTTACCGGTTTGGGCCATCGTCAGGGTGTCGGGCAGGAAAAATTTTTAACCTGTTCCGGGGAACCTGAATGTACTGTTGAGATCATCATGCCTTACATTTGGCTTAACCAGCTTTCTCTTCATTTTTTATTTTAAGAGTGTGATCATATCAACAATCAAATTGATATTGTTAACTTTACGTCTTGTTAATAGAATAGTTAAGACTTCAGACCATGGCACATCTTATAAAATCGCATGAAGACCTGATCAATCCTCATATCCGTGGATTGGGCATCTCGGCCACGCTCGCTATCAATGCACGTTCAAAAGAGCTTATTGAACAAGGGAAAACCGTTTACAGGTTTGGACTGGGACAGTCGCCCTTTCCTGTTCCTGATTTGGTGGTTTCCGCGTTAAAGCTAAACGCGATTCAGAAAGACTATCTTCCGGTGCGGGGACTTCAACAACTTAGGGAGGCGGTAGCTGATTTTCATCGACGAAAAGATGAGGTGGACATTCAGCCCGATTGTGTATTGATTGGCCCCGGTTCCAAGGAACTTGTGTTTTTGCTTCAACTGGTTTTCAATGGAGAGATTATTGTAGTAAGTCCGGGCTGGGTATCCTATGTGCCACAGGCTAAAATCCTTAATAATGAATTGTCGTTTATACACAGTACTTTTGAGGCTAAATGGCAGCTAACACCTAAGTTGTTTAGCGATTTTCTGAAAAAAAGAAATCATCCTGACAAACCGGCGTTGATGATTTTGAATTACCCTGGCAATCCTGATGGCGTTTCGTTGACAAAAGAATCGCTGGTTGAAATTGCAGCATTGGCCAGAGCCCATCATATATTCATTCTTTCGGATGAAATTTACGGACAACTCGACCACAAAGGAAAGCATATTTCTCTGGCAAGATTCTATCCCGAAGGAACCATCATCAGCTCAGGACTCTCCAAATGGTGTGGAGCCGGAGGATGGAGGCTGGGGACATTTGCTTTCCCAAAAAACATGAAATGGCTTTTGGATGGGATGGCCATCGTAGCCAGCGAAACCTATACGTCGGTAAGCGCGCCCATACAATACGCGGCCGTACAAGCTTTTAAGGGGGGCATTGAAATAGAAGAATACCTATGGCAAGCCCGTAAGATACTTGCCGGATTGGGAAATGAATGTGTACATATTTTGCGGGCAGCAGGAGTTAAAGTGCATGATCCCGTTGGTGGGTTTTATCTTTTCCTCGATTTTTCAAATTTTTCTCAACGCCTGCATGAAAGGGGCATCAAAAGCTCAAGCCAACTTTGTCTGCAATTGCTTGATGACACTGGTGTGGCGCTGCTTCAGGGCAGCTCGTTTTACCGCTCTGAGGAGGAGCTTACCGCCCGCATGGCCTATGTAGATTTCGCGGGGCCACGCGCATTGGCTGCTGCCAGAACCATACCACTTCATGAACAACTCCCTGACGATTTTATTAAAACCTATTGTCATAAGGTGATTAAAGGAGTAAAAGAGATTGTTCAATGGTTGACTAAATGATGGAGAATCAGATAAGTGAGTAAAATGAAGAGCGAACCTGGCCGGGAATTAAAATTGAGTATACCTTTGACATCTAAAAGGGCATGTTGATGTTCAAAAACAGTTTCTTTCATGGGTTATAAAATGCTCCAAATAAAACTTCCGACCTTATATCAGGATGAGGATATCAGAAAAGCAGTAAGGAAGCAAGTGGGTGTTATGGATTTTTCTTTTGAGATTGAGAAGAAAAGTCTGGATGCACGCAAAAAAAACGATATCCACTGGCAGATAAGTCTGGTGGTTTCTTCCAATAAATTGAAAGGGGATGATCCCATCGTATCAGAACCTTTACCGATCCCATTTAAAAAACGTACCGAAAAGGTCATCGTCGTTGGAAGTGGACCGGCCGGGTTCTTCGCAGCGCATGTGTTGCAGATGGCCGGTTTTCGGGTGACAATTATAGAACGTGGATCGGAGGTGGAGCATCGAACCAAAGCAATTCATCTTCTTGAGAGTGCGGGTACATTTAGTGCTCAAAATAACTATGCCTTTGGCGAAGGAGGTGCTGGTACCTTTTCGGATGGCAAGCTCACCTCGCGATCGAAACACATCAGCCTGGAGCGGCATTTTATCCTTTCGGAATACGTGAAAGCAGGTGCACCAGAGGAAATTCTCTATATGGCCCATCCGCATGTAGGTACCGACAACCTGAAAAAGGTAGTAGCCAACCTGAGAAAACAGTTTCTGGAAAATGGGGGTCAGTTTTTGTTCAATACACGATTGGAAAACATCACCGTAAAAGGAAAACAAGTCGACAAGATTGTATGCAATACCGGAGAACTGGAAGCAGATCATATTGTGCTGGCCACAGGCCATTCGGCTTACGACACGTACCGTATGCTCATCAACAGCGGCGTTCAGTTCGGAACCAAAAATTTTGCCATCGGTCACCGCATCGAGCATCCCCAAAAGCTAATCAACCTGGCACAGTGGGGTAAGGAAAGCCTCCCCGGCGTTAAAGCCGCCGAATACCGGCTGGCCACCCGGACCAAGTCTGATTTGCCCGTTTACACTTTTTGCATGTGTCCTGGTGGACAGGTGGTGCCTGCGGCAGCCTATGATCAAAAAAGTGTGGTAAACGGTATGAGCCATTATCAGCGCGATGGCCTTTTTTCAAATGCGGGTTGTGTTGTGGGTGTGCATCCTGATATGCTGGTGGGGCATACCTCCTCTCCGTTGGAAATATTGGATTGGATGGACAAACTGGAAGAACGGTTTTATCTTTTTTCAAATAGTTATATCCTCCCGGCCATCAAGGCGTTGGACTATATGAAATACAGGCAATCGAAAGAAATTTCCCGCAGCAGCTATTCGCTGGGGTTGCAGGCTGCACCTTTGTACGACATGGTCCCGGCCTTTGTGAGCAAAGCCCTCGCCGAAGGGTTGGTGGATTTCAGCAGGATGATTTCAGGTTTCGAGACAGGTTTGTTGCTGGGCCTCGAAAGCAAGACTTCATCACCCATTCAGGTTGCCCGCGAAAAGGACGGACTTTGTTCAGGCTTTGATAACCTGTATTTCGTTGGTGAAGGCAGCGGTTATGCCGGTGGCATCATTTCCAGCGCTGCTGATGGAGTAAAATGTGCTTTAGCATTAAGTAATAAATAAATAAATAAACCTAAACCCATCAGTTATGGACCAAAAAGACTATTTATTGCGCGAAATTGAGAAAATAGGAACCTTATTAAAGAGGTGCTTTAGCAAAATGACAGGGAGCGAAGACAATCTTGCCATTCAATTGGATGTTGAATTTGAAGAAGACAAAGGCATGTTGCTTCATGAACTTGGGTTTGACATGAATCTGTTTTTAATGCTTGATGAAGCAGAATCGAAGAAATATTTGACTGAAATCAAGGGTTTTAACAGTCAGAATATTGAGTATTTGGCGGAGATTCTAAGCTACATGGGTTTAAATACTGATTCGCATATTACCACCGAATATCTGGTTAAGGCTTTGATGGTTTATGAGATATGCAGCTCATTGGACAAGACCTTTTCCTTCGACCGTGAGCAAAAAATAAACCGAATAAAATCAGCCTTGTAAAGGGGTAAATAATTATCAATTCATCATATTCCCAGCAACATGGTTCTTAAAACTGAATTCTTATGAAAAAAACTCTTGCTTTATTTCATTGGTTACCAAGGGTCTTATGTATTACGGCCATACTATTTATCAGCCTGTTCGCTTTGGATGCCTTTGATCCGGAATTGTCGTTGTGGCAACAATTAGCAGCCTTCCTTATCCACCTCATCCCTTCCTTTGTATTGGGGGTCATCCTCTTGGTTGCCTGGAAATGGGAATATATCGGCGGATTCATCTTTACCGTACTTGGTTTGGGATTGAGCCCGTGGGTCTATATGATGAATTACCAAATGAACCATTCCATTGGGATGAGTCTGGGTATTGTTTTAATGATCACCTTTCCGTTTATCGTGGTGGGCATCTTGTTTGTTTTAAGTCATTTTTTGAAGAAAAAAAACACCACAACGAATGCAAATGCAGGATAATACAATAGGTATCCACTTATGGAAATCAGGATGGAGGTAATTTTTTGGTAACAATTCAGCGGGATTCGATAGAATGGACTTTTCGAGGGTACTTATTTTTTGAACCCCCATGTAAAAACGATGGGATAATTCCCTAGATTTACCTTCTCAACATCCGATGATCTGTTTACAATGAAAAAAAGAGTTGAATTAAAAAGAGAACCTGCAGAGTTGGGTTTGGACTCTCGTTAGCGGCCACCGTGTAAAACAGAACCAACTTTCTCAAACTACTGACATTAACGAAAAGAAAAAATAGCTTTAACAAACAAAAAATGAATTGGATTATTTTAATTATTGCCGGACTATTTGAAGTTGCATTTGCATTCTGTCTGGGAAAAGCAAAAGAAACCACAGGAAACGAAATGTATTTATGGTATGCAGGTTTTATTGTGACCCTCACGCTCAGTATGGGACTTTTAATTAAAGCAACTCAAACTTTACCAATCGGAACAGCTTATGCCGTGTGGACAGGAATTGGAGCCGTTGGAACTGTTTTAGCAGGAATTTTGGTATTTAAAGAACCAGCGACCTTTTTGCGATTGCTCTTTATTATCACTTTAATAGGATCTGTCATCGGACTAAAAGCAGTTTCACACTAAAGTTGACAGCCAACAAATGACAAGAACGGCAGCCTCCTTAAGCATAGTTTCATGCCAGGCAGACAAGTGCATCTACGCTTTTCTATCATGCTGTTTTTTATCTTTGATTTATATCAGAAAGTGAGTAAATAGGGGATCAAAATGCGGACAAGCGAACCCCTTTCTGAACATATTGGCAACATTTTTAATGAATGGGAATTAGTGTAAAATGCAGTTGTCCGGAATTTCCGGACATCTGCATCCGATGGCAAATCGTACGATGAAAAATACAATCATCTTGACATTATTGTATCGGTTGGCTGCCGGGTAATATCACAACAAGGCACACAACTTCGTATTTAGGCCACACAACGCCTAAAAGAATACACTATTAAGGGATTTGCTCTAACCCACAATGTAAAACCAATAAAATTAATTCCTAGATTTACCCCACCAAACATCCGATGATCTGTTTACGATGAAAAAAAATTTAATTAAAATAATTTTAAAAGATTGAAAATGGGTAGGTTATTATGTGTAAAGAGGTTAAAAATAGTAATATTGAATAGTGAACTTGCTGTCTTGGGTTTAGACTCTCGTTAACTACCATTTTAAAACACAATACGGATATGAAACGTACAGGAATTATTTTATTAGGATTATCGCTTATTGCGATATTAATGAATCATTATTTCATTAAAGACACAACCTTAATTCTAGACATAAGTCTGAGTAATATTGTTTCTTTTCTTACAATATTATTTGGCATCACAGGACTAATAATGTTGGTACCTTATAAGAAGATTCCATTAATTATTTTTGACCCCCATGAGTATTATGAAAACAAGGATATAAAAGGCTTAGTTGAAAAACTAAGATTACGTGCCATCCTATTTAATAATATCTCCGTTATAATATTCTTTTTCACTTTAATAATAATATTGATTGGGTTTTATTTACTTGTTTTTCCTCATGTTGTTACAAATGATGCTAATTTTCTTCCGACTAGTTTAACAATTAGAATTGGGGCATCTGTTTTACTTATCTTTTTAGTTCAAATATTATTCAGAGTGTTCAAATATTTATTAAGAGTTGCTGCATTTTATAATGCAAAAGCAGACGCAATTGAATTTTACAAATTCAAACCTGATATTGAATTAGAAAAATTAATGGAGCTTTTTACACCTGACAAGTATGAAATCTCCGACCCTCCAAATTCATCAGCACTGGACAACTTGACTGAAATGTTTAGAGGTAAATCATCAAAATGATACCGCATAAATTAAAAAAAAAACGGTAGCTAATAAATAGGACTCTGAGCGGCGCGCAGCGCCCAGCGAGGAGTCCATGTTGAACTACATCCCGACGATACCGATGAATTTTAGTTCTATGTACTTATCGACTGTTTTGAATTTTTCCTATTGAATTCCAATGAATTAAGGAGATGTAAAATGGTGTCTTACCAAGAAATTGGTAGACAAAGATAAATAATCTGCCCTGATAATTTTGAACTTTTGTGTTAAATAAAAAAACCACTTTTGAGGTTAATAGATTACTTTTATCCTGGACTTATTAAGTAAACTGATGAAGAGATTCACTTTAAAAAAGGATATCCCGAAGTGATTTAGTTCAACCTGGGCTTTCTGCAATACGGCATGGCTTCATAGACAGGAATGTTGTGGACAGAAACAGTTTCCCTTTTAGACAATGCAGGGAAGCCGCACTGAAGAAAGCCCAGGAACATTAGATCCTGCCTTTCCAATAAACAACCTGCCTCTTGAATTGATTTAAAAAGCATCCTTTTACACCCGATAAAATGCTATATTCGCAATCAGGATGCATCACCTTTTAATTGTCGAACTCAATGTCCACCCTTTGTTTTTTTGTTTCGGATTTGCACGGGAAAAAGACACGTTATGAAAAACTCTTTCGTGCCATAGAAACACAGCAACCCGAGGCGGTATTTCTGGGTGGAGATGTGTTGCCATCAGGTTTGTATCATTTGTCATCACAAGAGGATCAAGTCGGAAATTTTTTTGATGACACGCTTATTGCAGGCTTTTCCCAACTGAAAGACCTGCCGGATTTTCCCTATCCGGAGGTTTTTATGATTCCGGGAAATGATGACGGAAAAGGGGAGGAGGACAAATTTCTGGAAGGAGAATCCATGGGATTGTGGCATTATATTCCCAACCGGGTGATGACCTGGAAAAAGTGGACTGTGGTGGGATATGCCTGGGTTCCACCAACGCCGTTTTTGTTGAAGGACTGGGAGAAATACGATGTAAGCGCTTACGTAGATCCGGGGTGTGTTTCGCCCGAAGAAGGGTTTCACAGCATCCCTGTTTCCAAATACCTGTGTCGGTATTCAACCATACAGAAAGATTTGGAAATGCTGATGACCGGTATTGAACCAGCCACTACCATGTGTTTATTTCACAGTCCGCCCTATCAAACCCATCTCGACCGGGCAGCCCTGGATGGTAAAATGTTTGAGCATGTGCCCCTGGATGTGCATGTGGGTAGTATTGCCATCAGGCGCATGATAGAGGATCGTCAGCCTTGGCTCACCCTGCATGGCCATGTGCACGAATCGGCACGCATTACCGGTTACTGGAAACAACAACTCGGAACCACCACCATGATCACTGCCGCCCACGATGGACCTGAGTTGGCACTGGTGGTTTTTGATGCGGGAAATCCATGGGAATGCAGTAGGGAGTTGATATAGGTGGGTGCTCTCTAAAACCAGTTTTGAAAATACAGTCCCACAGAATTTTACCCGCCCATCACCAGGGGTCTTGCGGCATCCGTTACAGCGCCAATTTTTATGGCAAAACTGGTCCGGTTTTTTATGTCTTCATCGGTTATGAAATGCACATCCAGCAGTCCTCCCTCCGTCCTCACACCGGTACGCCACTGGTTCATTTGAGCCAGGCTCAGACTCCAGCCTTCGAGCCAGGCAGTAAGTAGCGCCTGCTGTTCAGTGGTGTTGCTCACGTGTATCAGCAGGTCGATGTCACTTCCGGGCCCTGAAGTTCCATTTTTAACGCTTCCAAATAAATACAGGGCGACAATACCAAATATCGACGGGTCAATCGACTGCGCTATGTTTTCTGCGCATTTCTGTCGCCATTGCCAGTGTACCTCTTGTTTCCCTGATTGATTTACTGTTTCTTCCCTGATCACCTCTTCCTGTCGGGTTTCATGGGCATTTACCATCATGGCAACAGCCAGCGATCGGTCGGCGTTCATCAATACTTCGAGCACTTTGTCAGGATAGATGGCCCTTACATCGATCACTTTGATCACTTTCTCCAGGTGTTGCATCTCGGGCAACAGCAAGGTGAGAATATTGGGACTTTTCAGAAAGAAATCCTCCTTAAAAATGACTTCATCATCATCGGGATATAGCGGCAGGTATTTGATGTTGGCTTCAACCAGGTCCTGGAAGAAATGGGTGCCAAAGGATAAATCAGGGACATAGTCATTTGTTTTCCGGGCAATCTCAATGAGAATGGCCGTGTTTTTTATCTCCGAATAGGTAATACTAACGCCGAGTTTAATGTCTCCGCGACTTCCCCATCTACCCGGTCCCATGAGGATGAACTGTCGTTTGGGGAGCAATTTGTTGATCCTGCCCACCACATGTCCCACCTCAATCAGATCGTCGTGGCTTGAAAGCAAACCATATTGAACCGGATCGACATACAACACGTGGGTAATGTTTGAAACAATGCCGTTGGGGACATATTTTTTTGCCGAAAAAATTACCTTGTCAGATGGAATGTTGGCTGGAATTTCGGCGGGCTTGCTATGTAATCCTGAACTTTGCGAACGGCATTGCAACAAATAAAAGTCCTGCCCGTCATGTGCGAACTCAATATCTACTGCATGGTGGTATTTTTTTTGCAAAACATCGAGCATGTTTTTTACTTCAGTTACAAATGAAGTCCGTTTGATGAGCCCTTCAAAATTTACCACGAACGCATCGCGGGTAAAATCCATACCCAGCGGACGCGCCGGCTGGATATAATTCTGTTTCAGGATGGATACCACTCTACTGATGGAAGGAAAATCGCGTCCATATCTTTTTAAAACCAGCTCAACCTCAACAGTTTCAAACTGGCCGGTGGTGAGGTTGACCACATCCATAAATTTAGGCGAATACCTGACGATTTCGTCGATGGTTACATTCACCCTCAACTCTGGCTGTCCCGGAGAGATGAGTACCGGAAAGTCATCAGATATCCGGTCAACAGCACGGGTCCCCAAACCCGGCACCAGTCTGATCAGGCCGTCTTCGCTCTTTATCCGGCTCGACCACCTGAAATCATTGTTGCTAAAAGCCACCCCGGCGAAGGCAGGAAAGAAATAAATTCCTGTTTTGGTGCCGACCACTTCCTGGATCATGATGCCCATTTCTTCGCGGTAGTCGAGCAACCCATTTTCTGCCCTGTATTCAATGGCATCGGGGCCAAAAGTGGAAGCATATACCTCGGCTACGGCATCTGACAAAGCCATCATACGTGTTCCCTTGTCACCCTGGTTGGCAATAAAAAGGCTTTTGTATTTCCCCGCGAAAACACTGCCCACACGGTCTTCGAGTAAACTTGAACTACGCACTATCAGCGGTGTTTCTCCAAAATAATCAAGCGCCATGGTGAGGCCTTTGAGTATTTCGGGAGGGAAGAGGGCGTTTTTGAATACATGTATCACGTACGGATATTCCTGGCGAACCTGCTCAATGTCCTTGTATTTTTGCTCTATCACGTCTTCCAGGTTGTTGTAGCTCATAAAGCGAAGCAGACCATCGGAGGTTAAATACCAGGTCTTTGGAACCTTCACATTTCCAAACAGTTCCTCATGGTTTTCAGTGTTTTTTAGTAAATGGTGTGCAACAAACAATCCCGCGCTTTTCCCTCCCAACTGTCCATGGCTTCCTGTGGGGTATATCACATGTTGCAACAGGTTATAAAAGCTGTCTATTTTAATGAAGTTTTTGGCAATGTCGATAAAGGCAGGTTGGTCGCTGAGGATGCGGCGGATAAGCGATATTTTAATATTTTTTTCTCGTGGTTCCGACAGTTCAAGCATGTGAGGGGCCAGGTGGTGATAGCGCTCCACCGCTGAATTGATGTCGGCAAGCGACGATCCCATGTTCTCCAGTATCTCAGATAGAAAACCGGACCGGTCTTCCTTGGTCCATTTTTGAATGCGATTGAGGATATCCCTTTCGGAAAGGTGTCGTGCAGCCAACTCAAATATAGAATAACTTAACGAAAGCAGGTCGCTATCAGCCTGCTTTTGATAGGGACTGTTCACTTCCGTCAGCAAGGTGACATCGCTTTTAAATGAAGGGCTGAATAATTCCAGCATTTTACCGGCTTCCTCAACTCCCGTCCAGCAGAGATAATTGATCATCTTGCGCGAAAGACGGATCAGCAATTTGGGATCCGTTTGTTTGAGCATGTCCAGGATAACCCACCATTCACTTTTCTGGTCCTTGTTCACGGCCAGTTCCTGATCGAAAACAGATTTAAGTTTTTGATGTAATATGAAGAGTGAGCACCTTTCTGCAAGGGCATCGATGAGTTTTCGTTCTTCCTTTAAAAAAGGTCCTTCATCCGATTGAGGACGTTCTTTGGTGTAAAACACTGCAATTTCGCCTGAGAGGATTGCCTGAACGATGATTGGCGATCTGATGAACCAGGGCGTTTCGGTGAAATCATCGGAAGTAAATACCTGATTAAAACAGGTTAGTTTCACTTTGCAGATTTCAGGGTATTGCCATCCGGCCGGAATAACACGTACCAGTTCATTGCACATTTCTGCATTCGAAAGTGTAGATTTATTAAGTATTTCCTGCACTTCGTACAAACAGTTGAGCTCTTTGGCTCTTTCTTTCAATTCCAACATCAGTTGGTCGAGCGGTTTGTTACTGGCCATGTTAACTGTATTTAAGTAAACCGGATGACTCCTCTGCCCGAGCGGCCATCTACCTTAATGGACAATGGTTGTTGGAGCCTTACATGTTTTATCGCTTCGGTTTCATTTACAATGTGTTGCGAGTTGAGCCAATCCCAATTGATGGGGTATTCGCCCGAATAAGGTACGGAAAAATACAGCACCCGAAAACTGGTTACATTGTGAAAAAAGTGTGATCCCTGGCTCAGTTCGGAATTCATCCCTGCTAATGGTGCTTCCACGATGGTTTTCGCCCCCGAAATTTGTCCCCAGTTTACCGGTATACCTGCCCATGCATCCGAGGTTCCCCAACGACCAAAGCCTATTAACAAGTAAGGTTTTTTTTCATTGCAGAGCATCTCATTCATGTGGTCAATTTCTACTGTAATTTTCTGTGTCAGGGAAGCATCAAAAACTCCTGGTTTCATAAAAACAATGTCCAATATTTCGTTGTTGATGCCATTGCCCAACACCTTAGGTGATGAACAGAGCACGTCAGGCTGTTTGAGTTCTTCGGTATTCACTTCAACTTCTTCCGTGGAAACCACCATGGGGCGTACCTGTAAAAAGCCAAATTTGGGCTTTTGACCCGGGGCGAAAGTCATGGCAAATTCGATTTCAACAGCGGTTCCGTAGTCTTGTTCGCAAAGCTGCAACAGATGGATGATGAGTTGGTTAAATGGGATGTCATCAAGACGCAGCAGGGGCGCGAAATTGAGTAACCGGGCACCGTTTTTACCAATACCCATGACCAATCGACCCGAATGGGGATCTAACGTGGAGGCCACCCACCGGAGTGTTTTGTCTTCCTCAGCCTTTTCCAGGTCTGGTTGGGCCAAATATTCCGTTTCTTTCAACGGATCGTATGCTGGTGCAGTGCCCATATTAACCGCCCAGAATTTTGTTTGGGTGATTTTTAATAAATCGTAAACGGAACCCACGGGTGGATCGGCTTTGGGATAAGCCGGGGAATACGACCAGCAGAGTCCCCCATCTACTACTGTTTTTCCCAAACCTAAGGCCAGACTTACAATGCCGTCAGTGGGAGAAGCATTGCCGAAGGCATAATAATTTCGCGAACGTGCAACCCCGGCACATTCAGGATAAAATCGGTCACCATAGCGCTGACCCACCACCTCCTGAATAATAATGGCCATTTTCTCGTCTTCGGAAGTATGCTGCGTTGCTTTCATGTAATCGCGCGCAGCCTTAAAAAAGGTGCTGGCATACACATATTTGATGGCTTCAACCAGTTTGTTGAAACGCGTGGTTGTGTCGGGTTGGTTGTTTGGAGTCATCTTGGTACCGTAAATACCTGCAAAAGGCTCACCTAAGGCATCTTCGAGCATGGAACTGGAGCGAATAGCCAGTGGTGAATGAACCTGGGCAATGAGTGCACGCAGATCTCCAAGGATTTCCATTGGCAACGCCGCTTTTTGAAAGGCATGGGCAATGCGGTCGTCTGGCAACCCTGACAAGGCGATGTCGTACAATTTGTTCCGTTTCATGAATGCGTCAAATACATCTGTCCTGATGGCGGTCATGGCCGGAATGCCTATGTCTATAGGTTCAAACTGACTTTTAAATTCGGTGGTGTTCAGGAATTGATTGATACGTGCCAGACCAGTTGCTTTTCCGCCAATGGATCCATTGCCAATGGTTGTAATCCGGTTTTCTGAGTTTAAAAACAAACTGCGGCCAAAGGCAATCAGGTTGTCGGGGAGTTCTGTCATAGCGATGTTCTTTGCTCATTTCAAAGATAGTAATTTCCGTTTCATGGATGCGACCCTACTTAAAAACGAGTGCAAGATTTGTAGCCTGAAAAAGAGAGGCTTAATTAATAACCACCTTCCTGATGATTTTTCTGTCCCCGAATAACATTTCAACCAGATAGATGCCCGGCTTAAGAGAAGTTACATCTATCCGGGTAAGGTGGCTATTGACATCCCCGACCTGAAGGGTATTTATTTTTAAACCCAACAGATCATATAAAGTGACTTCAACGAGTGGCCCTTTATCGAATTCAATATTTAATTGATCGTTAGCAGGATTGGGATATATCCGTATCTCGTTGTTCTCCGAAAACAAGTTGATTGTCAGTATAGTGGCCGAGGGTGGAAACACAATGTTGTCAAGCCAGGCACAGTCTGCACCACCTGAAGTATTGATATCTTTTTCGTAAGACCATTTGAGTAGATGTACTCCGGATGAAATGGAGTAAGTTTGTCCATCCCAATCATATTCACCGGACCATTCGCCAGCCAGGGTTCCGTCAATATAAAAACGGAGGTAGTCGTAATCCGCTTCAGAGGAAACCTTTCGCCAATAGGTCAGGTTATCGGAAGACAAAACCTCCAGTTCAATGATTAGCTCTGATGTTTGTTCATTGCCTATAGTTCCTGATTTAGCCGAGAAATCCCCGGCAAATGGATCTGTACCGCTAACCATCCATGACTGATTGCCTCCATGCTGCCATTCGAAACGAGAAAAATCCCCGGTTTCAAAATCTTCCATTACCAGTCCTACCGGGATATAATAGGTCGCCGCCAGTTGATAGGCACCACTCGAAAGTAAGTAGTTGAATTCAATCAATGACCCCACCGGCGTATTTTCTGCGATGCTAATTTCGAAACCGGCTGTTTTGGTCTGGTTTGTGAGCAGGTCTTGCAATGAAAGCGATGAAGGGTATATGGTAACATGCGGACTTGTGGCGGATAGGCTGATTTGCGCATTAAAACAGTCGCTGTGTCCGAAGTTGGATGCATCAATCGCGAGTGTATCCGTCTCACCTGGATCGAGGGATCCACTGTTGTTGCCGCCAGTCGCGTCGAAAATAACCGGTGTTCCCAAATTCAGAACAGGAGCCTGGGCTGTGATTCCAAAACCGGAATCCCAACTGTCGGTTTCTGTTTGGCAATGTAGCGTAAACGCGATGTTGCGCTGATCGGGAATGCTGTCGTGAAAGTACACGGTGAACCCATTTTCAATAGCCGCTTGTTGTCCGGCCGGCACATTTCCATAATTTTCGATGGTGTCGGTGATGGTCACGAACGGATCGGTGGAAGAAAGTGTGATGGTCAGGTTATTGGCGTCACCCAGTCCTACATTTCCAACAGTTATCGTCAGCATAATGGTTTCGTCATAATCGGCCAGCTGATTGTTGTTACCCGATTCGTCATTGATTTGAACATCACTGAATACCACGTATGCACCTTCAGCAGGGATAAACTGCACGCTAAAGCTGGTTGGCAGACAATTTCTTCCCACCACAAACAGCGTGGCAGGGCCGGGTTGGGTAATGTCTTCATCAAAAACAATAGTCGCCGTACCCGACGCGTTGGTGATTCCTGTCCCACAAAGAATACCATCTTTCAGGAGGGAGCAGGTGAACCCTGTCATGGGAATTCCGCCCGATAGTACACTAACCTCGGTGGAGGCAGATCCGATAACAATTTCATCCTCATAGCTTACGTCGATTGATATAGGCTCATCTGTCCAGACGCTCATGGCCGGGTCGCCAAAAGTGTTGAGGTCATAAAAATTCCATCGAAGCGCACCTTCTTCCCATTGGCCGGAAGCTTCAACCCAGGGTGCGGTTTGTATCTTGCTCTCTTTAAAAGCATTGCCTAAAAATCTCATTTCTTCGCCATACAAGGCGTCCATCATTTCACGGTGCAGGTGAGCAGCCGGGCCCTCCGTTTGGCCTTCGTTAAACCAGCCAAAACGCGAATTTCCCATCACTGCTACTGCAAAATTGTCGATGGTTACCATTTTCTCAAGAATGCAGTCGTTGGCATCAAAGGCACCACAATCGCATCCATGTGTTTGCAATAAAGTGTAGTTGTGATCAATACCGTTGGCACCAGAGAAATTGCCATTGGTTATGTCGCTGTTGGTCATATAAGCCACATAGGTTTGAGAAGCATGACCCACATGGTGAACGAACTGCTTGCCTGAATTGATGGCCGCCATCAGGTCGTACTTTGACCAGGGTTGAATTTCTTCATAAAGTTTTTGAAAGTTATAACCTTCAGGAATTCCGTTGGTGGTGTACCCATTGTCGCTGCGTTCGCCGATGAGTAGTTCTAAATAATCGCTGCCCCAGGTTTCCGGGTCATTATAAAGATGTTCTTCGGCCATCAGGGCATTGGTCAATTCACCCGTTACCGGGAAATTTTGATAAAAATGACTTTTGTGCACCATGTTCTCCAGTTCATCAGGGGTGTTAAATGGGAAACGGGCTACTGCCACATCGGGCAACAAATCATCTTCATCAGGTTCTCCCCAAAGATTATTTCCATTGTCGTTCCAGTTGCCATCCAGCGCCGAATAATACAAATCGGAAGGGATTCCATTGTCCTGATAACCTCCGCCCGACTGAACATAACAATAAAATCCACGGTAAGGAACCAGTTCCACGTCACCGCCAAGGAGTACAAATTCTACTCCTTGATTTTGATATTGATCGGTGATATAGTTGCGTATCTTTTCTTGTAAATCCATCCCTGTTTCGTTTTGCAGGATGGTTTCCGTGGTAGTGACTTGTGACTGAATTCCCCTCTCCAGATACATTGATGTCAATGTGGAAAATCCGTCAGCAAACTGTTCAGGTGTAATAATGAGCAGCTTATATTGATCTGTATCACGCTTGGAAGGAATTTGATATTGGTTGATTTCAGCCGGGTTATCGGCAAAATTTTGCGCGTGCAGTTTGAAAGCAGGCGAGGGTTGCAGGTTTTGAAGTGCATCATGTGCTTTAGTATCTGGTGTGGTGTGTACCACGATGGTTACTTCTGCGAAATAACTCAATTTGCCGGTTGCAGGAATGAGGTTGATGGGAGTGAAGGCCCCAATGGCAAAACCAAAACCGTTCATAAATTGTGTGCCGGGGGTTCTGGCTGCCTCCTCCGGGTAGTTAGCGGTTGATTGGTACACAGATGAATTGTAATAAAAATCAGGGATTTCGGTTGAGGATAGGGGACGCGATGGCTGATAAGGTGAAAACTGGTAATCTCCCTCAACGAATTGTTCGCTTTCGCGAATAATTTCCATGCTAACGACCATTTCGCCCGGAGGCAACAGCAATTTAACCGGAAAATAGGGCATCGAAGGCTCGCCTGCCCTGGCGGTCTGCATCGTTCCATCGAAACTGATCAGGCTGTACGGTCCTTTCTGAATGATCAGGGGAGTTGAAAAATGATAGGTGTGGCTAATGCTTCCTGCCAAAATGACTGTACTCAAAAAAACCAGGAAAACCAGCGAATAAATCTTTTTCATAAAAATGTGGTTTGAACATGCAAATATACTTATAACTGGACAACTCCCCTGTAAAACAGTTGCATCGTAAGTAAATTTGTGTGGGTTATTTAGAATCCTGAATTTTATGTCTCAAAGAAACTATTTGGTTGAATTTTGCAGAATGTGCTATCTTTGCCGCGATGATAAATCTACCTTTTACACTTGATACCGACACCGTTTGGTATGCCATTGGAGATGGATCGCTGGTGAAATCAGTCCATCAACTCGAAGGATTTAAACGCATTATCATTCTTGTGGATGAAAATACGCAACAGCATTGTCTTCCGGTTTTACATGAATTGGTACCTGAACTAAAAAGCTGTGATGTGATCCGTGTTTCCAGTGGCGAGAAAAACAAAAATATTGCCCAGTCGTCATACATCTGGAACGAACTAACACGACTTAAGGCGGGCCGCGATCATTTGTTGCTTAACCTGGGGGGAGGTGTCATCACCGATTCAGGTGGATTTGCAGCCGCTACCTTTAAACGAGGTATGCGATTCCTTAATATTCCTACTACCTTACTTGGTATGGTAGATGCAGCCATAGGAGGGAAAACCGGTGTTGATTTTCATGATTTTAAAAATCAGGTGGGTTTATTTGTCGATCCGGTTGGAGTGATAATTGAACCCCTTTTCCTGAAAACGCTGGATCAACGACAATGGCAGTCGGGCTTTTCCGAGGTGTTGAAATATGCTTTGATCATGGACAAAGACTTGTGGGGCAGGGTTCATGGAAAACACTTTTCTGAGGTAGAAGATTGGAGTACCATCATTACCAAAGCCGCCAGAGACAAAATTGACATTGTCCGTTTTGATGCTGCCGAGCGCGGGGTAAGGAAAAACCTGAATTTTGGACATACCGTGGGTCATGCCCTGGAATCGTATTTTTTAAGAACCCATAACGAAACTACCCATGGAATGGCCATTGCTGCTGGCATGATCTGCGAAGCATGGATATCGGCAAAAATCTTTGAATTTGATGAAGCACAACTGGTTGAAATTGTGACCATGATTGATAAAAACTTTGAACGCTTTACTTTTGACGAAAGTAAAATCCCTTTGATCATTGAGTTGATGCATCAAGACAAAAAAATGCGTGGAAATAAACTGCTTTTCAGTTTGCTACGCAGGCTTGGAAAGGCAACACATGATGTAGAAGTGAGCCCTCATCTCATCGAAGACAGCCTTCGGTATTATTTTAAAGGAAAAGTGTAATTAATCAAACCTCACGTGCAAACAGTAAAACTCACACAAAAATCGAAACACGCGATTGGGACTGTTGAACTCCCTGGCTCGAAAAGCATCAGCAACCGGGCGTTGATTATTGCTGAATTGTCGGGCCAGGATAGCTCCATTGAGAGGTTATCAGAGGCTGATGACACCCGGTTGTTAAAACGTCATTTGGAATTTATCCGTTTCTGGGGAGCTAGTGACATACCCGCGATTTTGGATGTTGAAAATGCCGGTACGGTAGCGCGATTTCTTACAGCCTTTCTTGTTTCTCATGTTGGCGAGTGGCTCATCACGGGAAGTCAACGAATGAAAGAGCGTCCCATTGGTGCACTTGTGGAAGGATTGGTTAATCTGGGAGCCCGAATCAGATATTGTGGAAAAAGTGGGTTCCTGCCCATTCATATCACAGGGAGTGAAATTTATGGCGGTGAAATCAGGGTGGATACTTCCATGAGTAGCCAGTTTGTAACGGCCATATTGTTGATCGGACCATACCTGGAAGAGGGATTGAAAATAAATTTTACCAAACAGGTTGTTTCTCAGCCTTACATTGGGATGACGGTGGACATGATGAAGGCATTTGGAGCGCACGTTTCACTTTTCGACGATTGTGTTGTTGTAGACCCACATCCATACAATACAATATATTATGAGGTGGAATCGGATTGGACATCGGCAGCCTATTGGTACGAGGTTGCGGCACTTTCCGAAAAAGCTGATATTTTTATCCCGGGTCTTTATGAGCATAGCATCCAGGGCGATCGCGTGCTGGCGGAAATATTTGCCTCTCTTGGCGTAAAAACCCTTTACGAAACCAATGGATTACGGTTGCTGTCGACGGGAAAGGCGACAAAGAAATGTTCATTTGATTTTAAAGATTGTCCAGATCTGGCGTTACCGGTAATTACTACCTGTGCCGTCCTTGGAACTAAAGCCGTTTTTACGGGTATAAGCCATCTCAAATACAAAGAATCGAATCGCCTGGAGAGCCTGGGTATCGAATTGGAAAAGGTTGGGGTTCTTCTCCACCAGGAGGAGGATACCTGTTCCCTTTCGTTTGTTGAAAAAAGCAATCCTGATCACCTGGTTTTTAATACCTACCACGACCACCGGTTGGCCATGAGTTTTGCTCCATTGGTACTCAAATTCCAAACAATTCAGATCATGGATGCTGAGGTGGTAGCGAAATCTTACCCCGGATTTTGGACTGAAATAAATAAACTTGGTTTTGCTGTCTTCACCGAAACCAAAACAGTTTAAATTTATCGAAAATTAAGTTATGGAAGTTGATATTCATATTCCCTGTGTTATTGACCAGTTTTATCCTGAAATGGGATTCAACCTGTTGAAGGTACTTGAGAAGGCAGGTGTAACCACTCATTATCATGAAGGACAGACCTGCTGTGGACAATTGGCTTTTGTGGAGGGATTTTGGGAAGAAGCCAAGAGCCTGGGTGAAAAACTGATCACCGAATTTAGCAACAACCGGATGGTAGTAAGTGCCTCTCCTGCATGCCTGGGATATATAAAAAGCCACTTTGATGAACTGTTTTACAATGGCGCCTATCACAATGAGTACCGCCAGTTGCAAAGGAATGTATTTGAAATTACTGATTTCCTGGTGAATGTGTTAAATAAAACCACCTTTGGGGCCACTTTTAACCACAAGGTGGCTTTCGTAGAAAATTGCGCTGCTACCAGAAGCTATGGGCTGAAAAATGAGCCATTGCAATTGCTTGGGAATGTGCATGGATTGACATTGGTAACCCTGGAAAACTGTGAAGACTACTGTAGTTTTAGCGGTATGTTTGCCAACCGTTTTGAACCCATTGCCGTTGCCATGAGCAAGCAGGTGGTAGAAAGCGCCATCAATGGTGGTGCAGAATATTTGGTCAGTAACGACCCTGGGTGTTTGCTACATTTGGATGCCTACATTAAAAAACAAGCCTTACCTTTGAAGATAGCACATGTGGTGGATGTGCTGGCGTCGGGGTATTAAAAATGTAGAAATCAACATGGCGCAAGCGTCCTGCCGGTTCCTGTCGGCATGTGCCTGCCAACAATGACTCCCTTATACCTCAATATCAACGGGTTGGAGTTTTGTTGCGAATAGATTAATATGGGGTATCCGATCATCTCCCGTAAATAATAATTAGCTTTGTTGGATGAAGTATCCAACAAATACTTGGAAATTCAAAGAATAAATCTGATCGACTTGCAGTCGGATAAATCCGGCTGCAATGGATGTCCAAGAAACACATTCATTGTAGATGAATAAACCACAAAAAATTCCATTCCTTGCAGCCTGGCTTTAGCCGGCTGTAATAAAAACCTCCTTATGTTTAAGCAACTGATATATTGTAAAATCTGAAAATATCATCAAAAATCAGCACGGGAGATGATCGGATACCCCAATAGATTAATGTAAAAAGATAGAAACAAAAACAAGGTATAAATCTCTGTTTAGGAATTATTGACAGAAATACGAAGGTAAAGATGGTTCATGAGGTACTTTCCTCTGGAGGTATAACACTCTATCCTGGTGTTTATAAGTCAACTTCTACACTTTAAATTCAATCAGGTAATCTAACACTTGATACTGAGTGTGATGCAAGTTCCATATGGATATTCCAGGTTGCATCTGACTTCACAACCAATGGAAGAAGCCCCTACCCATCCCTGTCCGGTGGCAGTGTATTGCTAACAGGTGGTGCTGTGGTTAATAATGTTTATTGGTAGGAAGGTCTCTCCACCATGTATGCATGATTGAAAAAATCTTTAATACAGAGTCCCGGTAAATATGCTAAGCAAAATAATTATTTTTATTTCCCGTCAATAGTTGTATATTTGTGTTTAAGGTTGAGGATTATTTGTGCCTATATTGAGCGGTCTATATTGATAATGATTACCTGAATAATATGGTACAGGAACATTTTTTCAGAAGAATTCATTCTAATGGCCATTGCCAAAAGTTGGAAAAAAGCGGTAATTCATCCAAGTTTAGTATTAAAAATGAATACCAGGTTATCTTCCTGTTATTGAGTTTAAGATGTTTCCCCTCATATTTTTTACACCTCTTCGATCACCTTTTTTATTTGGATCGAATCAGAAGATTGTTTGATGTGAAACCATCTGTAATCAGAGAACCTAAACCATGAAAAAGAATCGAAAATATGTATTATTGATCGTGCTGACAGTATTGGGATGTGTTCAAAATCCTGAAAAACCGGTGCTACGTTATGGTGTGGAGCCAGACGACATTGAAATTCCTGTATATAGTTTCGCCGTTCATCCGTTGCATAACCCGAGCAAAATTATTCATGACTATCAGCCTTTGATTGACTATTTGAACACTAAGGCAGAAGGGGCAAAGTTTACGCTTGAGGCTTCGCGTAATTATGCCTTTTTCGAAGAAAAGTACAAGGCAGGGAAACCTGATTTCTTGTTACCTAACCCATGGCAAACTATTCAGGCGATGAATTTTGGATATGTTGTTATTGCCATGGCCGGTGAACCTGACGATTTCAAAGGACTTTTTATCGTTCGCAAGGATGGGGGAATTAGAATGCCTCAGGATTTGAAAGGGAGAGTGGTGAGCTATCCGGCTCCCACCGCGTTGGCCGCTTGCATTATGCCTCAATATTTTTTGCACTCCGCAGGCCTTAATATTTCTTCGGACATTGAAAACAAATATGTGGGTTCACAAGAATCGTCAATCATGAATGTGTATATGAAGTTAACCGTTGCCGGAGCCACATGGCCACCTCCCTGGAGGGCATTCCGAAAAGATCATCCAAACGAAGCTTCTGAACTGATGGTTATTTGGGAGACCGAACCATTAATCAATAACTCTGTAATGGTGCGCAACGACATCCCTTCCGACATCATCGGGCAAGTTCAAAAACTCCTGACAGAACTTACTGCCACGGAGGAAGGTCGATCGATTCTTGCAGGGATGGAAACCGCACGTTTTTTACCGGCATCGGATACTGATTACAATGTAGTACACGATTATATTGGGCTGTTTGAAAAGAAAGTACGAAAAATTGAAATAAGATGAACCTTCGCGACATCAGAAATTTTATGTTTGGGACTCTTCGTGGCCGGCTAATTCTTGGGGTGGCAATTATTCATGCTGTGATGATGACTCTTTTCATCATAGATTTAACGATGCGGCAGAGCAAAATGCTTCTCAATCGCCAGGTAGAAACGGCGACAGCACTGGCACAGTCGCTTTCAACATCGGCAGCCATTTGGATCGCATCCGATGATGTATCTGGCTTGCAAGAGCTTGTCGAATCTCAGCGCCTTTATCCCGAACTGATGTTTGCAATATTTACCGATGAACATGGCCTTATTCTCGCACACACCGAAACTGACAAATGCGGGCTCTATCTCCTTGATCTGCCTTCCCTATCCAACAAACCGGTGGTAACTAAATCTACTGAAATAATTCAGGTACTCACTCCGGCCCGGCTCGACAATAGGCAAATAGGCTGGGTTAGTGTTGGTATCAGCCGGTTGGCAACAGCCGATAAACTAGCTAAAATCAAATTTGGCGGGATAATTTACGCATTAATGGCTATTGCAATCGGTTCACTTATTGCCTGGTGGATGGGGATTTGGTTTACCAAAAGGTTGTATACTGTCCAAAATACCATTGCCGAAGTTCGAAAAGGGAATTATCAGGCCCGCTCAAAAATTGAAGGAACCGACGAAGCCGCTTCAATTGCCACCGAATTTAACGTTCTGCTCAACACGTTAACAAGCCAGCATGCGTTACTTTTAGCTTTAATCAACAGCTCAACCGACATTGTTATTTTCTCATTAGACAAAAACTATTGCTACACTGCCTTTAACAAAAAGCACCGGGCCGAAATGAAAAAAGTGTGGAAGGTGGACGTTGAAGTTGGGATGAACCTGCTCGAATGTATTCACATCCCACACTTGAAGAAAAACGCAAAACACAGCATGGACAGGGTGCTTGCAGGAGAAGCATTTAATGAAGTGCAACATCAACCGGAACAGGATATTTACTATGAATTTAGCTGGAACCCAATCTTTCAAGAAAATGAAGTTGTTGGGATTACGGCTTTTATACGCGACATCACCCTGCAAAAACAAACCGAGCAGAAGCTCAAACTTCTGAATTTCGCATTGAATAGTGTGACGGATGAAGCATTTCTTATCGACGAAAGTGCTTGCTTCCAATATGTAAACGACCAGAGTTGTCGGGCCCTGGGTTATAGTGAGGAAGAATTGCTTAAAATGAATGTATCAGAAATCGACCCTGATTTTCCATTTGAGAGGTGGCAGCAACATTGGAATATCATCATGGAAACAGGTTTTATGATATTCGAAACCCGCCATAAAACAAAACAAGGAAACAGCTATCCTGTTGAGATCAGCGCAAATTATTTTGAATACAACGGACAGGGTTTTAACCTTGCCCTGGCACGTGACATTTCCGACCGTAAGCAAGCTGAAGCAGCATTGCGCCAAAGCGAGTGGAGGTACCGCGAAATATTCGATAATGTTCTTGACAGCTTGTTCTTGCTTGAAGTAACATCAGATAAACGCTTCCGCAATCTGGAAATGAATCCTGCTTTTGAAAAATCTACGGGGTTACCTCGCGAACAATTGATTGGTAAATTCATCGAAGAGACCGTTCCTGAGGAAGTTGCTTCCATTGTCAATGCCAAATACCGGCATTGTGTGGAAGCAGCTCATCCCATCGAAGAAGAAGTGGAATTGGATCTGCCCGTCGGACGTCGTTATTTTCATTCAACGCTTATTCCTGCGCGTGATGAAGCCGGACATATCTATCGCATCATCGGCATTTCGCGTGATATCACAGAGCGCAAACATACGGAAGATGTATTAAAGATAAACGAAGGACGCTACCGGATGGCTCAAACCATAGGCCATACCGGCAACTGGGAATATAATCTTAAAACAACCTGTTTCTGGGGATCCGATGAAGCCAAACGGATATATGGATTTGATCTTGAAAATGACTCTTTCTCAACTGAAGAAGTCGAAAATTGTATATTGGATAGAGAACGGGTTCACCAGGCATTGGTTGACCTGATTCAGGAAAATAAGCCCTATAATCTGGAATTTGAAATACATCCTAAAAATTCCTCTGAACCAAAAATAATTTCATCCATTGCCGAATTACAGTGGGACGATCATGGCAATCCTTTGCGTGTAGTTGGCGTTATTCAGGATATTACCGAGCGAAAGAGGGCCGAAGAAGCGATAAAAACCTCGTCCTTACGTTTAAATGAAGCCCAGCGGCTTGCGCATATCGGAAGTTGGGAATTGGATATTATGAACAATATCCTCCATTGGTCGGATGAAATTTACCGCATTTTTGAAATTGACCCCCATGAATTTGGTGCATCGTACGAGGCGTTCCTGAATGCTATCCATCCTGACGACCGTGAGTTGGTAAACTTTACTTACACCAATTCGCTCAAAACCAAAATGCCCTACACCATTGATCACCGGCTTCTTTTCGCAGACGGAAGAATAAAATACGTTCACGAACAATGCGAAACTAATTATGATGATTTTGACAAACCCTTCCGTTCAGTAGGAATAGTACAGGACATTACCGATAGTAAGCTTATGGAAGACGCCTTGTTTTTCGTTGCCCAACGTGGCTGGCAGACTAGTACGGAAAACTTTTTTGATGCGCTTGCGCAGTTTCTCGGCGAAAAGCTTGATATGGATTACGTCTTCATCGACAGGATAGATGAGGATCCGGATATGGCGGAGACGGTGGCACTGTATGCCAAAGGCACCATCACACCCAACATGCGCTACACGCTCAAGGGCACACCATGCGAAAACGTTATGGGGCGGCAGCTATGCGTTTATCCGTGTAGTATTCAGCAACTATTTCCCGAAGATACCCTATTGCCCGGAATGGATGCTGAAAGTTATACCGGACTTCCACTGTGGGATTCATCGGGACGTCCGATAGGCCTGATCGCGGTCATAAGCTGTAGCCCGCTTACCAACGCTGCACAGGTCACCCAACTACTGCAACTGGTGGCGATACGTGCTGCCGCCGAACTTGAGCGCAAGCAGGCCGAGGAAGAAATCCTAAAACTGAATCAGGAACTCGAACAACGTGTTAAGGATCGTACGGCTCAGCTTGAATCTGCCAATAAAGAGCTCGAAGCCTTTTCGTATTCAGTTTCGCACGACCTGCGTGCACCCTTGCGCAGCATCGATGGCTTTAGTCTGGCACTGATTGAAGATTATCATGACAGGATTGATGATCAGGGATTGAACTATTTGCAACGGGTGCGTATGGCCACACAACGTATGGCACAACTCATTGATGATATGCTTAGTCTTTCACGCGTCAACCGCGGCGAGATGAATATTCAGGAAGTTCATTTGAGCAAGATGGTTCAGGAAATTGCCGATGAACTGCACGAAACTCAACCAGAGCGTAAGGTAGACTTCATTGTACAACAAGGGATTAAGGTTCGTGGAGACGAACATCTTTTAAGAATTGTTTTGGTTAACCTGCTGGGGAATGCATGGAAGTTTACTTCGAAACACCTGAATGCCCGCATCGAGTTTGGCATGCTGCAACAAGATGGGATGCCGGTATATTTTGTTCGTGATGATGGTGCCGGTTTCGACATGAATTATGCACAAAAACTTTTTGGCGCGTTTCAACGACTGCATACAGTAAATGAATTCCCCGGAACAGGCATCGGATTGGCCATAGTGCAGCGGATTATTCGCCGGCATAAAGGTAAAGTGTGGGGCGAAGGAGAAGTTGAAAACCTGACTGCGGGTAATTCAGGAGGAGCTACGTTTTATTTCACAATTGCTTAATAAAAGGAGGTTTATTATGAGCGAATTAAAAAAAGAACTGCAGATGGGATTTACACATGAACACTTTCCTGAATCATGTCATATATGCCTGATTTATGAAAATGAACAACAACGACATAAAATCGTTTCCGAATATATTGCTGCAGGGCTCAAACAAGGTGAACTGGTTCGGTATTTTAATGACACTACAACCCCTGAAACAATCCGATCCTGGTTGTTAGAACTTGGGGTAGAAAGTTCAGAAGCTGAACAAAATGGATCGTTCGGTTTGTCCGATGCTGAAAAGGCGTACTGTCCTGACGGAGAATTCGAACCACAGAAAATGATTGACAGGGCTGTTCAGCGCTATGGAATTGCAAAAAAAGCAGGTTTTACAGGCTCGCGCGCTTGTGGCGAAATGAGTTGGGCGCTTAAAGATATTCCTGGTTCCGATCGGTTATTGGAATATGAAGTCTTACTCAACACAATCACCAGTTCCTTTCCGCATAACGGCATGTGCCAATACGATGCCCGCCTTTTCGACGGTGCAACAATATTTAAAGTGCTACAGGTACACCCGTATATTATTGCTCAGGGCCAGATAGTTCGAAACCCGTATTACATAAAACCTGAAGATTTTTTAGCTGAGAAAAAATCATGAAAATCTACCCGTGGTTAATCATTGTCGAAATGAAAAATTCTTGATAGTCGGTAAAGTAAGTTGACTAAATAAATTCAAATATAGGAATGCAAAAACATGAATAAGGCTGATATAAAAGGAATAGATGCAAGTGTTCTCGGGCAAATTATGGCCGCACAGAACATGATATTTGTGTTGCCCTCCACGAAGAGAATAACAGAATTCTTTGCAAAATTGTTGACTACTGTGCCCGGAGTGGAAGCTTGCCGTGTGTGCCTTGGAAATTCATTTTCACAGGAGGGAACTTTCAATAATAAAGTATGTGACGAATGCGAAAATTCCCTGGGAACAGGGGATGAAATCTTTACTATCTCTAAAAAATCCAAGTGTAAATTAGAGGATCTACCCGATGCTTATGGTTTTACATTAGAAACCATTGATCACAGGTTTGGTTTTTTCATTTTCAGGATAGGGCAAGCTGACTTTTTTGAATTATACAAACCTTTTATAAATAACTTAGGAAATTTTGTGGCCTTATCGTTGGAGAACCGTTTGCAAAAAAGCAATTTGCAAAATACAAGAGATGAACTGGAATATAGGGTGAAAGAACGTACCAGGGAATTAACAGAAGTTAATGTCCATCTTGAAAAAGAGGTTGACGTTCGTAAACGTACACAGAAGAAATTACAACAAAGTGAGGAACAATTCAGGTTTCTTTTCGAAACAATGGCTCAAGGGGTAGTTGTCCAGGATGCCAAAAGTAAGATATTGGAAGCCAACGATGCTGCGTGTGAAATTTTAGGGCTGTCAAGAGACCAATTATTGGGAAAATCAACATACGACCCACAGTGGAAATTGATTCACGAAGATGGTTCACCTCTTTATCCTGAAGAAATGCCGTCGAATATAGCATTGCGAACATGTAAACCTGTTGTTGAGGTTCTCATTGGTGCTTACATTCCGGATAAAAATATTTACCATTGGATTCTTACCAGTTCAACGCCCAAATTCAATGATGGCGAAAGCAAGCCATCCCTTACTCTGACTACGTTCACCAACATAACTGAACATAAACTGGTTGAACAGGAACGGCTCGATCATCTCCGTTTTTTTGAATGCCTTGATCAAATCAACCGCGCCATACAGGGTTCATATAACTATGAACAAATGATGAGTGATGTATTGGATGTTGTGTTGTCCGCCTTCAATTGCGACCGGGCGTTTTTAATGTATCCGTGCGATCCTAAAACTGCTTTATGGAAGATACCGATGGAACGCAATAAACCAGAATACCCGGGTGTAAGCGATTTGAAACTTGAAATACCTATGGATAGGGATGTTGCAGAAACACTTCGGATATTACTTTCCTCTGATGGTCCGGTGCAGTTTGGTCCGGGAACCTCATACCCGCTACCAGAGGATGTGTCCGAACACTTTGGCTTTAAATGTTTCATGTCAACGGCAATTTATCCAAAAACAGGTAAACCCTGGCAGTTTGGAATTCATCAGTGTTCTCATGCACGTAACTGGACAGCTGAGGAGGAACGACTTTTTCAGGAAATTGGCAGAAGGGTGGCCGATAGTATGAGCAGCCTGATAGCCTATCGCGATTTGCAGGAAAGCGAGCAAAGGTACCGCATGGTTTTCGAGAATTCGCCTGTTTCGATATGGGAAGAAGATTTTTCGGAAGTAAAGTTTCTATTTGATAAGCTGAAAAAAGAAGGAATTACAAATATTGAAAGATATTTTAGCCAGCATCTCGAAACAGTCCAACAATGTATTGATTTGATAAAAATAGTTGATGTAAATTTGTCAGCCCTTGCACTGCACGAGGCTTCTTCAAAAAAAGAGCTGATGACAAACCTTGCAAGTACATTTACCCTTGATTCATCCGATACATTCAGGGAGGAACTAATATCCTTGTGGAATGGTCATACTGAAATGACAGCCGATGCCACCGTTAAAACACTTTCCGGAAACTTTCGGGATGTAACTGTCTATGTTTCTGTTTGTCCTGGTTATGAAGGGTCTCTAAAAAAAGTACTTGTATCGCTTGTAGATATTACCAAACGCAAACAGGCTGAGAGTGCATTAATCCAGAGCGAAGCAGGCCTTAAAGAAGCACAACGCTTAGGTCGGCTTGGAAGTTGGGACTGGGATGCAATAACAGATACCATTACGTGGTCAAAGGAGTATTATCGTATTTATGGTTTCGATCCGGCGCAGCACCCGCCGGGATACGAAGAACACCTGAAGGCATACACACCAGAGAGTGCTGCACGGCTTGACGTTGCAGTGAAGGAAAATATGGAGTCAGGCAAACCATACGTACTCGATCTGGAACTAGCTCGAACAGATGGAACTCAACGCTGGGTTACTGCCCGCAGTGAAACAAAACGTGACTCAAATGGCAACGTTGTGGGTTTGCGCGGGACTGCGCAGGACATTACCGAACGTAAACTCGGTGAGGAAGAAATCCGTAAACTTAATCAGGAGCTCGAATCGCGGGTTATTGAACGCACTACCCAATTGGAAGCTGTGAATAAAGAACTCGAAGCCTTTTCCTTTTCGGTTTCGCACGACTTACGGGCACCCTTGCGCAGCATTGATGGTTTTAGCCAGGCGCTGCTTGAGGATTATCATGATAAGATTGAGGAAGAGGGGAAAAACTATTTACAGCGGATCCGATCTGCCGCACAGCGGATGGCTCAGCTTATTGATGATCTGTTGAGCCTTTCACGTATTGGCCGGAGCGAAATCAATATTCAACAGGTGGACCTGAGCAAAATAGTACAGCAAATTGCGGATGATCTGCACGCGAATGAACCTGATCGTAAAGTCAATTTTATTATCCAAAAAAGTATTATTGTCCAGGGAGATAGTCATCTTTTGCGTATTGTTCTGGAAAACCTGATAGGGAACGCTTGGAAATTTACATCCAAGCATCCAACAGCCCGCATAGAGTTTGGTGTGAAGCTCCAGAAAGAAATATCAGTATATTTTGTCCGCGATGATGGGGCCGGTTTCGATATGAGATATACTCAAAAGCTTTTCGGGGCCTTTCAACGGCTCCATACAATAAGTGAATTTCCCGGAACAGGTATCGGGTTGGCCACCGTACAACGCATTATTCACCGGCATGCGGGTAAGGTATGGGCAGAAGGCGAAGTTGAGAAAGGTGGATCATTTTATTTTACAATTCCGCAAAGCGTAATATAATGATAAAGAAATTTGCTCTGTTGGAGAAAGCAATTAAAAAAGAAGTTGGTTTGGTGCATGTTAATATATAATTGTTTACCTTTAAGGCTTCTAATAGTCAAGTAGATGAAAATGAATCCAGATAGTATTCGTTTCACCTCTGTTTCAACTGAACTCCGAAACAAAGCGGAGGAATTGTTGAAAGAGAAATCATCGAAAACCCGAATTCAACTTTCAGAAGCTGAAACACAGAAACTCTTACATGAACTTGGGGTGCACCAGATAGAACTCGAATTGCAGAATGAAGAACTGATGTTGGCCAAAGAGCAGGCAGAAATTGCTTCCCAAAGATATTCTGAGTTATACGATTTTGCACCATCTGGCTATTTTACGCTTTCTAAACAAGGTAAAATCGTTGAGTTAAACCTTTGCGGTGCTCAAATGCTTGGACGGGAACGCACGCGGTTGAAAAACAGCCTGTTTGGTTTTTTTGTTACCGATGAAACAAAACCGGTCTTTAATCTTTTTCTTAAAAAAATATTTGCCGACAAGGCCAGAGAATTATGTGAAGTATCCTTGTTAGCGAATGGTAATACCCCCATGTTTGTCCAGCTTACCGGCATGGTTGCCGAAAATGAAGAACAATGTTTTATTACAGCCATCGACATCACCGATCGCAAAAAGCTGGAAGGGGATAAACTCGAAGCCAGCCAAGAACGGTATAGATTACTTTACGAGAATGCCAAAATAGGCCTCTACCGGACAACTCCGGATGGAACGATACTCCTGGCAAACAAGGCTTTGGTCACTATGCTTGGCTATCAATCGTTTGATGAACTTGCCAGGAGAAATGTTGAACAAAATGGTTTTGAAACGCCATCCCAACGAAAAGTATTTTTAGAAAAGATTGAGCAAAACGGTGAAGTAGAAAACCTTGAGTCTACATGGATTCGCCAGGACCGCACACCTGTTTTTGTGAAGGAAAGTGCCTTGGCGATCCGCGATACGAACGGAAAAAGTTTGTATTATGACGGAACGGTGGAAGATATAACAAAGCGCAAGCATGCCGAGGAAGCGCTGATAGAAAGCGAAGAAAAATACCGCGCCCTGTTTGAAACATCTCTTGATGGAATATCATTGTTGGATTTAAGCGGTAAAATAATTTTTGCGAACAAACAAGTAGTTAAGCTATTTGGTTACAACCATCCTTCCGAATTTATAGGCCTGAACGGGTTTGGGCTCATTCATCCTGATGATAAACCGAAAATGGACCTTTATTTTAAAGAATTTATTACCACAGGTGTTATTGCAAATTGTGAAGTTAGATCCGTAAAAAAAGATGGTTCTGAGTTTATCGGTGAATATTCGGCAACAATAATTAAAAATGCAAACGGTGATCCGGTTTACATGATGGATGTGGTAAGAGACATCACCGAGCGGAAGCGCGCTGAAGAAGCGCTGCGCGAAAGTGAAGCACGATACCGCTTACTTTTTGAGAAAAGCGCCGATGGTATCCTGATTGTGGATGTTGAAACAAAGACTTTCAAATATGCAAATCCTGCCCTGTGCCGAATGCTCGGATACACCGAGGAGGAATTGACAACACTGTGGCTGGCAGACATACATCCCAAACAAGACCTGCAACGGGTTATTGCCGAGTTCGAATCCCTTACCCGTGGAGACAAAACCCTTGCCCCTGATATTCCGTGTCTCAAGAAAGATGGTGGAATTGTATATGCGGACATCAATTCGACCAACATCACAATTGAGGGTAGAGCATGCAACGTGGGGCTTTTCCGCGACATTACCTCACGCAAACTGGTGGATGAAGCTCTGAAAAAAAGTGAATTGCGATTTAAACAAATTTCGGAAAACTCGCAAGAATCGATCTGGGAAGTTGACAATACTGGTTTATACACGTATATAAGTCCGGTAATAAAAGAGTTATTAGGCTATGATGTTGAAGAAATCATTGGTCTTAAATATTTTTATGATTTATTTGAACCTGAAAATAAAGAAGAGCTGAAGCAGGGAGCGTTTGAAGTGTTTGCCCGTAAAGAAAGCTTCAGGAATTTTGTTAATTGTAACATCCGTAAAGACGGTAGGAAAGTTATTCTTTCTACTTCCGGTGTCCCTATGCTTGATAATGAAAATAACCTGATTGGTTACCGCGGGGTTGATGTTGATATCACCGAACGCAAGCAAGCAGAAGAAGCACTAATAGAAAGCGAAACCCGTGCCCGTGCGCTTATTGACGCCATTCCGGATTTGATCTTCAGACTTAACAAACAGGGGATTTACCTTGATTATAAAGCAGCGAAGGAGGATCTTGCATACCAGGCAGAACCGATTATCGGTAAAAAGAACCGCGATATGATGCCGCCTGAATTTGCCAACCTGGTTGATGAAAAAATCAAACTGACCCTCCAAACCCGACAAATGCAGGTATTTGAATATCAACTGTTATTGCCAATGAAAGGACTTCGTGAATACGAGGCCAGAATGGTTCCCTGCAGCCATGATGAAGTAATTGTCATCGTGCGCGATGTTACAGAACGTAAGAAAGCGGAAGAAATGATTAATATGCTTGCTCATGCCGTTAAAAATTCAGCGGATTGTATTGCTATCTCAGATAAGGATTACAAAATTATTTTTGTCAACGATTCCTTTAGAAAAGTTTATGGGTTCGAAAAGGAAGAAATAGTTGGTCAGAAAATATCAGTTATAACTTCAAAGAATAATCTTCCAGAAGTTGGTCATTCTCTGTATTCTGCCCTGGCAAAGAAGGAAGTGTGGACTGGTGAAGTTCTTAATACAAAAAAAGATGGAAATGATTTTCCGGTTCAACTTTCACTTGCGCCGGTAATAACTGATAAAGGAGAAGTGATTGCTGTTGTTGGAGTGCTGAGAGATATCACCGAACGCAGACATGCAGAGGCAGAATTAAAACTTAAAAACGAGCAATTATTAAAGCTCAATGCCGAGAAGGACAAATTTTTTTCTATTATTGCCCACGACCTGCGCAGCCCTTTTAACAGCTTTCTGGGATTTACAGAAATGATGGCCGAAGATTTAGGCAGGTTAACAATGAATGAAGTACAGGAGTTTTCACGAAGAATGAGAGACTCAGCCCTCAACCTTTTCCGTTTGCTTGAAAACCTGCTTTTGTGGGCAAAATCACAGCAAGGATCAGTTCCTTTCAATCCACAAGAGTTGCAATTGCTTCCTGTTGTTAACGAAAGCATTGCCCTTTTAAACGAACCTGCCAGGCTTAAGGAAATTGTTATTACGATTAACATACAAGAGGATATCAAGGTTTTCGCAGATAAGGATATGCTTCAAACCATTATCCGAAACCTCATCTCGAATGCCATAAAATTCACACCCAAAGGGGGCGAAATAGACCTTTCGGCAACAGTAACGCATGATAAAATAATCGAAATGGCCATTCACGATACGGGCATTGGTATGAATAGTATTTTTCTCGAAAACTTATTCAATCTCGGCTTTCAATCAAACCGAAGAGGAACCGAAGGTGAACCCAGTTCAGGGCTGGGCTTATTGCTTTGCAAAGAATTTGTCGAAAAGCATGGCGGCAAAATCCGGGTTGAAAGCAAAGAAGCAAACCTTCCTGCCGGCTTACCTGCCGCCTGCCTGGCGCGCCTGCCTGCCGGTAGGCAGGGTAGGCAGGATAGTCATGGAAAGGCAGGTGGAACATCATTTTATTTTACAATTCCATTAACAATTTAATATCATGGAAAATAAAATTATCTTATTGGTAGAAGACAATCTCGATGACGTCGATTTAACACTTCGTGCTTTAAAAAAGAACAATATAAAAAACGAAATCGTGGTGGCAGGCGATGGCGTTGAGGCCCTCGATTATCTTTTCGGTACAGGGAAATATTCCGGTCGCGACCTGATGATGATGCCTACCATTATTTTGCTCGACCTAAAACTTCCTAAAATTGACGGACTCGAAGTGTTACGTCGTATCCGTGCAAATAAACTAACAAAACTCCTTCCTGTTGTAATTTTAACTTCTTCAAGAGAGGAGCAAGATATTATAAATGGTTACAGTTTGGGCGTGAACAGCTATGTTCGAAAACCGGTCGATTTCAATCAATTTACCGAGGCTGTCAACCAACTTGGTTTATACTGGTTGCTGTTTAACGAGTTGCCGCCAATAAAAAATGGAGATCTATAAAATGAAAAAAATACTGCGTATATTGTTTATTGAAGATTCGGAGGATGATGCCCTTTTGCTTTTGCATCATATAAAAAAGGGTGGATACCGTGTTGATTATGAGCTTATACAAACTTTAATGCAATTGAAAGCTGCACTTCTCGAAAAAAAGTGGGACCTCATTATTTCCGATTATGCAATGCCTCATTTCAATGGATTGCGAGCGTTAACATACTTAACAGAGACAGGCCTTGATATTCCGTTTATTGTGGTATCAGGCACCATTGGCGAAGAGGTTGCTGTTAACATGATGAAAGCCGGGGCCAATGATTATCTCATGAAGGATAATCTGATGCGGTTATTACCCGCTATTGAAAGAGAGTTGCGTGATTGGGAAAGTCGGGCAGAAAGGAGACTGCTTAAACAAAAACAAAAACAATTAGAGGAAGAGCGTCTGTCCAATATGCGGTATTTCGAAAGCATGGATAAGATAAACCTGACCATTCTCGGAACCAATGACCTGGAACAGTTGATGAGAGATGTTCTTAAAACCATGATGTTGGTATTTGATTGCGATCGATCCTGGCTATTTTATCCATGCGACCCTGAAGCAACCTCGTTTATCGTCCCCATGGAAATTACCAAACCCGAATATCCGGGTGCAGGAATATTAAATGAGGAAGTACCCATGCCCAAGGACATGGCTCAAAATCTGCGTGAAGCACTGGAATCTTCAGATCCTGTGACTTATATGGCAGGGTCCGAAAAACCTATTAATAAAGTCAGTGCGGAGCAATTTGGTGTTAAATCGATGATGATGGTTGCACTATATCCAAAAACGGGCAAACCCTGGATGCTTGGCATGCACCAATGTTCGCACAAAAGAGAATGGACGACGGAAGAAAAACGGTTGTTACAGGAGACAGGAAGGCGTTTGAGCGATGCACTTACCAGCATGTTGATTCACCGTGATTTACGTAAAAGCGAAGCTGAGAACCGTGCGATTGTTGATGCGGTACCGGATCTTCTGTTTCGGGTCAATCGGGATGGCATCATAACAGATTTCCGAAAGCCGGAGCACATGAACCTGTATGTTGAATCAGACCAATTCCTTGGCCGGGCGATTGGTGAGGTGTTGCCTGTTAATGTTTCAGACGCTACCTACCCGGCAATCGAAAAAGCACTTAAAACGGATGAGGTTGTGACATTTGAATATAATCTTACATCAAAAGATCAATACCAATATTTTGAGGGGCGAATGATTGCCTTTTCGAAAGATGAAGTTTTGGTATTTGTGCGTAACATCACCGAACGCAAACAGGCGGAGGAACATCTCATCGAAAGTGAACAAAAATACCGGTCCTTAGCTGAATGCTCCCCTGACAATATCATCCGTTATGATAAGGAGTGCAAGGCAGTTTATATCAATCGCAACATGATTTTGACTGTAGGATCCGAGGTTGCTTCTATGATCGGCCAAACGCCGATGGAAAGTAATGATTTTCCGGGTACAGTTGACTATCAGGCAAATCTGCAACAAGTAATTCAAACAGGTCAACCAGAAGAATTCGATATTGTAGTTCCTGATACCAAAGGAGAATGGCGTGTACATCAAATTCGCATGATTGCCGAATACGACAATGATTGTAACATCATCGGTGCATTGTCCATTGGACGCGACATCACCGAACGTAGAATGGCAGAAAATGAAATAGCCCGGATGAACCGTAGCCTGCGGATGCTAAGCGAAGTCAATCAGGCGTTAATTCACATAACCGATGAAAAAGCCCTGCTGAACGAAGTATGCCGGATAGCTGTTGAAGATGGTGGTTATCGCATGGCCTGGGTAGGGTTTGCAGAGCACGATGAGGATAAGACCATTGTGCCGGTGGCGCGGGCAGGATTCGACTCAGGTTATATTGATGCGCTAAAATTAACCTGGGCAGATGCTGACCGTGGCCGGGGGCCGTGTGGTACGGCAATCCGCACAGGACAACCATTTGTCGTGCGTAATGTTTTGGAAGAACCCCTCTTTTCGATATGGTTTGAATCAGCCATCAAACAGGGTTATCAATCATTCATTGCGTTACCTCTGATTAGCGGGAGCCAAACATTTGGACTCATTGCCATTTACTCAGCCGAGATAGAAGCCTTCGATAGTAAGGAAGTTGAATTGCTTAAGGAAATGGGAGATGATCTGGCCTTTGGTCTAGTCGCGTTACAGGTTCGTGAAAACAGGGAAAAGGCAGAAAAGGCACTTCGGGAAAGTGAAGAACGTTACCGACTGATTGCTGAGAATACTGCGGATACAGTAGCTGTGCTGGACCTTAATCTAAATATGGTATATATCAGCCCATCGGTACTTAAGATGCGTGGATTTTCGGTAGAAGAATCTTTAAAACATTCTCTGGATCAGATTTTTACTCCTTCGTCTATGCAAAAAGTCAAAGAAACGTTTACCAAACAAATGGCATTGGAGGCAACGGGAAAGGCCGATCCAATGAGAACAGAAACAATTGAACTTGAAGAGTATTGTAAAGATGGCTCCATCATCTGGGTCGAGATTGTAGTGTCTTTCTTGAGAGATGTCAATCTGGTTCCTACGGGGATATTAACAGCTACAAGAAATATCACCGAACGTAAGCAATCTGAGGAAAAATTAAGGATACTATCCCGCGCGGTGGAACAAAGTCCGGCATCCATCATTATAACCAATACCGATGGGACAATAGAATACGTTAACCCAAAATTCATGTCCGTAACCGGATATTCAATTGATGAAGTACTCGGGCAGAATCCCAGGATTTTAAAATCCAGCGAACAAGGTCCTCAATATTATGAACAGTTTTGGAAGACCATCACTTCGGGCAAGGAGTGGTATGGTGAATTCCATAACAAGAAAAAAAACGGAGAACTATTTTGGGAACTTGCCTCTATTTCACCAATATTTGACACTGATGGTGCAATTACGCATTATCTGGCAGTGAAAGAAGATATCACGGCCCGCAAACAAACAGAGATAGAGTTAATAAAAGCCAAAGTAAAAGCGGAAGAGAGCGACCGGTTAAAATCGGCTTTCTTAGCCACCATGAGCCACGAGTTGCGAACACCTTTGAATCATATTATGGGTTTCAGCGATTTGATGCAGTCAGGCATTGATTTAGAGAATACAGTTGAATATGCCGGTATAATTAATAAAAGCGGGCATCACCTGCTCAATATGATTGAAGATATCTTTGAATTGGCCATTACTGAATCTTCAGGAATAAATCTAAGAAAAGAAACTTTTAAGATACTCGATCTTTTTTTAATTAGCCGATCCACACTTACTGAAATTCGGGAAGCTTCCGGAAAAAAGGATCAAATTGAACTTGTTTTTAGACCTGATAATGAACTTATTAACAGTCAAATTATTGCCGACAAGAATAAGATTACCCAGGTATTGACAAATCTGTTTAGTAATGCCGTCAAATTCACTCAAAGCGGTACAATTGAATTTGGGTTTCATCAAAAAACACCCGGATCGATTACTTTTTATGTTCGCGATACAGGCATTGGAATTCCAACGAATCAACACGCGTTGATATTTGATTTTTTCCGCCAGGGAGATGATTCACACACAAGAATATACGAGGGTATTGGTATTGGCCTTGCTATTTCAAAGAAGATTATCGATGTGATGGATGGCTCGTTAGATTTTGAATCAGAACCGGGCAAAGGAACTACATTTTATATCACGTTACCTGTAAAAATAGCTACTTCAAAAGTTAAGGACTCCGAAATTTTATTGCAGCCGAACTTTCCGGTTTTTGAAGGTAAGGTTATTTTAATTGTTGAAGATGATGCGGTAAGCATGGACTTAATTAAAACATTTGTATTGAATACGGGAGCCACTGTTATTGAAGCCAGCAATGGTAAGGAAGCTATAGAGAAGATGGTTGCACCTCCCGATGTAATCCTGATGGATTTATTCATGCCTGTTATGGATGGTTATGAGTCAACGCGAATTATTAAATCAAAATATCCTGATATACCTGTTATCGCGGTTACAGCTTATGCACTTTCTAAAGATAAATCAAAAGCATTTGCTGCAGGTTGTGATAGTATTATCTCCAAACCTGTTAGCAAGGAAATTTTATATGGCGAATTGACGAAATATTTAAAGTCGATGTGAGAATCTTACAATAGTTGTTTTGTCGAAATTGCATTGTTTTTGAAGATCAGAACTTAAAATAGAAGGGGTTTTTTTGTTGCAGCCGGCTAAAGCCAGGCTGCAATGGATAGATTCTATTCAGTTTTATTCATTTACGATGAACATGTTAAAAGCACATCCATTGCAACCGGATTTATCCGACTGCAAGGTCAGATTCATCCCAACATGGCCACGATGCAGGCATTCATCGTCACCGAAATTGCAATAGACCCTGTTTTATTACGAAAAACGGTGAAAGAAATGGTGGATGGTTCGTTCAATATGATTATCAGTGCTGCCGGCAATGCAGGACTTCCATTTGATTATTTATCGCAATTTCTCTTGCCAAAGGGTTCTGTATTAATTACATTTGTAAAATCTTAGCCAAATTAACATGCTTAGATAAATATCAAAAGGTTGGTATTCTGATTGTTATCGGAAATAAAACTGATCGTTACATTTGTCGGAAATAGGGAATAACTATCCTCTCCTCTCAAAATTATATGATTATTTCATTCAATGTGTATCAGTTCAATTGATATGTAATTGGCGATTACGCAAAAAAACTGGAGTCTGATAACCAGTCTAAAAAACAGGGCGTAACTGAAAAGCCTAATGAGTAAGAAAAAAAATTAATAATCAGTCTTATGAAAACAAAAATTTTACTTTCAGCTTTACTGTCATTTTTCGTACTGTCGGGGTATAGCACCCTCTGGACAGTTACCAACACAAATTTTGTATTTACTCCGGATAGCATTGCCATTGTTGAAGGTGATAGTGTGATGTTTACACTGGAAAACACACACAATGTGGTAGAGGTAAGCCATTCAACATGGTTAGTCAATGGCAATACGCCAATGCCCGGATTTTCATTGCCATTTGGAGGAGGCCTGCTGCATTCTTCACAGCTTACAGTTGGCATGCACTATTATGTTTGTGGTCCACATGCCTCAGGAGGAATGAAAGGGATCATCAACGTGCAAAACACATCGGGGATCTCTGAAAATCAATCTGTAATTTCGGTATATCCAAATCCGTCAAGCGGGATGTTCCAGTTTGAATTATCAGGTTTTCAGTTGAATAAAAGCAATAGCCTTCATATTTACAACCTTCAGGGGGCGAAGATTTATGAATCCGCAGTTAACAATGAGAAGTTTAATGTTGATCTGTCAACCCTTTCAGGTGGAATTTATTTTGTGAAGATTTTTAACGGAGAAGCCATTCTGTCGAAGAAAATTATGATTCAAAATTAGCAGGTACCAAAGATAATTTTTGGTAAAATGGTGTTGTTTAAAAAGGGGTTTATAATTCAATAACCCCCGTTTTGATGGCATACATCACCAGTTGTGCTGTGTTTTTCGATTGGGTTTTTTCCAACAGGCTGGCCCGGTGGTTGTCAACGGTGCGTTTGCTGATAAATAACTTGTCACCAATTTCCTGGTTCGATAATCCGGCACAAATCATTTTTAACACTTCTGTTTCCCGTGAGGTGAGTTGAATATCCGGTACTTCTGTATCACTTTTGTTCAGGTTTTTGATGACAGAATACATGATTTCTTCCGAAAAATAATGTTTGCCCTGGCACACTTGTTTGATGGCATCAATCACATCGTCTGGTTTCGAGTTTTTTAATAGAAAACCCTTCGCCCCGGCATCAATCATCTGATAATAATAACTCTCATCGCCGTGCATGGTGAGTGCAATGATGCAGGCTTCGGGATTCATCTCAATGATTTTTCGGGTGGATTCGACCCCATTCATCACGGGCATGTTGATGTCCATCAGGATAATATCAGGCATTTTATTGGTGACCCGCAACAGGGCTTCTTCACCGTTCGACGATTCAATAATTACACTATCAGGTATATAATGTTGAAGCAAGAGCTTTAACCCATTGCGAAACAAGGTGTGATCGTCAACAATCAGAATGGTTTTAGTTGTATCCATGGCTATTATTATACTTCAATGGTGACCAATACGCCTTCTCCGGGCTGACTTTTAAGTTGAAAACTCCCTTCGATGGAAGATATCCTGCTTTGGATGGTATGTAACCCCATTCCAAGAGGCTCCCGGCTCATGGGCATATCATAGTTAAACCCAATGCCATCGTCCTGAAACAGCAATTTGATTACTTCCTTTTCTTTGTATAGGCTCACCATAATCTTTCGGGCATTGGCATGTTTTATGGTGTTGTGAATCAGTTCGCACAAAGCCCGATACAAAATCAGCGAGGTTTCCTTGCTAATCCCGGTTGGTTCTTTGAGGTTGGTAACAAATTCAATTTTGAGGTTCGTGGCGGTGACTGTTTTGCTAATAAACGACCTGATGGCTACGATGAGTCCAAAATCTTCAAGCACCTGGGGACTGAGGTTGTTGGATATTTCCCGCAGGCTCTTGATGGCCTCATCTACCGATTCAATGGCATTTTCGTAAATGGGTTTTTTTTTGAATTCATGGTCTTCATCTGGTGCCAACGCGTAAAGCGACATTTTGATGGTCGACAACAAAGGCCCCAGGCCATCATGAAGTTCGTTGGCCATGCGCTTTCTTTCATTTTCTTCAGCGTTGATGATTGCAGATAAAACATGTTTTTCTGATTCCTGCCTGATTTCCTGCATTTTAGCCATGTAACCAAATATTTTTCGCACAAAAAACACCCCGATGACAATTAAAACCGAAATCAGTACCCCCAACCAATTGTTAATCTGTATTACCGTTTCTGAGGTCGATAATTGATAAAAAATATACAGTTCATACAAACGCCTGAAAGCCATCATCGATAGTCCAATCGAAAGCAGTATCCAACTCGATTTATATTTTGAACCTTTGATCAGGCTAATCACAATGGCCACGGCAATAAGCTGTAAAATGATGGATAAGATAATGGCAATTTGTGTCAACATACAAGTTTTTTAACTATTGGATAGTCGATTTATTTTCTTCCTTTTTCAAAAAGGATGCACCTTTATTTCTTCAAAAATAGCGAATTGTTTATTTACTTCCATGCTTAGGGTAGTTTATTTTTAAACATTCAGATTTCATCCGGATAATGGTAAGTTATTGCTTACTATTGAGATAAATGGGTTGAGTTTACCCGGTTTAGGTATAATTACCCATATCAAATCAAGTCTTTTTACCCTGGATTTTGGGGTGTTAATTCTCTTGAGGTCCGGGTTGCCTGGCAGTACATTTGTCAGCAAACAGATATTACCATGAAGACTTCAATTTTTAAAAGGATTTTAGCCGGGAAATTTTTATTATTGCTCGGCATTTTTTTTAGTATTCAATTTTCCTGTCAGGGACCGCAAAAAAAGTATGGTGACCGGCCACACGGAACATTTTCTATTTCCGGTGCCTTTGCCTTGTATCCTCTTACCGTAAAATGGGTAGAAGAGTTTATAAACGAATATCCTGATATTCAGGTGGATGTGAGTGCCGGAGGTGCAGGAAAAGGCATGGCCGATGTGCTGGCCAATATGGTGGATCTGGGTATGTTTTCACGTGAAGTGACACCTGCTGAATTGGAAAAAGGGGCATGGTACATCGCCGTGGCAAAGGATGCGGTAGTGCCTACCCTCAATTCGGAAAACCCATACAAAGTGCAATTACTCTCGAAAGGTTTATCCCAGGCTGTTTTTGCAGAATTATATACCCGGGAAAAAAAATGGTTGTGGAGCGATGTGAACGATGGCATTAACTCCCGTTCCCCAATACATATTTACACCCGTTCCGATGCCTGTGGGGCAGCCCAGGTATGGGCTTCCTATTTGGGAACTGACCAGGAGTCTCTCAAAGGAATTGGCGTTTTTGGAGATCCCGGCATGACAGATGCCGTAACGAAAGATGAAATGGGAATGGGCTATAACAACGTGGCTTATGCTTATGATGTAAATACACGCCAAAAGTATGAGAGCATCGAAATTCTTCCCATCGATTTTAATGGAAACGGCCAAATTGATTCCGTGGAAAACGTGTATCAATCGCTGGATTCGCTTATGAAAGCCATCAGCACAGGAGTGTATCCATCACCTCCCGCCCGTGAGCTCTATTTCATCTCCAAAGGAAAACCGAACAACGAACTGGTAAACCTGTTTTTAAACTGGGTATTGACCAAAGGTCAGCAATATGTTGCGCGGGCAGGCTACGTAGGATTGTCAGAAGACCATATTACGAAACAACTGAGGTTGTTAGAAGATGAAGCACATTAGATTAACCAGGTACCGCAAGTGGCGCAATGTGTTTCACCAGTCGTGGATGATGATCGCCTTGTTGGCGATGTTGTTCATACCGTTGGTACTTGTTGCCGGACTCATTATGAAATCGATGCTGCTGTTAGAAAACCACCCTTTGTTTGAATTGTTGTTTTCTTCTGATTGGAGCCCGCTTTCAAGTCGTTTTGGATTTCTTCCTTTTATTGTCAGCTCATTGTGGATTACCATTTTGTCGTTGCTTATATCGGCTCCGGTTTGCCTGCTTACCGCCATTCACCTGACTCAATATGCCAAACGTTGGGTGTTGCGTATCATGCATCCGGTAATCGATATCCTGGCGGGGATCCCCTCTGTTATTTTTGGCGTATGGGGTATTTTGGTGATTGTTCCTTTTATTTCTCATCAATTGGGGCCTTTATTTGGTAAAAGCGTTTCAGGTTATTCCATACTTGCCGGTGCTTTTGTGCTTTCCATCATGATTATTCCATTCATGCTCAACATGCTCATCGAACTCATCAAGGCGGTGCCAAACGAACTTCAGGAAGCTTCGCTTTCGTTGGGGGCCTCTAAATGGCAGACCATAAAATTGGTGGTCGTGCGAAAAGCCCTTCCGGGAATTGTGTCTTCGTTTGGATTGGGAATGTCGCGTGCTTTTGGTGAAACCATCGCCGTGTTGATGGTGGTGGGCAATGTAACACGTATTCCAACCGGGGTATTTCAACCAGGGTATCCACTCCCTGCGCTGATCGCCAACAATTATGGTGAAATGCTGAGTATTCCACTTTACGACTCGGCCCTGATGCTGGCAGCGCTGATATTATTCCTGGTGGTGTTGATGTTTAATGTATTCTCCAGGTTCCTCATATTAAAAGCAGAAACACATTGATTATGAACACAAAGACCGAAGAGAAATTTTTCAGGATGTTGATGTTTCTTTCTACCATTTTCATCGTGGGCGTGTTGCTGCTTATTGTCGTCAGTGTTTTGTATAAAGGATTGCCATCCCTAAGTTTCACTATGCTCACCAGCATTCCAAAAGGGGGCTTTTACTTTGGTGAAGAAGGGGGAATTTTAAACGCCATCATCGGATCCATCTATCTTTCCCTTGGGGCTACCTTTCTGGCTTTTATCATCGGTTGGCCCATTGCCTTGTACATGAACGTTTATTTAGTAAAACACCATACCCTGGTGAATGCCATCCGCTTTGTTTTTGATGTGCTATGGGGAGTTCCTTCTATCGTTTATGGTGCTTTTGGTTTTATACTGATGGTGTTTTTAGGTGTCAGGGCTTCTTTGCTGGCGGGAATCATCACCGTGAGTTTATTTATTGTTCCCATCATGGTCAGGGCCATCGATGAATCGTTAAAGTCGGTTCCCCGTGGTTTGCTCGAGTCGGCTTTGTCATTGGGCTCAACCCGATCCGAGATCTCATACAGGATTTTTTCGCGCGAAGCATTTCAGGGCATTATAACAGCCATTCTGTTAAGTTTTGGCAGGGCTATTGGTGATGCAGCTTCCGTATTATTTACTACAGGATATACCGACCGCATTCCCACTTCTCTCATGGAACCTTCGGCTACCCTGCCGCTATCTATCTTTTTTCAACTGAGCTCACCCATCGAGGCGGTACAAGACAGGGCCTATGCTTCAGCTACCGTTTTAATTTCTATGGTGTTGGTCATTAGCTTGTTGTCACGATTTATTGGCAATCGCCGTAACTAACTCTTCAAACCGTATGAACAATAAAATTTCCATACACAACCTTTGCCTTTCCATTGATCGACAGCCGATATTGAAAAATGTAAGCCTGAACATACCAACAAATAAAATTACGGTGATACTCGGGCCTTCCGGCTGCGGAAAGACTACCTTACTTAAAAGCTTAAACCGGTTGACCGATTTAATACCCGGCGTACAGCAATCGGGCGAAATCATGTTGGATGGGGTGAACATTCTCAACGGAAACCAGGATTTGGTCGACATCAGACAAAAAATGGGTCTTCTGGCGCAGCGTCCCTATCCATTGCCCATGAATATTTACAAAAATATTACTTACGGGCTGCGCATCAGCGGAAGGCGTAACCGCCAGTTTTTGGATAAGCGGGTGGAACATTATTTGAAAATGGTGAATTTGTGGGACGAAGTAAAAGACCGGTTAAAGGATCCGGCCAGCGCGCTGTCCATTGGGCAGCAGCAACGGCTGTGCCTGGCACGCGGATTGGCTGTGGATCCGGAAATTATCCTGGCCGATGAGCCTACTTCCTCGCTTGATCCCATTTCGAGCAAGTTGATTGAAGAAAAATTCCTGGAGTTGAAGAGCCAATATACCATCGTGTTGGTTACCCACATTTTACGCCAGGCCAAGCGTATGGCCGACTATGTGGTGTTTATGTACCTGGGCGAAGTGATTGAACAAGGTACGCCGGATGAGCTGTTTAATAACCCACAGCATCCGGTTACCAAGTCGTATTTGAGCGGACAGTTTTATTAGTAGTAACGTGATATTAAACAGTTTGTAATGAAAAATCAAAACTATTCCTGCTTATTTCTGCTGGCGATGATTATTGGATTTCTTCCGGCAGAGAGTTATGGTCAGTTTAACATCGAAGCCTCCATTCGGCCAAGAGTAGAGTACCGTTGTGGCTATAAAGAATTAGCCAAAAGTGGCACAGACCCTGTGCTAACTATTTCTCAGCGGACGCGTTTGGGAGTCACCTATCAATCTGAAAAACTAAAGGCGAAGATTTCCTTTCAAGACGTCCGGGTTTGGGGTGATGAAACCCAGTTTTCATCTACTGGTGTTCATGGTGATATCGCCAGCATCGATCTGGCGGAAGCCTGGTTATCATTCATTATTACAGAGTCATTTGCTTTGACTGCCGGCAGACAGGCACTTTCGTTTGATGATGAACGTTTGCTGGCCAAACGAGACTGGAATCAGAACGCACTATTTTATGATGCGGTCACCATGAGCTTTCAATCTGGCAAAACCGATGTTCGGGCGGGGATCTCCTACAACAACCAGGCAGATAAAAGTTTTATGGAACCCTATGATCCCGTCAAAATGAAATCCCTTGGTTTTTTGCATTTATCACAGAAAATCAATTCCAAAATAAATGCCTCTGTAATCACCATGTTTTCAGGATTTACCAGTTCAGATACTACCCTGGAGTTGTATTTGAAAGGTACCTCGGGTATCAATCTGAATTTCAATTCCGATCCATGGAAGGTGTTCTCCAGCTTTTATTATCAGTATGGAAAGGATGTTTACCAGGGACTTGTAAAAACTTCATCTGCCTATAATTTCAACTTGCAAGCAGAATTTAAAGCTACATATTTCATGTTACAAGGGGGCTTTTCGTTGCTTTCGGGCGATAAAAAAAGTGATGCTGAAAACGGGACAACTCACTTGTTTGATGTATTGTATGGGGCGCGCCACAAGTATTATGGTTATTTGGATTATTTCAACAACCTGCGCAAGTCAACCAGAAATGGGGGGCTAAATGATTTTTATGCCACCATCGGTGTTCCCATTGTTCCAAAAGTTGATATTTTTGGATCCTGTCACGCCTTTTACTTAAATCAGGTTCCTTCCTACCTTGACAATTTGTCAAATGGTCCAGGCACATCCTGGCTTGCCTCAGAATTCGACTTCTGGCTCAAAGCCGATGTTTTGAAGGGGATCAATATCCTGACGGGTTATTCGTTCATGTTACCGGGCCATCACATGAAAGTAATCCAGAATGTTTCAGGCGACAACCCATTTTCGTCCTGGGCGTGGGTGATGGTCACCTTTTCGGTGAAGAGCAAGGGCCTGTAATGATTATTTGATCACCCGCTTTTGAAGTTCACTTTTCAGCAATTCCTTGTTAAGTGGCTTGGAAAGAATCGTTTTGTCCTGGTCGAGAATGAAAACAGATGGAGTTGCGGCAATTCCATATTCATCAATAAGCGGTCCGTCCCAGCCTTTTAATTCACCCACATTGATCCAGTGATAGCCATTTTTCTGAATGGATTGTAGAATTTTTTCCTTTGAATCATCCACGGAAACGCTGATTACTTCCAGTTGATTGCGAGTGGTTTGGTCGTAATAGGTTTTGATAACCGGCAGGAGTTCATCGCAATGAGGGCACCAGCTGGCCCAAAAGACAAGTACGGTTGTTTTGGCTTTAATGGAATCGAGTGTGACCATGTTTCCGTTCAAATCAAGGGTAGTAAACCTGGGCGCCTTTTGGCCAAGAGCCAGTTTGCGGATCAATTCCATTTTGTTGGCCAGCTTGGCTTTGCGTTGGGTGTTCTCACAAAACTGCTCCAGCCGGTTGCTATTGGCGATGTGTTCCAAACCGCGCTCAAACCCGATGCCTTCAAAACCTTTTACCAGAAAATCCACTAAAAATTCATACATCTGTTGATTAACGGCGGCTTTCTTCAGGACGGAATCCACCGCCATCAGTAAATTTTCTTCCAGTGATTCCTGGCTATTGGCATTAAACTGATAAAGCGACATATACTGAACCACTTTGGATGTCACTATGCTGCTCCTGATGAGCATCGTGTCGCTAAAATCTACTTTATTCAAGTAGTGGGTTTTAAGATATTGGTTTTCATCCCCGGCATTCATACCTGTGGGAGCAATAAGGGGTTGGTCTGATTTTATAAATCTGGCGGCCAATGTATTGGGATGATCAGAAATAATTGTTTCAATTCTTTCTTCCAATTGGTTTTTCATCAAAGTATATTGCTCAACCACTGCCTTATAAAAAGGATCGCTTTTAGGATATTCCACTATCAAAGGGCGCAATAAATCCATCTTATACAGGTTGTGTCCTTTAAGGTAGAGGTAATTATAATACAACAGGTTTTCAACTGAACTGATGATTTGAACCTCATCATCTCCATTAAAACCCGTGGTGGCAAATTGGATGTCTTCGTGGTTCACTATCAATTCAACGGCTCGCCCCGGGCTCTGAATGGTGATGTACATTCCGGTTGGTGCGTCTTCTCTGAGCGAAAAAGTAAATGCACCTGTTTGGTCTGTAAGCGTGGTGTCGACCAGTACCCGATTTTCACCCGATACCCTCATCAGGTAAATTTTCTCATTGGAAAGTCCGGAGAATGAGCCGCTTATTTGATGGTTTTGTTGAGCGGAAAGATAAAGAACAGAAAGAAGTATCCAACCGGTAATAGTTGCTCTTATCATATTTATTTTTTTTCAAAAGTAGTATTAGAACCCTTTTGGTGAGCAAATGAAAGGAATTTTTAACAAATGAGTTTTTTTGAACAAATAAAGCTTGGGTTATAGCTTTCGGAGCCAACACTCCATTTCCCTTATTCTAAAAAAATGACCCTTCATTTTTTTTACTTATAAGGATACTTTAGTGAAATTCAGATAGTGATTCCATGTCTTGTAGAATATATTGGTTATTTTTATCCAAAAAATACCAATGACTTACATTATCAAACAACTGGCCGATCAAATCGGCATCATTACCATGAACAACGATCTCAGGCGAAACTCGTTGAGCCTCGCGATGCTTCAGGAGTTTTCTCTGGCTTTTGATGAGTTGGCGGATCAACATGCACGGGTTGTTATTATCCGAAGCAATCCCGGAGCAAAGGTTTGGTCCGCAGGGCTCGATATCAGCGAGCTTCCCGAACCGGGAAAAGATCCGTTGCCTTATAACCACCCCCTGGAACAGTTGATGCGAAAGATTGAAGACTTTCCTGCCCCGGTTATTGCCATGATTGAAGGTACGGTATGGGGTGGCGGTTGCGATTTGGCCTTTACATGCGACCTGTTAATTGGGTCACCCCAGTGTTCCTTTGCTATTACTCCTGCTAAAATCGGGGTTCCATATAATGCAACCGGGCTGGTGCATTTTTTAAACTTTGTAGAAATGAACATCGCCAAAGAGATGTTTTTTACGGCTAAACCCATCAACTCCGAAAGGGCTGACAACCTGGGAATTATTAATCACCTGGTGCCATTGGACCAGTTGGAAGCTTTTACCATGAAAATGGCCAGCGAAATTTCATTCAACTCACCACTGGCCATTTCGGTTATCAAGCAACAACTAAACCTGTTGGGCAAGGCACGCCCCATGAATCCAATTGTATTTGAGCAAATTGCTGAGTTAAGGCAAAAAGCATATAACAGCCACGATTTTCTGGAAGGAAAAAATTCTTTTTTAGAAAAAAGACATCCCGTATTTAAAGGAGAATAGCCTTTGAAGGTGGTTTTGGTTGACAAAGTTTTATTCAGAATTCAGTCATTAGACTGAAGAGTACTTTATAATGATTCAGTTTATTTTGATTTGTTAAGTTTTTTGCTCTGGTCGTTTTTATATTTTTGCAGCCGCTAACACAAGACTAAAAAAAATACTCTTAAAAATCAATCTATGAATAGTGTAAAGGAAATCGGGAAACTGCTCGATAAACTTGGAATTAAAGAACTTAACTGTGGAGTTTCAACCGGAGCTGAATGGATAGATACCACAGGCGATATAACCTCCTCCTTTTCACCTATTGACGGAAAAGAAATTGCAAGGGTTAAAAATGCCACCCTCGACGATTATGAAATGGTTGTTAAAAAAGCACAGGCAGCCTTTCTGGTTTGGCGCAAAGTGCCTGCACCTGCCCGGGCTGAAATCATTCGACAGATTGGTTGTGCCTTGCGCGAACACAAAGAAGAGCTGGGAGCTTTGGTTACTATTGAGATGGGAAAAATATACCAGGAGGGCCTGGGCGAAGTGCAGGAAATGATCGACATCTGTGATTTTGCCGTTGGCCTTGCGCGCCTGATTAACGGGGTCAACCTGCAGTCGGAGCGGGTAGATCACCGCTTGTCAGAGCAATACCAGCCCCTGGGCATTGTTGGAATCATTACTTCCTATAATTTTCCGGTGGCCGTTTGGGCCTGGAATTCAGCCTTAGCTGCCATTGCCGGCGATGTAGTGATATGGAAACCTTCGTCAAAAACACCGCTGACAGCCCTGGCTACCCAACGGATTATTAAAGAAGTATTAATCAGGAATGAGGTCCCCGAAGGTGTATTTAACCTGCTGGTGGCCAAGTCTTCTGTAATGGGGGATAATTTCCTGGCAGACAAGCGCATTCAGCTTATGTCGGTAACAGGCTCAACTGCCGTTGGAAAAAGGGTAGGGGAGATCGTCGGAAAACGTCTCGGTAAAACTATACTGGAACTTGGTGGCAACAACGCGGTGATCATCACCCCAAAAGCCGACATTCAGATGGCCGTAATGTCAACTGTTTTTGGAACTGTTGGTACCGCCGGACAACGATGTACCAGCACCCGAAGGGTGATAATTCATGAAGATATTTATGATGAGGTATGCAGCAAATTCATTTCTGCCTACGAAAATATCGTACCTAAAATTGGCAATCCATTGGATGAATCATTTCTGGTAGGGCCGTTGATCGACACGAATTCAGTTGCATTGTTTAAAAATGCGGTAACGAAGGTTGTCGAAGAAGGAGGAAAAATACTGTTTGGCGGAGTGGTATGCAAAGGTCCTGGTTTTGAAACAGGAACCTACGTGGTGCCATGTATTGCCGAAGCTGAAAATCATTTTAGGATCGTTCAGGAAGAAACATTTGCTCCCATTGTCTATTTTATAAAGTACAGTGGAAGCATCCTCGACGCCATTGCCATACAAAATGATGTACCACAAGGATTGTCTTCTGCCTGTTTTACACTGGACATGCGTGAAGCTGAAACATTCGTTTCTTACGCAGGATCCGATTGTGGCATAGCCAATGTCAACCTGGGAACTTCCGGCGCCGAAATCGGAGGTGCGTTTGGAGGCGAAAAAGAGACCGGTGGTGGCCGTGAGTCTGGATCTGATGCGTGGAAGGTTTACATGCGCAGGCAAACCAATACCATCAATTTTGGCACGGATTTACCCTTGGCGCAAGGGATTAAATTTGTGATTTAATTGTTTTATTCAGGTTCTGTTTCGCAAGGAACAGAACTCTTTTATAATTAATACACTATCAGATGAAATACTTCTTTATAACACTTATGTTGTCCGTATTATTTACGGCCTGTTCAACGGCTCCGACTCCTGCAACAGACGAAAAGCAGCAGTCAGAAACAGGCTATGTGGTGGTTCTCGACACCGCCATGACGCTGGCCGAATTCGCAAAAGCCAACCAAATTGGCGAACCCTATTTGCGGCAACAATTGGGTATGCCAACCAGGGGTGGTTCAACAATTCCTTTGTACCAGCTAAAGAGGAATTTCAAGTTTACATTTGAGAAATTGACCGGGATCGTTGAAAAAGCCAAGAATAGAAAATAGCGAAAGTGAGAACCCTTTTCCTGACCCGATGGTGATCGGAGAAACCAAAGAAAATAAATCGGCATAACTCATCGTATATGCTTACCTTTGGTGTCTTCATTATTAAACAATAGCGCCATTGAAAAAGCAACTTTTTATTACCGTTGGATGGATTGGATTGTCGGTCTTACTCATCAGTTGGGGTTCGACAGGACACTATAAAATTAATACCGCTTCCGGGCTTTCTTTTAATTCAGAAATGGCTCAGTTTAACTCATGGATCAGCACTTTAGCCGATTACGCGTCGGAAGCTGATCACCGCAAGGCCTGGGATCCCACGGAAGGTCCCAAACATTATATCGACATTGATAATTATCCTGAGTTTGTAAGTGACGGGTCCATTGCTCAGACATGGGATTCAGTTATTTCGGTTCATGGAGCTGCTTTTGTGTATGACAATGGTATTTTGCCCTGGGCGACGATGATTACTTTTGATTCGCTTGAAAGTTGTTTTGAACGCCGCGATTGGGACAAAGCGGTGCTTTTTGCTGCTGACCTGGGGCATTATGTTGCTGATGGACACATGCCCATGCATATCACCAGAAATTATAACGGTCAGTTTTCAGGAAATTCTGGCATCCATTCACGCTACGAATCCACCATGATCAATGCGTACATCTCTCAGTTCAACTACGAAGGCGCTGAAACAAATGAAATTGAAGATGTAAACCAGTATATTTTTGACTATCTGTATACAAACTATACTTTCGTGGATTCTGTGCTGGCAGCTGATGATTATGCCAAAGGGATTAACAGCAATACGAGTTCGTCAGAATACAAGCAGGCGCTGTGGGAAAAATCAAATGGATTTACCATTCCCCTGTTCAGCAATGCTTCCCATGCGCTATCGGAGCTGATTTACACCGCCTGGACCCGGGCAGGAAGCCCCTTGATTTCGCCCGACTATGTTTTTGTTCCTGGTGCCGAGAGCAACTTTACTTTAAAGCAAAATGTACCCAATCCATTTAGTAATTCTACCCAAATTCAATATAGCCTGACGGTGAAATCTGAGGTCATTATTCAGGTCTTTAATTTATCAGGGCAGACGGTTGCTACTCTTGACAAAGGGCAAAAAGAAAAAGGCGACTATACCATCGATTGGAAACCGCAAAACCTTCGGTCAGGAATTTATTATGTGATGTTAAAATCGGATCGGTTTGCTGACTTTAAGAAGATGGTGGTGGTGAATTAGGAAGGAGTGCATCCTGAACTGATGGTACAGAACAGAAATCCCGGAGTTCGTTGACCCGGGGGCTTTTGATGATAGCCGGCGTAACTCATAATTCATTTTGATATGGTAAATCCTTCAAAAATTAGTGAAATCAATCAGGTAATTGAAGCCTATTTTAAGGAACATAGTTCACTTACCATTGTTCCGGTAAAAGAATTGATGCCCGCCTTTATTGGTGCGGGTATATTTGCAAAAGACTTACGGAACGGATTGCCAATTCGCCAAATACTCAGAGAACTGGATGAAGCAAATCAGCTACAGCTTATACCCGCGCTTTATGCTGAAAGGAACGGGCAAAGTACCTATTGGTATTTTATTGCTGACAATACAACCGTTCCAACGACGCCGTACAAGCAGGATGAGAAAAGTACTGCAGGGAAAGAGGATTCGTTATCACGTGCGCAAAGCGATGCAACTTACGTGATTGATTTATGCGACCGGGTACTGGGCCGGAAAGCTAACCGCAAAAAGAGGTTCGATTTTCTCCTTGGCGATGTTCATAAGGATGGCGTCAGCAGGACAAAACTTCCGGTAGATGCTTTTTACGAACAACTACAGTTGGTGGTAGGGTATAAAGAAATGCCGGCCAGCGACCCCGGTGCCCCTTTTTATAAATCCAGAATGAAAACCGTCAGTGGAGTCACACGTGAGGAACAGCGGCGGTTATATGACAAACGCAGAGCCGAGTTGCTTCCCAAGCATCAGATCGATCTGGTCGTTATTTCCTTTACCGATTTTTTAATTGATGCTCAGAATAGAATTATACGCAATGAAGAACGTGATATTCAGGTGGTGCAAAATGCATTAAAAAAAATAATTCAAAAAAATAGCTAGGGTCACCATGGTTGCGGCTTTCAATTGGGGTTGTGGTTATTGGTAAAGGCGCGCGTTGAAAAAAACACGCGCCAGAAATGGGAAGATACGGTGTGCGTTTGGGCTATCATACCGTTTCCTCCACAATTTTTATTTCCTCCTCTGTCAAACCATACAACTCATAAACCATTTGGTCGATTTCTTTGTCGGTTTTTTCGATTTCGGATTTTAAGGTTTGGGCTTTTGATTTTTGTTCGTTGAAATATTCCTCCCATTCGGCTTCTTCGGAAAGGCTGACTTTTATTCTCTTTTTTGCCAGTTCTTTAATGAATTCGGGATATGAAAGCATATGCCAGTTTTGCAATTTTACCGGCAAATTTTCAATATTAAATTTGCGCTGAATGGTTCGGGTAAATTTTGCAATACTGTTTTGCAGGTCATTTGTACAGCGGGTACGTTCCGAAGCATAATTTGCGAGTTGTATTGTTTGTTCATCTCCGGATTTCGGAACCGGAAAATGTTCGAAATAGACTTTACGGATTTCCCGCGTCCCTCCTTGCAATTCAGGGCAGTTATACCAAATCCAAAGTTTCGCCAAAGATGAATTGAATAGTGCTGTGAGGAAAAGTAAGGAAATGGAATCGTCATTGGAAGTGAGAATAAAACTTTTGTCATTGCTCAGAAATCCGCTTTCGTCGTATGTGAATGGAAAAACCGATGTCATATTTGGATAAATGATTTTGGGTTTTGAGAATTCTTTGTAATAGTTGATACTATCCTGTGTTTCAAACCAACAATTGTTAGTTTTTTTTCGAGCACCCTTTTCACCGGTTTGTTTTATCCGGTCGTACCCAAAGGAAAGTAAATGATCCCTGATAGCAGGATAATGATCAATTTCCAGTTTTAAAGCAGGAAAAGTACCAATCAAATATTCAAAACCTGTAATTCCATAAACCGAAATGTCTCTTCCCCTAACCATTGGTTTTATTAGTTCATCACTTTTTGCATCGGTTGCAATCAAATTGTTGCGGGTTTCTTCATCAATGTAAAAGGCATCATTGTAACCTGTTTTTATCCCATAATTTATGCTTATTGGCAAATCTTTCAATTTGATACCATTAAGTTTCATTCTCTCTAGCTTTATTGAATCGTGATAAGGCTGGATACTCCATTCTGATTCACCAAACTTCGAAGAAGAATATTCGTAGAGATTCTTTTTTACCTCCGTAATAAAATCGCCATGATACGTTTTTTTGTTGAACGATAAAACTTCGAGGTGGTCAAACGGTTTGCTGTTCTGTGTTACAAAAATGCAAACATAGGTAGTTGCTTCATTAAAAAACTGAATATCGCCAAAGTTAAGAATCTGTCGTAATCCGGTTTTTGCCAAAAATTTCCGCAATGGTTTGCCATACTCCACCAACATCCATTTGTTAGGCATAATAAACGATTGCAAACCACCGGGTTTCAATAATTTAAATCCGCGTTCAGTGAAAACACAATACAAGTCGGCGCCTTTGTCAAATGTTTCGTAGCCACTCTTTTTAAGAATATCGCTCATTTCTCCGATCGACTGGAGCTGGACATACGGCGGGTTCCCAATCACAACATCAAAACCTCCTTTATATTCGGGGCGGAAGGCATGTTCAGGCGTGGTTAGGAATTCTTTTTTTAGTTTTTCTATTTCTTTTATTTCGGGCAGTTCGTGTTTTATGCGGTTGTTTCGGATATATGCTATCGCATTCGCCAGGTATTCATCGTCTTTTATTTCCGATTTTCCGAACTTCTGCGTCCAGACCTGCCGCTGCGTTATCCCCCGTTTCGTAGCCTCGTCTTCTTCCGGCAGAGGCGCATCTACGGCTACGGACAAGGGGGCATGCCCCCTTGTTACGGCCGTGCCGATAGCTTCACTAGTATAGCCCCGCTTTCTATTTCGTTCCTTTGCACTTATCGATTTTAGTTTTCCTACTATTTTCGATAGTTCTTCTTCTTCGCATACCAGCAATATATGCATATGGTCGCCACAGATATTATATTCTACCACATTTAGCCTGTCAGCTATGACTATATCTCGAACCGTTTGGGTTATTATTATTTCATCTTCAGCATCAAACCATTCTGCTTCTCCAAGTACAACATGGTTATCGAACATCCGTTGCGAGTATCTCGAATTATGTGTTGCCGTAGTAATGTGCCATGCTTTTTTTTCCTTTTCCTGAAAAATATCCGGAAATTCCTGTTGCCAGTTAAATGCTTTTTCACCGGCAACTTCGGGATCGTCAATCAGCGAATTTCCGCACTTTATATTGTTGTTCAGTTTGTTTAGTTTTCTTCCTTTTTGGGCAGTACGTAACCAAAGAGAGAGTTTTGCAATTTCAACCGATTCTTCATTTAAGTCAACGCCATAAATGTTTTTTTCGAGAATGTCGGTGGTGATGTCGGAGAAAACCAAACCACTTCCAAAAATTTGTGCTCGTAAATCGTCAATTTTGCGATGCTCGGTTATCAAAAAGTCTAAAGCCTGATTTAAGAACGCCCCCGAACCACAAGCCGGGTCGAGAATGGTTAAACTTAAAAGCCAGTTTCGATAATTGGTAAGTTTATCGTCAAGCGTTTTTATGGTGTCCTTTTTGCGGTTTTTACGGCCCTTGGCGTATTCTTCATCAACCATATCAAGTTCTTTCCGCTTTTCCTCGCAAAGTTTACCAATGGTATTTTCTACAATGTATTTGGTTATGTATTTTGGAGTGTAAAAAATTCCGTCCTTTTTGCGTTTGGTCTTTTGATTATCAACTGTTTCGCCTTTTATTTCAGCTTGAACATTTTCAATTTCGCCAAGCGAATGTTCAAAAATGTGACCAAGAATGTTTACATCTACATCGGTTTCAAAATCGTACTGACTTAAAGTTAAAGTATGCTTGAGTAGAATTTCATCGTCAATAGAAATGTTATCCAGTATTTCATCGGGCGCAAACAGTCCGCCATTGTACGCAAATATTTCTTCTCGATTACCACCTTTTGGACGACCCGTATTTAGAACATTAAAATATTGTTTAAAAATATTATATAAAGGTTTTTTATCACCAAATGCAACATCATCTTTCCATTTTTCAACAATTTGCGTTATTGAATTAGCTGGTACAAGAAGTCGATCTTCGGCAAATAAGATAAACAGAAAACGGTCAAGCAATTTCTGGGTTTTCTTGAAAAGTAAAAGTTTACTTCGACTTCGCTCAGTACAAGCATCGGTTTCCGGATTGTTCTTTACAAGGTTGTTGTATATCGCTTCCCGGAATTTTGAATAATCTGCATACAGTTTTATGGTAATGTTTTCTTCCTGTAAAAGCGATAATTCTTTTATTTTCTGAGGTAATCCATTTAGCAAATTGTCTTTTGCCAAACAAAGCCACATTAACGAAAACTGCTCCCGTGTCAGGTTGAATAAGTCAAAATCGATATGGTCAACCGCATTTTGAATATAGAAACGAAGTTTTTCAAAGTTTGAAGTAATCACATAAACACATTTCGGATGGTGGTTTTTGTACCCGAATGCTTGTGTTTCAATTTTGTCTAAGTCGGTTGTGTCAGTTCCTTTTAATTCAATAACCGCAATGGCATCTTCGCCTTTCAAAATGGCGCCATCAGCTTTCTTGCTGTTGACAATGTTTTTTAATTCTGTTGTCAGGTTGAAATTGGGTTGCGGATTGAGAGTATATTCAAAAATCGACACGAAAAGTTCCCGTAAAAATCCCTCTTGAAATTGCTCCTCCTTTGAATTTCTGATGTTCTCCTGAATCGAAGGATTTCCAAAGTATTTTTGAAATTCCTTGTATTTCTTGTCAATCAGAACGGAATCTAACTCGTTTAAATATTTTTTCTCTACCGATTTTTGAAACAAACTCATGTTATCCTTTTAATCTCATTTTTAATCCAGTTATCAGTCCGCAAAATACAATTTTATTGTCAGTTTCAATCCAAAAGTATCATGCTAATCCGTGTGCGTTGGCAAAAAAAATCATGTGATTGGTAGCGAAGACCTGCCTGCCGAAGCTTCGGCGCAGGCAGGGACGGTGGCAGGGTTAGTCGTTCTTTTCAAATTTTATAAATGTTAAGGTGTCGTTCTCGAGATAAGGACTGTCGTAGAAAATACTAATGTCAAAACTTGAACTATCCTCTGACATTTTAAAGTAGGATATCTTAAAGTTTGAATTGCTTGAATGAAACCACTTTGTATGAATATAATTCCCGCTTAGTTTATACCAATACGGCCCGTCTCCATATTTGCGCGGTACTACATTTCTATTCTCAAACTGTAAATAGAAGATTGGATATTGGCCATCATAAACAGGGTGAAATATTATAAAGTCTGTTTTATTTTCTTTCTCCATCCAGATTCCTTTTAATGGACTATTCTTAAAGCTTATTTCTGGTGTATTTTGACCTAATAATTCTTCTTCCAGTTTTTCATACCAGTCATAGCTAATAGTATCTATGTTTAGAAAGAGTTCCTGTCTTTCATTCATGTTTAGCTGCCCGATATATTCTGGGTAAAGTGTTATGGATAAATAATTTTCAACTTTTTTAGCCCTGGTGCTGTCACGGATTTCTTTTTCATTTGTATTTGTCTGAGAATACAATTGACTTGAAAAAGCAGTTATCAATAGTACAAGTATGTAATCCCTCATTTGTTCATGTTTTAATTGCTCTTATATTTTCGCTTACCGGGCGTGCATATGCTTTGTGGCGGACTTCTATCTTGCCACACCGATTTATATTTGTAACTAAAATGTTCATTTTAATAACGTAACCCGCCATAAAGTATGATGCATTGTTGCCGTTTCGTTGTTTATTTTAATCTCTTTTTATTTTCAATATAAATATCATCTGACACTTTTTTCAAAGCTTTCATAAAATCCTGGTCATCAAGCGATTTTAGTTGAATTTGTACGGTGTCTCTAAGTTGTCTGAATCGTTCTGATTTATCGATTTGATTACGAATTAAAATCGAATTTATGCTTTCAAGATTTGAAAGTACAACGAGTTCGTTAATACTTGCAAAGTCACGAATATTAAGTCCTTTTTTAGCTTTTACTGTATTCGCATCCTTCCAATCTTTTGCAGTACACTTAAATAATGCAACATTCAATAAATCTGCTTCCTCAGCATATAGCAGCCATTCTTTGTCTTTATCGTAATTTCTTTTTGGCAATATACAGTCTTTAACAGCTTCGGTATGGATTTGATAATTTGTTTTCGTTAAAACCCTTTTCACATTCCACTCAAGATTATACTGATTACTTTCAACCTCCTTTAATCTTTGATATTCTTTTATCAGCAATAATTTAAACATTGGGCTTATCCATGAACCAAATTCAAAAGCCAAATCT
>MEOL01000015.1 GCA_001769215.1 Bacteroidetes bacterium GWF2_41_31
ACAAACATCATTTTGATCGGCATCGATGCTTACATTGACAGGAAGTAGGTCGTTAACCAACATGCTGATGGTGTTGGAAGTAGCAGGATTATCCGAAACACAATCCAGGTCGGAAGTCATGACAACATAAACCTGGTCACCATCGGCAGGTGTATAGGTAAATGTGTCCTGATCGCTGCCGACAGTACTGTTATTTACATACCATTGGTAAGACGGATTACCCCCATTCACCGGAGTAGCGGAAAGGGTTACTTGTGTGCCCGCACAAACATCATTCTGATCGGCAACGATGCTTACATTGACCGGAAGCAGGTCGTTAACCAACATGCTGATGGTGTTGGATGTAGCAGGATTATCCGAAACACAATCCAGGTCGGAAGTTATAACAACATAAACCTGGTCACCATCGGCAGGTGTATAGGTAAATGTGTCCTGATCGCTGCCGAAAGTACTGCTATTTACATACCATTGGTACGATGGATTACCCCCATTCACCGGGGTAGCGGTAAGGGTTACTTGTGTGCCCGCACAAACATCATTTTGATCGGCTGCGATTGCCACGCTTACTGGCAGGACATCGTTAACCATTATGATTGTAGTATCGATACCGGCACATTGCCCGGAGTCGGGGGTAAAGATGTATTCATAGGTACCGGGCAAGTCGGTGCTGATGATAGCAGGGTTCCACGATCCTGTAATCCCATTAGTTGAAGTATCGGGTAAAACCTGGGGAACCGCGAACTGGCAGTAAGGCCCAAAAGGGTTAAACACTGGTTGTTCGGGGCTAAACTCAGTAATCACGGCACTACCGGTCATAGCGGTTGTTCCGATAGTATTTGTTCCTTCAACGGTGTAGATGCCTTCGGTTTGTAGCCCAAAACTAATTGGTAAGCCTGTACCGGCAACAGTAGGAACCTGGGCTACTCCATCTTTAAAAAGGGTATAGGTAACTCCCACTTCAGAATTTGAAAGGCCAACAGGTAAACCACCGATACCTTCACAATAAGAACCGCCACCGATGACAACAAAAGCGGTTGGGGCAGGAGTTACCCCTTTGTGTAATATTGTACCTTTAACTCCAACTGCCCACAGAGTTGAATCATTAATTAAATCAACTGAATATAGGAGATTATAAGTTTTGCTATTCTGAGGTATCCAATTTTCACCCCCATCCGTTGATTTAAGCATAATACCCCCATTCCCTACTACAATTACCGAATTTGGGGTAGATTTAACGGAATATAAAGCCCATCCAACTCCACTCGTTTTTTCCTGCCAGGAGTTCCCTGAATCTGTAGTGCCAAAAATTTTTCCCTGGGAAGCAACAATCCAACCTGTCGTAGGGTTTGTAAAATATATTGAATTTATAATGAGTGTTGAACTTGCTATAGTTTGACTAGTCCAGGTGGTCCCGCCGTTTATTGTTTTTAGTACTTTCCCAGCTGTTGCAGTAAAACCAGTATTATTATCAATAAAATAAACAGTCCTTATTGAACCCGTCACTCCACTTGCCTGTATAGTCCAATTCGCTCCCCCATCCGTGGTTTTAAGAATACGTCCACCCGTGCCTGTAATCCAACCCGTTAATGAATCGACAGGGAAGTGCAATCCATACAGGATATTTGTTACCCCGCTCGACTGCTCTATCCACGTATTACCACCATCCATTGTCTTAATGATTTTTCCGGAACCTCCAACAACCCAACCTGTAAGACTATCAATCATGTCAACATTATTGAGTGGCACCCCTAGTCCACTATTTTTAATAGTCCAATTATTGCCGCCATCTGTTGTTTTTACTATTGAACCTAATATTCCGACTGCAAATCCGGTTGTTTCATCAATAAAATCCAAACCATTAAGGGCATTATTGTATGGAACGACACTGTTTAACTGGCTAACCCAATCGGTTCCCGTATTGGTAGTTTTATAGATTACACCAAAGTCGCCAACAACAAAGCCAATACTGCTACTAGTAAATTTCACAGACTTTACTGAAATTGAATTTTCAGGAATAAGCGTTGCCTGAACCAACCAATTATCTCCTCCATCAATTGTATATAATATCTTATCACTACCCACAGCCCATCCGGAATTTGCATCTGTAAAATAAACTGAATATAAACTTTCTGTAATGCCACTTGATTGGACGGTCCAGGTCACCCCCCCGTCTGTTGTTTTTGATATTAAGCCTCCTCCATTAGCAGGGTTTCCACCAACCACCCAGCCAATATTCGCATCAATAAAATGAATTGCAAAAGGATAATCCCCGGGATTATTAAAGTTAATAAAATAAAGATCCCAGTATTGCCCTCCGGTAGTTGTTTTGTAAACGGTCCCCCCTGATACCATCCAGCCGTTGTTTTGGTCAACAAATTGAATGTCCGCCCCGCCATATTCAGGGGCATAGTTTAAAAATGACCATGTCATTCCACCATCCGTGGTTTTATAGGTATGCGTGGTACTACCAGTCATCCACCCAATATTCTCATCTATGAAAAAAATGCTGTAGAGATTAAAAAATGAAGTTGGGTCAGGATCAATTATAATTGTAGTCCAATTTGTTCCTCCATCTGTCGTCTTTAATAACACTTTATTATTGCCTACTGCCCAGCCGGTATTGTTGTCAATAAAAAATACGGAATTCAGAAATTCCTGAGTATTGCTTTCTTGTATATCCCAGGAAATCCCTCCATTAGTTGTCTTAATAATTGTTCCAATATTACCTACTGCAATTGCTGTATTCCCATCAAAAACATGAATTTCTGCAAGATTGTTCCCCTGAGGAAGTGGATTCTGCCATTTCCAGTCTGACGTTTGCGAGAATCCCATTATACTGAAAGACAACATAATGAGAAAGAGTAATGATTTTTTCATGATAATTGTGTATTTTATTGATTTGATTAATAATTGAATGAATAAGAAAAAAGTAGTCTTTTCACATCACATGGTTTTTAATAGTATTTCATTTCTTTAATTTACTTTTGTTACCAGTACTGAGGTTTGACGTGTCAAGTTGATAAATCTGATTCCTGTTCGTCATATAGGTTGTTTATCTTATCTACAGGTTTCTGGTCGGCATCAACTTTGGACGGAAGATCAATTTCACTAAGCATTTTTTTAATAATGGTGTTCTGAACCTGAATTCGTCGTAGAAACAAATCGTTATTGGTTTGTTGCAAAACGGGAGGTTCACAAATACTGTGTTTTTTTTTAATCCGCATTGTAAGATTTTTTAATCTGGATGCAAATATCAACTATCTGGTATGGGATAGCCTAATAAAACAGTTGTACAAAAATGGTATATGAAATTGGAATTGATTGGACATTTTATGGACAATTCACCTTAAGTTGTTGTTTGTAAGGTGCTTATTGTTTTATCTCTTTCCAGAATGAGTGCTACTCTTAATTATAGGTCAGGGATTTTGGAGACGATTAGGTGGTAATAAGCATAAAGTATTATGACATTAAAGTTTCTCAGGTATTATGTTACTGTTAAATGGGATATCCGATCATCTCCCGTTATAAGATATAAAATTGCAAATCAACAGGTACAGAGTACCGCTGATATTTATAGAAAGACAAGAACACACTTTTTAAGGTGCAGCGCACCGTCCTATTTTCCCGTTTGTTTAAACGTAAAAACAATATTGCTGTGCTCCGCACCTTGAATCTACTGATATTAGATTGGCTATAAATATTTTCGGTGCGCTGCACCTCAAATTACAGCCTTAAAACCAAAACATATTATACTTGTAAGCAGCTCCACCTTGCAGGAAGGACCGAAAAATGAGGTGCAGCCTAAATACATCATATACTTGTAAGCAGTTCCACCCTTTGATTAATGAATCCGGTCTAAAAAGTTGAATCATGAAAATAACTGAAAATCAGCACAGGAGCTGATCGGATATCCCAATTTTCTGTTAAATGGATCTGGACATGAATGAACCAAATTACTCAAATCAAAAGTTTACCCTCCGGTAATGCAAAGAATCTCATGAAATCTTACACAGGTCAAGTAATTGTGACAAATTTTTGGTTTAAGGAAAAGTTCTATGCTAAAAGAAATAGACCCGATTAATCAGATATGTGTTAAAAATGTTACCAGATTGCTATCCGAATTGGTCAATCCGAATTTCTTGCGCAGGCGGTAACGCGCTTTTCCCAATGTTTCGGTACTTTGTCCCGTGAGGTCGGAGATTTCCTTGGTAGACATATTGAGCCTCAGATAAGCGCATAGTTTTATTTCACTTTGCGAAAGATCTGGATATTTCTTCAACAGTTTATCATAGAATACACTATTAATTTCTTTGAATCGCATAGAGAATTCCTGCCAGAGCCGGTCGTCAGAACTCTGTTTGATTTCATTGTTAAGCCTGATTGCCGCTTCCTTCAGATCAATTTTAGAAGGCGCATTCTCAAATTCAGAGACTTTCTGACTGATTTTGGCGATAAGTTCGTTTTTCTTCAGCAGGGCCAATAAGTTTATGCTTAGCTCCTTACTCTTAAAATTCAAGGTCGATTCAATTTTTTCTTTCTCCAGGATCATGTTTTTAATCTTGATTTTTTGCCGTGAATTGAAAAGAACAATAATAGTTAGGACTGACAACAACCCAAGAATGATAAACCCAAGAATGAAATTAAATCTTAGCTGCCTCATCCTTTGTTCTTTGACTCTTTTTTCCTGATTATACTGAAACTCTAGTTTAAACAATTCATTCTGATTTCGGAGTAGATATAAGCTATCTTTTGAATCAGTTTTAATGATGTAGTATTTGTATGCTTCTATGGTATCATTTTCAGAAAGATATATTTTATGTAATAAATTAGCAGCCTCAAATATTGTTTGAAATTTCCTGTATTCTCCTCCAATTTCAAAGCCAAGCGAAGCAAGTTTTTTACCTGTTTTAAAATCATTGGTCAGGTAAAAATAGTTTCCTAAAGCTATATAATTGTCAGCCAATGAAATAGGATTATCTAACTTCTGAAAGATAGATAGCGCATTATTAAAAAAAAAGTACGATGAATCCAAGTTATTCATTTCCATATAAACGTGACCAATATTGAGCATGTTATTTCCCTGAAGTTGGAAATCATCTATTTTGATTGCTATCTCCAGAGATTTAAAAAAATATTTAAGCACTTCAGGCAGGTTGTGTGTACCAGAATAATAAATTGCTGCAAGATTGCTGTACTGATCAGTAACCAGAGTCATATCGTTTGTTGCAATACCTATACTAAGTGCCTTATTCGCGTATTCCAATGCTTTCTCGTAACTCCGCTGTTCGAGAAAATCGGCCCCAATGTTTCCCATCGTTATTCCCAACAATCTTTTCTCATTAAGTTTTTCATAAAGCTTGAGGTTTTCAAAATAAAGCTTTGAGCTATTGTCGTAATCACCTCCCTGTGCATACGCCACGGCCATGATACTTCGCCCATCTGCTATTTCCAACTTCATATCGTATCTTGTTGCTTTTTCAATGATCTGTTCACCTATTTCAATTGCTTCTTTAAGCAACGTCATTCTGCTATAATTAGCACCCATTAAAATCATTGC
>MEOL01000016.1 GCA_001769215.1 Bacteroidetes bacterium GWF2_41_31
CACCAGAGTATGTGCCACCCGCAGGTGTTGCTCCGGAAAGCGTAACAGGACCCCAGTCTTCGATACACAAGGTATCGGGTTCAAACCCGGGCCAGCTAACCTCAGGCAGCGGGTTCACAACTGCGGTGATGGCATTGGAAGTTACCGGGTTTTGGGTGGTACAGGTTTCGCCGGAAGTGAAGACCAGGTTGATTTCATCGCCATTTTCGGCAACATAGGTAAATTCCGGCATGTTTTCTCCTGCCTGGACACCATTTACCATCCATTGGTATTGAGGGTCGTTCCCGCCACCTGTAGTTGCTGAAGTGAAGTTGAATTCTGATCCTTCACAGAGGTTGTTCTGTGTAATCGCGATAGTAGCCGTTACGTCAATGTATGGCGAAACCTGCATCTGGAGGGTATTTGATACCGCAGGGTTGCCGGTGGTACATTCGAGTGAAGAAGTCATGATAACAAAAACCACATCGCCATCAGACGGAGAATAGGAATAGGTTTCCCCATTACCGGTAAAAGTACCGTTGACATACCACTGATAAACCGGAGCATTTCCACCAGCTACAGGAATAGCAAGAAAATTTACAATAGTACTCTCACACACATTATTTTGATCAGCGGTGATGGTCACGCTCACCGGATTTAAGTCGCCTATCACCATTGTTATGGAATCGGAAGTTGCAGGATTGTCAGTTGTGCAACTCAGGTCGGAAGTCATTACAACGTACACCTGATCGTCATTATCCGGAATGTAGGAATAGGTTGCCTGGTCTGTACCAACAGAATCTCCATTTACATACCATTGATAGAAAGGGTTACCCCCGTTTATCGGGGTGGCTGTAAAATTAACATTAAAACCGGGACAACTTGGGTTGTTATCTGCCATAATTGAAACACCGGCAGGAACTATTGGAACAGGTGTAACCGATAAAGCCTGGGCCGGGCCTGTTCCAAAGATGTTGGAGGGGGTAACAATTATTACACCCGACTGTGTACCGACTTCGACAGTAACTTCATTGGTCCCGGCCCCTCCCAAAACGGTCCAATCGGCAGGAAACTGCCATGTATAGGTTACATAGGGGACATTAGTGACACTGTAGGTTTGTGAAGATCCAATACAAGGTGCGATAGGGCCTGAAATCGCATCGGGCTGATCTGGAGCAACAAAAGTAAAAAATGCCAGATCGGATGCATAGAGTGACCGTGATGAAACCGATGTAAAAAGCTTTCCGTCATTTGCAAATAATGCTGATGCGTATCCATTAGGCTCAGTGGGGAGATCATAATTTATATCTGTCCATTCGCCGTTTATATTATTCTTTCCGAAAACTGTAAAATTATCACGGGCAAAAAGAATATCACCTGATGCATAAAAACCATTCATTGTAAGACCATCCAAACCATCAAAAACCCACGTTACCCCATTATCGCCTGATTTATAGATCCCTTCATTGGTAACACCAGCGTACAAAGTATCACCTAAAGCACCAAAAGAATGAATATTTTCAATAGTTTCACCCATATAAATAAAACCCGATGTCACTGTGTCCAACATATAAACTTTTTTATAAATGGATCCTCCAGATGTAACTTCGACAATAAAAAGATCATCACCCTTTTTTACCATATGAACTACTGCAGAATTAGGTGTTGGAAAAATATCCCAGCTTATTCCTTCATCATCTGTAAAGTAAAGAGGCCCGGAAGGTGTATAAATCCTTTCACCCACCGTAAGCATAGATGAGGGCGCCAGGCCACCTGGAAAAGAAATTGTTTCCCAATTTTCACCTAAATCAGCCGACTTATAAAGAACGCCCGAATTTTCGGTTCCTACCAAAATCATACTATCTTTAACTACCAATGAGTTTGTTGTCCCAATTCCACCAACCCTTATCTCATCGTTGACGGGTTCCCAGTTTAAACCATTATCAGCTGACCGGTACACTCTCCCCATGAAGGTTCCTGCAAAAAGGTATTCATGAGCTGCTGCCATTATTACTTCGGATCGTTTTGTAAAAGTTCCGATAACATGCCCGGCAATTCCTTGATTTGACTCTGTCCAACTTCCAGCATTATCATCGCTTTTATAAACACCATCTACCCCGCCCGAGAATAAATGGTTACTGTGCTGAAAAAAACAATTCACATACTCATTTGGTAATCCCTGATTTACAGGATACCAGTTATCACCACCGTCTGTCGATTTAAAGATACCATCAAAATAAGTACCAGCAAACAGCGTGCTGCCTATTGAATATAGTGATTGCATATTCAAATCTGTCAATCCGTTATTAACAGATACCCACGAGCTTCCGTGATCACTTGATTTAAAAACCCCTCCTATATAGGAGGCTGCATATAATGTACTTCCTATTTTATCTAAATCAATAATCCAATCATTATATCCAGCCGATGGGATTCCAGCATCTGCTATTGTCCATGTTTGACAATCGTCGGTGGAACGAAATATTCCCGTTATAACACCGATAAAGATGGTGTCATTCATCGATTCTAATGAATGCACATAAGAATTTAAAGGACTCTGGCCGCCATTTTTCACCTGCCATGTCTGGCCTTGATCGTATGAGCGGGATACCCCCCCGTAGCCTCCCATAAACATAACGTTGTTGGTTTTTAAATAGGCAATACGCGTATTATTCATGGTTGTTAATATTCTTGTCCAGGTTTCTCCATTGTCGGTGGAACGGAAAATACCTCCATTATCAGAATAGACACCCCCGTTATTAGTGGCAATGATGGAGACCAGAATTGTATCTCCATCTATCCACATATTTCTTACAGCTTTATTCTCCAGGTTACCTGTTATATTTTCCCATGATTGTCCATTATCAGCAGATTTAAAAATCCCACCCCCATTGCCGCCACCTTTATTATAAACTGCTGAAAATAAGTAAGATGATGTTGAGTCAATACTGATGATATTTCCTCCTTCCGGGCCCATTGGCTCCCAGACCTGGGACCATACAGGATTAACAAACGCCAGTATCAACATACCAGCAAGAATTGTGAATAAACGTTTTTTCATTTTATTAGGGTTTTAAATTTGTAAAGAATGATTAATTTAAAAAGTGTTTTTTCATTCAACTGTGAATACATTATAACAATCTTGCTCAAGCTATTTATGAGATTTGCTTGAATCTGGATTATCTTGAATCTTTTCGTTTTTAGAGATTAAGCTATTATTTTTAAGCAGAATTTTATTTAGCACCAAAAGTTGTAACTCCAATTTTTTAATATACTCAGTAATTTCTGTTGAAATTTCTGAACTTTTGTTATCTGCTGATTGCTTTTGTGGCATTTAACTAAGTATTTTTATTCGCTGCAAAGGACAATCATAAATGAGCAAAAAAAAAATTATACATACAGACAATTTCGATACAAGGCCCAATTAAATTCTTCACATTTTTAGGACATATTAATTTAATAACATGATAATGAATATGATAACTCGTGAATTGGCTGAGTACCGATATGAAATAAATTTCGCAGTTGAAAGGCTGAGATAAACAGGGAATTATAAAAAAAGAAAAAGGGGCTTTATTTCTGGTTGTCTAAAACCTTGACAGGAAAGTTACAAGATTTGCCTCTGGACCAGAAAGGTTCAATTTTCTTCGTAAACGATACCTTGCTTTATCAATTGAAGTGAATTGTTGACCGGTAATTTCGGCAATCTCTTTAGTTGACATATTTAGTCGAAGAAAGGCGCATAATTTCAACTCATTTTGAGTCAGGTCAGGATAAAGTGATAACAATTTTTCATAAAAACCAGCATGAACTTCTTGAAAACGTTGTGAAAATTCATTTAGCATTTTATCAACAGTACTATTTCTTAGTTCCTTACTAATTTGAGCTAACACGTTCCTCGGTTCCTTTCCGCTTGTTGTATATTCGAGTTGTCCAAGTTTATGAGCAATATCAATCAACATCTCATTTTTCTTATATAATGAAATCAGGTTAACAGTAAGTTCTTTGTCCTTAATAACTAATTCAGATTCAATTTTTTCCTTCTCCAGTTCTATTTTTTCTTTCTCTACAATGACGATTTTGGATTTTAATTTGTATCTTGAAAGTATTAATACTACAATGATAAGTCCTAAAATAAGACCGAAGATAATTAAGAGCAATACATTATCTCTTTTATTTTGTGCCAGTTTTAATTCAAACTCCTTCTTTTCATAGATATACTGTAATTCATGTTTTGTTAAAAGATCCTGTTTTTGAAATGTATAGAGGCTATCTAATGATTTATTTTGTAATAATACATACCTATAGGCACTTATTGTATCTTTCCTATTGATAAATATCTGGTTCAACATTTTGGCGGAATTATTGATAATTGTGTAATAACCAATAGTTTGCCCCTGATTCAAAGCCTTTTTGAAAAAATCAATACTTTCACTTATTTTGTTTAAATGATAATAACAATAGCCAAAATTGAAATTACATTCCGAAATATGTGATGGATTGTTCATTTCGGTTAAAAGGGCAAGAGAATGTTGAAAACTAATTAATGCGCTATCAAAATTACCCTCAATCATTTGAATATGCCCAATATTCATAATATTGATGCCTTGCCCAAGTTTATCGCCAAGTTCAATACTGATTGCCAGTGCTTTTTGTAAAAAAACGATTGATGTATCATATTTATTTAAGTCACCGTACACAACAGCGATGTTATTATACTGTTTTTTTATCAGCGATTGATTGTCAATGCTTTTTGCAATCAATAATGAATTGTTGTAGTATTCAAGGGCCTTATCATAATATTGTTGGTTGTAAAAGTTCAAACCAATATTTCCCAATGCCTGAGCTATTCCTTTCTTGTCCTCAAGCTTTTCAAATAATTTTAAACTTTGGAAAAAATATCGCGAGCTGTTGTCGTGATCGCCTAATTCAGTATAAATTATACCAATAAGACTTAACGAATTAGCTAACTCTTTGTTAAAACCTAAGTCACCCGCCATTTCTCTTGATCTCTGGGCATACTCCATCGCGTTCTTATAATCGCCACTTCGGAAATAATAGTCTCCAAGCTTGATCATTGCCTGAATATTACCTTTCATATAATTATTTTGTTGCGAAATTATAAATGCCCGGTTAGCATAACTGGCAGCAATTTCCAAATATTGGTTTTGAGGTTCTTCCAGAAACGCTATAATTGCGTCCACCTTTTTATTAGGATCTTTAATGGTTTGTAACAATGAATCAAGGCTAACTGATTTCATAATATATTGAGCAGTAGTTATTTGAGTGAATGTAATACCAATAATGGTCATAAGAATAGACAGCCTTGATTTCACGAAAATCATGATCCGGATAAAGTTTATAATGATTTCAAAAATACAATAAAAACCTGCGTCTTTTCAAATGAGTTTGTAGGCAATTGTATTTTCAGGTCATTAAGACCAAGATTACAATGCCTTGAGGAAATAATAGCCATCTTCGTTAAAATAACATAGCTTCATTATAAAGAAAAAAGGGGCAGTCCATACAGACCACCCCTCCCAGTCAACACTTAAATCACTATTACTAATTATTACTACGGTTTAATTGATAATC